>NZ_JBFHIT010000043.1:0-41133 GCF_041596335.1 Mangrovibacterium sp. | reverse complement strand
ATCGGTGGCAAGGGGATATATTGCAAAGTTAGTTTTTTGTCATCAGTGCTATTTGGACCGGAAGGGCGGTTAGCTCTTCAACTTAAAAATACGATGATGACATTTGAACAAACGGGTCTAAAGCCCGAACTACTCAGCGCCATTTCAGAAATGGGCTTTGAGCAACCGACTCCTATTCAGGAGAAAACGATCCCACACCTTATAAACAACGACAACGACTTGATTGCATTGGCGCAAACAGGAACCGGTAAAACGGCTGCTTTTGGATTGCCTCTGCTTCACAACGTTGATCTAAACAGCAAAGCCGTTCAGGCATTGGTTTTGTGTCCAACCCGTGAGCTGTGTTTACAGATTACCCGCGACTTAGAGGCATTCTCGAAAAACCTGAGAGGGTTTAAGAATGTAGCCGTTTACGGTGGTGCCGATATCGGCAAGCAAATTCGCGAACTACGCAGTGGCGCACAAATTGTGGTCGGAACGCCTGGTCGCGTACATGACCTTATTCGTCGCAATGTGCTAAATGTGAGCGATATCCGATGGTTGGTGCTTGATGAGGCAGATGAGATGCTCACCATGGGGTTCAAAGAAGAAATGGATGCCATTTTGGCGAATACGCCAGCGATTAAGCAAACCTTATTGTTTTCTGCAACCATGCCGGCTGAAATCACCAGCATGTCTAAGAAATATTTGCGTAATCCAGAGGAATTATCTGTTGGAAAGCGTAATCAAGGCTCTGATAATGTACAACATCACTACTATGTTGTGCACGCTAAAGATAAATATGCGACACTAAAACGTATCGCAGACAACTATCCGAATTGCTATGCGATTGTATTCTGCCGTACCCGCATGGAAACACGTGAAGTTGCTGAGCAATTTATGGCTGATGGTTACAATGCCGATGCACTTCATGGTGACTTGTCGCAGGCGCAACGCGATCATGTAATGGGGCGTTTCCGCAGCAAAAACCTGCAAATGTTGGTAGCGACTGATGTTGCTGCCCGTGGTTTGGATGTGACCGAGTTGACTCACGTAATCAACTACAGCTTGCCGGACGACCCGGAAGTTTATATTCACCGTAGCGGACGTACCGGACGCGCCGGAAAGAAAGGTATTTCAGTTTCGATTTTGCACATGTGCGAAACAGGAAAGATGCGTCAGATTGAGAAAATTTCGCAAAAACGATTCGAACGGAAATCGGTTCCGGGTGGCGAGGAGATTTGTGAAGTTCAATTGATGCACCTGATCGATAAAGTTGCTCAGGTTGAGGTGAATGAATCTCGAATCGATCCATATTTGCCAGCCATTATGGAGAAATTTGAAGGATTAAGCAGCGAAGATATTCTGAAACGCTTTGTGTCGGCCGAATTCAACAGCTTCTTGTCGTACTATAAAAATGCGCCTGATCTGAACGTGAGAGAGAAAGAATCTCGTGGACGCGATCGCGATCAGCGCGGTAGTTCTCGTGGTGGAGACCGGATGGACTTTTCGCGTTTGTTTATTAACGCCGGGAAAAAGCAAAATTTGAATGCGTCTCGTTTGTTGGGTTTGATTAATGAGAACCTTCAACGCAAAAACATCGAAATCGGTAAAATCGACATTCAACGTAAGTTTTCATTCTTCGAGATTGATAGTCGTTACGAAGCTGAATTGATTAATGCGATGAGCCGTGCTTCTTTGGACGGACATGGATTGAAGGTTGATCGGGTTACCGCCGAAGAACGACCACCATTCCAACGCAACCGAGGAAAGAAAAAAGAATTTTCAGGAGCGTCGGGAAAACGTAGCAGAAAATAGACCAAATTAAACAAGATTCATATCTGCACCGCATTTTGATCAGTTACTGATCAGAATGCGGTTTTTTTTGTGCTTGAGAAATGGCAAAAAGAAAACCGCCAGCAAGTTGCTGACAGTTCCCAAACAAAAACTAAAAATGTAAATTCGAATTAATGCACTTCTTTTAAAAGTTGTTCTGCTCGCTCTAATATTTGTGTGTCGTCTAATAAAACAATTCCGCCATTTGGCCCCGGTTCTACATGTATTCCAACAGATCGTCCACGATCATAATTAGCTCCTCCAAAATAATTCCTGACGGTTTCAACTTCCAAATTAAACTCTTCGGCTAATTGGTGAATTGACCCCTCAGGTAGACTGTCTTTGATTTTACGAAGCTCGTTGAAGGTGATTTTTCTCTCCATGACAGTAAGATTTTATGGTTATCAAATACTTATTAACTCCCATAAAGTTAGAATTAATAAATTAATAACATATCTAAAAGGGAGCGCACGCATGGTTTGAATGGGCGTGGTGGTGACAGATAAAATTTGTTGTAACCTTTTATTGGTGTCGAAATACTTGTCTTGATGGGGATTTTGAGGGGTGGAGGTGTTCGAAAGAGACTGATGTGTTAAAAAACATTTTAACAAATTTTAATAGTCTCACAGTCCTCTGAAAAGGCTGTCGTAAATAATTTGATGAAGGGCAGGACGGATGTTTAGTTGGCTGATTTTATTGTTGTTGCGAGTTGGGTTCACCCGGTTGGAGAGGAAGACCAACAGAATCTTATATTTCGGGTCCATCCAAACGAAAGTGCCGGTAAACCCGGTGTGTCCAAAACTCTCCGGACTGGCACTAACCGCCGGAAAAGCATTTTCCAGTGTGTTCTTATGATTGTCAATAAAGGGTTTGTCGAACCCTAGTCCACGGCGGTTGTCGTTTTTGGGGTATTGAATCCGGGTAAACTCGGCTATGCTTGTGGAGTCGATGAATTTGACTCCTCCATAATGCCCATATTGAAGGTACATCTGCATCAGTTTTGCCAGATCATTCGCACTTGAAAATATACCCGCATTTCCGGAAATACCACCTAGCATGCTGGCGCCTTCATCATGGACATATCCGTGCAATAATTCATGTCTGAATAGGTCGTCCTGCTCTGTTGGTACAATCTGCCGCAACGGAAAGTGTTTGTAAGCATTGTAAGTGATGGTTGATGCACCCAGTGGTCTGTAGAAATTATCAGACAGGTAGTCTTCGTAATCCCGATGGCTTAATTCCTCGATAATATTTGGGAATATAAGGAACCCCAGATCGGAATAGGTGTACTTTGCTCTGCTTAGCAGGGTTGAATTTTTTATTTCCTCATAAATCCGTTCTTTGTTGTGGCGATCCATGTAGAGGTGAGAGCAAACGCGGATATTAAAGTCGTTGTCCGGAGTATCGCGAAACACGGACAATCGTGAATTGCCATTTTTCTTCAATTCATTCTGCCAGAATGGGATCCATGGTTTTAGTCGGGCCTGGTGTGCCAGAACTTCACGTGACGTCATCTTTTCCTTATCTGTTCCCCGAAAAGGTGGCCAATAAAACGAAAAGGGCAGGTCGATATTGAAACTTTTTTCGTCATACAATTTCATTAAGGCCGGCAATGGACCTGAAATTTTTGTAACAGAAGCGATATCGTAAAGGTCGGATTCTTCTACCGGCTCACGTTGTTCGTAGGTGTGGTGTCCGTAGGATTTGTTGAGAATAACTTTTCCATCAATCGCAATCAGAATCTGACAGCCGGGGAAGGCTTTTTTGTTAATCCCAAGTTGAGCGATGCTGTCGACCCGGCGTTGCAAATAGGATGATGAGACTTTCACTTCCTCGGGAATTGTATATTTCAGGCGATCTACTTTTTTAAGATCAAGTCCATCGTTCAATCTGAAATAGGAATTGACGTTTACCGGTAGCCTGCCATTTGCAGCGATTGAACCAAATAGTGCCTGCGCTGCCAATTCTTCTGTAATCGAGTTTTCCTGATAGCTAAGCAGCAAGCCGTCAACGGTCTCAATACCCGGGATTTTTGCCAGTGAATAGGCATTCCCGAAAACCGCAAGGATTAGTTTTTTATCGTTCAGTTTTTTTATCCAGTCACTCATTCCGGCGGTTGTTCCATAGTTTCGACTCGGTGACAGGTTCAGGTTGTGTATGCCTCCTATAACTAAGTTGTAGGGTTTTAGTTGCTTCACAAGTCGGTTTATTTCCTCGGGTGTGGCTTCTTTTTTTAGGTTGAAAAAGTCTACAGCCATGAAGCGGGATGCCATTTTCTGAAAGGCTGTTTCTGATATTCGGCCGAAAGAAACTACGGCTACCTTTAGTGTGTCCAGTCGCTCAAGTGGAAGTAGCTGGTCGCGGTTAATCAAGGCGGTCAGCGATTGTTCATGTAGTAGCCTTTGGGTGAGTTGGTAGGATGGCTTGTTCAATTCTTCCTGAATAGCAGTCGCGTCAGTTGTGCGCAGGGTGTCCAGTCCCATCCATTTTTTCAGAGCCAAAATTTTGCGACAGTGTAAGTCAATTTCGGCTTCCGAGAGATCATTTTTCTGAATTGCCTTGTTTACCTCGTTTATCGCATCATTCAGGTCGGGGACAATCTCGAGCATGTCGTTACCGGCTTTTAACGCTAATACAGCCGCTTCTCCTGCTTTGTAGAGTTTTGTCACCCCATGCATATTCATCGCATCGGTAAAAACTAATCCTCCAAATCCCATATCCTCGATTAAGCGCCCCTGGATGATACGTGGTGAAAGAGAGGCCGGTAGTTTTTCGTTAGGTTCCAGGGCCGGTACGCGGATGTGTGCTGTCATGACGCCGCCAATTCCGCTGTCAACTAATTGTTTAAAAGGAAAAAGCTCAACTTCACGTAAGTGTGATTCGCGATGTTTGATTTGGGGTAGCCCAATGTGGGAGTCGACATTTGTGTCGCCATGTCCCGGGAAGTGTTTAGCTACGGCCAACAGTCTTGAATCCTGCATCCCTTTGGCATAGAGCCACGCTTTACGGGCCACATTCTGTGGGTTTTCGCCAAAGCTTCGGTAGTTGATGACCGGGTTGTTCGGATTGTTGTTGACATCGCTTACCGGCGCGAAATTGATATGGACTCCCATGCGCCTGAACTGAGTTCCAATTTCCCTTCCCATTTGGTAAATCAGGCTGTCGTTTTGTATTGCTCCCAGCGCCATTTGCAGTGGGTATCGCGGGGTGTCTTTCAACCGGAAGGCCGGTCCCCATTCGCCATCAATGGCGATCAGCAGGGGGATTTGACTTGCTTGCTGGAACAGGTTAGTCATCTGCACTTGTTTTGGCGCAGTGCCCTGCATAAAAATAATTCCACCAACCTGGTGATTCCGAATGTCAGCCAGAACAGCATCGGGGGTTGAGTTGGTCTCGCTGTATGCTTGCACAATAAAGAGCTGACCGATTTTTTGCTTAAGACTCATCTTCTGTAAAGTGCTGTCGACCCAGGCGTCATGCAAATGATTCAGAAAGGCTGGTTTTGTTTGCGCTGTTGATATTATGGGGCAAAAAAGCACTATTGAAATTAGTGCTACTCGCAGGTATTTCATTGAATAATTGTTTGATTGTTAATTGTCTGATGGAACGATCATGTTGTTGGACGTCATTGGGGTTGGTGTGTGACGACGCACGAACAAGCTTGTTTCATTGTTTTCTGTTTTCGATTTCAAAATTAATAAAGTTTAAGTGAACATGGAAAATCGGGAACGAATTAATCTCGTTTTGTTACATTCGTAAAAACAATTGGTTTGGTATGAAGTTTTTCGTTTTGGAACTTTTATTCCTGGTTAGTTGCTGTGTTGGCAGGACTCAGGATGTTAGGTGTGGCGCAGATCTCCCGGAACGGTATATGGGTTTGCTGGAAGGGCAAAAGATCGGGTTGGTTGTTAATCATAGTTCACGAGTTGGCGAACAGCATTTGCTCGATTTTTTACTTGATCGTGGAGTGTCTGTTCAAAAAGTGTTTTGTCCGGAGCATGGTTTTCGGGGAGACGCGGATGCTGGCGAACTTATTGGCGATCAGGTAGACGAGAAGACCGGGATACCAGTGGTTTCGCTATATGGTAAAAATAAAAAGCCGACCACTGATCAGCTGAAAGGCATCGATTTGCTGGTGTTCGATATTCAGGATGTTGGTGTTCGGTTTTATACCTATCTGAGTACCTTGCACTATGTGATGGAGGCCTGTGCTGAGAATCAAATTCCGTTATTGCTTCTTGACCGACCGAACCCTAATGGCGACTACATTGCCGGGCCTGTGCTCGACTTAAAGTTTCAGTCTTTTGTTGGTATGCATCCAATTCCCATTGTACATGGTTGTACGCTCGGCGAAATGGCGTTAATGATTAACGGCCAGCATTGGCTAAAAGATAGTTTGCAATGTCGTGTTACCGTTGTTCCGGTTGAGAATTATACCCATCAAACACCCTATTCACTTCCGGTGAAGCCATCTCCAAATTTGCCAAATGACCTGTCAATCCGCTTGTATCCATCGCTGTGCTTTTTTGAGGCAACTACGATGAGTATCGGGCGGGGAACACAGTTCCCATTTCAGGTTGTTGGTTATCCCGATCGCCAAATGGGGTATTTTCAATTTACACCGAAAAGCATCCCCGGGATGGCTAAAAAACCTAAGCAGGAGGGTAAGACTTGCTATGGTGAAGATTTGCGGGGCGAAACGCTTTCTCATCGATTTAGCCTGGGGCTTTTTCTAAAATATTATCACCATTTCAAAAAGGAACCGGATTTTTTAAGTTCTCCGAATTGGCTCAACCTTTTGGCAGGGACCGACGAATTGCTAAATCAGATTCGCTCGGGAGCTACTTTGGGAGAGATCGAGGATAGTTGGCAAAAACCACTGGAGGATTACCGAAATATGCGTCGAAACTATCTTTTGTACCCCGATGAAAATCCGTTAAAATGAGCCCACTTATCGTATTTGTTGTCATCGCGTCGTATTTTTTGTTATTGATGCTTATATCGGTCTTGACTTCACGTCGGGCTGATAATATGAGCTTTTTCAATGCGAACAAGTCATCGCCTTGGTATTTGGTTGCTTACGGTATGCTGGGCGCCTCTTTGTCCGGTGTTACTTTTATCTCGGTTCCGGGTGAAGTGGCGAATTCGTCATTCGCGTATATGCAATTTGTGTTCGGTAACTTGGTTGGTTATTGGTTGATCGCTTTTCTTTTATTACCATTTTATTATCGTTTAAATCTTATTTCAATCTATTCATTTTTAGAAGAACGACTCGGTTTTTATAGTTTGAAAACAGCTTCGTTTTTCTTTCTGTTGTCGAAAGTGATTGGAGCTGCTTTCCGGCTCTATTTGGTTGCCTTAGTTCTGCAATTGGCTTTTTTCGATGCTTTTGGCTTGCCCTTTTCTGTTTCGGTTGCCGTGAGTATTTTTTTGATTTGGCTTTACACGTATCGTGCAGGAATAAAAACGATTGTGTGGACAGACACACTTCAGACTACATTTTTGGTGATGGCTGTCGTGTTTACGATTTGGAAAATTAGTGATGCGATGGGGTTCAGTGCGATGCAGATGACTTCTTCGGTGTCGGATAGCGCACGAAGTCAGATTTTTGATTGGGAATGGCGGTCTCCTAATTTCTTCTATAAGCAATTTTTTGCCGGTATCTTTATGGCAGTGGTGATCAATGGGATGGATCAGGATATTATGCAGAAGAATCTCACATGCAGGAACTTGGGAGAGGCCCGTAAGAATATGCTGGTATTTAGTTCTTTGTTTGTTTTTGTGGTGCTGTTGTTTCTTGGGCTTGGCGATTTACTCTATCAATACGCCGATTTCCTGGAGGTGAACTTGCCTCCAATGAGCGATCAGGTTTATCCTTTTCTGGCTCTCAATCATCTTGGGTATTGGGTTGCCGGAGCTTTTTTAATTGGGATAACTGCTGCTGCTTTTTCTAGTGCCGACTCAGCCCTGACGGCCATGACCACTTCATTTTGTGTCGATTTTTTAGGATTGGAAAAATCGCAGAACCGAGCAAGTACAGCAATAAGGAAATGGGTTCATGTCGGCTTTTCGGTGCTGTTGGTTGTTGTAATCTTACTCTTTAAACTAATCAATGATCAAAGTGTTGTGGTAGCCGTATTTAAAGCTGCCGGGTACACTTATGGCCCAATTCTTGGCCTTTTCACCTATGCTTTCTTTGTAAAACGGCCTTTGTATGATCGTTTTGTGCCAATCGTAGCTGTTGTGGCACCGCTTCTTACATTTCTAATTTCCGCTAATTCAGAGGCCATGTTTTGGGGATATAAATTTGGGTTCGAGCTTCTGATTGTCAATGGGGTCCTTACGTTTCTTGGGTTGGTTGCCATTCGAAGAAGAGTGTGATTTAACGTTTTCTTAGCATTGCGCAGAAATGTTAAAAATTGTGAAAATGATTTCGTAATTTAGCGTACTATAGGCAGGGATAAACGCGTTAAACCTAAAACTAATTCTTGAAAAAACTCACCTACATATGTTTTCTGGTTGTTTCGTTGGCCTATTTGATATCCTGCGAAGATGAAAAATATCTGACAGCCACGGATGCGAAGCTGGTTTTTTCTGTCGATACGGTGAAGTTCGATACAATTTTTACGACAATAGGGTCTACGACCCAACACCTAAAAGTCTATAATCCCTACGATCAAACTGTTTTAATTTCCAGTATCCGATTATTGGGGCGAGACGACTCTAGATTTCGAATCAACATAAATGGCATCCCCTCCGATGAGTTGTTTGAAGTTGAATTGCCTGCCAAGGACAGTATGTATGTGTTTGTTGAAGTAACGATTGACCCCTTGGGCGATGATCAGCCAATTATAGTAAAAGACTCCATCGAATTTATTACAAATAGCAACTTGCAGTATGTTAACCTGGTTGCGTGGGGTCAGGATATTGAGCTAGTGCGGGACGCGATTACTGAGTCAACAGAGTGGACGAATGAAAGACCCTATGTTGTGTATAGCAATACAAGTGTTTCAAAGAATGCTATACTTACCGTTGATCCCGGAGCTCGCATCTATTTTCACAAAGGCACAGGATTGTACGTGCAAGGGAGGTTAGAGGTGAATGGAACGCTTGAGGAACCAGTTGTTTTCCAGGCTGATCGCTTGGAGGAGGTTTACAAGGAGGTTCCGGATCAATGGAACGGCATTTTGTTGTATTCAGGTAGTCATGACAATGTGTTGAATTATGCAGAAATTAAAAATGCCAATATTGGTTTACAGGTCGGAAATATCGAGAATGAAGGGTATGCATCGGTGCACATCCAAAATACGAAAATTTATAATCATGCCTACGCAGGTATATTCGCTCTGAAATCAAAGATTACCGCCTATAACAATTTGATATACAATTGTGGGTATTACGCAGCAGCCTTGCTAATTGGCGGAGAATATGAGTTTTATCACACCACAATGGCAAACTATTGGGGTGGATATTCTTCACGCACACGAACAACAGCTTCGTTAATGATTTCTGATCATGTTGTGGTGGAGCAAGCGGATGGAAAAAATGTGACTTACTCGGGTGATCTGACAAAAGCCCATTTTGCAAACAGTATTATTACAGGAAACATTATTACAGGCAATGAGTTGGAACTAGCTAGCTTGGGTGAGACCGAATTCAGCTACCGTTTCGATCACTGTTTATTGCAAGTTGCCGATACGATGAATGTGGATAATTCGAAATACTACCGCGATATTCTTAAAAATGTTCAACCAAGGTTTATCGATCCGTACGTGAAGATGAATTTTGAGTTGGATACCCTAAGTGCGGCTAAGGACTCCGGATTAGACGAAGTTGGCAGTTTGTTCCCTTTCGATCTGTTGAATCAAAATCGTACCCTTGATGAAGCTCCAGACCTTGGTGCATATGAGCGCGTGGAAGAAGGCTCTAATTAGTTTGCTCTTGTGGCTGACTTTTGCTTGTTCTGCATTGGGTCAGCCGGTCAAGCAAAATCAATCCCTTTCAATTCTTTTTTATAATGTGGAAAATCTTTTCGATACCGAGAATGATCCTTCGGTCGAAGATGAAGAATTTTGTTCCGGTGGACTAAGGAATTGGAATTATTTCCGGTTAAAGGATAAATTGAACAAGGTTTCGAAAGTAATTTTGGCATCGGCAGGTTTCGATACTCCGGCAATTATTGGTTTGTGTGAAGTTGAAAATCGGGACGTATTGGAGCTTCTGGTTTCTGAAACACCGCTCAAAAGTTTAGGGTATCGTTTAATTCACAAAGATTCGCCGGATGAAAGAGGCATTGATGTTGCGTTGCTTTACCGGCCAGATAAAGTCGAACCCTTGTTCTATCAGTATCATCCGGTGGCTAACAAAAACGGGACGGTTTTGACTACCCGGGAAATACTTCAGTGCGACTTTAAAATAATTCGTGACACGCTAACTGTTTTTATCAATCACTGGCCATCGCGATATGGAGGGCAGGCTGAAACTGAGGCCGATCGGATGCTGGCTGCTGCGAATTTGAAAGCTGCTGTTGACGAGTGTTGCCGGATGCGGGAAAAAGCCAAACTGGTCATCATGGGCGATTTTAACGATCAGCCAACTGATGTCAGTATTAAAAAGGTTTTGCAGGTGGTGGCAGTTGATGATCCTGCTCAAGAAGCAGAATTGATAAATCTCTCAGAGGTATGGAGCCCCAAAGGAACTTTGAAACACCAACAGAGTTGGCAGATTTTCGATCAGATTATCGTGTCGGATTATTTGCTCTGCAATACGTCCTGTTTTTGCTCGGCAAATGATGCCAGACCGGTCGAGCTGCCTTTTTTGTTTGAGTCCGATGAGCATTGGGGAGGGAAGCGTCTTTTTCGAACCTATCGAGGGTACACCTATGCCGGCGGGTTTTCAGATCATTTGCCGGTGCTGTTGAAACTACACCTTTCAAACTAGGATTTTACCGGAGTGAGTCCAAGTTCCTTTGCCACTTTAAGCATAAATCGAACCGCCTCATCATGGCTGTTGTGGATTTCACCTTCCAGAATGGCTTCTTTAATGGCGTTTTTAATTTGTCCAACTTCGCGGCAGGGAGACAACCCAAATAGCTCCATAATTTCTTCGCCCGATACAGGAGGTTGAAAATTCCGGACGTGATCCCTTTCTTCCAGATCCTTAAGCTTCTCCCGAACCAGTCGAAAGTTCTTCATGTATCGCTTTACCTTTTCCGTATTCTTTGAGGTGATGTCTGCTTCACAAAGGGTCATCAGATCATCAATATCATCACCTGCTTCAAACAAAAGTCGCCGAACAGCAGAATCGGTCACTTCTTCTTCTGAAAGAACGATTGGGCGCATGTGCAACGAAACCATCTTTTGGATGTATTTCATTTTCTCATTCATTGGCAATTTCATCCGGCGGAATAACCCGGGGATCATTTTCTCGCCAACATGATTGTGAGCATGAAAGGTCCAGCCAATGCCGGGTACAAATCGTTTGGTCCTGGGTTTGGCAATATCGTGAAGTAAAGCAGACCAGCGCAACCAGAGGTTATTCGTATTGGGGACTATCCGGTCGAGTACTTCTAAGGTGTGGTAGAAGTTGTCTTTGTGGGCTACACCTTTTTGTTCGTCAATTCCTTTCATTTGGTGTAATTCCGGAAAAATCAACGGCAAAAGCCCGGTCTTGTCCAATAGCTTAAACCCGATTGACGGCTTATCGGAAAGGATGATCTTATTTAGTTCCTCAATAATCCGTTCTTTTGAGATGATATTGATCCGATCGCGGAAATCGCTAATTGCCTTCAGGGTATTCTCCTCGATCATGAAGTTTAATTGTGTGGCAAAACGAATTGCCCGCATCATTCGTAGTGGATCGTCAGAGAAGGTGATACCCGGTTCGAGCGGGGTGCGAATAATCTTATTGTTCAAGTCGGAGATACCGTCGAATGGATCTACCAGCTCGCCAAAATTCGCTTTGTTCAACCCAATCGCCAACGCATTAATCGTGAAATCTCTCCTTTTTTGATCGTCCTCCAATGTCCCGTTTTCAACGGTTGGTTTTCGCGAATCCTGAGAGTACGATTCTTTGCGGGCACCAACAAATTCAACTTCCCAGTCGGAGCTTTTAATCATGGCTGTCCCAAAATTTTTGAAAACGCTCACAGGAGTTTTAGGTCCTAAACGCTTGGCAACGCATTTGGCTAAATCAATTCCGCTACCCAGGGTGACCACATCGATATCCTTTGAATTTCGTTTCAGGATGAGATCCCTGACAAAACCGCCGATAACAAAACATTCCTGATTTAATTGATCGGCTTCTTCTGATATAATTGAAAATATGGGGTGTTCTAAATGCTCTCTCATGAATCAACTTCTAGCAGTTCTAAACGAGGTTAAAGGATATTTATGTCATTTTGTTCAAAAGCGTGACAAAATTACAATTATTTCGTCAAGATAAACCGAAAATAAAGTTTTAAATTTATTGGTACGCGAATTGATATCTAAATATCTAAAAAAGTATATATTTGTATTTATTAAAAAACAATTGCTATGTTAGAACATTTAACCAAAGAAACATTCAAAGAAAAAGTATTCAACTTTGAACTCAATAAAGAATGGAAGTATGAAGGATCCAAACCTTGTTTGATTGATTTTTATGCAGACTGGTGTGGCCCATGTAAAATGGTTGCTCCGGTGCTCGAAGAATTACAAAAGGAATATGGTGACAGTCTCGATATTTATAAGGTAGATACAGAAGACCAACGTGAATTAGCCGGAATGTTTGGAGTCCAAAGTATTCCTTCGCTATTATTTGTTCCGGTCGATGGTCAGCCGCAAATGGCCCAGGGAGCACTTCCAAAGGCGACATTTGAACAGGCTATATCTGAGGTTCTTAAGGTTGAAAAACCAGCTTAAGTCAAAACGATTTTATGGGAGACTAATGGTTGATATTAAAAAATATCCAGAATTTTCTCAAGTTGAATTCCTCTGGAACCTTTGATCAGAATCAGGCTGTCTTTCATTTGTTTTTGTTGACGTAAATAGTTTGCAAGAAGTTCGATTGATTCGAACTTCTTCACTTTTGTGCCTGTTTTAGTTTGGCAAAATACAGAACCCACTAAGTAGATTGTATTCAAATGCGACTCCAAAAGAAAGTCTGCTATTTTTTGATGTTCGTCAGTCGAATATTCTCCCAATTCAAGCATGTCGCCCAAAATCACCAATTTTGTTGCATGATCAATGGTGCTGAAATTTTGCAGTGCCGCGAGCATGCTGGTGGGATTCGCATTGTACGCATCCATTATTATTCGATTGGTGCCACGTTGAATCAGTTGCGATCGATTGTTGGTTGGCGTGTATTTCTCAATCGATTTTTGGATCAATAATGGATCAATTTCAAAGTGAAAGCCAACGCGGGCTGCTGCCATTATATTTTCGAAATTGTATGCACCCAACAGCTTCGACCGGATATACAACCAGCCTTTCGGGAAAAGAACTTTAGCTGTTAAGAAGTACGGTGAGTCTTCTGCTTCTCCGCGTAAGTCGGCTTGGTCGGTTGTTCCGTAGGTTAACTGTTCGAGTCCTGCTGATTGCTTAAGCAGAAGTTCGTTGTCGGCGTTTACAAAGCATTTTCCTCCGCTTTCCCGAAGGAAGTCATACATCTCCGATTTCGTTTTAATTACTCCTTCGAACGAGCCGAATCCTTCCAGATGAGCTTTGCCCATGTTCGTAACCAATCCCATGTTTGGCTCGGCAATTTTACACAAATCATAAATTTCGCCCGGATGATTTGCTCCCATCTCAATAATCGCCAACTGGGTATCGGTAGTCATCTTTAGCAATGTTAGCGGAACTCCGATATGGTTGTTCAAATTGCCCTGGGTGTATGTAATATTGAATCGATTTTGTAAAACCGACGCGATTAATTCTTTGCTTGTTGTTTTGCCATTTGTCCCGGTGATCGCCAGAACGGGAATGCCTAATGTTCGGCGGTGGAGGTTTGCCAGTTCCTGAAGACTTTTCAATACATCGTCAACTAAAATAATCCTGGAATCAATCGCATAGTCCTGATTGTCAACTATCGCAAATGCAGCTCCTTTTGTAATTGAATCAGCAGCGAATTGATTGCCGTCGAAATTTTGTCCTTTCAAGGCAAAAAACAGACACCCATTGGGAATGTTGCGGCTATCGGTTGATATAACGGGGTGTTTTTCAAATAACTTGTAAAGCTCTGTTGTTTTCATGGGTGTACTAAAAAAATAAAACCTCATCGCAAAAATGAGGTTTTTTATCTGTTATATCAATTTGTTCTTGATTAAAATCCCTGAGGACTTCCAACTCGTGTCATGGCACAACGGAATCCCAGATCATTGGTTGATTCTCGTTGGTCCTTGTATCTGCGAGTTCCAGGAATCAGCCAATAAGGGCGATCTTTCCAGGAGCCACCTTTATAGACCCGTATTTTGTCGGTTATAAGCGATGTGAAACCACCGTCGTCACCTTTAGATTGAACATACATGTTTTCTGTTTGCAGTTTATCGCGTTCTGTGTTCCAATCTTGTCCTTCAATAATTTGCGACTGATAGTCACCATCTTGATAGTTACGAAAATCAGCGACAGTGTCAACAGCTAACTGACCAAATTCATCGAGAATCAAATTGCCATCCTGATCTTTTTTGTAATTGGTGTAAACAGTTCCCCTGAACGGTTGAAACTCGTTGACTTCTTCTTGTGAAAGCGGACGATAGACATCGGCTACCCATTCGTTTACGTTACCTGCCATACAAAACAGGCCGAAATCGTTCGGGTTGTAGGAATTAACCGGCGCGGTAATGTCAGCATTATCATTTAATGCTCCAGCCATACCCATCATGTCACCTCGACCCCGAACAAAGTTAGCGTTCATTCTTCCCCGGTCTTTGCGGCTATCATCACGCAGATAACTTCCGTTCCACGGGTACAGTTTGCGTTCCGTCAATAACTCACCTTCAGTGTTGCCGATCAAGCCATAAGCTGCATATTCCCATTCAGCTTCGGTTGGCAGGCGGTAATCAGGTAGCAGGATTCCATCTTCCCATCGAATTCGTCTGGCGTTTCCACTGGCATCTTCGACTGGTTTGTTTCCCTGGTTGCCTTCATACATACCAGCCAGGTAGGTTTCGGTGGTGAAAATATTCTGGCCCGATTGGGTATTGTCGTGTGCCAATACACCACGGTTAATCAGCAATTGCTCGTTTACCCGGTCGGTACGCCATTTACAATAAGCCTGAGCTTGTTCCCAGCTAACTCCAACAACAGGATATTTACTGTAAGCAGGATGTCGCAGGTAGTTTTCGAGGTATGGTTCATTGTAAGCCAATTCTTCTCTCCAAACCAACGTGTCGGGAAGGGCTTCCATGTATTTGTCGGGACGTTCAGGATATACGCGCTGAATCCAATATAGATACTCGCGATAATTCAGATTCGAAACTTCACATTCATCCATGTAGAATGAAGCAACAGTCACCCGGCGAGGAGAATTATTCCAGTCGTACATGACATCTTGCTCAACTCTCCCCATTGTGAAAGTTCCACCCTGTATGAATTTCAATCCCGGGCCTGCAAATTGTGCATATTCAGCATCCGCCTGAAATCCTCCGTTTTCAGGTTCGTTGAATTCCCATCCGGTTGTGTTCGAGGTATTTTTTTTGCTAAATCCGCCACCGTCTCCTTTAAATAGGCTACAACTGGCAAAAAGCACACTCAACCCCACGAATAATATGGCTTTAAATTTCATCTTTGCGAATTTTCAGTTTGATTTTCTCTCGACAAATATAAATAAATAGTTCAATATGAATCGAACGGCTTTTAGAACTTTGATCTAACGTTGAACTACCTGTTGTTATTGTCTCTTGTGAAAAATTTGTCACATACAGGGCGAATCTTTCAGATTTGGTTTCACCTGAAATAATTCTGACGCTCATCCGTTATTGGTCAGGATTTGTTAAATTGCCGCATGAGAAAAACGCTGCACCTGATTATATTATTGTCTCTGAGTGTAAATCTTTATGGAATTCCCTCAGCATTGATGCGTCTACCCATATTGACACAGCAGGCAACAGAAGATGATAATGTTCTGGCAGTGGAAGAGACCGCACAGATTCCCTCCGGGGCAGCTCAGGCTGTGCAGCTTAGTGCGGCTGAATGGGCTAGTTCATCTGTTTTGGCAACTGGAAATTGGGTGAAGATAAAATCTACTACACGAGGAATTTATCAGATCTCGTATAATACATTGCGTTCCTGGGGGTTCTCCGACCCGTCGAAGGTGCGTTTATATGGTAGCGGTGGATATATGCTTTCAAAGCTAAATGATGAGCCGTTTATGGACGATTTGCAGCAAAATCCGGTATGGCTCGGGAAAAATTCGAATAACGCAGATTGTCTCTTTTTTTATGCCGGTGGCACTATTCGTTGGTCGTATTACAGTTCTGTTGGCGCTTTTAAGCACGAAGGCAATGACTATTCAGATGAGAGCTATTACTATCTCTCCGATCAGGGTGAGCCACTTTTTATAGAGTCTATTCCGGTGGAAACAACAGAGCATGGAACGGATGTTTATTCTTTTTTAGACTACCAACTTTACGAAACAAATCTGGAAAACTTAATTCAATCCGGACGAAGGTGGTTTGGCGACCGTTTTCAGCCAGCGCAATCACGCGAGTATTCGTTTACTGTTGCCAACCCGTTAGCGAGTCAGCCGATTAGTGTTTATACCGAAACAGCAGGTCGATCATCGCTAAGTTCATCATTTTCGGTATACCTAAATAATAGTCTGAAAGGAACCGTAACTATGGCTGCAGTTTCGACCGGTGATCCGATTGCGCAATATGCGTCAGTTGGGCAGCAGCGTATTTCAATTGCCGACAATCAAACAACTTATAATTTCCGATTTACATACAATGCGACAAATAGCTCTGCGATTGGATGGCTCGACTATATTGAGCTCAATGTACAGCGGGAGCTAAAGATGGTTGGCTCGGTGATGAATTTTCGCGACCCGGCAAGCGTGGAGACAGGAACCGTTAGTCGGTTTAATTTGAGTAATGTCACGAGCGACCTTCAGGTGTGGGATGTTACCGACAATTTGAGTCCCAGGGCAGTTTCATTTTCGCAACAATCAGACTTGGTTCAGTTTACCTTGGGAACTGATTTATTGCGTGAATTCGTCGCTTTTTATCCGAAGGGAACTATTCCGGAAGCGACAAAAGTTGAGGATGTGGCGAATCAGAATCTCCATCAAATGGAAATTCCGGAAATGATCATTATTAGTCATCCTGACTTTTGGGAGAGTGCGTCTGAGCTCGCTGCTTTCCATGAAGAAAGCGACCTGATGGATGTTGAGGTGATTGAGCCCGGCAAGATTTATAATGAGTTTTCGTCGGGGATTCCGGATGTTGCCGGTATTCGTAATTTTTTGCGTTTCTGTTACGATAAATCGAACGCAGGGAGCGGACAACTAAAGTATCTGCTTTTCTTTGGCGATGGCAGTTACGATAATCAGAATATTTTGGGTGAAGGATTGAATTTTATTCCGACTTATCAATCTGAAAATTCACTTCTGCCCACATCTTCTTTTGTTTCCGATGATTTTTTTGTTTTACTCGATTCCGGAGAAGGGGAATATAGTGGTTTGATTGATCTGGGGGTTGGGCGAATTCCGGCAAACACAGTTGAAGACGCCCAAATTGCAGTAGATAAAATAAAGCAATATCGAAGCACAGATGCATTGGGTGAGTGGCGAAACGATATTTGTTTTATTGCCGACGATGAAGATGTAAACACGCATATGTCGCAGGCGGATCAGTTGGCCGATATTGTCGCTGCAGAAATGCAGGCTGTCAACACAAGTAAGATATACTTTGATGCTTACACCGAAGAGTCTAGTCCTAGTGGCGATCAGTATCCCGACGTGACGGCAGCTATTAATAGCAAAGTGAAAGATGGAACGCTTATCCTTAATTATACCGGTCATGCCAATGAATTGGCTTTGGCTGAGGAAAAGGTGCTTGGGGTTCAGGATATTGAAAGCTGGGTCAACTATAGTAAGCTGCCGGTTTTTGTAACTGCTACCTGCGAGTTTAGTCGATTTGATAGTGATGAGAAATCGGGAGGCGAGCATATTCTTTTTAACCCAAACGGTGGCGGAATCGCTTTGTTCAGTACAACAAGAGTCGTCTATTCAAATCCAAATTTTGTGTTGAACAGCGAGTTTTACAACCAATTATTTCAACGAGATGCAGATGGGAATTATTTGCGCATGGGAGATGTCATGAAGCGCACCAAGAATGCTGTAAACACAGGGATAAATAAGCGGAATTTCATGTTTTTGGGCGATCCGGCTTTGAAGTTGGCGATTCCACAGTATGAAGTTGTAACTCGAACGATTAATGGCGTAGATCCATCTGCGCTGGTTGAGCCAATCGGTGCTCTTTCGAAAGTAACAATTACAGGTGAGGTGGTGGATGCGGATGGTAATCGGATGGCTGATTTTAATGGGGAGTTAATTCCTGTGGTTTACGACAAAGAGGTTCAGACTAAAACGATTGGTAACGGGGGTGAAACACCATTTGAGTACAAAATACGTAATAATCGAATCTATCGGGGTGTCTCGAGTGTGACAAACGGGCAGTTTGAATTTTCGTTTATCGTTCCAAAGGATATCTCGTACGCCGTTGGAAGTGGCAAGATTATTTATTATGCCAGCAATGGCAGTATTGACGCGCACGGGGCAAACAGTAGTTTTCAAATTGGTGGTAATTCCGGGAACGTATCGTCTGATGTACAGGGGCCGAGTATTGAGTTATACCTGAACCAACCATCATTTCAGGAGGGGGATCAGGTTGGCGTAAACTCAATATTGTACCTTAAACTATCAGATGAGAGTGGAATAAATACGCTTAGTACAGGAATCGGACACGATATTACTGCTGTTTTAGACGGCGATAATTCGAATGTGATTGTTTTGAATGATTATTATCTGGCAGATCAGGATAGTTACACGACCGGTACAGTCGTTTATCCATTCACGAACCTGTCGGTCGGTGAGCACAGTCTGACAGTTAAAGTGTGGGATGTATTGAATAACTCGACTGAAGTCACGGTAAGTTTTGTTGTAACAGAGGAGTTTCTGATCGAAGATGTGGTCTGCTATCCGAATCCGATGGATGACTTTTCACGGTTCAAAATAATTCACAATCGCCCGGATGATGTGGTTGATGGAAGAATCGAGTTTTTCGATTCGAATGGACGCCTGCTCGACATTATTGAGCAAAAAATATTTTCAAATGGTAACGAAACCGAGCCAATTTTATGGCAAGTTACCGATCGGCAGGTACTCGTTCGGTCCGGAACCTGCGTGTATCGGGTCGTTTTAACCGGCACGGATGGCGCTTCGGCCAGTAAATCAGGGGTGCTGATTATTTTAAGAAGATAGCACAGTCGTGATACTATTTGGAGCTTTTTCCCGTTTAACTAGGAAAATAGTCTATATAAGTCTAAATAGTTATCTTTGCAGCCAAATCAAAAATGAATAAAATGAGATGTCAATTTGTATTGACGATGCTTGTCGCGTTGTTATTTTTAGCTTCAGGTAAGTCTTTCGCACAAAGTTCAACATCAGGATCGAATGTTGTTTCGACTGCTGTTCCGTTTCTAACAATCGCTCCCGACTCACGGGCCGGAGCCATGGGGGATGCGGGTGCTGCAACCTCTGCGGATATGAATTCTCAGCACTGGAACCCAGCGAAATACGCTTTTATTGAAAGTAATATGGGAGTGGCTTTGTCTTATTCTCCTTGGTTGCGTAATTTGGTTGATGATATTAATCTGGCTTATCTGGTTGGCTATAAACGTTTGGATGACCAGCAAGTAGTAAGTGCTTCACTTCGCTATTTTTCGCTAGGTAGTATCACGTTTCGAAATTCTATTGGGGAAGACATGGGGCAGCAGAATCCCAATGAGTTTGCTTTAGATTTTGGCTATACCCGGTTGCTTTCCGAAAAGTTTTCGGGCTCGGTAGCGTTGCGCTATATTCGTTCCGATTTGACTGGTGGGGCTAGTTTTGAAAATACTGAATCTCATGCCGGTAACTCGTTTGCTGCCGATATCGCGTTTTATTATCGCAATGAGATGCGGCGGAACCGTAAAAACTCAGTGTTTTCTGCCGGTATCAACATTTCAAATATCGGGAGTAAAATTTCATATACCGACGGTGAAACCAAAGACTTCATTCCGGCAAACCTTCGTCTGGGAACGGCTTACGAAGTTGAATTGGATAATTATAACGCCGTTTCGTTTGCATTCGATATAAATAAGCTGCTGGTGCCAACTCCCAATACAAGAACGGTTACCGATGATGATGGAGTTATTGTTGATCCCCTATATGAAAGTGACCAATCTGTAGTCGCCGGAATTTTTAGTTCATTTACAGATGCTCCGGGTGGTTTTGAAGAAGAATTGCAGGAAATCAATCTTTCATTCGGTGTTGAATACTGGTATCAGCAACAGTTCGCGCTGAGGGTTGGGTATTTTCACGAGAATGAAAACAAGGGAAACCGGAAGTTTTTGACCGCTGGTGCTGGGTTTAAATTGAATGTATTTACGCTCGACTTTTCGTATTTATTCCCAACACAAAGCAATCACCCATTGGCCAACACCCTACGTTTCTCTCTGGCCTTCGATTTTGACGATTTAAGTAAGAAGAGACGATAATGGTAATACGGGTAGGATTGGGCTATGATGTTCATCGTTTAGCCGAAGGAGAAAGTCTGTGGCTGGGAGGAATACAAATTCCACATTCTAAAGGAACAGTCGCTCATTCAGATGGAGATGTGTTAATTCATGCCATTTGCGATGCTATGCTTGGTGCCGCTAAGCTACGCGATATCGGGTATCATTTTCCGGATACTTCTTCCGAATTTAAAAACGTTGATAGTAAGCTATTGCTGAAAAAATGTCAGTGCTTGATTGCTGATAAAGGCTATCGGATTGGCAATATCGACGCGACAATAGCTGCGCAAAAGCCAAAACTCAAAGATTATATTCCGGGAATGGAAGATAAAATGGCTGAAATTCTGGAGGTTGATTCCGATTTGGTTTCCGTTAAGGCGACAACAACCGAAATGCTTGGTTTCGAGGGACGTCAGGAAGGAATATCAGCTTATGCTGTTGTATTAATTGAAAAGGATTGATCGAACGAAGCGAGCGTTGTACAGATTTCAAACAAAGGCAACCTAAAAACTCTACGAGTTTCACAAGTGATTCAAACGATTTTCAAGGGGCTGTTGTTTGATCCAACAGAGAATCAAAAGCATAATTTAAATAGATACCTGTGAAAAAAACATTAGTAATTGGAGCCAGTACAAATCCGGAACGCTACTCCTATAAGGCAATTACAGCATTGCGGCAAAAAGGCCATGAAGTGGTTGCTTTAGCAACAAAAGCTGGAAAAGTTGGCGACGTTAGCTTTGTAACAAACACTCAGCCATTGGAGGGGATTGATACCGTAACGATGTATATCGGGCCGCGACACCAAGATAGCTATATGGACTATATTGAGCAATTGAAACCTAAGCGGGTAATATTTAATCCGGGAACCGAAAATGACGCTTTTATAAAGCGACTTGAAAATAACGGTATCCAGCCTGAAATCGCGTGTACGCTTGTGTTGCTAAGTATTGGTCAGTACTGATGCTTGAATTCAACGGATCTTTCATCGAATTTTCAGCACTGTTACAGCAGAAATCGGCTGTATTGGCTTATTTTTCAACCGAAGAGTGTCAGGTTTGCAAAGTGCTAAAACCAAAGGTCATTGAGATGATAACGGAACACTTTGAGCAATTGAGCCCGGTTTATGTGCCGATAAATACTAATCCTGAGATTGCCGGTCAATGTCGGATTTTTGCAGTCCCCACAATTGTTATCTTCTTTGAGGGGAAAGAGTTTATTCGAAAGAGCCGGGGGTTTAGTTTGGAAGAGTTGAAAAATGATCTTTTACGTCCGTACCGATTGTTGTTTTCCTGATTGGAATTTGAATTACTAGTAAATAAATCTATTTTTGAACAACGAAAATAAAAGCTTGCTTGAAGAGAGTCTTAGAAAAACTGGTTTACATTGTCGTTTTCCTAATCTGTGCGCTAAATTGTTATAGTCAAACGGCAAAGATCGATAGCCGTTCCGCTTTAATCCCGCAACTCGACGGGAAAGAGTTGGTTGAGGTTTATATTGACTTGTCTAAAGAGTACCAGTATCTCGACCCTTCTAAAGTAATTGAATACGGCAAAATCGCGCTTGATATCGCAAGTGAAAACAGGGATCGTCCCGGAGAGACAAAGGCTCATCTGATAATCGGAGCCGGATATATGTTGTCCGGAAATTTTGAGGAAGGCAGAATTAATACAGAGAAAGGTCGAGAGTTAGCTGAGGAGATCGGTGATCAGCAATTAATAATGCAGGGGCAGATTACGATGGCTTCGTATTATATGAATCATGGTCGTTATCCGAAGGCATTGGAGTTGTATCATGAGGCACTGGCCAAAGCCGTTGAACTAAAACTTGACGACAAAATAGCGATCATCCAATTGAATATTGGCTCCGTTTTAACAGCAAAAGGAGATCGGGTGAGTGGCTTGCGTTATTTGCTCAATGCATTGGAATATTACCGGAAAAAAGAAGACTCGAATATCGAAGCCCGTATCTTAAACAACATCGCGGTCAACTACCATTCCTGGAAAGATTATGATCGGGCGCTGGAATACTACCTGGAAACCTATGAGCTGAATAAGAGACTCAACGATTTCGTTGGTCAGGCGATTGTATTGAATAACATCGGTGAGATTTATAAAGATAAAGGGGTATACGAAAAAGCAATTTCTTATTATAATCAGGTAATTCAAATTTCAGATAGCATTCAGTCCGGGGATTTTGATCGAGCCTATGCCTGGCTTGGGCTGGGAGAGGTTTATATGCTAAAAGACGATTTTGAGAATTCGGATCGATATCTGGATTTAGCCTTGTCTACTTTTGTAGAGGTGAAGATGCAGGATGGAATCGCTAATACGAAATATGTTCTGTCACAGGTCAGTCTGGAGAAAAATCACCTTGAGCAGGCTTTGAAGCAAATTAATGAGACGAGAGATTTAGCGAAGGAATGCGGTGTAATTGATTTGGAACAACAGTCATGTCAGCTTAAAGCGCAAATACTAAATCGGCTAGGTAGATATAAAGAGGCTTATGCGTGCATGGAGGAATATTCGAATATTTCCGACTCATTGTACAATCGTGAGCGTATGAGTAATTTCGCGCAAGTTCGGTCAGAGATGGATTTCGCTCAGAAGCAAAAGGAAGTTGAGCTTCTTCAAAAAGACAACCAAATTAAGGATCTCGAAATTAAGAAGCACAAATATAGTACGTTGATCTTGTCACTGGGGATTGTTTCGCTGATCTTGATCTCGCTGGTGATGTTATATTTTATTTCGGAACGTAAGAAAGCAAACGATTTGCTCACCTTTAAGAACCGAAAAATTGGTTTGCAGCATCAGGAGTTGTTGAAAGTGAATGAAACCAAGGACAAGTTTATGTCGATTATCGGCCATGATTTGCGAAACCCTATCGGCGCTTTTAAAGATGTGATCGGGCAATTGGCCGACTTCCCGGATATGTTTCCGGAGGAACTCCGTCAGCAAATAATTAACGAACTGCGCGACGAAGCGGAGAGTACCTACTTTTTGTTGGATAATCTTCTGTCATGGGCCAAAAATCAAAAAGACACCATCAGTTTCAAGCCGGAGCGGCTGGATCTGTCGTCATTGGTAAAAAGCAACATTCTATTGAACTCCCGGTTCGCCGAGAGCAAAAAAATAAAGGTAATTACCAAACTGGAAGGAGAGCTGTTGGCTTATGCGGATTTCAATATGGTGAATCTCATTTTCCGCAATCTACTCTCCAATGCGATTAAATTTACCGGTAGCGGCGGTTCAATTAACGTCACTGCAAATGAGCAGAATGACTTTCTGATGATTTCAGTCCAGGATACAGGGGTGGGAATTTCACCCGACGATCTTTCAAAGATCTTCAACCCGAACGACCATGTTTCAACCTACGGTACAAATCACGAAAAAGGGTCAGGTTTGGGACTTTTGCTCTGTAAGGAATTTGTAGACGCTAATGGAGGAACTATCAGCGTAGATTCAGTTCAGGGGGAGGGAAGCACTTTTTCTTTCACGTTGAAAAGATACAAGGATACAATTTAAGCAGATCTGTTTCGTCGATTACCCACAGATTCTGGCGAACAAGTTGCGACTGCAACCTGAGGAAGCGTGGCCAACCTGACTGCAAGGAGAAAAATAACTCCAGATACATATCCGACAAAATGGCACGAACTATTTTTGAATGGACGAGTTTGCGAAGTTTAGACGTAGATGTAAAAGACTTGTATTGAACTCTTTTTTATTCGTAACGTTGATTCTGATAGCAGGAGCTTAAATTTGGTTTTCAACAAAGAATCAACTTTTGACATGGTTTAGGTTTTGGTTCGCCTTTTGATTAACCCATTACAGCGACAAAAACGTTGCATTCCCCGATAAAGGGTGATTATCGTTCTTCTATTTTATCATATTTCGATTATTAACAGAAAATACAGATCTCAAATTTTTATGACTATGAAAAAGACATGGATAATTCTGGCCGTGATTGCGGTTGTTGTTCTTTTTGCTTACTCGTCTATTAAAGGTACCTATAACAATATGGTTCGCATGGACGAGGGAGTGAGTGCCAGTTGGGCTCAGGTTGAAAACGTTTATCAACGCCGTGCCGATTTAATTCCCAACCTGGTGAATACCGTAAAAGGCTATGCGTCGCACGAACAGGAGACTCTTCAGGGGGTAATTGAAGCGCGCTCGAAAGCGACTTCTGTAAATCTAAATGCCGACAACTTAACCCCCGAAGCGCTCCAGCAATTTCAGGAGGCTCAAACAGGTTTAAGTTCAGCGCTAAGCAAGCTGATGGTGGTTGTTGAACGCTACCCGGACCTGAAGGCCAATCAGAACTTCCTGGATTTACAAGCTCAATTGGAAGGAACTGAAAACCGGATTGCTGTTGAACGTCGAAAGTTTAATGAGTCAGCTCAAACATTCAACACATTCATACGGACTTTCCCGAAGAATATTTACGCTAGTATGTTCAACTTTGAAAAGAAAGCCTATTTCGAGGCCGAAAAAGGAGCAGAGAAGGCTCCTGTAGTTAACTTCGAAGAATAAAAATTGTATGGCAGTTATAGATTTTTTTACAGAAGAACAAAAAAAGCAGATTACCGATGCGATTAAAACGGCTGAATTAAATACCTCCGGAGAAGTTCGGGTGCATGTTGAAGGTCGTTGCAAAGGGGAAGTGCTGGATTGTGCGGCTTATTGGTTTGGGCAGTTAAAAATGCACAAAACCGATGCTCGGAACGGCGTTTTGTTTTACCTGGCCGTTTACGATCATAAGTTTGCAATCCTGGGAGATGCCGGCATAAATGCCCGGGTTCCTGAAAAATTTTGGGATCAGATTAAACAGCATATGCTTTCACGATTCAAGGAGAACTTGTTTGCAGATGGTTTATCGGAGGGGATTTTAATGGCTGGCGAGCAGTTAAAGAAACACTTCCCGTACCAAAAAGATGATGTTAATGAACTTTCGGATGAAATCTCGTTCGGAAAAAACTAGAAACGATGATGAAACGATTTTTCTTTATAATAGCATTGCTAATTGGTTTTAGCTCCTTTGCGCAGGATATTCCGGATAAACCTAATCCGCCCAGGTTGGTGAATGATTTTGCGAACGTACTTAGCTCGCAGCAAGTTAGTCAGATGGAGGGGGAGTTAGCTCAATTTGCCCGGCAAACTTCAACCCAGATTGTGATTGTTACTGTTCCCAGCCTGAACGGCTACGATGTGTCGGACTTTGCTTTTCAGCTAGGTGAGAAATGGGGCGTTGGTAAGGATGGGAAGGATAATGGAGTGGTTGTACTTTTCAAACCCAAGACTGATGAAGAGCGCGGACAGGTGTTTGTTGCTGTCGGTTACGGGTTGGAAGGAATAATTCCCGACGCAACCGCGAATCGCGATATTATCAATGCTGAAATGATTCCACGGTTTAAACAAGGGGATACGTTTGGTGGATTATATGCAGGAACCAAAGTGATAATGGGTTTAGCGGCACAGGAGTTTACTGCTGAGCAATACCACGAGAAAGTGAGTGGTGGCGGTGGTGCCGGATTTGGGCTTTTTGGCCTCTTTTTAATCATTGTATTTATTCTTACCCTATTCCGCGGTAGACGTGGTTACTATACGGGCGGAAATAGCCTGCCATTTTGGTTGCTTCTTGGCGGATTGATGGGCAGCAGTTCTCATCGTGGTTCGTATGGTAATTTTTCCGGTGGCAGTGGTGGCTTCGGAGGTGGAGGCGGCTTTGGCGGTTTCGGTGGAGGCGGCTTCGGCGGTGGCGGTGCTGGTGGAAGCTGGTAAGCGTCACAATTAAAAAAAGACTAAATCATAATATAGAAGTCTGCAAGCTGATTAAAAGCATGCAGGCTTTTTTTTATGCTGCCTCAGCATGAAGACACCTGCCGGAAATGACAAAGCCATCCGAGAGGGATGGCTTTGTCGTATTCTGATGGTTTGAAATTAATCTTCAGCACCAGCTTCAACGTCCATGATGTCTTTGTCAACCAAAATACGTCCGCAATATTCGCAAACAATAATTTTTTTGCGGTTGGCGATATCCATTTGACGTTGTGGTGGGATTTTATTGAAGCAACCACCGCAGGCGTCACGTTGAACAGTTACAACGGCCAAGCCATTGCGGGCGTTTTTCCGAATCCGTTTAAATGCAGTAAGCAAGCGTGTTTCAATCATGCCTTCGATTTTCTCGCCTTTGCTTTTCAATTTCTCTTCTTCAATTTTCGTCTCAGCGGTAATTTCATCCAGTTCTTTCTTCTTGCGTTCCAAGTCTTCTTCGCGATCAGAAAGCTGAGCTTTTGAACTCTCAATCGTTTCTTTCTTTGTGTTCATTTCAAGGGTGAATTCCTTGATGCGTTTTTCAGAAAGCTCAATTTCCAGCTTCTGGAATTCAATTTCTTTACTCAATGAATCGTACTCGCGATTGTTGCGAACGTTGTTTTGTTGCTCCGTATATTTTGCAATCAATGCTTCCGATTCCTTGATGGCTGATTTCCGGTTTTGGATTGATGTTTCCAGCGTTTTTACGTCATCGTCAAAATTGCTGATCCGGGTTTTAAGACCGGTGATATCATCTTCCAGGTCTTGAACTTCCAACGGAAGCTCGCCACGAAGGGTTTTGATTTTGTCAATATCAGAGGCTACAGTCTGTAGTTCGAAAAGTGCTTTTAGTTTCTCACTAATTGGCACGGTTTTGTCTTCTTCGCGATACTGTGTATTCATATTTTGAAAGCTGTTTTGTTCTTTTTAAATCAAGTAGTTAATCGGATTGGTTTTAACAGCCGATAAACGGATGGCAAATTTAGGGAATTTTTTCGTAAGTAATTCATAAAAAACTTCTTTAGTGAATTGTTCGCTTTCAAAGTGACCAATGTCAGCTAAAACAAGTTTTCCTTCTGCCTCGAAAAACTGATGGTATTTCAGATCGCCGGTGATAAAAATATCCGCATTGGCCGCCATTGCCTGCCGGATGAGGAAACTCCCGGAACCACCACAAACCGCAACTTTATGGATGCTTTTGCCCAGTAAAGGACTGTGTCGAACAACCTGACAGTCGAACTGTTTCTTTACGAATTGAAGAAATTCGTTTTCAGGCACTGGTTGGTTCAGTTCACCGATCATTCCGGCTCCAACCGTTGCAAATTCATTATCGAGCGGATAAATGTCGTAGGCTACCTCTTCGTATGGGTGTGCAACGAGTAAGGCCGAAATAACGCCATTCTGTATGTGCGCGGGGAAGATGGTTTCAAAACGAACTTCTTTTTCGTAATGCAGCTTACCCTGTTCTCCAACAAAAGGATTGGTCTGTTCATTTCCACGAAAGCTACCTTCGCCATTTAAGCGATACCCACACGAGTCATAATTGCCAATGTGTCCGGCTCCGGTTTCGAATACCGCTTGTTGCACCGAAGTCGCATGTGATTCCGGAATGAAGGTGACAAGTTTCTTTAATTGGCCTTTTGCGGGCGCTAATGTTTTGCAGTTTAGAAGGCTCAGACGTTCACAGATTTTACTGTTCACACCACCGTGTACACTGTCCAGATTGGTGTGAGCGGCATAGATGGCAATGTCGTGTTTAATCGCTTTAATCAGGCATCGTTCCACTTCGTTTTTTCCGTTGATTTTTTTGATCCCGCTGAAAATCAGGGGATGATGCGCTATGATTAGCTTGAAGCCTTCGTTGATTGCTTCATCAACTACTTCCTCAGTTACATCCAGACATATCAGGATGTTGTTAATCTCAGTACTTCCGTGTCCCACTAAAAGCCCGGCATTGTCGTAGCTCTCCTGGTAGGCCAGGGGTGCAATCGATTCAATATAGTTTGTTATTTCGCGTATTTGCATGAAGTTAATTTTCCGGGTTTCGAGGTCGTTGCCGAACGAATATAACAGCTCCTAACAGGATTCGACCTTAAAAATCAAAGAGATCGAACGAATGTTAATCCAGTTCGTTTTTTATGTCGATCAGCATTTGCCGAATGGATTGCAGACGTTCAACCATTTCGTGCTGTTCTAATACTTCTTTTTTGTTGTCTTTCAGCTTTTGTTTTGCGCCTTTTAGAGTCAGTCCACGTTCCTTTACCAAATGATGAATCAACTTTAATTGTTCAATGTCATTTTTGGTAAACAAGCGATTCCCCTTCTTGTTCTTGAATGGTTTCAACGCCTCAAATTCGTTTTCCCAATAGCGAATGTGTGAGGTGTTCACCTGAAACATATCAGCAACTTCACTGATAGAATAGTAAATTTTTTCTATTTGAGGCTTCTTGTAAGGCACCAGTATGGCAGATTAGTCGTACGATTGACCGGCATTTACAGAAAGTGCAATCATTCGTTCATATTCGTCGGGGGTCAAATCTTTGAAGTAATAATATTGCGGATTGACCGGTTTTCCGTTTCTATGAACTTCGTAGTGTAGGTGAGGGCCGGAGGATGTTCCTGCATTTCCGACATAGCCAATAACGCTTCCACGTTTCACCTTTTGGCCTTTTTTAACGTTGAATTCGTTCATGTGGCCATACAGTGTTTCGTAGCCAAAACCATGATCAATCACCACCCAGCGTCCAAATCCGCTTCTTGACGTTTCAGCTTCTTTGACCACTCCATCTCCGGTAGCATAAATTTCAGTTCCAATAGGAGCAGTAAAATCCATCCCGTAGTGAAAGCGGCGGATTTTATAAATAGGGTGAATCCGGAATCCCCATCCGGATGCTGTTCTTTTTAGGTCTTTATTTGATACTGGCATAACCGCAGGAATACTGGCCAGCATCTTTTCTTTATTCATGGCTAAACTTACAACTTCGTCGTACGATTTGGACTGTACATACGCTTGTTTGGAAATGATGTCGAGTTTGCGGGCTGTCTTAATAACCAGTTCCGAGTTGTCCAGACTTTCGAGTTGTGAATATTTGTTGATCCCGCCAAATCCGGCATTACGCACTGAACTTGGAATCGGATCGGCTTCAAAAATAACTCTGTAAAGGTTGTCGTCCCGCTCCTGAAGGTCACTGAGCACTTTCTCCACGTCCTTCAGGTTTTTATACATCATTTCGTATTGGGTGAGTAAACGCTGATTCTCGCGTTTCAGAATTTTTGTTTTCGGAGTTTCGTAGAATTGCAGAAAAACCACCAGCATTACGGCACTCATTACCAAGCTGACGGAAAAAAGAACAAGAAGGCGCGATAGTCTAGCTTTAAAGTTGGTTTCAACCTTCACATAGTTCAACGTTTCGGGGTTGAATTTATACTTCGCTTTTACCATAGAAAACCAATTTCTTTTTTACAAGTGTAACAAATTTAAGTAATTAATCTAACTTTGCAAGACTTTTAAATCAAGCTGGTTTGATCGGTGCAAACTTAAGCTTTTTATGCTGGAATGCAGCTTGATAGCAGTGCAATTAAAGCTTTTTAACAAATATTATAACATAGAAGAAACGATGGAGATGAATTCCAAAGCCATTCGGAAAGCCTTTCTGGATTTTTTTATTTCTAAGCAACATACAATCGTTGATTCGGCCCCAATGGTCGTAAAAAATGATCCAACATTGATGTTTACCAATGCTGGAATGAACCAGTTTAAAGACATTTTTCTGGGCAATCAGCCGGCCACATCGGTTCGGATCGCGGATACCCAAAAATGCTTGCGCGTTAGCGGGAAACATAATGATCTGGAGGAAGTTGGGCACGATACTTACCACCATACCATGTTTGAAATGTTAGGAAACTGGTCTTTCGGTGATTATTTTAAAACGGAGGCGATTGATTGGGCATGGGAGTTTCTGCATGATCAGATGGGCATTCCTGCTGACCGTATGTATGCCACTGTTTTCGAAGGAAGTAAAGATGACAACCTGGACCTGGATGCAGAAGCGAAGGATCTTTGGTTGAAATATCTTCCTGCTCAGCGTGTGTTGAACGGAAGTAAAAAGGACAATTTCTGGGAAATGGGCGACACGGGTCCCTGTGGACCTTGTTCCGAGATTCATGTTGATTTACGCGACGATGAAGAGCGGGCGAAGATTCCCGGCAGCGAGTTGGTTAACAAAGATAACCCTCTGGTGATTGAAATCTGGAACTTGGTTTTCATTCAATTTAACCGGAAAGCAGACGGTCGGCTTGAAGAGCTGCCTGCCAAACATGTTGACACCGGAATGGGATTTGAACGGCTTTGTATGGTGTTGCAGGGTAAAAAGTCGAATTACGACACGGATGTTTTCCAGCCTGTTATTGCTGAAATAGCCGCTTTGTGTGGAATTAAATATGGCGAAAACCAGAAGTCGGACATTGCCATGCGCGTTATCGCCGATCACTTGCGGGCGATCTCGTTTGCAATAGCCGACGGACAGCTGCCATCGAATAATAAAGCCGGATATGTAATCCGTCGTATTTTGCGCCGTGCGGTACGGTATGGCTACACGTTCCTGAATTTCCGCGAAGCCTTTATCTTCAAATTGGTTGAAGTGCTTAAGCGCAATATGGGAGATGCTTTCCCGGAATTGAACGCTCAACAGGTGTTGATTGAAAAAGTGATTAAGGAAGAAGAAGAAAGTTTCCTTCGCACACTGTCGACAGGGATTAAATTGCTCGACGAAATCATGGGAAAAGCAAAAGCTGAAACGAAAACGGTTATTGAAGGTAAAGATGCCTTTACTCTATACGATACGTTCGGCTTTCCACTTGATTTAACTGAACTGATTGCCCGTGAAAACAACATGACCGTTGACGGCGCTGGCTTTAACAACGAAATGGATGCGCAGAAAAATCGATCGAGAAATGCGGCACAGCAGGAAACTGACGATTGGGTGGAGCTGATGCGAATTGAATCGACCGAATTTTTGGGCTATGACAAACTGGAAGCGGGGGTTCATATCGCGCGTTACCGAAAAGTGACTCAAAAGAAAAAAACATATTATCAGCTGGTGTTCGATCAGACTCCATTTTACGGAGAATCAGGCGGCCAGGTCGGTGATCAGGGATACATTGAAGCAAAAGGTGTAAAGACCATGGTTTTCGATACGCAGAAAGAAAACAACCTGATCGTACACTTGGTTGAAAGACTGCCGGAAGATCCGGAACGGGCTTTTACAGCAGTTGTTAACGTTGACCGACGGATGCAGGTTGCGAATAATCACACAGCCACACACTTGCTGCATGCTGCCCTGCGCGAAGTGCTGGGAACTCATGTTGAGCAAAAGGGATCGTTGGTGAATGCCGATCATCTGCGTTTTGACTTTTCACATTTTCAGAAAGTATCTGATGAGGAGCTGGCCAGGGTAGAACTGTTGGTCAATGAGAAGATCCGCCGGAATTCGGTTTTGGAAGAAAGAAGAACAATTCCGATTAACGAGGCAAAAAGCCTGGGTGCAATGATGTTGTTTGGCGAGAAATATGGCGACCAGGTTCGTGTGATTAAGTTCGGCGAATCAGTTGAGTTATGCGGAGGAACGCATGTGCAGGCAACCGGTCAAATTGGGTTGCTGAAAATTGTCTCAGAAAGTGCTGTCGCAGCCGGAATCAGGCGTATTGAAGCGATCACAGCGTCTCGTGCCGAGAAGTTCATCAATGATCAGTTGGCGCTGCTTCTTCAGATCAGAGAAGCCATTAAAGGATCGAGCGATGTGTTGGCGAGTGTTTCTGGTTTGGTTCAGCAAAACAATGAGCTGTCAAAGCAAATAGAAAGTTTTCAGCGTGAAGGTTTGAAAATTATGAAATCGAACCTGAAAAGTAAAGTAATGATGGAGAACGGTATCAACATCATTGCCGGTAAGATTGAAATTGACAATGCCGCTTTGGTGAAGGATTTGGCTTTTCAGCTGAAAGGAGAAGTTGAGAATCTGTTCCTTGTAGTTGGTGCCGAAATTGATGGAAAACCATTGTTGACAGTGATGATTTCGGACAATATTGTAGCCGAAAAAGGCTTGCACGCAGGCAAGATCATTCGCGAGGCAGCCAAAGAAATGAAAGGTGGAGGCGGAGGCCAGCCATTTTACGCGACAGCTGGCGGTAAGGACATTGCCGGATTGCAGGCAGCGATTGAAAAGGCTTGTTCATTTCTGAATTAGTAGTCCTTAATTCGAATAGAGATAAAAAAAGCGACCGGCTATGCCGATCGCTTTTTTGTTGTACATATTTGTCACATCTATTCCGTTATTCCAAGAAGGCTGAATAAGAACGCATCTTCGAGGGCTAGTTCCCGAATCCACTCAAAACGACCCGATGCACCGCCATGTCCGTAGTCCATGTTTATTTTCAGGAGTAGGGGGTTGTTGTCGGTTTTCAGATCACGCAGTTTTGCCACCCATTTTGCCGGTTCCCAATATTGAACCTGAGAGTCGTGCAGTCCGGTCGTGACAAGCATGGCCGGGTATTTTTTCGCTTCAACCTGATCGTAAGGCGAATACGAAAGAATGTAATCGTAATATTCCTTGTCCTTCGGGTTGCCCCATTCATCGAACTCGCCGGTGGTAAGGGGAATCGTTTCGTCGAGCATGGTCGTCACCACATCAACAAACGGAACAGCAGCAATTACTCCTCGGTATAAGTCGGGACGCATATTCACAACAGCGCCCATCAGCAAGCCTCCGGCGCTACCTCCTTTGGCAAATAGTTTTTGAGGATTGGTGTAGTTCGCTTCAATGAGATGTTCCGAACAGGCAATAAAGTCGGTGAAGGTATTCATCTTGTTCAGCAGTTTTCCGTCGTCGTACCATTTTCGGCCGTTAACTTGACTGCCACGAATGTGCGCAATAGCATACACAAATCCCCGGTCGAGCAATGAAAGCCGGCTTGAACTGAACGAAGGATCAATGGTATAGCCGTAGGAGCCGTAGCCATAGATCATCGTCGGGTTGTTTCCGTCCTTCTTCATGCCCTTGCGGTAGATGATACTCATTGGTATTTTTGTTCCATCTTCGGCCATCGCGTATTCACGTTTGGCCTCGTAGTTTGTTGGATTGAAATCGCCAAGAACCGGTTGCATTTTCATTAGTTTCCGATCTTTCGTATCCATATTGTAATCGAAAACCGAGGTCGGAGTCGTTAACGAAGAATAGTTGAAACGCAGGTTGTTAGTGTTGTATTCTCGGTTGGTTCCAATGCTGGCCGAATACACTTCTTCGTCGAAAGTAATGTAGTGCTCAGTTCCATTCCAGGGCATTACACGCAGGGAGTTTAATCCCTCTTTGCGTTCCTGTACTACCATGAAATCCTTGAACAGGTCGAAGTCTTCAATGTAAACATCATCGCGTTCAGGTATTACTTCAATCCAGTTTTCTTTTCCCGGCTTGTCAACCGAAGTTTTCATCAGTCGGAAATTCTGAGCGTCGAGATTGGTGCGGATATAAAAGTCGCCTCCGTAGTAATTGACATCGTACTCCAGTCCCCGAATACGCGGTTGAATCACTTTAAATTCACCTTCGGGTTTGTTGGCATCCAGAAACTGGTATTCGGTGGTGAGGGTGCTGTACGAAACGATCATCAGATAATCATTTCCTTTGGTTTTGAAGATTCCGGTGCCAAAGGTTTCGTCGGCTTCGTAAAATACCTCCACATCATCAGAAACCGGACTTCCGAGAATGTGCTTCATCACTTTGATACTTCGCAAGGTTTCTTCATCGCGTAGCGAATAATACACCGTTTTATTGTCGTTTGCCCAAACTATTCCGCCAGTGGTCATTGGAATTTGGTCTTCCAGTAAATCGCCGGTTTCCAAATTTTTAAAGTAGACTGTATAATTACGTCGGCTCACGGTGTCGACTCCATAGGCCAAAATTTTGTTGTTCGGGCTCACTGAATTTCCACCAATAGAAAAATACGCATATCCTTCAGCCATTTTGTTCACATCAAGCAGCAATTCCTCTTCGGTCTCCGTCGATCCTTTTTTGCGGCACAACAGGTAGTACTCGGTTTCGGGCACTGTTCTGGAATAATAATAATAACCGTTAGACAGGTACGGAACCGATTCATCGTCCTGTTTAATCCGACCTTTAATTTCTTCGTATAGCTTTTCCTGCAATGGTTCGGTGTGCGCCATCATTTTGTCGGTGTAAGCGTTTTCGGCATGCAGGTAGTTTTGCACCGCACTATCCTCGCGCTGGTTTAACCAGTAGTAGTTGTCGATCCGTGTATCACCGTGGATCTCAAGTTTATGTGGGATTTTCTTTGCCATAGGGGCTTGGGGTACTTGTTTGTGTTCGCACGAAGCTAAAAAAAATAATACAAAAGAAAATAAGACGAATTGCTTTGTATTCATAGTGATTGTTTTTGATTTCGAATTGTTTGTCTGCAAACAGACCAATAAGTTACACTGAATTTGGGAAATTATTAATGAACGATTTTAGCTTTAACAAACAGGCTCGAATGCTGAAAGTTTATTTTTGCAGCCGATAACTAAGTTTATCGTCGGTGGCCGAAGAGCCTCCGATACGAATGACCTGAGTTCGATTTTAGAATAGAGTAATTTGATCGGTATGGATAACATGGTATTTGATTGCCGGTTTTTCGGGAATACACAATAAGCTATTAATCCTGAAATTAAGTTTGTGACAAAATTTGCATACGACCTTTAAAGGGAATGTTCGAAGGAATAAGTCTATTCAGCTCGTTGCTAATTGTCTAGTTAGTAGAGTGTTTTCTGGTCGTGTTTTGTCTTTCATTTCAGTGCGTTCATTTTCTCCAGTAAATCAGGGTACAGTTCATTTTTTACCCACCTGAAGTCAGGTTCAATGTTCAATATTTTGTTGTAGTATGCTTTGGCATTGCTATAGTCTTCGAGTTCGCTGTGAGCTTGGGCAATCATAGCCAACAAACTCAAATAATTCCAATCCTGGTCGATGTTGGCCTTATTTCGATACATTAAAACTTCAGCTTTTTTATAGTACTCCAGAGCAACTGATTTTGAACCTCCAAAAACAGGAGGTCGGTAGAATTGAGAATTGGCGTATTGGATGTACCCAAACGGATTAGTAGAATCTTGTTTCATTGCCGCCAAGGCACAATCGACACTTTTGGGGCCAATAAATGGAGCTTTAAAGCGGTTTAGGCCTATTCTGAATCCATAAAAAGCAGATTTGTATGAATTTACAAGAGAGGAGTAATTGCCTGTTTTTTCGAGAAAAGTTAGGTTCGTTTCTCCAAGGTCGAGATAGTTTTCTGCTAGTTCACTCTTTTTGTTTCCAATGCACCAGGCGATGAAACCATATTGGTAATTAAGCAGTTCTAGTCTGAATGCAATGCTTTTAACCTCTTGTTGGTTCATCTTGTCGATTGTCTTTTGCCACAAATCCATATCATTCTGAATGTACGCTCTGTAGATGTCGGATTTATTGGATGCAATGACGTTTGAAGAGCATAAAAGCAGACAGAACATCAATGTTAAATAGTTCGCCCTTTCCATTCAGATTGATTTTTAAATTTGTTGATTATTGCTTTGGCGATAAAAAGTCCAATGACTAGTTGCTGCGGGATTAGCAGAACTAAATTTAGCAACATGTTTTGCCTGCTGATAATCGAAATTACAATTCTGGACAAGAGGAATATTGTTAGCGCCAGATAGAATTGAAATAATCCGACCCCATAGAAAATCGCCAAAAGCCCAAATGTGGTGATGAGCCAAAATACGATTGCCAGGGTATACGAATTTCCAAAAAAAGAAGTGACATTTTTCGAAAACCCATTCACCGCTTCTCCAAGGCTATTGTACATGCGGCACTCAACATTGTCGTCCCCCGGAAGGCAAACAACCGAAATTTTATTGTTCTTGTAGTACCGGGCAATATTGATGTCTTCTACTTTGTTGTCTTTAAATTTTTCGTGCGGGCTGGTAGCGAAATACGTTTCGCTTTCGAATAACATAAACTGCCCGTTGGCTGCGGCCAATGAGGTGGACTTGGAATTGCGCACAAGCGCCAATGGCAGAAGTGATAGTAGAATGTAGTTCATATTTGGAACCGTTAATCGTTCGCCGATAGTTTTCATTTTTTGCTTCGGGAATATTGAAAGTAAACCTGATTTGTATTTCACGGCCAGAGCGATACTGTTTGCAATTGCTGAATTTTTCACCTGAACATCGGCGTCTAAAAAAAGCAGATACTTGCCTTTGGCATATTTCGATAGGCTATGGCAGGCGAAATTTTTCCCTAGCCAACCTGAAGGTAGGTTTTCAGAATTTATAAGGGTGATCCGCTGATCGGTTTTTGCAATTTCGGCAACAACTTCCGAAGTTCTGTCGGTTGAAACGTCATTGAAAACAATGATCTCAATGTTTTGATACTCTTGGTTGATCAATGCACTCAGCAAAACCCCAATGTTTTTTTCTTCGTTTCGGGCGGGAATCAAAACAGAAATCAAGGGGGCGGATTTACCCTCAACAGGCTTTAATTGAACGACAAACACGAGATTGCTTAATGCAACCAATAGTTGGATGACGTAGAATGCGACTATAAAATAAGCAATGTAGATCATTTGTTACCTGTTGAGTTCTTTTGGCGTTCAACTGAGCGAGCATAGAATAGGTTGTAGCTTTCCTGAATTGAGTTAATATCAAAAGCGTTACTCTCATATTCTTGCAGATGAATAAAAATACCCGGTTTTCGGTTCGAAAAATAATCGATTAAATTGGCCATAAATACAATTTGAACAGCATTTTGTTTGTCCTTCACGATTCGTTCTACTCCTTTTTCAAAATGAAAAGTCTGGTTGTGGAGGCTCTGAATTTCGCCTTGCGGAAAAATAAGGAGCATGTTTTGGCGATCGTGAAGTAATTTGGCACTATAATTTAATGTATCAACCATGCTTTTCGATTTTTTATTGACCGAAAACCCACCGGTGTATCTGAGAAGCCAATACTTTTGAAGTTGTTCTTCGAGCATCATAAAATGAAATTTCCGGTGCAAGACATTCGAATTGACGTACATGCCCCAGAAGCCATCCCACCAGCTTATGTGGTTCGAAATTAGCAATATGGGGAGTTCTTTTTTGTTCAGATGCCCGATAATTTGAACTGTGCCAAAATGTCGGTTGATAATCCAACCTGCATACTTCTGAAAAAACGGATAAATTAGAAAGTTGTGTTTTGCGGTTAACATTATCGGGATTTTTTGTAAAACAAAAAGTGACAGAGGAACAAGGAACGACAAATTAAACGCGAATCGGTTTGCGATCCAATCAAAAGTCATATTGTGCCGGGCATGGCTTATTTTGAAGCGCCTTTTTCTTTGTCAACTTGTTCTTGAATACTTTTGGAGATACGCTTTTTTAATTCTTCATCTTTCTTGATCATCAGATTTATTTTTTCAATCTCCTTTTCATCTTTTAAGTCCTTGAGTTTTTCTTTTAAAGCTTCTTGTCTTCGGTTGATCTCCTTTAGGGAGTCTTTTTTTAGTTCAAGTTTTTCCGATTTTATCGCCTCGTCAAATATTAAATCTTCCGGAGATTTTTCGTTGGTGGTGTCTTTGGTGGTGACCAGCGCGGGGATGAATTCCTTATCGTCAACTCGTCGTTGGTTCATGAAAGTTGGTGAAACGATTTCAATTTTTACTTTGTGAAGTTGATCCATGACGGATGCGTTAAGCTGTGAGATCGTGCTGAAGTACTTGCTGCTATCTTCCAGAAATCCATGGACTTTGTAAACAACTGAAAAGTCACCCAAGCTTGTTATATACACATACGGATCAGACAGTCCGGCTGCAAGGGCCGCATTTTTTAATGCCTCTTCGATTTTATCGCGAGCTACGTCGTAACCCAATGAGACGGAACTTGAAATTACCGAATTTGTTTTGCGGATCAGTTTAACCGGGTTGTTGGCGATATAGAGATTTGGAATCGTAATGAAATTGCTGTCTTCGAGTTGAATTTCGGTGTGAAAAATACTTTTTTTGATCACTCTCCCATGGAAGTCTCCAATTTTAATCAGATCACCGTTTCGAAAGCGATTCATGGAATTATTCATGATACCCGCAATAAGATTACCAAGAACTGTTGTTGAACTTAAGGCAATACCGGCACTTATGATGATGCCCATAAAACTTAATATTTGCCCTTTTAGCGCTTTGTCAACCGGCAGAACAAGAATGAATGCCAGAATACCAATGAGTGTTAGCAAAAAGGAACTCGCTCCCTTTGTAATATTGCCGCTCGAAATAGTTGATTTAATTCGGTTAAAAACCCAGTTGTTTAAGATTAAAAGTAGCGTCAGTCCAATCAGCACTGCTGTTGGTTCCATCAATGACTCCAATATTTTAAATAGGTGTTCCATCTTTCAATTGCTTTATTGCCGGAATGGATGGTGTGCTGAATTTTTTTTTTGTTCCTTTTTGTCCATCGGCCAAGTGTAGTCCTAAAAGTAATCAATTTCATGCGAGCACAGTCGCCGCTGTGACTGATATTTCTGGTTTTGCTCGTTTTTTAAGTGAATGTAATTGAAACAGTGTTACTGGTTTCTTCAGTTTTAAATTGATTCATGCTGTCGGGAATGGCGTGGGGTGCAAAAAAAGGACGAAATGGCATGGGGAAATTGAGCGATAAGAAATTGCTTGTTGTCTGCACGATCTGTGGTGTTTCTTGCTGTTCCGGTTCGTATCCCCGGGTTGCAGCTTTGTTGCAGAGCCTACTGTTTGGTCATTCGAAGTAGTTTTAGCATTCAGTGCATAGCGATATAGGCCCACAATAAGTCCTTTTAGGAACGAGTCTATTAGCATTCAGTGCAATAAAAAAGCCTGTAAGTGTTGACCTACAGGCTTGAATTACTTTTTGCGGAGAGAGAGGGATTCGAACCCCCGGATCCGTGAAGATCAACGGTTTTCAAGACCGCCGCATTCGACCACTCTGCCATCTCTCCGTTTGCGGTGGCGAAAATAGAAAAAATCTAATTGAAAAAACAACAAATTGCCTGCAGTTTCGGCAGGTTTTTATTAACAGCTTTATTTTGGCATCATTTTTATAGCATATTTGTCCTGAATTTTAAATCACATTGAACTATGAATTTGACAAAATCATCCAATCCGGTTTTTGGACAAAGTGTCTTTAGTCGTTTGGATAGTCGTACTGACTCGGGTGTAATGACCATCAATGGTACGATGAATAAAACCGGTCTCATGTTGTTGATTGTTACGTTTGCCGCTTTATTTACCTGGCGTAAATTCTTCGGTGTAGCTGATTATTCATCGCCCGAAGCAGCTTTTTCGGCCATTTCGCTGTGGATGATCGGTGGTGGAATCGGAGGCTTTATAACGGCTTTGGTAACGGTGTTTCGACCACAAAACTCAAATGTAACCGCACCTTTGTATGCCGTTTTCGAAGGATTGTTTCTGGGAGGGATCTCAGCTTTCTTCGAAAGTATGTACCCAGGTCTGGTGATGCGTGCCGTCGCTTTGACCTTAGGCGTGTTTTTTGTGATGTTGTTATTGTTTCGTAATGGAACCCTGCGTGCCAGCGGAAAATTTAAAATGGGTATTTTGGCTGCTACAGGTGGTATTGCACTGGTCTATTTTGTGAGCTTTATAGCCGGCATGTTTGGCGCCAATCTTGAGTTTTTACACGGGAACAGCAATATAAGTATCGGATTTAGTTTGGTTGTTGTAGTGATTGCTGCTCTGAACCTGATTTTAGATTTCGATTTTATTGAACGCGGATCGAACACCGGTGCGCCAAAAATCATGGAATGGTACGGAGCTTTTGGGTTGATGGTGACATTAATCTGGCTGTATCTGGAAATTCTTCGTTTGCTGGCCAAACTGGCTTCGCGGCGCGACTAAAAACAACTAGCAAGATATTGCCATGCAGGGACTTTCAGTCCCTGTTTTTATTTTAGCACCGGAAGTGTTATTTTCGGGCGGATTTATTCAAGCTAAGCTCTATGCAAATTATCAAGGTAGACGATAAGAAATCGGTGAACGCGTTTCACGAGCTGCCATATACCATATATCAAAACGACTCAAACTGGGTTCCTCCATTGCGAATGATGGTGGAAAATATCTTCGACCCAACCAAGAATAACAGCCTGGAAACGGGCGAGGCAAAACGATGGATGGTTGAGAAGGACGGTCGGATCATTGGTCGGATTTCGGCTTTTGTAACCGAAACGTATGCTCGTAGTTTTGAGCAAGCAACCGGTGGAATCGGCTTTTTTGAATGTGAGAATGATCAGGAGGCGGCAAACCTGCTTTTTGATACGGCGATTGATTGGCTGAAGTCGAAAGGCATGGAGGCGGTTGATGGCCCGATCAATATTGGTGAAAACTTTTTTAATTGGGGAGTTCTGGTCGACGGTTTTATGCAGCAGGGGTTTGGCATGCAGTATAATTTGCCTTACTATGCCAGCTTATTTCAGAATTACGGGTTCGAAGCTTACTACGAACAGCATAGCTATCATCTCGATATTACCAGTCCCGATTTACCGGAGCGCTTCTGGAAAATTGCAGCATGGGCGGCTAAAAAGCCTGGGTATACTTTCGAGAAGTTTCGCTTTGCTGAGAAGGAGCGGTTTATCGCCGATTTCATGGAAATCTACGAACAGGCGTGGGTCAAACACGATAACTACAAGCGCATCGATCCGAAGGATATCCGGGCGATGATTGAGGAGT
>NZ_JBFHIT010000042.1:0-41143 GCF_041596335.1 Mangrovibacterium sp. | reverse complement strand
TGATTGTTGTATAACATAGGCTGAACAATACAAATGTGGGGATCGAATCCGGATATTTTTTAATTTAACCGAGAGAACCTTCAACTTAAATGATTGTTAAAGTTTTAGGTTGAAAAATCCCAGGTAAAAAAGATTAAAACTAAAGCTTAACGCATGAAACTAACGTCCCCCGCTAAACCGGTGTGCCGGTTATTACCTTTAGCTTTTTTGTTTGCATTATTTTTTCTTTTTTGTTCACCATCCATTGTTTTTGCTGAAGAACAACATAGCCTTATTGATGGTCATTCGCATGACGAAATTAAGCGAGGAGAACGGTTTTTTAAAGGGCTACTTCCCTTTAACTTTAAGGGGCAGTCGTGTGTTTCGTGTCACAATTTAGTTCCCACCGACAGTTTAAACTGGAATCCCTCGGCTATAGCCATTGCGCAGAAATACGCTGATCGTGATTTTGAATCGTTTCAGGCATCAATAAAGCAGCCGGTCGGAAATAAACTCACTGAAGTACATTCGGAAATTGAGCTTGAAGAAGCCGATCTGAAAACAGTAAAAGCTTATTTGGACAATCTGGCTGCCGTGGGGCCGCAGCCGGTAAAACCCACAATCAATAAAATCCTGATTTTTTTGTTCTTTGGTTTGCTCATTACCTGGGCGCTTTTGGAACTTATTTTCTTTCGCCAAATAAAATACCGATTTGTTCCGGTTCTCGTGTTGTTGGCTTCACTTGGTTATCAAGGGAAAGTATTGCAGGAAGAAGCCACTAAACTTGGTCGTTCTCAAGACTATGCTCCGGATCAACCCATCAAGTTTTCGCATAAAGTTCATGCCGGCGATAACCAAATCGACTGTATGTATTGTCATCACACGGCCGAAGACAGCAAATCTGCTGGTATTCCGGCGATGAATCTGTGTATGAACTGCCATGTGATTGTTCGTGAAGGAACCCATTCAGGTAAATTCGAGATTGCCAAAATTGTTGATGCTGTCGAGAATAATAAACCGGTTGAGTGGGTGCGACTGCACAACTTGCCCGACCACGTATACTTTAGTCATGCACAACATGTTGGCGTAGCTGAAATTGATTGCCAGAAATGCCACGGACAAGTTGAAGAAATGGATATTATGCGGCAAGATTCTGACTTGTCAATGGGCTGGTGTGTAAGCTGTCACCGTGAAACGGATGTGAAATTCAAAGAAAATGGCTATTACGAAACCTTCATGAAACTGCATGAGGAAATGGAGATTGGTGATTTGAAATCCGTTAAGGCTGAGGATATTGGCGCGAACGATTGTATGCGCTGTCACTATTAGAATAAGAGTTTAGACTGCTGTATTTCTTTTTCAGATTAGTACAGCAGGTAAAATATTGTTGAGGGCAAAGACCTAAACCGAATACTCAAAAACTAAATACCTTGTTGATGAAATCATACTGGAGAAGTCTAGAAGAACTGCAAGATCCGAAAGCTTTGCGAATTCAGGAAGCTCGTGAAGAGGCCAGGCAAAAAAGCCTGCTTTATAAATCGGAAGGTGGGAATGGCGGGAATTCGCGTCGTGATTTCCTGAAAACATTAGGATTCAGTCTGGCGGCTGCTTCGTTGGTTGCAAGTTGCAAGAAGCCTGTGGAGAAAGCCATCCCTTATTTGGTTAAACCAGAGGAGATCACACCAGGGAAAGCCAATTATTACGCCACAAGCTATTACGATGCGGGTGACTACTGCAGTGTGGTTGTTAAAGTGCGCGATGGCCGACCGATAAAAATAGAAGGGAACGAGCTGAGTTCCATCTCTCAATCCGGAACTAGTGCGCGGGTGCAGGCTTCAATCTTAAATCTGTATGACGGAGCGCGATACAAAGGACCTCAGAATCTCAGCAAATCGATTACCTGGGATGATGCAGACCTCGAAATTCCAAAGGTACTCTCCGAAATTTCGCAAAGTGGAGGACGGATTGTTCTGTTGACTCAAACAGTAATTTCTCCTTCAACCCAAAAAACAATTCAACAGTTTTTGCAGAATCATCCAGGTAGCCGTTGGATTCAATACGATGCTATTTCTGCGTCGGGAATGTTGGCTGCTAATTTGAAAAGTTTCGGTCAGCGGGCAATTCCTGATTACCGTTTCGATCAGGCTAAGGTCGTGGTTAGTTTTGGTGCCGATTTCCTTGGAACCTGGTTGTCGCCCGTAGAGTATACGAAGCGATATACTGCGGCTCGTAAACTGGATGAAGGACAGCGTGATATGGTGCGTCATTACCAAATTGAGTCGCACATGTCGTTAACCGGTTCAAATGCCGATGTTCGTTTTCCGATTAAGCCTTCGGAAGAAGGTGGAATAATTCTGGGGCTCTACAATATCATTGCCGACAAGACCGGAGCCGAGCAGTATCCGGGGCCGAAAAGCACGGTTGATGTGAGCGCCTTGGCTGATGATCTGTTAGCTGCTCGTGGAAAGTCGATTGTAATTTCGGCAAGTAACGACGAGAATGTTCAGGTTGTTGTGAATGCGATCAACCAGCTGTTGGACAACTACGGAAGAACAATTTTGTGGGAATCTGCTCTGCTGACAAAACAAGGGCTCGATTCTGAAATGTACCAGTTGAACTCCGATCTTTTATCCGGCGAAATAGATGCGCTGCTGGTTTGGGGCGTTAACCCGGTGTATGATCAGTCTAACGGAGAGGAACTCGAAGCTGCGATCCGCAAGTTGAAGCTATCGGTAGCGTTTGCCGAACGCAAAGATGAAACAGCACGCGCGTGCCAATATATTTTGCCGGAACCTAACTATCTGGAGGCATGGAACGATTTGCAGCCGAAAATAGGTTCGCTAAGTTTGGCGCAACCCACCATTTCACCATTGTTCGATTCTCGTCCTGTTCAGGACAGTTTATTGAGCTGGTCGGGGACAGAAATGACCTATCGCGATTTTCTGAAATCGGAGTGGGAGAAGGAGTATTTTCCCCGCCAGTCGGAGTACTCCGATTTTCGCCTGTTCTGGAATCATTCCCTTCAAAAGGGCGTGTACGATCTCCCATTATCCAATTCGGTCGACTATAGCACCGAAAGCTTGCCGGCTGCCGCAAACAAGTTGCCGGTAGCGAAATCCGGAGTCGAAGTTGTTTTATACGAGAGTATCGCATTGGGAAATGGAAAATATGCCAACAATCCCTGGTTGCAGGAACTACCTGATCCGGTTGCCAAAATTAGTTGGGATAACTATGCCTCTGTTCCGGTTGCCTTTGCCGAAGAAAATGACTTGCAAAACGAAAACGTAATCACAATAAACGGGCTGCAATTGCCCGTGTTTATTCAACCCGGACAAGCCTCGGATACCATTGCTGTAGCGTTGGGGTACGGTCGTGTTTATGCCGGAAAGGTGGGCGACGACGTAGGTAAGAACATGTTCAAATATGTGTCGGAAGCCGCAGGGGCCCGAAAGTTTAGCATCGACGATGCACAAGTTGAGGTGGTTTCCGGAGTGACTTTTCAATTGGCCATATCGCAAACTCATCATAGCATGGAAGGGCGGCCGATTGTGCGAGAGACCAATTTGGACGAATACCTGCTGAAACCCGATGCAGGAAACGAATTACACGAAGAACATGAAAAACACCATGTGACATTATATAAAGAGATGGAGTTTAAAGGCCACCACTGGGGAATGGCCATCGATTTAAATTCGTGTACCGGTTGTGGAAACTGTGCAATTTCATGTCAGGCTGAAAATAATGTTCAGGTGATTGGAAAGGAGCAGGTGCGTAACCGCAGAATTATGCATTGGATTCGGATTGATCGCTACTATTCGGGTGATCCGGCAAACCCCGATGTATCGCACCAGCCGGTGATGTGTCAGCATTGCGACAATGCTCCATGTGAGAATGTTTGTCCGGTAGCAGCAACACCACACAGTGCCGAAGGGCTGAACCAAATGGCTTACAACCGTTGCGTGGGTACGAAATATTGCATCAATAACTGTCCGTATCGTGTTCGTCGTTTCAACTGGTTCCAGTATGTGAATAATGACAAGTTCGACTACAACGCGAATAACGATTTGGGACGGATGGTTTTGAATCCCGATGTGACCGTTCGTTCGCGTGGGGTGGTTGAAAAATGTTCGATGTGTGTGCAGCGTATTCAGGATAAAAAGCTGGAGGCGAAGCTCGATGGCCGTTTGCTGGCTGATGGCGAAATTAAAACTGCTTGCCAGCAATCCTGTCCGGGCAATGCGATTGTTTTCGGCGATCTGAATAATCCGGAAAGTAAAATAAATAAGGTATTTAAAGATAAACGGAACTACCATCTACTGGAGGAATTACATACCCTTCCATCGGTTGGGTATTTAACTAAAGTGAGAAACAAAGCGTAAATAAACCGAAATAAACCAGTTTCTATGTACAAAACGTCGATACGAGGAAAGCTCATAGAAGGGGATAAGTCACTGTCGAAAATTTCGCAGGATATTTTGGCCCCGATTGATGCCAAGACACCGCGCTGGTGGTACATTGCGATGACGATCAGTTTGGCCATGTTTGGTTGGGGATTGTATTGCAAATATGTTACCATCTCTACCGGGATTGGCACCTGGGGAGTGAATAATACAGTCGGATGGGGTTGGGCGATCATCAACTTTGTGTGGTGGATTGGTATCGGGCATGCTGGTACTGCCTTCTCCATATTCTTGCTCATTTTAAGGCAAAAGTGGCGGACAGCAATCAACCGGGCTGCAGAGGCAATGACTGTTGTCGCTGTGTTTTGTGCCAGTTTGTTTCCATTATTGCATATGGGACGCCCTTGGTTGTTTTTCTTTATTTTCCCTTACCCAAATACGCGAGGACCGCTTTGGGTGAATTTCAATTCCCCATTGTTTTGGGACTTTGTAGCCATTTCGGCTTATATGTTGATTTCGGCAAGTTTCTGGTATTTTGGGATGGTACCCGATTTTGCAACAATCAGAGACACCACAAAATCAAAAATTAAAAAGGCGGTTTATGGTTTTTTCGCTTTCGGATGGACCGGTTCATCCAAAGAATGGCTGCGTTTTGAGGCGCTGAGTTTTGTACTCGGAGGTATCGCGGCTGTTTTGGTGGTTTCGGTACACTCAATTGTGTCAACCGACTTTGCCGTATCGGTTGAGCCAGGCTGGCACACCACCATCTTTCCTCCTTATTTTGTTGTTGGAGCCATCTTTTCCGGATTCGCCATGGTTTTGACCTTGGTGACACTAATGCGGAAGTTATACAATATGTCCGATTTTATCACTGATTCGCACGTTGATGCGGTATGTAGGATCTTGGTCTTTATTTCACTGATTATGGGCACCGCTTATCTGACTGAAATTTTCCTGGCATGGTATTCCGGTTCTCAATACGAAATATATACGTTCTTCTACAACCGGATTACCGGTGAATATGCCTTCCAGTTTTGGGCTATGTTTGTTTGTAATGCGCTTATCCCTCAGTTGTTTTGGTTTAAATCGGTTCGTAGTCGGTTGTGGGTTGTTTTTATCATCTCAATATTCATCAATATTGGTATGTGGTACGAGCGGTTTAACATTGTTATTACATCGCTGACTAAAAACTATTTGCCGGCTAACTGGGCCAGCTATTCTCCCTCTATTATCGAAATTGGGTTCTTCGTCGGAACCTTGGGAATGTTTTCCGCAGGAGTCTTGTTGTTCTTCCGTTACATCCCAATGATTGCCGTTTCAGAAGTCAAGAGTATTTCGAAATTTAACGAAGAAATTCAACCTAACGAACATCATTAAGCTATGATAGGCGTATTTGACAACGAATTTGATTTGGTGAAAGCTTTTACGAAAGTGAAAGCCAAAGGCGCAAAAATCGATGAGGTTTACACGCCTTACCCCATTCACGAAATTTTGGAAGGAATGGGCAAACGGACCTATATTTCCCATGCGGCCTTCTTTTATGGTTTGTTTGGTGCATTAGCCGTTTTAGGAGGTATGTATTATGCCGCGGTGATTAGCTGGCCGTTGAATTTCGGCGGAAAGCCTTTTAATACGTTCCCATCCTTTATTGTGGTGACGATTGTAGCAACGATCCTGATTGTGACTTTGGCCACCTTGTTTACTTTTTCGGCACGAGCCAAGATATTTCCGGGCAAAGAAGCCCCAATCGTACATCGGGGAGCAACAGACGACAAGTTTGTAATGGTGTTAAAATCTGATGAACCTGATTTCAATCCGCTTGAAATGGAAAAAATATTGAAAGATAACGGCGCGTCGGAAATTATTAAATCCTGATTACTGCATTGTGTCAGGGTTTTCGAAGTTCAATAGAGAACGTAGTTGTATCGGTCTGATACCCTTATTTATGAATCTGCTCAAAAAAGCGTCATATGAAGCTGAAAAAAGGAATTAAATTGCTGTTAGCCATTGTTGTTGTCGCCAGCTTAAGCTCGTGCGATCACAGCCGGAATAACCCGGGGTGGCAATATTTTGACGATATGGTGACATCGCCGGCTTATGAAAGCTATACTTCAAACCCAAATTTTGCAGATGGCAAAACGATGCACCCTACAGTAGAAGGAACAGTGCCGCGAGGTTTTATGCGTTATCCGTTTGAAAAGACTGATGAAGACCGGGTAAAGGCAGGTTTGACTTTTCAAAACTATGTGGAGCCAACAACGGAGAATCTGGAGCGAGGAAAAGAGGTTTACACGATTTATTGTTCCAGTTGTCATGGTGAAAAGGGCGATGGAATGGGGCACCTGTTTACCTCGAAGAAATTTCAATATCCTCCGGCAAGTTTGCTTTCAGAGAAAGTACGCGCAATTCCTGATGGCGAAATCTATCATGTCATTTCGGTTGGCTGGGGTATAATGGCTGAACACGGAACAATGATGAAGCCGGATGATCGATGGAAAGCAGTGCTTTACATTCGCAACGAGTTACAAAATAATTAGTTGAACAGGTAAAACGAATAATCATGATTGACGAAAAATTTGTTGTTCCCAGGAATCTGAAATTGCTTACTTACGGATTGATTGGCATCGGTGTCCTGTCGTTTGCCATCGGGTTCATCACCGATCCGGGCAGGGCTTGGGCTAACTACCTGCTCAATAACTTTTACTTTGTATCGATTGCAATTGGTGCCGCTTTTTTTATCAGTATTCAATATATTTCTCAAGCCGGTTGGTCGGCTGCTTTTAAGCGTATTCCCGAGGCCATGGCGGCTTATTTGCCAATTGCTGCTGGTTTCTTCATTATTCTCTTGTTCGGAGTGCATTCGCTCTACGAATGGTCGCACGAGGAGGCCGTAGCAACAGATCATTTAATACAGCATAAAGCCGTTTATCTGAATTTGCCGTTCTTTGCCGTTCGGGTTTTAGTTTTCTTCGGGCTTTGGATCTTAATGACAAAGTGGATGCGTCGCGTGTCGCTCAAAGAAGATGTCGAAGGCGGTGTGGCTCATTTTGTCAAATCGGAACATTTGTCCAAAATATTTATTTTCATCGTTGCGGTTACATTTTCAGCTTTTTCAATCGATATGTTGATGTCACTGCAAGTCCACTGGTTCAGTACCTTATTCGCTGCCAAAATGTTTATTTCGGCTTTTCAACATGGTTCGGCAATTATCACTTTAATTGTAATTCTGCTCCATCGTGCCGGGTATTTGAAGGTGTTGAATCGCTCGCACTTACACGATTTTACCCGCTATATGTTCATGTTGGCCATCGTTTGGGGATATTTTACCTTTGCACAGTTTATGCTCATCTGGTACGGAAATATTCCGGAGGAAACGGCTTACTATGTGCATCGTTGGGATGGGCCGTTTGAGGTGCTGTTTTATGCGAGTATTATCTTGAACTGGTTTATTCCTTTCCTGTTTTTAATGCCGAGAAGCAACTCGAGGCGAAAGCTTGTAATGTTTCCGGTGATAATCGTTCTGATTATTGGGCAGTATGTTGAATTGTACTACGAAATCTGGCCTGCGACAATTCACGAAGCGAAATTCGGATTGCTGGAAATAGGAAGTTGGCTTGGATACGCCGGATTATTTACCCTGGTGGTGCTTACTTATTTGTCAAAAGCTAGTTTGATACCGAAAAATCATCCCTATCTGCAAGAGAGTATTCATCATCATTTTTAAACAATTTTAGGTGCAAAAAACACCGTCCAAATGAGGGCGGTGTTTTTTGTATTTGTTGATCGAGAGTGAATTTGTGCCTTTTACATTCGGCCGCTTCAATTATTCCGGTAAAGTTACCGTATAACCTCTTTTTTCAATTGCCGCTTCAATTGCTTCGGTGTCGGTTTGCGACGGGTCGTAAATTACTTTTGTCGTTGAGTCTTCATGGTTTGCTTCAACCAGGCTGATACCCGATAACTCAGAAACTGCTTTTTGGATACTTTGTTCACAATGATCGCAGGTCATGCCTTCGACATGATAGATCATTTCAACCGGTTCGGCATTCGTTTCGGGCGCATTCGATTCGGTGGTTTGTTTCGCGCTTTGGCCGCATGCGGCAAGCAATGCTAAGCCGACGATGAAAAGGAATAGTTTAATTTTCATGATGGTTATTGTTTGATTACTTTTTCGAGAATCTTCTCGCTGCCTGCGCCTGCTTCGCCCATGACAGCATTCACTTCACTTCCAATCAGCTTCGACAAAAGGGCTGCATTCATACGGGCAATGTAGGTTTTTCCGTCTTCTTTTTCGTAAATAGCCAACCGGCACGGCATCATGGCAGATATGTGTTTGTTGGTATCGTCTCCCAATATTTTAATGGCAATATCGGGCTTGCAAATCGAGAAAACCGTAACTGGTTCTACATTGAATCCGTGTTTCTCCATCGTTGCCTGAAGATTGTATTGGTGGGGCATACTCCACTGGTTGTTCTTCGTTGATTCTTCAATCATCGTTTTAGTCGTTTCAAAGTCGTACTGACTTTCACTAACCGTAAACATTAGTTTGGGAGCCATAAGATATACAATGGCCATACTAATTAGAATTCCGGTAATAATTCCTGTTAGAAACATGACGCGTGGTTTTTTCATAATTTTATAGCAATTTAGATAATAATTCGGATCGTTCAATGAAAAATACGGGCTATTGGGGAGGAATGTTTAAGGACGATGGAACAAACTGTCAACGATCAGCGCGACCATCATAAACAGATACAGGAAATTTAATTTGAAAAAAGTTGGGCGTACCTGTAAGTTCTTCTTTACAAATATTTCGATGGAAAGAGAAAAAAGCAGGTAAAAAATGTAAAAGATCAGGATGAATAAGGTGGTTCGGCCAATGAGAACTTTCAGGGCAATCAATAATGCGGCGGCAATTGTCGCCAGAATCCACGAATAGCTTAATCGTTTAATTTGGCTGTCGCTAAAAATGTCGTTTAGGCTGGGATAGCCCGCCAAACGATATTCTTTGCCGAACATCAGCAAGAGCAGCCAGAAATGAGGGATTTGCCCGATGAAAAAGAAGGTTGCGACCATGAAAATCAATGGGCTGCCCAGTGAACCATTGTCGGCCAGCCAGCCAATGTAAGGTGGGAGCGCCCCAACCAGCGAGCCGGGAACGACTGCGAATGCTGTAATCTTTTTTAAAGGGGTATAAAAAGCATTGTACGACATGAGGGTTAGGCCGGCTGCAATCCAGGCCACGGTTGGGAAATGCAACAGCAGAACAACACTCCCACTCACAAAGTAGGCTACAGCAACCCAGAGGGCAAAAGCCGGGGAGATCTGACCTGATGGAATGGGTCTTTTTTGAGTTCGTGGCATCAATGCATCTGTATCGTGTTCCTGCCAGTGATTGATTGCACTGGAGCTGCACGATACCAAAAATACGCCGAGCATTAAGTAAAGTCCTCCGATACCAATAGTTCCCGAATGCAATGCGTAGCCGGTTAAGGCCGATAGGGCAACGGGGAGCGAAATTCGGGCCTTGCCCAATTGCAGAATAATCCGGATAAAAGAGCCGATGCTGGTTTTACTCACTTTATTGTCTTAAGATATTCGATAATCTGATTGATTTCAGTGTCGGTGAGTTGTCCTTGGTACGACTGCATAAATCCTTTATTATAGCCTTCCACAATTTCCGAATTTGGATCTAGAATTGCTTTTTTTATGTACTCATCATCGGCAATTACTGTTTTGATGTCGCCTCCCACTTTTATTCTTGCTTCGTGACCATATAGCCCTTTAAATGTTGGGCCAACCAATTTATTCCCATCAATCGTGTGGCAGGCAAAGCACCCAATGTTGGTCATGATGCGTTTTCCGGCCGCTGAGGGAGAATCAATAGCTGCAGAAGCAACCGTAGCGGTCGTGTCGGTGTACCATTTATCGAATTCATTCTGAGGGACTACCTTCACGGAATTAATCATGTAAGAATGGCTCAATCCACAATATTCGGTACAAAATAAATCGAAGATACCTTCCTTTTGCGGGATAAACCACATAAATTTTTCGCGACCGGGAACCACGTCTTCTTTTACTCTAAAAGCCGGAATATATAACGAGTGAACAACATCGAGCGAAACCATATTAAGCTTAACCGGTTTGTCCATTGGTACAAATAGGGTGTCGGTTTTTTTGCCGTTTTCATATTGAAAGGTGAAGTTCCACATCCGGGCGATTACATCAATTTCAAAACTGTCATCAGGAGCCGATTTCATCGGTTTCCATCCGGCCCAACCATAGTAGAACATCACGAGAACCAAAATGACGGGAATTACCGTCCACACGATTTCGAGGGTAGTACTACCCTTAATTTGGGTTGCCTGTGGATTCCGTTTCTTATCATACCGATAAATGAAATAAATCATCGTCACCGTTAAACCGATCAGGAAAACAAAGCAGATTCCAAGGATGACCAGGAAGGCCCGATCGACTCCGGAAACAAAATTAGAGGCTTGTGTTGATGCTAGTATATACATAGTTCTTATCTGAAAGAGTAGTCAAGAAAGGTAATGATAATAACAGCTAAAAAAATCAGGAAGACAAATCCGACCATAATTCGGATATATGGTTGGTCGAACTTTAGGTGCATAAAATAAGTTAGCACCAGGTACGATTTTAGCGATGCGAAAACCAACGCTGCTGCAACCGTTAGGCTACCCAGTTCAATCGATGTTAGCTCAATCGAGAGAAAAGTAAACACGATTAATGCGGCCAGAATGATGAAATAGGTGCGATACGGTACGATATGATGTTTTTCGTTTTGCATACTTCCTTAATTTGGAGGATTAGTGAATCAGGTAAAACAGTGGGAACAGGAAGATCCAGATCAGATCCACCAAGTGCCAGTATAAACCCGTATTTTCCAGCAATGCGGAGCGTTCGGCATGAACCGTTCCTTTGGTCACTTTCGCCAAGGTAACTCCTATAATTGTCATCCCAACAACAATGTGTAGTGCATGCAACCCAGTCATTACGAAGTACAGACCAAAAAACAGTATTTCGCCTTGACTCATGGTGTTCAGCATCTGTTCCGAGCCGGGGAATATTCCGTGTTCAAACTTGATTCCCCACTCGAAGTACTTATTTACAAGGAAAATTAACGCCAAAATAAAGGTGACTTCAAGTAGGAAGATGGTTGTGCCTTTTTGCCCTTTTTGCAGAGCCGATGTCGACATGGCGATTGTCATGCTACTAACCAGCAGGATAATCGTGTTGATACTTCCGACCGTAACATTTAACTCTTCGGCTGCCAGTTGAAAGGCGTCCTGATTCATAAACCGGTAAACCGAGTAGATGATAAAAAGACCACCAAACAATAAAAGTTCAGTGAAAATAAAGAGCCACATCCCTATTTTAGACCCTTCTGCATCGTAGTGTTCATCGTGCTGAATAACTTGTGACATAGGTATTGGTTTTAGTATTCGTAAGGTCCGTCTTTCTCCCCATAAACCGGAATCGTATCAAAGTTTTCAAGCGGAGGAGGCGATGGAACTGTCCATTCCAGTGTTTTGCCATTCCATGGGTTTTCCGGAGCAATTGGTCCGCTTTTGGCTGATCGGAAAAGGTTTATGACCACGATGGCCAAGCCAAAGGTCATTACCCAGGATCCTAACGTTGAAAGAATATTGGCTGAATGGAATTGTTCCAGATAATCGTAGTATCGACGCGGCATGCCCTGCATTCCCAAATAGAACATGGGAGAGTACAGAGCCAAAAATCCGATGGTGAAGAAGATCCAGCCGACATTGGCCCAGGTTTTATCATACATTCGTCCATACATTTTTGGAAACCAGTAGTGGATGGCAGCGAAAAAAGCGTAACCTACTCCTCCAAAAACGATGAAGTGGAAATGAGCTACAACAAAAGCGGTATCGTGTACATAAACATCGGTAGCTAATGCTCCCAGCACTAATCCGGATAAGCCGCCAATCATAAAAACAAAGATAAAGGATGCCGCCCAGTAGAACGGAGTCTCAACATTAATCGACCCTTTGTACATGGTCGAGATCCAATTGAAGACTTTAATTGCGCTGGGTATCGCAACCAGAAAGGTTAAAATAGAAAAGGTATATTGTGCCGTACCGCTCATTCCGGAGGTAAACATATGATGTCCCCACACAAAATAGCCGACAAAAGCAATAGCCAAAGTTGAAACAACAATCGCTTTGTAGCCAAATATGTGTTTCTGTGAAAAGGTCGGAATAACTTCTGAAATTGCTCCCATGGCCGGCAGAATCATGATGTAAACGGCTGGATGTGAGTAAATCCAAAATAAGTGTTGATATAGGATTGGGTCGCCTCCCAGAGCCGGATCGAAAATGCCAATACCAAATAGGCGTTCGAGCGACACCAGTACCAGTGTGATGCCGACAACCGGTGTTGCCAATAGCTGAATCCAGGCTGTTCCATATAGCGACCAGGGGAAAAGGGGCATTTTAGTCCAGGTCATCCCCGGTGCGCGCATGCGGTGTATGGTCACAATAAAGTTAAGACCAGTCACGATTGATGAAAACCCGAGTACAAAGGCTCCGAAAATAGCCGGCAGCATGTTTGTCCCGGTTTTAAAACTGTAAGGCGCGTAGAAGGTCCAACCGGTGTCCGGCGACCCGTCGCCAAACAACACTGAGGTAATCACCAAAACCGCTCCGGCAATGTACAGATACCACGAAAAAAGGTTTAGTTTCGGGAAAGCGACATCTTTTGCTCCAATCATAATCGGAAGGAGGAAGTTCCCAAAAACAGCCGGTAATCCGGGCACTACAATCATAAAAATCATGATTACCCCGTGTACCGTGAACACAGCGTTGTAGTCTTGTGCACCCATGATGGTTTTTCCCGGTGCAATCAATTCCAGTTTCATTGCTAACCCCAGACAAACGCCGATAAAAAACATGGTCATCATGGAGTATAAGTACAACAGGGCGATACGCTTGTGGTCGGTGGACAAAATCCAGCCCAGTATCCCTTTGTATCTCCCTTGATATTCCAGATAATTTACGTCGTGGGGTATGTGAGAGCTTGCTTGCATAGGTATAGTTGTTTGTTATTTCTTCTTTGGTTTGAAAATCAAGAAAAGGAACAATATAAGAGCAATAAACAGGATCAATGTCCCTGACACCTTGGTCACGTTTAATACATAAGTCTGTCCTTCGGGGTCGTATGAATAACAAAACTGAAGGATCTTATTGATCGTTGGCCCTGATTGCCCTTTTCCGGCTTCAATAATGGCCATTTTAAATTCGAAAGGCAGAAAATAAAGCCCGTTTAAGTACCGTGTAATTTTCCCTTCAGGACTCACAACAACTACCGACGCCGCATGGAGAAAGTCGTTCCCCTGCCGCTTGTATTTAAATCCAACGGCATTCGTGCCGCGGGCAATGCTGGCGCTGTCGGATACAAAAAAGTGCCAGCCTTTGGCAATTTCATCTTTCTTGCTGACCAGGTTGAGGTAGTTGCTTTTTTTGCGGATTCCCAAATCGATGGTTTCTGATGGGTCGAAGCTGATGGTTAAAACCTGGTAATCAACTCCAGCTACCAAATCAGATTTGTCCATTACTTCGGCCAGCCCTTCCATAAGCGGACTGCAAATTCCCGGACACCGATAGTAGACGAAATTCAGAACAGTGGGTTTGTCGATCAAGTCTGTCAATACAACTTCTAGCGAATCTTCATCGATCAGGTAAATGTCCGTCGGAATGAATTCGTCCAAATGCTCAACCACTCCAATCTCCAGATCATTTGCCGATCCATCGAAGGGCAGTGTTTGTCCATAAGAAGGAGTTAACAGTAAAAGCAATGCAATTCCGAGTACTAGTTTAGAGCATAACAGTTTAATTTCATTCATAAAGGGTTATGGTTTTTTTAGTTCATCCAACCGCATCTAAATTTCAAAATAAAAAACCAAAAAGTATGTTGAATGTTTAGCACAGAAGTAATAAAAGTGACTTTTTTTTCAAATTCCATGGTTTCTTGTGTTGAAATTAGCTTTCGGTTGTATTGATTGTGTTTTTAAAGGTATTAATTCGTTTTGATATCTTCCGAAATTAATGGCAACAACTGCCTTCAGTTTGTTGCTCGCTGTGCAATTCCAGTTTCTCAGCTTTGGGACTTACATAAGGGATTCCCAGCGACAAACCTCTTAGAACAAATAAAACTCCAAGCAGAAAAACGAAATACGGAACTACACGTCGCATCTTCGAGCGCAATCCGCTGCTGACAGCATTTCCGCTTAGCGAAACAGTTAGCATCATGGGGATTGTACCCAGGCCGAATAGCGCCATGAATATTGCGCCGCTAACCAAATCGCTGGTATTGATTGCCCCGGCAATGGCCACATAAACTAGGCCGCAAGGCAGCATTCCGTTCAATAATCCAATTAAGAAAAGGGAGGAATAGGAACCGGTTGTAAACAGCTTTCTCAGATTGTTGACTAGCCTTGCCGCGTACCCGCTAACCAGATTCTCCCAATTCAGTTTCTGCTTAAAAAAATAGGGGAAGAGGACACTTATGATCAGTGCTACTCCCAGTAAGATTGAGGTCCATTGCTGGAACCCCGCCAGATGGATGCCTTGGCCCAATAGTCCGAAAATAACTCCCATTGCCGCATAAGTTAGTGTGCGTCCGGTGTTGTAGAGCAGAGCACCACTAATTTTTGACGGCCAATTGTGCTCCTTTAACGGAAGGGCAATCGCAATAGGGCCACACATGCCAATGCAGTGGAAGCTGCCGACGAGGCCAATGGTTAATGGGGTGATCCAATCGGTTATCATTCTAGGGTTATTTTTTGTTCCCAATAATAGGGCGTGTTATTTGCTGTCCATTCCAGTTTAATAGTGTATTGTCCCGCTGGAATTTGGCTTACTGAGATTGTTTGCTGCAATTGGCTGTCGGGAGTAAATGTAATTTTTTGATCCATAAAGTCATTTACCGCGCTGTAGAGGAAAACACTGCCGGTAATGTTTTTCTTACTGAACCACGCCGGAAGCTGCACCATCAGTTCTTGGCCGGAAAGTGTTAATTGGGGCTTCTCGCGCAGCGAATTTGTATTGTTGATTTTGTCGATCTGTTCCTGGTAGTTTATACCTTTCTGGTAATAGTCTTTTTCAACCAGAAAGTAATCCTGACTGGTTGCCAGATACACCAGGTAAAGCATGCCGCTCATCATGACTATCATGGCGATAATAATTCCGGTTCCCCAATTAAATTTGAATGGCTTCATCTTTTCTCTTTCTGCTTATTGTCAAGTGAATTAGGACCCACGAAACTGGAACTTATCTGATCAATTTCTTTTCCGTCCAGATAAACTCCGATCAGGATATGGGTATTGGAGCTTTCCATGTTTTTGCGCGACAGAATGATCAACAGGTTTCGTTTAAGTACTTCGCCCTTTTTGAGTTCTAACGGGTTGCCGGGTATTTTTAATTCGCCTTCGGGTTGTAATAGTCTCAATTCAGGGCTTACCGTGTTTGCCGACTTGTTAATCATTTGAAGATCGTACAGGTTGCTGTACTGTTCGTCGCCAAAAGCTTGAAATAATGTTCCTTGAGTGCGAACAATTGTTGTTTCCACCTGCTCGCGGGTTAAGAATCCATAGCTGGCAACTCCCACCATAATGACCAGTACAGCGGAATAAGCCAGCGCCCGGGCATTGATTAACTTTTTCTTTCCTTCAGAAATTGAACTTTCGGAGGCGTACCGAATCAGCCCTTTGGGTTTGTTTATCGTAAACATCACCGAGTTGCACGCATCGATACAAGCGGTACAATTAATACATTCCAGTTGCGTTCCGTTTCGAATGTCGATACCGGTTGGGCAAACATCAACACAGCGTTTACAGTCGATACAATCGCCTTTGTCTTCGTTTTTCCCGCGTCCCCGGGGTTCACCTCGTCGGTAGTCGTATGCCACAACAATGGAGTTCTGATCGAGCATAACACCTTGCAGACGTCCGTAGGGACAAACCAGCGAGCATACCTGCTCGCGGAACCAGGCAAAAACAAAGTAGTGTGCACCCGTAAAAACGATCGTAGCGAAAAATCCACCAAAGTTGGTGAATGGCCAGCCTGCCATTAGTTGCCAAACCCTCTCCCAGCCAATTATATAGGAAAGAAAGGTTAAGGCAGTTGCATAAGAAATGAGCAAGAACAGGCTGTGTTTCAGGATGCGTTTCGCCAATTTGAGCGGGCTCATGGTTTGGCGGGCAAGCTCACGCTGTTTGTTTCTATCCCCATCAATCAGGTATTCGATGGGGCGATACAAGAACTCCATAAAAACGGTTTGCGGGCATATCCAGCCGCAGAAAATACGGCCGAAAACAACGGTGAACAGTAGCACAAAAACCAATAAGCTGATGATTGCCAGAACTAGCAAATGAAAATCCTGCGGGTAGAAAGTCTGTCCCACAAACACAAAGTGGCGTTCCGCGAAGTTCAGGAAAATCAGTGGGTCGCCATTCATTTTCAGATGCGGAGCCAAATAGAAAAAAGCCAACAGCAAGTAAGCAACTATGCGACGGTAGTTGGTGAGCTTGCCTTTGGGCATTTTCGGGAAGATCCATACCCGTTTGCCTTCTTTGTCAACAGTGGCCATGCGATCCCGGAAGGTTAAATCCTGAAAGGCACCCTGCTGGGGACTCTGTTCCATTTTGCTTGGTTTATTAGAGGGTGAATTGGTTTTTGAAAAAGTCGGATGTTTGTGTTCATTTACTCGGCAGTCGCCTCAGGAACATATTTATCGCCCTCAGCAGCTTTTGCGTTTGGCGGATTTGTTCCCTGCAAGCTCTGGATATAAATCAAGACATCATCGATCTGCCGGTTCGAAAGCTGATTCTTATACGAAATCATTCCTTTTTCAATCACTCCCTCCAGAACAACTCGTTTCATATCCTCGAAACTTCCTCCATGAATCCAGTATTCATCAGCCATATTCGGACCGACCAGACCTTCGGCAAACTTCCCGTGGCACACCGAGCAAATTTTAGTGAATGTTTCTTGTCCGGCCGCCAGAATATCCTCCCGACTCCGTTCCTTCACCACCACCGGAGCAGCCTCCTTTTGCTGTTCTTCAACCTGCTGTAGCGCCGCCATTTCTTTTTTGTATTCTAATTCCTGTAGAATGCTATCGTCTTTAAACACAAAAACCAGCATCAGGTATCCGGCCGCAAACACAATGCTTAAATAAAACAAGTACTTCAGCCAGGGTGGAAGACGGTTGTCCAATTCGCGAATTCCGTCGTAATCGTGTCCGCCGATGTATTTTATTTGTGTTTGATCGTCGTATTCTTTGTTCGTTTTATCGTGCGTTGTCATAGGGTGAATTTTTGCTGTTCAACTTGGTTTTTGTCATCATCTTCCAGAGGCAGGTAGCCATAGTTTTTGGTCTTTTCTTTATCCATCCGCACAGTGTGAATGGTAATCAGAATGAAGAAGACAAAGAAAATGGCAAAGCCGATAATGGCATACTGCTCAACGTTTTGAATGTTATTCAATTGTTCTTTCCACATAGCCTTATTCGTTTTGAGTTTCCGGTGTGGTAATATCTGTTCCCAGACGTTGCATGTAAGCGATCAGGGCGATGATTTCTTTCGTGCTTTCCGTTTCAATTCCCGCCTCGCGAAGGTTTTGAGCAATCTCTTCGGCTTGTGCTTTCAGATCGTCATTAGCCTGATGCTCATAGTTATCGGGGTAGGGAACTCCAAGCTTTTTCATCACCCGGATTTTGGCAGGGGTCGACGAAAGGTCAATATCTTTTTCAGCAAGCCACGGATATGGAGGCATAATGGATGCTTCATTCATCTTTTGCGGGTCGATGAAGTGGTTGTAGTGCCAGGCGTTTGGCTTGTAAATTTTTCCGGTTTTTACACCTTCACGCGCCAGATCGGGGCCGGTTCGTTTCGAGCCAAACTGGAACGGATGGTCGTACACAAACTCACCGGCTTTGGAATATTCGCCATAGCGTTCAACTTCAGAGCGGAAAGGGCGAATCATTTGCGAGTGGCAATTGTAGCATCCTTCCTTGATGTAGATGTCGCGGCCTTGCAATTCCAGTGGCGTGTATGGTTGCACACTGGAGATTGTGGGGATGTTGGATTTTACAAGGTAGGTTGGAACGATCTCGAAAATGCCGCCAATCAAGATGGCGATCGTGGCAAAAATCAGGAAGCGAATGGGTTTTCGCTCCAAAAAGCCATGCCAGCTTTCGTTAGCTTGCTTAGGTAAATCCTGATTCTTTAAGGCCGGAGCTTCCGCCGCTTCTTCTTTCACAAAACTACCGGCCTGCGCGGTTTTTATAATGTTGAATACGGCCAGAAACATACCAACGACGTAGAGTGAACCTCCAAATGCACGGATCGCATACATCGGAATGAGTTGCGTTACTGTTTCCAAAAAGTTCGGGTATAGCAGAAATCCATCGGGCGTGAATTGTTTCCACATCAAGGCTTGTGTAATTCCGCCGATATAGAGTGGAACCGCATAGAAGATGATAGCCAGCGTTGCCAGCCAAAAGTGCACGTTGGCCAGTTTAACCGACCAAAGTTGCGTATTGTACAAACGCGGTATCAGCCAGTAGAGCATCCCGAAGGTCAACAACCCATTCCATCCGAGTGCTCCAATATGAACGTGTCCAATGGTCCAGTCGGTGTAATGGCTTATGGCATTTACTGTTTTTAGCGATAACAAGGGCCCTTCAAAAGTCGCCATCCCATAGGCGGTTAAACCAACTACAAACATCTTCAGAATTGGGTCGCGACGAACGTTGTCCCACGCTCCTCGCAAAGTCAGCAGCCCATTAATCATACCGCCCCAGCTTGGTGCGATCAGCATAATTGAAAAGGTGGTGCCCAAAGCCTGAAGCCAGTCGGGAAGCGAGGTGTATAACAGGTGGTGTGGGCCGGCCCAGATATAAATGAAAATGAGCGACCAGAAATGCACAATCGATAATTTATAGGAATAAATTGGCCGGTTGGCTGCCTTCGGAACAAAATAATACATCAGTCCAAGGAATGGCGTGGTGAGGAAAAAGGCCACTGCATTGTGTCCGTACCACCATTGAACCAGCGCATCCTGCACACCGGCATACACCGGATATGATTTCAGAAGGCTGTATGGAATTTGGATGGAATTGACCACGTGTAAAACAGCAACGGTTACCCAGGTGGCAATATAAAACCAGATGGCTACATAGATGTGGCTTGTCCGTCGAACAAGCAACGTACCAAACATATTGATCCCAAATACAACCCAAATCAGGGTGATTGCCAGGTCGATTGGCCATTCAAGTTCCGCATATTCCTTACCGGCGGTGTATCCGGCCAGCAAGGTAACTGCCGCCGCTACAATAATCAGCTGCCAGCCCCAGAAGTGGATCTTACCGAGCAAATCACTGTACATCCGGGTTTTTAACAGTCGCTGCATCGAATGATAAACAGCGGTAAAAATCGCGTTCCCGACAAAGGCAAAAATCGCGGCATTGGTATGTAACGGGCGAGTGCGTCCAAAGGTGGTAAACTCCAGGTTGAAGTTCATTGCCGGAATAAATATCTGCAGGGCAACAAGCAAGCCCATCAACAATCCTACAACTCCCCATACAACTGTCGCCACAGCAAAATTGCGGGTAATTTTGTTGTCATACAAAAACTTCTCTAATTCCATATTAAATCGTTTTTTCAGGTAGATTTTGGTTTCGAATTCAACTCATCTTGGGGTTCATCTTCTGTTGAGGATGAAATATGGTCGTCAAATAAAATTCGAATGGAAGGTGTGTAGGTGTCGTCGTACTGTCCGGAGCGAACAGCCCAAATGAATGCAATCAGAAAAAGAGATGCCACGATTATTCCGATAATGACTAAGATAAATAGTACTGACATATCCTGAATTTCTGAGTAGGTTAAGATTTCGGGTTACATTTGGCTGCTGTTTGGATTCAGCCAAATTACACCTTACAACAAGCTTGTTTTTCGATTGTTGTCAAGATAACTAAAAAAATAATAAAAAGAACGGTGCCTATTTTAAAGCATAGTTCTGTTGGCTGCAATACGCACGGAAAAGCTTGCGAATGCGACAACGGTAACCGAGCTTAAAGGCATTAGTATGGCCGCAATAATGGGCGACAGATTTCCGGCAACAGCAAACGAAATCCCGACGATGTTGTACAGGAACGAGATGCCAAAGCTCAGTTTTACAATTGTCATGCTGGTGTGGGTGAATCGAATGAACCGATCGAGTTGATCGAATTTCCCGGCTTGCAGAATAGCGTCGCAGGCTGGCGTAAAGTTGTATATGTTGTCGGCAATAACCAGCCCTACATTACTCTCGCGAAGGGCGCCCGCATCGTTTAACCCATCGCCGATCATGAGCGTTTGTTGGCCTTCTTGTTGCAGCGCTTTTATGTATTTCAGCTTGTCGTTTGGCGACTGGTTAAAATTTAGCCGGGCCTGTTCTTTAAACAGGGGGGTTAAGTTTTCACGCTCCGATTCGTTGTCGCCACTAATCAGGTGCAAATCGAAATGGCGGCTTAGTTCGTCAATCGTTTCGTTTAAGCCCGCGCGATAGCGGTTCTCAAACTGGAAATGCCCCAAAACGCTGGAGCCAATGTAAACCCAAACCTGCGTTTTCAAATCTTCCTGCCCGCGCTTTTGCCCGGTAACAAAAAACCTCGATCCCAAGTTGACGCGCAGTCCGTTCACGATTCCACTCACTCCAAGCGATGGGATTTCGGTATAGTCAGTCACCTCGTAAATCCCGTCTTCGTCAAGCTGGTTGAATAGGGTTTTACTGAGAGGGTGGCTCGAATGTTTGGCCAGAGACCGAATCAGCTTGATTTGTTCCGCGGTGAGTTGCTCGCCCTCAAACTGGATTCGTGATGAATCGGCATGAGTGATTGTGCCTGTTTTATCGAAAACGACGGTAGTGATGTTGTAAAGCTTCTCAATTACATCAGCATTTTTCAGGTAGAACCCATTGCGGCCGAATTGACGCATGGTGCTGCCAAAGGTAAACGGAATGGTAAGCGCCAGGGCACACGGACAGGCTATAATTAGCACCGAAGTGAACGCGAAGATGGCTTTTGAGCTGTCGGTAAATTGCCAGAAGATAGCCGCGCTCACGGCAATGGTTATAATGATCAGGGTAAAATATTGGCTGACCTGCTGAACGATTCCGGAAAGTTTTGTGTCGGTCTTTTCATTGTGATTCTGATTCCACAATTGAGTCAGGTAGCTTTGCTCAACTTCTTTCTGGATCAGCAGTTCAATGGCACTGCCTGATTGTCGTCCGCCGGCAAAAACAAAGTCGCCGGTTTGCTTCGACACCGGTAGCGATTCGCCCGTAACAAAGCTGTAGTCAATATTTCCCTGCCCGGCAACGACGGTCGCATCGGCAGGAATCAGCTCTTGATTGCGAACCAGAATCCGATCGCCGGCCTGCAGTTTTTCCAAGGGGATGGTCTCCTTGCCCGTGTCGCTCAATCTGGTTACAGCAACCGGGAAATAAGACTTGTAGTTTCGCTCGAAAGCGAGAGCTTCGTAGGTAATTCCCTGATACCATTTCCCAATTAAAAGGAAGAAAACCAGGCCGGTAAGCGAATCGAAATAGCCAATTCCGCTGTTGCCAAGCAGTTCAATGGTGCTTTGACCGAATAACGTGACTAATCCAAGTGCGATCGGGAGGTCGATGCTGATAATTTTCTTTCTCAGGCTTTTCCAGGCCGATATAAAGTAGTCGTTTGCACAATAGAAAAGAACCGGAATACTCAATCCAAAACTTAACCATCCGAACAAAGCACGAAATTCGCTCTCCAGTTCGTTCCCTCCCGGAAGATATTGTGGAAAGTGGTAAATCATTGCATTCAGGAAACTAAACCCGGCAATTCCAACTTTCAACAGAAGGGTGCGACTTGCCTTTGTGGTTTGACTTCCGGATTCGTCCTTCAGGTTGATTTCTGGAACATAGTGGATGGCTGAAAGCAATTCGACCAGTTGCCGTAAGCTGATCGTTTCATGTTTAAACGTGATGCTGACTTCCTTTTTCGGAAAGTTGACTGATGATTGGACTACCCCCGGATGCAATGTGTGCAAGTTTTCAAGCAACCAAATACACGATGCGCAGTGAATGCCGGGGATGTATAGCCGAACTTTCGATGTATTTCCCTCACTAAAGTCGAGCAACTTATCTCTGATTTCGGGCAAATCGAGAAAATTAAACTTTTCGTTGTGCGGTTGTTGATCAGTTGTGATTTTGATTCCGGGCATTTGCTGAATCTCATAATATTGCCCCATCTTATTGGTGTTTAGCAATTGGTAAACGGTCAGGCAACCTGAGCAACAGAATGGTTTTCCCTCCCAGATTATAGGGTGCTTACCACAACTGTCACCACAGTGAATGCAGTTTTGTTGCTCATTTATTTTTCCTTCAGTCATGTTTGATTCGCTCCGGATTCTTAGTTTTGTGAAAATAACAGATCCTTTTGGGATTTGTTGAATATACGCTGGCTGAAAAACTATTTTTTTGCATCTGTCATGCCCCGGATTTTTCAATCAAATAAAACAGAGCAAAAGTTCAATACGATAGGAGGCGATTTTTTTCGAGAAAAGTTCGTCAACTTCTCTTTTATTTAAGAGTTTTGTTGTCAGCAAATTGACTGCGTGGTCGATAATAAGATGAAAAAATCCTATTTTTAGGACGGTCAACAATGTGTAGCTATTGTTGTTTCAGTTCTTTGTTGGTTAAAAATAAAAGGGATCCAGGATGGATAAGATGAGCAAGCAAAATGTATTTTCGAGAGTCTGGCGTTTTTATGTCGAAGGATTTAAAAACATGAGCGGTTGGGGGAAACAGGTCTGGATTGTTATTCTGTTAAAATTGTTTATTATGTTTTTTGTGTTGAAAATGTTTTTCTTCCCAAATTTCCTGAAAACAAATTTCGAGACAGACGAACAACGCAGTGAACATGTACTTGATAATTTAACAAACACTAAATAAACACGATGTTAGAAGCTATTGATGTATCACTGGTAAACTGGTCGAGGGCACAATTTGCTCTCACGGCCATGTATCACTGGATATTCGTGCCGCTTACACTTGGGTTGAGTTTCATTATTGCGATGATGGAAACAATCTATGTGAGGACCGGAAATCCTGAATGGAAAAAAATTACGAAGTTTTGGATGACCTTGTTCGGAATTAACTTTGCGATCGGAGTAGCCACAGGGATTATTCTCGAATTTGAGTTTGGCACCAATTGGTCCAATTACTCGTGGTTTGTGGGCGATATTTTCGGAGCGCCATTAGCCATCGAAGGAATACTGGCCTTTTTTATGGAGTCGACGTTTATTGCCATCATGTTTTTTGGGTGGAATAAAGTGAGCAAGAAAACGCACTTAACAGCCACTTGGCTAACAGCTATCGGGGCTAACTTGTCGGCTCTGTGGATTTTGGTTGCCAATGCATGGATGCAAAATCCGGTTGGGATGCAATTCAATCCGGAAACGGCTCGTAACGAAATGGTGAGTTTTTGGGAAGTTTTGTTCTCTCCAATGGCTGTCGATAAGTTTCTGCATACCACTTCCTCAGGCTTTGTATTGGCCGCTATTTTTGTCATTGGTATTTCATCCTGGTTTATTCTAAAGAAACGCGAAATTGTATTCGCTCGGAAAAGCATTGTTATTGCTGCTGTTTTCGGCTTCGTTTCTTCAATCTATGTTGTTTTTACCGGCGATACCTCAGCGCGGAACATCGCTCAAAACCAACCCATGAAATTTGCCGCTTTCGAGGGCCTGTACAATGGGAGTGAAGGTGCCGGTTTGATTGCCTTGGGAGTGATGTCGACTACCGAGAAGGACGAGTCGAATGAGAATCTGATGAACTTCAACATGAAACTGGAAATTCCAAATATCCTTTCCTATATGGCTTACATGGATTGGAATGCTTTTGTGCCGGGGATCAATGATTTGATCAACGGGAATGAGCAATACGGAATTATGTCGGCAAAAGAAAAGATTGAACGCGGAAAAACGGCCATCTTAAAATTGAAGGAATTTAAAGACGCTAAAAAGGCTGGAAACGATGAGCTGGCTGAGACGATAAAAACAGAGTTTCAATCGAAAGATTTTCAGGAGAACTATTTTAAATATTTTGGGTACGGCTATATCACCGATCCGAATGTTCTGATTCCGAGTGTGCCTTTGTCATTCTACAGTTTCCATATCATGGTGGTATTTGGAATGTATTTTATTCTGTTCTTCTTCCTTTCTTTCTTTTTTGTAATCAAAGGGAAGCTGGAAAAGCATCGCCTGTTTTTGCGATTGGCCATTTGGACCATCCCGATGGCTTATATTGCATCTCAATGCGGTTGGATTGTCGCCGAAGTTGGTCGTCAGCCCTGGGTGATTCAGGATTTAATGCCGACCATGGCTGCTGTGACGAAAATCAGTACCAGTGCGGTGCAGGTCACTTTCTGGTTGTTTGCAGCCATATTCACCATCTTGCTCATTGCTGAAATTAAAATCATGATGCGGCAGATTAAAATCGGACCACAAATTAAAGAAGAAGGAGGGCACAACTAATGTTTGAAAGTTTATCACATTTAGCTTTACAGCAATACTGGTGGGTGATTGTGTCGCTACTGGGGGCTTTGTTTGTGTTTCTGACTTTTGTGCAGGGCGGGCAAACACTCATTTACTCAATCGGAAAAAACGCGACAGAACGTTCTCTGCTTGTGAATACCTTGGGGCGAAAATGGGAATTCACCTTTACCACTCTGGTCACTTTTGGAGGTGCCTTCTTTGCTTCCTTTCCTTTGTTTTATGCCACCTCGTTTGGCGGAGCTTACTGGGTGTGGATGGCAATCCTGTTTTTCTTTGTCATTCAGGCGGTTTCGTACGAGTATCGGAAAAAACCTTCCAACTTTTTGGGCGCCCGCACCTACGAAATTTTCCTGATTCTGAACGGCGCGTTCGGAACAATTTTAGTTGGAACAGCGGTTGGTACATTCTTCAACGGAGCCATGTTTAGTTTGAACGAGATGAACAATGTGCAGTGGGAAACACCTTATCGTGGTTTGGAGGCTGTGCTGACTTTTCACAACGTAGCGCTTGGATTGGCCGTGTTTTTTCTGGCACGGGTGCTCGGTGCGCTATATTTCATCAATTCGGTTGACGATGCAAATATCTATGAGCGCAGCAAAAAACAATTGCTTTACAATACCGTGCCGTTTCTGGTGTTCTTCCTTTATTTCCTGATCGCCTTGCTGTTGAAAGCTGGTTTTGCGTATGACCCGACAACGGGCGTGGTTAGCATGGAAGATTATAAATACCTGCACAATTTATTAGCGATGCCGGTAGTGACCTTGCTTTTACTCACAGGGGTAATTGGTGTACTCTGGGGAATCGGCTCAACATTACTGAAAGCCAGCCAGGGCGGAATTTGGTTTGCCGGTGGAGGAACGGTGCTTGTCGTTTGGATGTTGTTCCTAATTGCCGGTTTTAACAATACTGCCTTTTATCCCTCGGTTGCCGACCTGCAGTCGTCGCTCACCATCGTAAAAGCCTCGTCCAGTCACTTTACACTAACTGTAATGAGTTACGTTTCGTTGTTTGTACCATTTGTAATCGCTTATATTTGGTGGTTTTGGAAAGCTATGAACAACAAGAAGATTGATGCGAAAGAAATTGGTGAAGATTCTCATTCATACTAAAAAACAATTACCCATGTATTGGAAATCGATATTAACATTTATGACCTTGCCGGCACTCGTCGTGTTGTCGCTTTATCTGGTTTTGTACGTTGTGAAAAAGTACAAGGATGTGTTCGAACACGTGAAGAAGAAGTACGAACAGTAACAATTAATAAAGCCTCGCGAGTGCGAGGCTTTTTTTATGCTTTTGGGGGAAACGTATTTGAACTGCCAAGCTGGATTAATGCTCAAAATGGAGACCTACTCCTGGCAACTTATGGTGCTTTGCGTTAGCCGCATCAGGCCTTTAAAATAGACTAATTACGCCGTCAGCTTTTGCACCACCGAAATTCCAATATAAGCTAAAATGATTAACGGAAGGGCATACAATTGCAGGCTAATGGCCAGGACAATGCAAAACGCTATAAACAGGAAGCGAATCTGGTTTTTCTGCCAGTTAAGGTTCTTAAACTTTAACGAAAACATCGGTACTTCGGAGATCATCAGGCCGGAAATGATAACGATGATTGTAAGAAGATTAAACCGATTTAGAATCAGGTGTTCAATTGCCCGATTCGATCCCCATTCGATGATCATCGCCAACGAAGCATAAAACAACGCATTGGCTGGGATCGGAAGCCCCAGAAAATTTTCACTTTGGCGAGTGTCCAAATTAAATTTTGCCAAGCGGAAGGCACCGGCAATCGGAATCATTAAGGCTGAAAGCAAGAAAAACCATTGCATCCAGTTGGCTTCAATTTCGAGTAGCGGACGGATGGTTCCAAACATGGCTAGTTGCAGTAAACTTGTTGCAATGGCGGCGGGAGCCAAACCGAATGAAACAAGGTCGGCCAGCGAGTCGAGTTGTTTGCCAATTTCCGAATATGCACCGAGCAGCCGGGCTGCCATACCATCCATAAAATCGAAAACAGACGCCAAAACAATACAAGCGGCAGCTATTCCAACATATCCCTGGATACCTAAAAAAACAGCCAAACTTCCAGCAGCAAGATTCAGAGAGGTGATAAAGTTTGGAACCCAGTAAAACAACTCGCGTATCGGTCTCATTAGCTTAATTCTCCAATAATAGTTTGCGACCCGGTAACTTTATCGCCTAATTTCACATTCAGTTTGGTGTCAAGCGGCAAATACAAGTCAACCCGCGATCCGAAACGGATAAAACCCATTTCCATATCCTGGGTCACTGTTTGACCAATTTTGAGGAAGTTCAGAATTCGGCGGGCCATTGCTCCTGCTACCTGATTAGCCATAATTTCGCGGCCGTCGGCTAATTGAAAAGCGGTGCAATAGCGTTCATTCTCGTCAGCGGCTTTATCCTTAAATGCAGCATAAAACTCACCTTCCTTATGCATAGAGTAAGTTACTTTCCCCGGAACGGGCACCCAGTTGATGTGCACATTTAATGGCGACATAAAAATAGAAACCTTCAGGCATTTCGTTTTCAGATGAAGCTTTTCGTCTGCTTCTTCAATCACGCAAACCTTGCCGTCGGCAGGCGATATTACGTGTTTCGGATTCAGCTTAACCTGACGGTCAGGGTAGCGGAAAAATTGTAATACCAAAACCAACAAGACCAAACTGGCCAGAGTGATTAGGCTACTGAAGCATGAATTACTGATAAACAGCCAGCCAATAATGTTGGTGGCGATTACAATCAATAGGGTGTTACGGATGATTTTATTTCCTGCCGGATGAAATTTCATGAGAAATTGATGTGTTAAAATTACTGTTTGCGCTCAATCGGGTGGAGTTCGTTTCTGCAGATTAATCAAATGATCGATCTACTGAACCGTTCCTACTGATAGGCGGTGCAAAAATAAGGAAAATTGCATTGCCCTAACCGAAAACAAACGAAAAGAAGTTAAATGAAGATTTCGAGATAGCAAACAAATACTGGAATGGCGAATAAAAGAGAGTCGAACCGATCTAAAATACCACCGTGTCCGGGGAAAATTGTACCGCTGTCTTTTACTCCAAATTGCCGTTTGATCATCGATTCGGTTAAATCGCCCAAAGTGGCGGCAAACACGATCAAAAACGAGAGAATAAGCCAGTGTGTCAGCGCTATTTGCGGGATATAATTGGCTATTAAAGCCGAAACTGCCACAGCCGCAGCGGTTCCGCCAATTGCTCCTTCCCACGATTTTTTCGGCGAAATTCGTTCATAAAGACGGTGTTTGCCAAAGCTTACACCAAAAAGATAAGCACCGGAATCGTAAACCCAGATAATAACCAACAAGGCGAGAAAAAGCTGGGGTGAATAATTCCCATCTAGTTTCGAAAATACCAGGTAGTTGCTTAGGCTGAGCGGTACGGCGGAGTAAATTAAAGCGGCAAGGCTAATGGCGATATTTTGAAGCGGATGCTTTTTATTAGCAAACAATTCGTTGGCAAAGGTGATTAAAACGAACGGAAAGATGCTGAAGAACCACAGCGGACCAATTCGGCCAGAGCTAATAAGAAAGCTCAACACAAAGATCAATCCGCCTGTTAACGAGGCAATAAACCGGTGAGGTTTGAATCCCAACGAACTGGTGATATTGAAAAACTCGTGAAGTGTGCCCAACAGAATGGCTCCAAAAAGCAGCCCAAAGGTGTATTCGCCCCCAAATAAGCCGGCAAGCATAACAGCAACAAAAATAACTCCGGTGATTGATCGGATCAACAAATTTTTCAATTCTTCAACTTTTTGAGGATGTCCAGAGCGAGCTCCAGATCATTTTCATATACATAAATTTCAATCTCTCCGATTGATGGAATGACCGAGTCTTGTTGGTTCATCACCACACAATGAATATCGTTATCCGATAAAATTTCCTGCGCAATTTCCGCCTGAAAACGATCGGACGTTGTTAAAACCAACTTAAATTCTTTTTCCATTTCGGTTTTTAAAATGGTTCATCGCATAACATTACGATCAACTTTTTGGGGCCATGCATCCCCATCACCAATGTTTTCTCAATATCGGCAGTTCGGCTCGGACCGGTTATGTTGGTAATCGAGCTTGGTAAACTTCCGTGATATTTCGCTTGTATGGCTTCCATCGCGTCATCGAGGAATTTCACCAACTGACGTTGGTGCGCAACTACAATATGTGTTTCGGGGAAAACATGCAAGCGGCGACCCGAAGCACCGGCTGAACTAATCATGACTGAACCTAAATGGGCAACCAGAAACTCGCAAGGGGTAATGCCCACCTGAAGTTCAGGGAAATCAGCGACCTCTTTTTGGTACGTGACTTTTCCGTTTAAAGCCGCTTGAAGTTTTGGGTCGGCGCAAAACACGCGTTCCCAGTTTTCTTTAGGCTGAAGTTCCGCGATTAGCTCGGTAGCTTCAGTGAGATTCTTCGGGCGATAAACAGTTCCGGCTACCAGTTCAAGGTTTTCCTGAAACCAGTCGGCCAGGCTACCCTTGGGTTCATGATAGATTGGCGCAGACAAATCAGGTTCTCGGGTTGTTCCTTGCGGACGTCTTTCCCTGGCTTCCGTTAAGCGGCCTAAAATATTTTCCCTGGAGGTCATATCGCGTAGTTTATTCCGTTTTCTCGGTAACAATGGCGTCGTTCTCCTTGTCGCTCAATGCGGCAGGCGCTGTCTCATTCCCGTTTCCGAGAGGCTCCTCTTTCTGCCACGGACGTTTGCCAAATATCTGTTCTAAATCTTCTCCGAAAATCACTTCTTTTTCGAGTAGCTTCTCTGCTAGCTGGTTGTGTCCGTCAGCAGCTTCTTTCAATACGTTTAGCGCTCTCTGATATTGTTCGTCGATCATCGCTTTGGCTTCAGCGTCAATTAGCTCGGCTGTTTTTTCGCTATATGGTTTGGTGAACCCGAAGTCACTTTGACCCGTTGAATCGTAATAGCTGAAGTTTCCAACTTTATCGCTCATCCCATAAATACTGATCATGGCATAAGCCGTTTTGGTTACCTTCTCCAGATCGTTTTGAGCTCCTGACGAGATATTTCCAAATGTCAATTGTTCAGCGGCGCGTCCTCCAAGGGTCGAACACATTTCGTCCAGCAATTGCTCTTTGGTTGTAATCGAGCGTTCTTCGGGCAGGTACCAGGCAGCGCCCAACGCTTTACCTCGGGGAACAATCGTGACTTTCACCAAGGGGTGTGCATGTTCCAGCAACCAACTAATGGTGGCGTGTCCGGCTTCGTGGTAGGCGATCCGTCTTTTCTCATCTTTAGAAATGATTTTATTTTTCTTTTCTAAACCACCGATGATTCGGTCAACAGCATCTAGGAAGTCTTGTTTCGCTACTTTTTCGTGATTGTTTCGTGCTGCGATTAACGCTGCTTCGTTACAAACGTTAGCAATGTCGGCTCCCGAGAAACCAGGCGTCTGTTTCGAAAGGAAGTTCACTTCAACTTCATCAGACAATTTCAATGGACGCAGGTGGACTTTAAATATGTCGCGGCGTTCATTCAGGTCGGGCAATTCAACATGAATCTGACGGTCGAAACGTCCGGCACGCATCAATGCGCGGTCGAGAATGTCGGCTCGGTTGGTTGCAGCCAGAATAATCACACCCGAGTTGGTGTCGAAACCATCCATTTCAGTCAACAACTGGTTCAGGGTATTTTCGCGTTCATCGTTCGATCCCATGTTGGGGTTTTTCCCCCGGGCACGACCGATGGCATCAATCTCATCAATAAACACAATGCACGGCGACTTTTCTTTAGCTTGTTTGAAAAGGTCGCGAACACGCGAGGCTCCTACACCAACAAACATTTCTACAAAGTCGGAACCCGACATGGAGAAAAACGGAACATTCGCTTCGCCGGCAACAGCCTTCGCCAGAAGGGTTTTTCCGGTTCCCGGAGGGCCTACCAGCAATGCTCCTTTCGGAATTTTACCACCCAATTTGGTGTATTTCGACGGGTTTCTTAAAAACTCAACGATCTCTTCAACTTCCTGTTTGGCTTCCGACAAACCGGCAACATCTTTAAAAGTTGTGTTTACACGAGAGTCTTTGTCGAACACTTTTGCCTGCGACTTACCAACACTGAAAATGTTGCCCGCGCCACCTCCGCCTCCGGTACCTTTGCTCATGCGGCGGAAGATCCACCACCAAATACCAATAATCAGGAGGAATGGAAAGATCCAACTCAGTATTTCACCGAAGTAGTTGTGTACCGTTTTATATTCAATTGAGATTTTATCCGACTCTGAGAACTCAGACTGCGCATTTCGTAAATTTTCCTCAAACGTATCGACTGAGCCAATTGTGAAATAATAGTGAGGGCCAATTTCTGCAGGCGCGTTAAATCCGTTGTTCAGCTTGTCCGCATATTTGCCGTAGCTGTTCTCTTTTAGGTAAATTTGCGCTTCTTCGCGGTTTACCACAACAATTTTCGCAATGTCGTGGTCTTTTACCATCGTGTTTTTTACATCCTGCCAATTCGTTTCAACCGGGCCTCCGCCGAAGCTAAAGTATTGTACGGCAAGAAAAAGAACAATAACAATCCCATAAATCCAGTAGGGATTGAATTTTGGCGTTTTTCCGTTGCCGCCGAAATTTCCAAGGTTAGGACGTTGTTTGCTTTTATTTGTTTTCTTATCAGTCATTTGTTACTTGTTTTCTGGTTTTATTTCCTCAATTATTGCATCTGCCCAAAGATTTTCAAGGTCGTAGAAATTGCGGGAATCGTGTTGAAAAACGTGGACCATGATATCCGCGTAATCCAGCAAAATCCACAATGAATTTTTATAACCGTCCTTGTGCCAGGCTCGCTCACCGACCATTTCTTCAACTGTTTCTTCAACAGAATGGGCAATGGCATCCACATGGGTATTTGAATTGCCGTGGCATATGATGAAATAATTACATTCTGAGTGATTTATTTTTGTTAAGTCAATCTTTACGATGTCCAGGCCTTTTTTTCGATCGATGCCTTCAATAACCGCGTTTAATAGACTTTCACTGTCATTCTCTGCCTGTGTTTTAGTCATAAATATTTATTAGAAATACAAAGATAAATTTTTTCGCTTATTTTGGTGTTTTTAACTGCCTTGGGTAATAACCTGAAAATTAAAAAAATAGTTTTATCTATTTTGTTAAAAATCATGAAAATGAATTCTCAAATCATCGGCAAAACCGTTGTGCTGCTTGAACGGGTGGCAAGTACCAATAACTATGCCACCGACCAAGTGCGTGAAAATGAAGTAGAAGAGGGTACTGTCTTTTTGGCAGACGACCAATCTGCAGGGCGTGGACACCTGGCGAATAAATGGGAAAGTGAGCCTGGGAAAAACCTGACTTTCTCCATTTTTATTCGACCAAATTTTTTACCAATCGAAAAAACATATCTGTTATCGAAGGTTGTTTGCCTTGGCATCGAGAGCTTTCTTACGCCATTCGTTGATCATGTAAAAATCAAATGGCCAAACGACATCTATGTTGATGATCGGAAAATCTGCGGTATTTTGATCGAAAATGGGATTATGAACGACCAAATATGCCAATCAATTATTGGAATCGGTCTGAATATCAATCAGGTTAAATTTCGCTCTGATGCTCCAAACCCGGTTTCATTAAGCCAACTGACCGGTGAACAGTATGATTTACTGGAATTGATTAAGGCTTTGTTGAAACAAATTGATTATTATTACCGGCGACTTGTGGACGGGGAGGCTGAAGAGATTAACCGTCAGTTTGTATCGAAATTGTACCAGTTGAACGAATGGCATTGGTATAACGATAAGAACCATACCTACAAAGGGCAGATTATAGGGGTGAACGAAATCGGTCAGTTAAAAGTGGAGGAAGAAGGAGGGATCCTGAACGAGTATCATTTTAAAGAAGTAACCTATTTAACCAACGGAGGTTGAGAGCACTTGCATAATCGTTCATCTTAGCTCAATTAGAAACTGAATCGGAATAATAGTTCATCTTGTAAAATAAACAGGAACGAATAGCGTTACCATCTAAAAATCGGAAAGAATGAAAAAACTAGCATACCATATTTTTTGCATGGCATTTTGCCTTGCAATTTGGTCTTCCTGCTCGAAGGATGAGGAGACCATTGTTGACACAGAGACAACAGAAGAATCCGTTAGCAGCGAAACGTTGGCCATCAACCAGTGGATTAAGGAAAACATGGAACTCTATTATTACTGGAATACCAAACTTCCGGATATTGACGAGACCAAGGAAGCCGACTCGTTCGATTACTTCGATCAACTGCTTTACACAACAGAAGATAAGTGGTCGTGGATAACGGACGATTACGCGTCGTTGGCTGCGGAATTTAGCGGAAGCCAGTATGTTATGGGTTTCGATGCAACGCCAACCTGGACCTCTGAAGCGCAAACAGCGATTTGTTTCTTTGTTAATTATGTCTATCCCGGATCGGCTGCCGAGGAGGCAGGATTGCTGCGGGGGGACATTATTTTGAAGTTGAATAACCAAACCATTACGTTGGATAATTACACCGATTTGTACACCGATGATGCTTACAGTGTGCAGTTGGCCGATATCACTAGTGGGGCATTGGTGCTCAACGGAAAATCATATTCGCTGGTAGCCAAGCAAACGACCACTGATCCGTCGATTTACCACACTGTTTTAGACGTAGACGGGAAAAGCGTTGGTTATTTAGTTTACGTTGAATTCGTGGCAGGCGATGATGATAAGTTTTTAACCACACTCGACAATATTTTCACTGAGTTTAAAACTTCCGGAGTAACTGATCTTGTTGTGGATTTTCGCTATAACCCGGGAGGTGAAATTGACGCGGCCACTTATTTGGCAGCGGCTATTGCACCCGCTTCTGTTGTGAGCGCAGGGAGTACGCTCGTGAAAATGAATTACAATTCCGACATGCAAGCTTATTTGGAAAGTAGTAGCCGTTATGACGACTATTTGACATTCACGTTCCCGGAGAATGCGACCAATATCAACATGACGAACGTGTATTTTTTGACGACTTCAGGTACTGCTTCTGCATGTGAATTGGTGATGATTGGACTTGCTCCGTATATGAATGTTATTCAGATTGGCGAATCGACCTACGGAAAGTACACCGGAGCATGGGTTTTGCCCGACGATAATGAAGAATGGTGTATGGTCCCCATTGTCATGAAATATTCGAATATTGAAGGTTACACCGATTTTGTTGATGGATTAACACCGGATTATGAAATTGATGATTATCCCTGGCTTGGTTATCAGTTTGGCGATGTGAATGACCCCATGCTGGCCAAGGCAATCGAACTAATCAGCGGCACGGTAACCATAGCCAGTACGAAGTCGGCTCTGATTTCGCCTTTTAAAAAGGCTGCTCTGGCAACACCGAAGGATTTGAAACAAAATCTGTTTGTCCCGGTCGATCAAAGTTTACCTGCGCTGAAATAGGATGGTGGACTGAGAGAATCTTGACTCTTATCAACGGTTCCAGGCCCTGTCGATCGGCGGAGCCTGGAACCGTTTTTTGACGAATACCGATTGAGAAATCCCTTCTCTGGATTTAAAAGAATGCTTTCTGGTGGAACGGAAAACTAGTTCGTAACGAGTATTACTGAGTTCTTCATTCCTTTTTCATCCCTATTTTCGGGGAGTGTGATGTCGAAGGAAGTTACACTTCCCGCAATTTTTGAATGCAGAGCATTTTGCAGCTGGTACTTGCCGGTAATTTCAAACGAAAGCTTTTCTTGTTGTTGGCTTGGGTCGACTGCGTCTATCGCCCATCCATCATTCAGCCTGTTTAAACAAAGTAAGCAAGGCGATTTTATGACCAGTTTTTTCTTGTCGCCAATTTCGATTTCACAAGGTTCAAAAGCACTGATGGCAATTGTTCTGCCTTGATTAAAGCTTAGGGCGTGTACCTCGTCGCTATGGGCTATTATTGTGCCCAAGCACTTTTCAATCGCCTGTCCTGCTTCCGCTTCAGAAACCCCAACGATACTTACGTAGGCATATTTCCCGTTAACCGGTTGTGTGCCGTGGTTCACTTCCAGGCTAAAAATATCTTTGGAGATTAAACTGTCGTTTTGCCAGGTCAGTATTCGTTGCCAGTTACCGGTTTGCACCCCCTGATTAACCTTTAATTGTTGGCGGCACAGGCTCACATACGCAATGCTATCGTGCCATACCGATGTGATCGTTTCATTGTTTTTAGCAATATGAACATCGCCTTTCTTATAGCATTGATTAATCGTCGTGACCACATTAAAATTTCGGTTGGTTGTAATGGCAGAACCTAAGGCGTAAATCTTGTTGTCGATAAAAAAATACGATTTATTCGCTTGCAGGCTGTCTCTTCGGTATTTGAAGGCCGTAATTCCCACTGCTTCACTTTTTAAGCCCCCAGTAAAATGCGACTCGTTTTTGTAGCCCGACCATGTTAATACCGGAAGTTTAGCGGTGTCCTGCACTGTCGTTGTTCCGGGCAATTTCTTCCAATTCCAAACGGGATAAATCTCATGGTACTCATCACCCCTTCGATAAATCAGGTTCGTTCCATCGCCCAAGTGATAGCCTAGTTGGTTTTCGCCATTGCCTGCCTCGGCTCCAATAACCCGTTGCGACGACATTCGGACAGCCGAGAAAAACTCATCTGTTCGGTATAAACTGTAATCCGAATTTCGAAAATGAATGTACTCATTCGGAGCATTTTCCGGATTGTTGTGAGTGTCAAATTCTGTGAATATTTTCTCCAGATTTTTGTAAAGCTCGTATTTCGCGATTGGTCCGCGATACTTTGCGCCGTTTACCATCTCGGGAAAAATTTGCCGTCCTGTAGCTAGAATCTCGTATTTCCCTTTGTAAACCACTTTTTGCTGGCCTTCGAACATGAGCTTTCGCATCAGATCAACCTTTTGGGGCGGAAAGGCTATGCTAGTTTTGTTAAAAATGAATATCCACTTAATGAGATCTTCTGCGAAATGTAACCCATAGTTTCCAAACTGAGGTTGCGGTCCGTGTTGATGAAATGAGTAATCAGGCTGGATGCCCTCTTCATAGGGTTTCGATGGAACCAGAACCGATTTAATCGTATCGGCTGCTGCACACATTAAACGATCGTTGCCGCGAACTAATTCACGCATAAAGACATTTCCACTTAGCCATATTTTATTTTGCCCGGTCATGTAAATCCTTGATTTATCCATCACTTCCAACGATTTCATCATCGTGGAGTCGGGGATAATAGATTGGCAAATGATGAGGGTTGGACCAATGTTTTGGGGAACTCCTATCTCCTGATACCACCAGTTGTCGCTGAAAAAATTATTGTAAGTCCAAAAGTTTAATGCGCCAACAATCGATTCAGCCATTCTATCAGACTTGTAGTATTTACTATTTGTATTTTCGTAGGCGGTGGCAAGAGTAATAAGTCGAATTAGATGTTCGCGTGGTTTCCAGTTACTTCGGCGGTGCATCTCGTAATCGATATCACCAAACGAAAAATCCTTGTTCATACTTTCAAGCATCTGTTGCACCTCGCTATCGCTCACTTTTTCAAGCAAATAAAAATCTTTTAAATTTTGCTTGAGTTGATCCAGGTTAATCCCGAAGATCAGTTGATACGAGAAAATTAGTGCGACGGTTATAGCGTGTTTGTAGATTTTCATTTGGGATAATTGTTGTTTCCGAAACTAGGTATTTAGTACTTCTGATTGTTTTGTTAGTTGTAGTTGGCTAAAGATATTACTTGGCAGCGAAAAACCCATGGAACTTGTTCCTCCAATCTATCTCGATAGACGCCAACACCCGTTTCTGCCACTGTGCTGCGCGGGGGACGAATGCTTAATTGTTTGATTTAGTGTGTTTGTTACTCAAAAGTAATTGGTATCCTAAATTTTGTATTTACAAATCTGTAACTCTGGAACCCCGGCTGAAATCTAGGCAAGAGCATTACAGTTCTCAAGGCTTCTTTTTCTAATAAATACTGACTTTCGCCAGTTGTATTAATCGCTTTAAACACTTCTGGATTTTTAACATATCCATTTGTATCCACTGTAAAGCCGACATAAATTGTACCTTTCGCTCCCTTTACATTATCACATGACAAAAGAGATTTAATATCTCTGTGTAGTTCTTCAATACCGTTATAATACAGGGGAATAAATTCTGTTTTTGCAGCAACCCAATCTCGTGACTTGCTTGTCATTTCGGTTCCACTTAAGTTAAAAATTTTCACTTTACTCCCTTTTTTCTGAAAATACCCTTCAATCGTTTTAGAACCTTTAAAAGCGGTAAATTCAATTTTAGAATTATTGTCTACTTTACCTATTTTCAAAATCAACTTACCGTTCTCCCTTATCTCAATTGCTCCGTTAAGTGTGTCGTTACTATGAATGCATTCTAAGGTTCTTTTCCCATTAGGGATTTGCGTATCTCCCTCGGAATACAAAATCCATTTCCCAATTTTCTTGTTCTCTACAACTTGGTTAATCGTATTACCATCGTTATCCATCATACTCTGGGATAAAACCACCAAATTGAATGCAACTTGAAAGAATATTACAAGAATCAAAATTCTATTGATAAAAAGTTTCATATTGGTTATGTCTAATAAGTGTTGATTCGAATTTAATCTTAGTGTCGGTGTTAATTACACACAACTTTTAGTATATGCCTGCACCACCGGATGCTCAAATGGGTTATGAACAACTACAAGCGGTTTAAACGGAGTAGCGTGAAATCAGCCAAATGGCTACGCCGTGTGTGTAATCGCTACCAGTATATGTTCTACCATTGGACACTCGGCTGGCAATTTACCTAAAATATGCAGACTGCATAATTAGAGCCGTATGACGGGAGACTGTCACGTACGGCTCTGTGAGAAGTTAGGGGTGAAAGTCCCCTAGCTTACTCGACTGCCGCCTGGCATTTCTCTTAGTTCATAATTTGTGCTTCGTCCACCACTTGCTTCTTTTTGCAAGATATCCTTCTTTATCAAATCTTGAATGTCTCGAAGAGCAGTATCTTGTGAGCACTTATTAATTTTTCCCCATTTCGAGGTTGTTAACTTTCCATCAAATCCATCAAGAAGTCTGTTTATTATTTTTTGTTGTCTATCATTGAGAATTGTCGTGGAATGTATTTTCCAAAATTCTGCTTTATGAAGTATTTTCGATAAAGTCCCATCTGTGGAGTCAATAGCATTTATTAAACATTGCAAAAACCACAAAATCCATTCTGTTATATCTGAATTTCCTTTTTGTGTTTTTTCAAGTTTTTCATAATACAGTTTCCTTTCGACTCTAATTTGCGCAGACATACTGTAGAATCGCCTGATGCTTTTGTCAGAACGTGCCAATATCATATCTGTTATTGCTCTTGTAATTCGTCCGTTTCCATCGTCAAATGGATGAATTGTCACGAACCATAAATGAGCAATAGCGGCTTTTAGAACCAATTCTGTTTCTGTTTCGTTTTCAAACCAGTCTAAGAATCTTTTCATTTCTGGTTCTATCCTGTCTGAGCTTGGAGCTTGGTAGTGAACTTTTTCTTTTCCCATAGGTCCAGATACAACTCGCATTGGACCAGTCGTGTCTTTTCTCCAGTCTGCAACTGTGATTTTATATAGATTACTCCAACCTGATGGGAACAACGCTGCATGCCAACCAAACAATCTGTCTTTAGTCAAAGGCAAGTCATACCTCTGTGTAGCATCAAGCATCATTTCAACTATTCCGTCAACATGGCGTTCCGATTCCACAGCTCCCAAAATATCAATTCCTAGTCGACGAGCAATTGAAGAACGTACTTGTTCAATTTCTAAAAACTCACCTTCAATCTCAGATGATTTTATAACATCTAAAGTAAGAGTATTCAAAACCGCTTCATTCTGCAAATCAAAACCTAGTGATTCCATTTTACCAAGAAGTCTGCCCTGCTGATTTCTAGCTTCACCAAGTTTTATCATCACTTTCTTATTATCCCAAGTGAAGTCTGTCCAGTTTTCTTTTTCGTGTATATAAATTTTCATTCTCCGCAATATATGCGACAAATATACATCTTGTTCTCCGCAAATAAAACTTTCTCCGCAAAATATGCGCAGATTAAAGTTGTTAATCTCCGCACTGTCGTTTTTTCTGCTTGGCGGTAACGGTTGGTGCAAGTGGAGTGCGGGATTTTGAAACGATTTCCTGTCAAACCCGCACGGAGCCAAGCCTGCTTTTTATTAAACATCATTTTTAAAACCGTTATCCGTCAAAGACTGATTGGCGGTGGTTGAACAATGAGAAAACGCTGGAAAACCACGCCTGCCCGCATAACATTCGCACTTTGTGTGTGCCCAGCATGAGCATGTGCACACTTTAGAAAAGTTTGGAAGGAACAGTAAAATACAAGTTTTCCGGACTAAACAATAAAGTGATGCATGAAATTATTCCAGAGGGTGCAAGTCCTTTATGTGCGGGGGTAACGCCTCGAAGCATTAGTAAGTCGCAAGCTGGTTTGGGGTGACCCATGCATTGAAGGGGGCGGAGCGTTAAGAAAATGTCCGGTGGACAAATTTAAGTAGGAGCCAGCTTGTAGGGGAGGGAAAGGAAACGGAAAAACCTGATTCGCTTGGGTATTACGCCGGAGCAGGCTTACCAGTGGAGCCGTTCACGAATGGGAGGATGGGCAATTGCCCAAAGTCCGATTCTGGGAACTACAATTACATTGGAACGCTTGCGAAAACGAGGTTAGGAGGCCATGCGTTAATTGTTTCTATTTATCAGATTTACAACAACTTTTGTCATTGTATCTTTTTCATCTGGTTTGCTAACCGCTATCATCAATGTCAAAGCAACCAACGTATTGTCAGCAATCCTTTTGTTTCCATTTTTGTTAAATAAAAGTCCGTTTCGTTCTAAAAAGTAGAGAAATAAAAATGCAGCAATCCGCTTATTTCCATCTGTGAACGAATGATTCTTTGTAATAAAGTACAGTAAGTTGGCAGCTTTCTCCTCTATACTTGGATACAAATCCTGTCCGTCGAAAGTTTGGTAAATAGTTGAAATTGAGCTTCTAAAGGAATCATCTTTCTCATGTCCAAATAAGTCACTATTGCCATGAGCCTTTTTTGCTGTCAGTATCTGTTTGATTGACTCCTCATAAGTTAGTCGAAAGGTTTCTTTTTCCGTTATGCCTTTTATCTCAAGGCTTTGATAATCATATTGGTCTAATATATCCAAAGCATATGCATATTCTGAAATTATTTTTAGCAATCCAATACTTTCGTCATTTGTCAGGGCTTTGTAGTCCAACACATTTCCTAATATCTTAACAGATTCCTGCAACTCCCTTAGTTGCTCATTTTGTTTAGCAAGGCGTTTCTTATCTAATGCATAACCCTTTAAAAGGTACTCTTTCAAAATTGTATTCGCCCAAATTCTAAATTGAGTTCCTCGTTGTGATTTTATTCGATATCCAACAGATATTATAACATCTAAATTAAAGAATTCAATGTCCCTTTCAACGTCACGGTCACCTTCTTTTTGAACTGTTGCATATTTTGCAACAGTTGCTTCTCTTAGCAATTCTCTTTCTTTGTATATGTTGTTTATATGTCTTGAAATCACCGATTTATCACGTTCGAACAATTCAGCCAATTGATTTAAACTTAACCATACCGTTTCATCGTCAAGTTGTACGTTTATTTCTGTTTTTCCATCCTCCGACTGATATATTCTGATGTGAGATTCATTCATTTTTTTGAAATTTTATCAAATATACAAATCTTAAATATCTCATTTTGTTTTTGCAGGATGATTGTTCCAATGCATGGTAACGGATGGCGGTATGAAATCGTTGGGGAGTTCGGAGCCACTTCACTATCAAGTTACAACAAACTTTGATGCGAGAGATGTCGTCTGTAACCAAAAGAACACCAATGTGTTATGTCGCGTGTGTGTGCCCAGCATGAGCATATGCACACTTTACGAAAGGTTGGCTATTTCGGTCAGACCGTGCCACACATTTCGGTTGAAACCGTGCCACTTTGAGAGATGGTGCAATTATACAAAAAATTAATTTTCACTCTTTAAAATTCCTTTTCTCAGCGATTCACCTTTCAGGTCAATGCGGTGAG
>NZ_JBFHIT010000041.1:0-43039 GCF_041596335.1 Mangrovibacterium sp. | reverse complement strand
TATTCCGAAACAAGGTTTTGGAACGAGACATCGCCCGGATGCTAATGCTTTGAAGCGGTCCGATCAGGCGGTGCAAGAAAATCGAAGCTAGTTTTAGTGAGGCTCTGGCACTCTTACGAAAATAAAAGAGATAAGGTAAACATTGGTGGCCCTGATCCGGTGTTTATTCGAAAAACAAGTCTGGGGATAAGCATGTAGAAAGCTTGTTGCTTCCTCGTTTGGACGCGGGTTCGACTCCCGCCAGCTCCACTAAAAATAAAACCACGCTGTAAATCAGTAACATACAGAAGTTAAATGTATGTTGGTTTTGTTTTTATGTATGTTTTCTTGTTTTGATAGTTTTTTTGTGTTGGGGAACGCGGGAAAAACTGAGAAAAATGAGAAGACAAAAATTGTTTAGAACACCTTATTTGTATGATGCCGGTGGCGACATACAAAAACCGTGGTGGATTGAATTCGGGTACCGCGACCCGAAGGATGGGAAAATGAAACGCAAGCGTTACCAGGAAGGATTTGCGGAATTGCGTACAAAAAAAGCCAGGATTGAGCTGGCAGATGTGCTTATCAAAAGTATTTCGGCTAAGCTGCAACGTGGGTGGACTCCTCTCGACGATAGCAACAACCAGGTTGTGTATGTTGACGAGCTGGAGTATCATCAGGCAGCAATGGTGTATGGCCGCAAACGGAAAGCGAACAAGAACATCAGGTTCTATGCAAGCGAGTATATCACGCAAATCAAGGATACCAAAGCAAAAAAAACTTTCGAAAGTTACCGGGGAAAAATCCGTGAGTTCATTGCCTGGCTCGAAAAATCGAAATTGGTTGATAATGACTTGTCAACATTTGACAATGCGGTTATCCATCAGTTTTTTGATTACCTGATTTCGGAAAGGAAACTGGCCAAGCCTACAGTTGAAAAATACAGAATTACACTTTGCAAGTTCTTCAGGCATTTAATAAACCGTAAAATACTGGTAGAGCATCCGGTTCATGATATCGATATTCCGGAAACGGATGAAGATTTTTCGGCCATGCCTTTTTTGGATGACGATTTGGAGAAATTATTACCTGCAATCCGCGATGAAGATCCTCAATTATTTTTGGCGGCGCTGCTGCAGTACTATTGTTTCATCCGTCCGGGTAACGAACTGTTAGGATTGCAGGTTAAGCACGTCAATTTTTCAGCACGGACAATATTTGTCCCGAAAAATATTGCCAAAAAACGGAAAGAGAGGGTGGTTGACATCCCAAACAAATTATTTGACATACTTCAGTTGCACGGAATTCAAGCCTTTGGGAAAGAAATGTTTGTGATTGGCCCTAACGGACGACCAGGCAAACGGCAAATTGGTATTAATACACTGCGCAACCGGTTTAATTTGTATCGGGAAAATCTTGGATTGTCGATTTCATACAAATGGTATTCGTTCAAGCACACGGGAGCAGGTAAATTATTGGAAAGTGGTGCAACCTTGGTTGAGCTGATGAATCAACTGGGTCACTCTGATTTAGCTTCAACATATAGGTATGTGAGACAGCATTTTGGGGAGCGGTCGGAGCATGTGAGGGATAAGTTTCCTGATCCTCCGGGATTATGATGAATTGCATGGATGTTATCTTTTAATTTAGAGTTTCGGGATTGATATCCAGAAAATCGGGATAATATATATGAACCACCCCTACCCTCGCACCGACAAACGCACTCCTCCCGAAAAATCGGGATAAACTCTCCTTCGAATAAAAGGAGGGGAAATTTAAGTACACTAAAAAAGCCGTCCCTTTTGGAACGGCTTTTCAGAATTAAACTAACTAAAACCTAACTTATGAAAAAACTTATACTTGATAAGTATTTTTATACCGGAGCCGGTTGCCAGCCGGAGCCGGTTAACAATTATCTGCTGTTAATGGATAACCATAGTTCGAATTTTGTTGATTGATTTTAGATGCGTGCTTTTTAATATTGTTAGCTGCATTCATCTTATTATCAGAAGGCGGCTTTTTTAATACGTATTTTCCTTTAAAACTATTATCAATCGTAACTGCTGCAGGAATCTTTACTGGAGTAACTTCTTCAGCTACCAGATTATTCACTTCAAATAGCTCGCAACTGCATAGATCCGCAACAGCGGTATATTCAACAGCGAAAACGGTTGATACCTGGTCCTGCGGTGCATACTGAAGCTCGTCAGTTTGGAATTGCGGGATGGGAACCGGCGGAGGCGAAGCATAGCAGGCCACCGCAAACATAAAAGTCATGAGAATCAAAAAATTTTTCATCGGTGAAATTTTTAAATTGTTATTAATTGAAAATCGAATTTATTGGGAATTAGGGAAAAAGGAAAGGACAGGTTTGCGGGATGCAACCCGGCATCCCGCTTTACAAACCCATTATTCAAACTGTCGATTAATTTCGTTTGATTGGGACCATCGAACTAAATGTTTCTGGACATTGTTTGTAAATAATGTAAATAATTAATGAGAACGCCGGGTATATTGGTCAGCCGCCCGTAACTGTTTTATTTTGAATAGGATTATAGAAGCGGGAATTTGCCAGTAAGCTTGCGGAAAAAGCGCGACCAGATTAGAAAGCCAATAACAGCGACGAAAACAATCACTACAATCAGTTTCCAGGGAATGTATTTTTTGATTTTGGTCTTTACTTCGGTTTCATTACTTATTACCTGTTCAGTAACCAGGTTGACGGTTTCGCTAACTTCGCTCTCGGCTGTCTGTTTAAGTTGTATTTCTTCAACAACTTTGGTTGTTTTATTTTTACCTGAAATAATTTGGCGTTTGATTATTTTTTCAGCGTATTGCTGGCCCAGCGAATCGGGTTTACTAAGTTCGGTAATGGTTTCCTCAATAAACGTACTGTCGGTTTCTGTTACACTCCCGGCAAAGGTTGAAACCGCCTGAGTATCTGTTTTAGCAACCACTTCTTTTGAAGTATTCAGCTCTGAAACTGTTTTAATTTCAGTTTCACTTTTTACGAACTGTTTTTTTGTTTGGCAGGAATTGAACCACAATAGGCACAATAGGGCACATAAGAAAAGTTGGTTTTTCATAGCCGTAATTTTTCATGAACATTAAAACTCGGACAGGCTTTGTTGGCATAATCGTTATGCCCACTTAGTTTTATGATTGTTGGATATCGTTCTTTCAGGTACCCAATCAGCATTTGAACCGATTCGAATTGCGCCGCCGTGAAGTTGTTTTCAGCGCGGCCGGTTTCGCTTATGCCGCCAACCATGCATATGCCGATGGTTCCGCTGTTGTGGCCTTCGCAATGTGCGCCAATTTGCTCAACAGGGCGGCCATCTTCCTGCGCTCCGTTGCGGCGAATGATGTAGTGATACCCAACGTCGCGCCATTTGTTTTGTTGCACATGAATTTTACGGATCCAGTCGGCGCCTATATCCATGCTTGGTTTTGTGGCGGAACAGTGGATGATGATTTCGGTTAGTGGTCTCATTGTATATCTTTTTCGTTTAAATCAATTCCGGTTTTTTCCTTTACTTCTGTTCGCATGTATTTACTGAGCGCCCGGAAAACCGGCCAGTCGGAAATTACTGTTGCGTTTTCGAGGATTGACCAAAATTCGAAGCCCACAAAAAACCAGGCTGAACATTTGGCAAAAGTGATCCCTTGAACGCCCATTTCAACATCGATACTGTGTGCAAGGCTGATAACAGTAAAGGCAAGCAGCAATTTTGACCCGGTGCGCCAGAGTTTTTTGCTTTGCACACCTTCGCGCTTTACGAACCCAGCCCATGCGCCGGTAAATAAATCTATTATAATTGCTGCGAATGTTACTATTACAAATCCCTCTGCAGGGGCGAAATAGCTGGCAGCAGCAGCCAGGAAACCGGCAATAATGTTGCCGACATGCAGAATTACAAAATTGATTGTGCGATCCATCTTCAAAAAGCGTTTGTTTTTTTATTAGAAAATAGCCCGCCAGTTGCCTTAAGGAAAGGACAAAAAAAATGGGATCTCGTTTTTCAAAATCCCATTTTATTATTGATAAATTTTGTTTTAAAGTACGGTCCAGCCTTTGGCTGTGGCGATGGATGGGTCACTTCCTGCGTACCCGTCATTAGATGAAACATCTAATGTGTAAGTTGCACCACTAACGGTTGGCAATTCGGTGTATATATCATTTAGGCATCCTGTTGTAAGTGCGGCATATATCAAAATTGTGCTTCCGCCTGTCGTCCAGCTTGTGTGACTCCAATCAAATGCAATATTTGTAAGTTTGTTTAGTTTATTGTAAATATTTACTCCCAATTGTATGGAAGCGACTTTAAATTTTGGAATTGCTATTTCTTTTATATTAGGATAATCTGAGGCTACCATGTAAAAAGACCCAGAGATACCAGTTGACCATTCATAATCTCCTGATATATATTCCAAAGCATTATTTCCCGAAATTTTCCAGAAATAATTTACAAAAATAGATGCAGCATTTCCGATAACATAATCTGGTAATCTTATTTTTTTAATTGACATATTATTTCCTGCAATTACGCTAGTAGGGGAATCGGTTGCTCTAGGCCATTCAAGTTCATCTAGTGAATAACAGTCTGTAATTACTTTTGGCTTCCCTGCAAACCCTTTTGTTTCGCCATTAAACTTTAATATTTTTAACCCATAACATTTATTTGCAAATGAATCGAAATTTGCATTTAACAACATTTCAGGTAGATTAAAAGAAAGTAGCCTTGGGGATTCGGCAATAAACCCTTGAACATTTGTTGCGTTTGGAAAACCGCCTATTACAAGCGATTCCAATAATGAATTTTGGTAGAAACAGAATGTGCAATCCAACACTGAATTTATAATTGGAATTGATGCTGATTTTAATTTTGTATTTCGGAAAGTGCCATATACCGTTGTCAATAATGGTGCAGAAAAACCTGTGGAGAATGTAATTTCCCAAAGGTCAGAAATATAAAACATAGATTTGATGGTTGACAATTTAGGCAACGATATATCAAATGTGAATTGCTCGATGCTACTGTTACTAAACATCAATTCCATTGTCGTCAATTCGTTTAAAGTGCAATAAAACTTGACTTCTTTTATTGATTTATAATACTGGAAAGCCCCATATAACTCCTTCATGTTTGGCGTGTTGGCATACATTGCAATTGTACCGACCTGAAATGCAGATGAACTTGCAGAAGACACAAGCTTTGTGAAATAGCGGCCTGCCGTAACTATTGAGATTACCATTTTCACAAATTGCGTAGGTGATGGCGGAATTGCAATAGAGGCATAATGCGTGGAGGTGCTACTTGAAGTCACATCTCCCAAAAGGTTTTCATCGCTATCATAGAATGTATATTTCAACGCACTTGACGCGTTTATTGATACTGTCATTTTATTGAAAATGCTCATCAGTGTACTATCCATTATAAAAATAATAGTTTCGGGCGGCACATCGATGTCGACTACTGTTATTGGTGCCACAAAAGGGACATTTGGGTTAGGTATATAGCCATTTTCAACCGTGCAAATATTTTCAGGCGTGAAGCCCGCAGCCGGGCAAATTACGTCCATCAAATCCTGATCTAATTTTAGGTTTCCAACTTTTATGTAATGTGACATTTTTTGATTGATTAATTATAAATGATTATTGATTAAATAAAAACTCCGTACAGGCTTACCAATCCGGCAGCAGTTGCGGTTATGGTTAGTTTTGTGTAGCGAGGCATATCAGTATTCAGGGCAATGTCAACTGTTGCATCAGTACCCTCACAAACCATTGAAGTAAATTTCATGTTGTAAGGAACATTGTACACAAACTCATCACCGGCTTCTTCAAAATCCAGGTGGAGTTCAGGAGGAGCAGCTCCGCCGGTTCCTCCACCATCTTCACCGTCTTCACCGTCTTTCACATCAAAATCAAATGTTGTTGCATCAGTGAATGTTATGCGGTAGGTTTTGGTAAGGCCAACCGTTGTATGAAGCACAATGGATGCAATGCCGCGGCCATCATCACCATCAAAATAATCAACTCCTTTAACAGGTGTTACTCCATCATCACCATCCTCTCCATCCTGCACGGTAAATGTCGAGGTTGTTGCATCAGTGTAAGTAATTGTGTAAGTTTTTGTAAGGCCAACGGTTGAAGTGAGTACGATTGAAACAATGCCGCGGCCATCGGTACCACCTCCACCTGCAGTAATTTTTTGCCAGATTCGGTTTTTTATTGCGTAAAATTCATCTGCTTCGAATTCGCCAGGGATCGAAAGTTCCTGTTTGTCGGTAATTTCCAACAACTGTTTTGAATTTTCGGCAATTGTAACAGGCGGGTGAGTGTCGCCAATTACGCCAACAATGATGGCGGCGGCGTCGTTGGTATAGCTGTCGGAGGTTCGCACAACAATTGTGTCGATGTGGAGGCGGCCCTGTTGTGGCATCCAGCTGTCGAGGGCATCGAGTTCGGCAGGTGCAGCAGCATAGGCATCGGCAAGGCTTGTATATTGTGCGCTTCCCATTACCGATATAATCTTCCGGGAAGCAGTGCCAATCTCGTTTGTGGCGAAAATATGGTACAGCACATAATTCATATCGTCCGCCTGAACTACTGCACCGCCCGTGTTGAAGCAGATGCGGGATGCGCCTTTATATATAGCATACCCGGCAACATTGTGGTAACGGGGTACAAAACCCTGTTGATACAGAATCGGCAGGCTGTCGGAACTGGAGGCAATGGTGAGTTCAAAATCGTCATGCAGCATAACGCCGCCCACAACACTGAATTTGGCGTGGGCATTGTCGGAGCCATCGCCGCCAAAGCTTGAACCAGTAATTACAAGTCCGCTTTTTCGCCGGGCATGGAAAGCCTCGTGGAGATACATGTGCATTTGTGGCTGCCACTCCGATCCGTGTCGGTCGTCGCCGAAATGGAGGGCTTCGTTGTTTGTGGCATCCCAATAAACGTGGGCAATAACTGTTTTTGTTTCGTAAATTTTTGTTTTCTGCTCCTCTGTGGGATTGAGCAGGGAAAAAACCTTTTGCGAATTTTTCTCCGGATCGAAATCGAAATAAAAAATATAAAGCCCTTCTGAAATTATTTCAGAAATATCAATCGTTTCGATGGCATTTTTGATATGGAAATTAAGTTTGTTGCGGAACTGGAAAAATGCGAATTTATAGCCAGTTGGGGCAATTGAAAATAATTTTGCGCCATTGTCCCAGTTTAGTACTGTGTCGGGAGCCCCTGCAAACCAAAACCCACTCCACCTCATAAGTACAGGATCGCGCCAAAGACTGTCGATCAGGTCTTTTATTTTTTTGTTTGTCCACCCTTCCCGCGGGGAGTTCAGTAAGTTTGAAATTAATTCGTACTTTCCGTATTCCATTTTGTTTGATTGATTTTACTTTTAAATTTTATAACCCCTAATTGTTGTTTTGCCGATGCTGTTGAACCCTATTTCGACATCCATTTCATCGATAATAAATTCGCCTTCGCGGGTGCTGAATTTGCCCGTGATATTGTTGGCAACATGCAATATTGCGTTTATAGGCATGTTAAAAACTGCCTCTACCGCGAGCCTGTTTTTCCACATCCTCGCCCATTTTTCCCATCTTTTTTTGAAAAGTCCATTTTCGCCCTCCCAATACAGGCTTTTTGTGTGTGTCGACGTGCCGTAGATGAATCGCAAAGAGAAATCGTTGTAGGTGCTTGCAAACATTTGAAGGTTTCCTTTCTGCCGTACAATAGGCATATAGTGGTTATATCCGTCATATTGCAAGGTAGAAGCCGGTGAATTTATCTCCTCTTCGTCATCCGCTGTGCCATAAAAATAGGGCTGCAACCCTGTACTGACAGCCACCCATCCCACTGCATCGGCCTGCACATTTTGCTGGTATTCGGTTTTTTGGGTTTCGGCTACCCACTTGTATTCATACACTTTATTATCGGAAAGCACGAGGCGGAGCTCACCAATTTCGGGTGTCAGCAGCAACAAGTCGGAATAATTGTCGACCGGTTCTCCGTAATCTTCGCGGCGGTGGCTCAGATCTTCGAAACTGTCGCCAAATTTCCCGTCGTCTTTATCATATTCCTGCGTGAATTTCAGGGTAACATCTTTTGTTTCGTCGATTTCCCAGGTTTCGATATGATAATCATCCAATTCAATCGTTGTGCTTTCGGAAACCCCGTTCCTGTCGATGATGTCGACTCTTTTCCCGCTTTTGAAAAAGAAAATATAGTTGAGCGTATTTTGCACGCCCAGTATAAAATTCTTGAAAGAAACCTTTGGGAGCAGATCAGAATAATTGAATTTGACAACTTCCCACAGCGTGTTTGTTACGATGTTCAGATAATAGTCTTCGTAACGCTGATTGTCTTTGTTCCATTGCTGCCAGTATTCTTCTGTGGTAATAGTAAGCGGGTTTACAATGTTGAAATTATTGTAAATTTTTATGTTTTTCAGGAACGACGTATCGTAGTTGTCATCGTCGGTCATGTCGTTCCTGTCGACAAAAAACTGGTTGAGCCTCATGCTCTCATTTATGGCGTAACGCAAATAAATGAAGGGCGAAATAATGCAGGCTGATTTAATGTCGGCAATATTGTAATTATTTACAATCCACCCGTAGTTTTCGAAGTGGTCTTTTTGAAAGATAGACCAGCTTTCGTCGCGGGTATCAGTATAGCCATCTTCATCGGTATAGTTTACAGGCGCCGGTACTTCCGACCCATTCCCTTCCCAGAATATAGGATTCTTTATTTTTGATGTCTCGTAATTGTCGATGTCGTCGTTGTATTCTTCTTTGTGTTCAAAGTTTTGCGCTGTTGGCCAAGCGAGCTGCGTGATGAACTTGTTTTTCATTTCGTCGCCAATCACTCCAATGTCGCATTGCAGCCATGCGCTATATGATTGTGCTGTAGCTTTCTGGATTTGCAATGTGCCAGACAGCAGCAGAGCGCCACTCCATCTTGCCTCGAAACCTGGGAACTTTGCAGCGTTACCTGAGATATATTTTTCAAACCTTTCGGGGTAGCCAAACAAAGCCCTGTTGTTGTCGTTTACCGGAATTTCGATTCCCATTCCTACGTCGCCCGACACTATATCTGTTTTGCAGCACGGGTTGATGAATGTTATCCGTATGGATGCGGATTCGTCGAGCAAAAGATCGCGGTTATTTATTTTAAATTCGAGCATGGTGAGTTTAGGGTTTAGGATTTAAAGTGTGTGTGGCGGGAATTACCCGCTCCGCTTCGCTCGTCCCCCTTTGCAAGGGGGACACTACCAAAATGATGTTTTTGTGTTCGTTCATGATTCTTGTCAATAAGCTTCTTCGATTTCAATTTCCACCGATTGAAGGTCGGAGATTGAATCGGTGAGGTCGAGTTCGGTGCTTGTGATGATTACAGGCACCAGTACATATTGTGAAATATCGGTAGAACCATCGGCCGGGGGGATGGCGAGCCAGGCATTTTGGGTGTCGAGCAAAATATCGATGGCCTCCATTTCGGCTTTTGTTTTGAATCCGCTGTTGATTGTCCATTTCCGGGTGCGCGATTGTCCGCCAACAAAGCGGGTGCGGTTTTTTGTTGTTTGCCCCGACTGAAACGGGCGGGAAGTGACGGTGCGTTGCCCCGTTGGGTTGTATTTTACTGCGCCGTTAAGCCAGATTGTATCGATGCCGCCAATCTTGTTATCGACAAAAAGGTAATAGTTGTTTTCCTTGTAGTCGTGGTCGATGATGAAAGTGCGTTTTTCGACATTGGGTGTGCTATCGATCCATACTTCGTAATAGAGCAGTTTTGCGCCGGAGATATAGGGGTAGAATTGCAGTCCGCGTGGCTGTACGCTGAACTCGAACATGACATCGTACCACAGCGTGCCGTCGCCTGAATAGTTGACTGTACTGCCATCATCATAATATGCTTTTGCCTTGAGTGAAAATGCGAGCGTAGTTGTTGGCGATTTCCACCACAATTTCACGGGAGTGTCGGGGCCTATGTATTGTGTAGTTGGCATGTAGGTGAGGAATTTCCCGCCCTCGGAGAAATGCGTGAACCATGTTTGCCCAAGTTCGTTGAGCCGGGCGAGCATCAGGCTGTCGAGCTTGCCTTTGACGACAAAGATTGTCCCCCACACAGCCTGGAATGATTCCTGAAGGTTTCCGTCGCTGTCGATATAGCGTTCGCCTGCATACAATTGCACGTCGTACACCTGGTTTGGGTAACCGTGCCAGCGTCCTTCGTACTCGTTGGGTATAGGCCATTTTAAATCGACATTTACCGGCTGGTCGACATAGCCTGATATGTCGAATTCGGCTTCGCTGTTGTCGTCGGGTGCAATTGCATCGATGAAAGGAGATCCAAAAAGCACATTGTCGGCGCTCACTATTTTGAGCAGTATTTTATAGTCGGTAGCGCCGGAAGGGATGCCGCCTGTTGTTGCCACCACTTTTATGCGGTTGCCGGAGAGGTGGGTTGAGGTGTTTGTTATATCGGAAAGTGTGATGCTCATAGTCCACGTGTATTTTGAATTTCTGTATAGTTTTTATCTGATTTGCGGATGTCCTCGATGGAGGTGTAGATTTTGAGGTTTGAAATTACTGTGGCAAGGTCGTCGAATTTTTTGAGGATGGCGGGGTCGGAATACGAACCACCCCCTGCCCCATCCTTGGAAGAAGAAGGGGGGGAAATGGAATCAGTTGGAGAAGCGAAACCGCCGGAGGAATAGCCTTTGGCTGGGATGGCCTGAACGATTTGGCGAAGGTCGAGACGGGCAAGGGATCCGTTGCGGCGGGCGATTTCCATAATGTCGATGATGGGGCGGAGTTGTGGGTTTTTTGTGCCTTCCTGCGGGATAACGTATTCCTCTTTGTGTACGATTCCTGCGGGTTCGTATTTTCCTCCGGAACCTGTGTCGCCACCGGCTGAAAATTCGGGGATTAGCTTATTAAAAAGAAACCCGGCTGCCCCACCGGCTATTGCAGCAGCAATGATATTGATTGGAAACGGTACACTTTTCAGGGCCTTTAAAGCAGCAATTGTAACGGCTTCCGCTATATAAGCCTTAATTTGTTGGCGGATAGAGTTAAGTATTGCTTTTCCAGCGTCCTCAATTGTTTCTGCATTTTCGATGGCAGCCATACCTGATTCAACAGCAGCGCCTATTGCAGCTTCTTTTGCTTTTTCCCTGGCTTCTGTTTTCTTTTCTTCGGATTCAATGGTTGCTTCAGTTTGTTTATCAAGCTTTTTCTGATAGTCGTCCATGTATTTGTCCATATCCGAATCGATATCGGCAAACATTTTCTTTTCATCTTCCAGAATTCTTTCAGTAATCGACTGAGAAATTTCCATCATTGCGTCGAACTGTTGTGACCAGGCTAATTTTTTATCGAGGATTTGACCTTCGATGGAAAGAAAATCCTGGTTATGCTTTTTGTACAGCTCGCGCATGGCTGTAAGGTTTGCCAATTCGAGCACGTACATTTCATCATCATACTGTTTTTTAGTTAGTTTTTTCTGAAGAAACTGTTCTTTTAGGATGTTTTGTTCTTTGGTGAAAGCAGATTCAAGTGATTTTTTGATGGCTTCGAAATTGCCTGAAGTTACAAGTCCTCCGCCACCTTCATCTGGTCGTTTTTTTAATTCAGTATCAACATTTGTGAGATGCTTTTTAAGGTTAACAAGGCGTTGCTGATTGGTTTTATTTTCATCTTCCAATTCGCGTGTGATAGCAATAGCTCTTGCGTTTGCTTGTGCCGTTAGATTAATCTTCTGAATCTCAGTAAGGTTTTTTTGTTTCCTTAATTCTGCAATGCGTTTAAGTTCAGCATCTTCATCAACTGCTTTTTTTGCTTTCTGTAACAAAGTAGCATGGAAATTTTCCTCCTCTTTAACCTGAGCCTGTAAATCATTTTTCAGGTTTTCGAGCTGTTCTTTTGAAAGATTTTTAACGATGGATGCTCTTTCTTCGAGGGTTTTGCTTTGGCCCAATAATTCATTACCTCGTTCAATTTCGTCGTTGAACCTTTTTTGTGATTTTTTTGCATCATCGGCTTTTTGGCTAAAAAGATAGAAAGCGGTTGCAGCGGTTGTAAGCAAACTGATTATTAAACCAACTGGATTTGCTTTTATAGCTGTATTAAAACCTTTAGTTATTGTAGTGGCCAAGGTAGTAACACTGTTGTATATTTTTGTGGACCAGGTTGCGGCATTAACTGCAATTGTGTAGCTTCCAATTGCAACAGCGGCGGTTATCAAAGCTTTGCGATTGTCGAAAAGAAACTCAATAGTTATACCCAACATTTTTATCATTGCTGATCCCTTGTGAATAACTGAAGTGTAAGCTGGAGCTAAGCGCTCTCCCAGTTCACGCTGCATTTGTGCAAATACTTTCTGTGCTTTTTCGAGGGTTGCCTGAGCATTCTGGTTTTTTGTATTGAATTCCTGTTGTATTGAAGTTCCTTTCACAAATTCGGCATTGCTGTAGGCTTGCTTTTCGCGGAGTTTGTCGATGTTGTTACCAAGCGTGCTGAGCACGGCTGTTGAGCGTGCGCCATCCAAACCAAGTTCGCCAAGGTTGGTTGCCATTTCGGCAAAACCGTCGCTTGTTCCTTTTGCACCTTCCAATACTTTGATGAAAGCCTCATTTGCATCGGTGTCCAAAAGCTTTGTGAATTCAGCCACTTCTATTTTTGCAATTTTGGCATAGCTGGCAGTTTTTGTGAACATGGAGCTAATGACCTTTGCATAAGTAGTTCCGGATACTTCGGAAGTTTGCCCCAGCTCGTCAAGTGTAGCTCCAAGCCCAAGTACCTGGTCGATTGAAATACCGGCAGCCGGTGCGATACCTGCTACCCGCTTTGCAAATTCAACCAAATAGGCTTCGTTGGCAGTTCCGGCAGCACCAAGACTGTTGATGGCGGATCCAACTTTTAGCAGGGATTGTTCAATACCGAATTTATCCTGAAGCTTGAAAATATCGACCAATTTACCAAGCTGGTTGATTGATTCTTCCACATCGCCGCCCAGGTCTTCAGACAAGGCTACCTTTATTTTATCGGCAGCACGAACAAACCCGAGTACATCTTTCTCTGCAGTTATTCCGAGTTTTCCGGCAACTCGCGCCAGGTCGAGTAAGTTTTGCTGAGAGGTTCGCGTGTCGATTTTCTCCAGTTCCTTGTTTAATGACATTACCTGGTCTTTTGTTAGCCCGGTAGTTTTCATTACGTCTGAAACCTTATCGTCGAATTCGGCAAAAGCTTTTATTGATGACTTAATTGTGAATGCAATACCAGTGAGTGAAGCGATGGCGGCGGTTGCCATGCCAAAATATTTATTGAACCCATCGGCAACCCGGGAAGTTAGTGAGCGCTGGGTTCGGAGTTCATTTGATATTTTATTCAGCTCAGTACGCACCAAGCCCATTTTTTTACCGTAGGCGATATATTCTTTTGTGCCACGGTTGAACTTATCTTGTTCCCTTGACAATTCGCGGAGGGCTTGCTTAAGTTCTTTTGGTTTTGCAGTTGAAAGATTTTTAAGGATCTCGTTGGTGTCGAAAGTAGCTTTCCGAAACTTGGATGCTTCCTTTTGAACTTTCTTCATCTCGCGTTCAGCATCCTTCATGCCTTTCATGTCGCCACCGGCCATGGCTTTCTGCATTTTTTCGCGCCACTTGTCGGCTTCGTTTTGCAGGTTTTTCAGGGCTGATTTTGCCTGTTCGTCGTTTAGATATACCGGAATCCTGGCTTCTTCGTTTATGGCCATTGTATTTGCAGCTTTATTTTAAGCCAAAATACAATTGGGGTTGGGGGTTGGAAAGGACAAATTTAATGCGTGAATGCGTGAATGAGGGGATGCGTGAATGGAAGAATTTTGCTAATTTTTAGGAATGTTTTCAGGGCGGCGGCCAAGTTCGGTCATTGCTTTTTCGAAAAGTAGGTTTAAATCGGTTTTGCTGTCGCGGTCTTCAAAAAAGATATTCACTTCAACTGCCTTGAGTATTTTTAGCCAGTTGTCGAGGCTGGGACAGTACCTCAACTGAAACATGCGGCTCACGTTTGAGCGTTGCAAGCCTGTTCGTTCGGCAATTACTTCCTGTGTTATGCTTTTTGATTTGGCAATTTCTGCCAAAAAAAGCACCAGGGCTTTCCAAGTGTCCTGGTGCGGATTTCTGATTTCGTTATTCATAATATTTCGATTTCTGAATTATTTCTGAACTCTTCGTAATAATTTCCGCCTGCGTGAATGGTGCAGCGACCAGTACCGCTAAGGTGAAAGTATGGAGAAGATTTTTTCTGGTCTTTTTTCAGGCCAAAAGCAGTTCCTGTAATTTTTTGATATTGCTCGGATGTAACATTACCAAAGTAATCAACGCTTTTACGTGATTTACTCCAGTTTGCAGTTAATTCAAGACTAATTCCTTTTACCCTTATTCTAATAATTTCTGGATTGGCTGCAATAATTGGTTGCATTACTTCGGTACGAATTGCTTCGTTGGTTCCTGACTGAAATTGATTCCCTTGTGTTAATTCGTTGAATGTTGTCATTTTTCTTTTTGCCGTATTGTCCGGTTGCCGCCCGGTTTCTTTGTTATTGATGAATCAAAGATAAGCATTATTTTAATACGTTGTATCAAATATGATACATTTTATTAAAATTATTTTATTTTTTTTGAACGGGCTTGTTCGTATTTCAAATCGTTGACCGGGTGCATGGCAAAAACAATTTGGCTGGCCACCTGTTCGCCAAATTTTTCGACAAGGATTTCTTTCAGTCGCATCACTTCGCGGTAGAAAACGCGGGAGTACCACTCTTTGCGTTTGCGCACCACATCGTAACCAACATCGCCATCGTTGCCTTTGAATATTTCGCGGCCAACGCCCATATCTACAAATACACCGTATAATTTAAAAGAAAACTCTACTTTATCCACGTCGTTACCGGCAGCGGTAAAAAGGGCATTTTCAAGGCTTTTATATAGTTCGCCAGTGTCCCAGGCTTTAAGTTCGGTAATGCGTTCGCGCCAAATTTTCAGGGTAATATCGGCCCATGCACGAACGGTTTCTTCTTTATTCCATTGTCCAGGCTTCGGCATCGAATACAAGGTTTACCGGGTTTTCTACATTGAATATAAAATATAGTCCGCTGCAACCAGTTGCGAACGCCGGAGGGACTTCGTAGAAGCGCACACGCTCCAGGTCGAGAACCTGTATCGAATTTTTATCTTTTATGAGGCGGCTCATAATGTGGTGGTAGATTGTTTTTGCTTCTTCCAGCACCGCAGCGCGTTGCTCCATGTTGCCATAATCGGCTTTTCCCAAAATAAAAACAGTGTAGGGCCGCCGTTCAAAATATCCGCCATTGCGGAAGGTGGTCCCATCCTGGCTATCGTCGACAGCAAAGAAATATTTTTCGCGGCGCGAGTTTTCCAAAATACCTTCGAGGGCATTCAGTCCGCTTACTTTTACAAACTTGTATTTATCCTTGAGCAAATTTAACTGGCCGTGGAGCTGCTGCAGGTATGGAATTGGATTGAACATGTCAATTTATTATTGATTGGTGATTATTGATTATTTGTTGTTTTTATAGGCTTCTTCGAGGCGGGCGGCATCGAGGGCGCGTTGCTCCATCTCGTCGAGGGCATTCCAGACGGGTTGGTTCATTAGCTGGTTGTTGAGTGTGATGTTTCCGCCGGATAACTGGTGGATCATGCCGTTAATGTAGTTGCGCACATTGAAATCGCCCGATGATTTTTTGCCCGCAAAAAGGTTGGGGCAGCGTTTTGGCACCAATGCCCGGAAACCGATGTACCACATAAAAACCGAATTTTTAACAGCTGGATCCACTTTTGCAAACTGCTTTGCACGGGATTGTATTTTATCGGAGTTCCACCTGTGCCAGGGGCGGCGGTAGAGAACAGCCATAAGTTTGTTCAAATGTTCGTCTTTCCGGGTACCCACAAAAGCAAAGTAATAGTTTTCGGCCATCAGATATTCGCCAAAAGTGGCATTGTACAGGCGAAAATGCCGGGCGCGGGCAAAATTAATCCAACGCACCGGGCGCACTTCTTCAGTGTCGAGCAGAAAGCGGCATTTTTCGGCCATTTGTGCCAGCAATTCGGTATCGATAATTGTGGGTTTCCGGATTGATTTGTGTTTGAAATACATATCATCCCCAATCCCTGGGGATTTTACAATCTTCAAATTACTCAAGAACAAGAAAGCTTTTATAAGAAATTCAGTTTCGGAATATCCCATCAGGAATAAGCGGGAAATGAAAATTAGTTGCCTTTGTGTAAGGTTAAGTAGGGTTGTTGGAATTGTTAGTTTCAATGCTGTCATTTTTGTATTTCTTTTTAAATTGTCCGGAAAGCCACTTTAGATCATCTGTGGGCGCAAAAAGTATCCAAAGAGAAAAACCAAAAACCATTTTTATCCTTCGCCAGAGATAATATTTGTTTTTCATTGATATATGCTGCTAAAGATTTGGGAATCGGCGGTGTTGGTATAGTTTTCCGACATGCGGGCCAGGTATTCAGAGCTATTGGAATAGGTTGTGAAACTTGCCAAATTATTGTCGATATAGCGCAGGGCATCGGCGGCAATTTTACGAGCTGCTTCGTGGTTGCCGGTAAGCAGGCAACCAAGGCTTTGTTTAATCAACAGCGACACCTTCAGGTCATCGGCTCCCAAATCTCCGTCGCGCTGCTTTTCAATCAGTTCGGCAATATAATCGGAGCTGAGCACGGGTTCAATTCTAAGCATTGTTTCCTGGATAAGTTTCGGTCGCAGCTTCAGGAAATCTTTGCGGGTGCCTGTCCATTCGCTAAAAGTTTCGAGTTCGTGGGCAGTTTGGATAAGGCAATCAGAAAGGATGCTATATGCAGGGGAACCTTTCCAATCATCGTGATAGATATCTGTTTGCTCAAGGAAATCAATCAGGTTTTCCACTTCGTTGTCGCGGCGGATAAGGCACTGTTCGCGCAGGCGTTCAACACGCTCTTTGCTGGCCGGTACACGGTTGTTGGCACTTATAACACCAAACCCTGAATTGGTATGCACCAGGTCGAGAAAAGGGATGGCATCCCAGTAGGCGTGGTTGGCAATTACGCTTATGCAAAGCTGCAGCAAGTCGGCATCAGCAAAATCTTCAATGTCGATGGCTGCATACAAATCTTTGCCCAGCACATTGTTTTTAATCCACAATTCGGCGCTGTTGCAGTAGGGCTTCAGGTCTTCAAATTTTTCGACTTCGGCAGCGGTTGGCATGGCTGCTATGAATTGATCAATCGTTGTTAGTATCATCGGGCTGTGTTTTTTGTGATGTTTCTTTGGCGTCGGTTTTTTGGTCGAGAGTAGTGAGCATGAGGTCGGGAATATCGAACTCCAGTTCCCATCCGTTGAATTCGATAAGCACATAATAGGGGCCCATCATAATATCGCGTGGCAATTTCTCCATAGCCTGTTTCATAGTGAACAGCTCGCGGGCTTCGGTGCCGTTTATGTTTTTCCCTTTCCCAGGGGAACTGCCAATTAGGGATGGATGCACACCCATTGCATAGCTGACAATATTGGCGGCCTCTTCGGCATCCTCAATGTAGTCGCCACCTTCCTTTTCGCCACCAACACGCTCGATGCGGACCATTTTTTGTTCCTTGCCGTTGGGGTCGATATAGTAGGTGCTGAACCAGCTTTTGTTTTGGTTTTCGACACCGGAAAGAAAAGATTTTATGTTTTCGATTTCGAGTTTTTGGCGGGCTTTCTTTTTTTCAGGGTCGGTAATTTGTTCGGTCGAAAACAGTTTATTGAAATAATCTTTGTGCAATTCAACCAGGTACTTAATAACCATGCCATTTTTCATTTTGGCAATTTTGGCGATGGGTATCATGGCTTTCAGTACCGACCACCCGCTGTTGAACGTGCTGGCATAGTATGGGAACGGATAATACTTCATTCCCGGTGTTGGAACGCGGTTGACGATTGCAAAAATACGTTCCTTGGTTGGCGTGTCGTTTTTGCCCGTTTTGGGGTTTGGTTCTTTTCCGAAGCGTATCATCAAATCGCCAATCGGGTCGTCTTCGTCGAGCAGCGGGATGGCGGTCACATTTTCATCTTCAGGTTTGTCTTTCCAATTGGCATAGAAAATATTTTCGATGCGGCCAGTGTCGGGGTTGCAGGTTTCGAAACGGCAGTTGATGGCTTCTTTGTGGCGGATTTGCACCACTTTTTTTCCTTCGTTATCGACAATGAGTACCAGTACCGAAAAGAAAAAATGTTTCATGTCGGTAAACTGTTCGCTCCAGTACTTTACCATGTTGTTGCGGCGGAAGAAACGTTTTATTTCGTCGGTGGCAACCGGCTGGCCTTTTTCGGTAACAACAAACCCACGGCCATAGGCTGTAGCAATGTTGAACCACATGTTTGAACTCATTACCTCGTCGGCACGTATTTTTTCGAGCATCTGGCAAGGCTGCTCATTGTCTTCGCCCCAGGGAACGTAGCCGCGATAACCTTTTTTAATGTCTTTCGGCTTCACGTCTTCATAATCGAAGATATTGCGAGAATCTTCGGTAAACACTGCACCAAACTTATCGACAGGTCCGTCGATTTCGTGGATGCCCAAACTTGTAAATTCGTCGGTAATATTTTTCATACGAAAACCTCCTCTCCGTTAATATTGAAAATGTGCAGGGCTTTTACTTTCCGGAACTGTTCGGAATCGAGCCACTTAAAGTTGAACGAGTTGTTGTGGAAATTGGAACTTGTGCACACCACATTTGTTGCTTCAACAATTTCGCCATTCTTTTTCCAGAATGAAATATCGATGGGCTGGTGTGTTTCGATTATTTTTCGGGCTTGTGCCAGGTGCAGCATATCTTTTTTTTTTTGGAAAGATAGTGGGCGGGGCGGTGGTGGGAAAGGACAAAGAGGGATGGGTGAATGAGGGAGTGGGTGAATGAGTGATTAGGTAAAGAAGAAATCAATCGACAAAAAAAGCCGAAAGGATTTCTTTGATGTCTTCCACCAATGAAATTCTTTCAGCTTCAGGTAAATCTTGTTTTAACTTTTCGAGCAATTTATCTAATCGCTCCTTGTATTTTTGTGTATTCATAAAAGCCCCTCCCATCTTATTTGCACAACACAATTCCAGAAGGAATAAATGTATTAAGACAGAAAGGGCCAATTTTTGACCCTCCTGTCCTTCTGGAATGAAAATAAACGTTGTGTTGTGCGGTGTAAAGATAGGAAAAAGTTATTTTGTGAGATATGAAATTTCGCCATTTTCATATTTAGTAGCCACACCGTCCATAATCAACCACGACGCTCCAGCCAAAGAAGATTTAGGTCCACAACATTCAATTGGCGAAGATTTTGAATCAAATTCCTCAATTGTGTATGAAATAAGGTCGGGCGTATTGTACTTTCCGGTGATTGTTAAAATTGAAAGATCTTCTTTTTTGTCTATTTGAACCGAAATTTTAACATCAACATTGGCTATTTTTCCCATCCCGTATTTACAAGTTTTCATTTTTGTTACAAGTATGTAGAAATCTTTATCTACGGTTTCGAGAACAAATCCGTTATTTAATAAAATTCTTCCAATTTTTTTTAATGCTTCAGGTTCAGCATCAGATGTTGAAACAAGAATAACATTTGATTTTTTTTGAGCCTGTGAAAAAGAAATAAATGGTAATGCTAAAAGTAAAGTGAACAGTAATTTTTTCATAATGATTTTGGTTTTAAGGTTTAAATAATTATTTATGGCGGAAATCCCAAGGAGCAATGGCATCATTGTGCGACCAAAGTCCAACTTTATTTTTTCGGGCTTCAACTTCTAATTTGGCCAATTCTGGATCTTTGTTGTATTGCTTATAATGCCAGGCCATTCCTTCCTTTATGAGCTGGTTGTTAATGCAGGTATCGCCTACAAAAACAAAAGCCAACATTCTTCCATATCTATCAGTCCCGGATTGTTCGACCCTGACATTTTTTTGAAAACACAAATCGACTGTTGCCTGCTTGGCACGTGTTCCAAAATCTTGTTTAGTTTCCGGACAATCAATTCCTTCAAGGCGGATTTTAATCTGTTGATTTTCATCAGTCAAAACAACTATAGTATCGCCATCGGTTACACCAATTACCTTTGCTGTAAAAGTTGTATTTGTGATTGATAAAAACAGTAACGAAATAATAAGAATTAACTTAGTCATCACTTAACATATGTTTTGTTTCCCTTACTGTTTATATAATATTTACCACCTCTCGGGCCAGTATAAATTGTTCTGCCAGAACCTGTTGTTCCTGAACTTTTCGCTGGGGAAGAAGCTGCTTTGGATGGCGTGGAATTTGGTTCATAGGTAGATTTATGTTGCCAGCAATATTCTGAGCCTGCATCTGCTTTTCTTGAGCATCGAGTACCTTTTGATGTGATAGCCTTGCATTGTCCGCTGGTTTGCGGGCTTTCAGTTGTTTCTTCAACTAAGTTCTGGGGTTGTGGGGCATTTGAATTGCTATCAATTGTGGCTAATTTCTGAATAAGTAACCTGGTTTCATTTTTAACCTGATCCAGTTCAGTTTTCAGTAATCCATTTTCTTTTTTCAAAGAATTTATTTCAGTCATTGTTTCTGACTGCGATTTCTCCAGATTTGCGATTTTGAGCTCCAAATCTTTTTTTGATTGGGCATCAATTTGGGTCACAAGCAAGGAAAATAGCACGATTAAATAATAAGGAAGAATTGATTTTTTCATGATGGTTTTTTAAGGTTTATTATGAACCAAAATTACAAAAATTTTTGGGGAAATAAGTTGGTTGGACTTTTGGTAATTTTTTCATATACGTACCAGTACGAGCGGGCGAAGTAGTGGAAGTGTTTGAAAAACTGGCAAACAAACCCGGTAGAGCGATTGCAAATGATGTAAAGAAATTTGCATTTTATGCAATAAAATTTGCGTAAAACGCAATAATCGCGGAACTCCTTTTCTGGCGCGCCCAGGATAGCACATGGCTATCCCTGCGGAGTTGTTGCGGTACAACGTCTAAACCCTCGTTTTTTCAGGTCTTTTTAAGCCCTTCACCTCAAAAAATATCGGAAAAAATATCTGGCTCTTATGCGCGCAAGTAAAAAACAACTATAAAAGTGAATCTTCAAACTGTTCTATCGGTTCGGGGTTGTGGTTTTGTTGTGGCTGGGTGGTGGCTTCGTTCGGGTTGTGAACCTGTGTATTTGCGAAAAGGTAACAGATAGGCCAATACTTAAATTCTGCGGGTTCGTCGCTTCCCTCCGGTACCTGCTCAAATTTTCGTGGCTGCCCCCAAAATAAAAATGCTTTGCTGCCTTTTTTAACCGTGCAATCTTTTTCTTTCCATTGGTTGAAAGTGTTGAACTTCTCAATTTCGGGGTTTTCTTCTTCGTACATTTCCCGAAGTCCTTCGTTAACTGTTTCGTAAACTCCCTCTTTAACTGCCAGTCTGATTGTTTGGCTCAATGCTATTAAGGTTTTGCGCTTCTCTATATATTGCGCTTTTCTGGATTCTTTTGTATCTTTGCTCATGATGTCAAAATTTAAAATGTGTTAAACGTTTTGATTTTTGAAAAAAAGGGGAAATGAGGTTTCCCCTTTTCGTTTTTTAGGCTTCAATCAGCTTTTTCAGTTCGTCCGCTTTCGCTTCTACTTTCGCCAATAGGTAGGTTAAAACTTCGCCAATCAAAATTGGATTTTGCAGGGCAAAAACTTGTTTTCTGTTGTACTTGTTACCTCCCTCGATACTCAAAACAAAGTCCTCGGTTTCAAACTCATTTTTTGCGGCAATCTCCGCCAGTGTGTCCAGGTGTGTTTGTAAATTTTCGGCGCTTGCCTGTAACCTGGTCAACTTTCTAATCAACTCCTTTTTTTCGTTGAAATACTCGATCCGTGAATTTAGATCGGTTGGCACGGCTTTGAGTTTCGCCGTTAACTCGTCAACTCGTTTTTGAAGCTCCTCAACTGTGATCTGTTGCGGGTCGGTTGCTTTTGTGGCTTCCGTTTTTTTTACTTCCATTACGGGCAGATTTTGCCCCTTTGCCTTTTCGGCATTAGTTTTTGATGTCATAATTTAAAAATTTATGTTAAACATTTCTGAAATATGGGTTTAACTCCCTCATTTCGTTACACTAAGATACAAATTATCCAAATAAAAAACAAGCACAAAAAACTGTATATCAGCATGTTAAGGCATATTATAATATTAAAGGAGGAATACAAATTGGCAATTGAACTAAAAAATATTTTTTAACAAAAATGTATCCTAAATGCCATTTAGTTAGTGTCCGGGGTTTAAAATGTTATGTATCTGAGTGTCAGTTAAAAAATTTGTTCAAACTTTCAAAAAGTTTGATTGAGAGGATACTCTCCCCGCCTCGCCCTGAATCGTTTTGGTAATTACTTTTTGAAAAATTCGCCTTATATGCCTGTTGTCTGGAATTATTCTAAATAGTGGCGGTGGTGTGTGGGGTCGTGCGTGTGAATAGGTAATTACCCATTACTAAAGATGCTTACAATGCTATCATCATATTCATCATTGACAGCGAACTTATTCATACCGATAAATAATGTGTCCCATGCGTCTGTGCCATCCGTGCGATGTTCGAGACAATCTTCTTCTGTCTCTCCAAGCTTCTCGCCTGACTTATCTTTCTGAAATCCTTTTGATGTGATCTTAACACCGGTATTTTCCAAAGCCAATATCAGTGCCTCGTTATTGGACTTATTGAATAAAGGAAATAGATACTTCTGTCCTTTCAATGCTAAATGGATCATGCGATGTTTATCACGGTGTGGAACCGGGTTGCCAAGATGGATTCTTTCCACTGACCAATTCAATCGCTCGAATTCTGAACAGATAACAGCAGCAAAATCATCATCTCCAACAGCATAGTTGGTGCCAAGTGCGGTGTTGTCATAATAATAGATTACTGTTTTGTTGTTGTGGTGGCGGTAGTACTTGCAGAAGTCCTGCACCAGCTCACGAATCTTTCGCTCATACTTCACATAGAAGCTCTTGAGCGTTTGCATCTTTACTCCGTGCCTCTGGCCAGCAACCAACCAGTTGATATTGGCATTATAGTCAAATGCAATGCAGATAGGTTTTTCACGGTCGAGGTCGCCATCCTGCAGGCAATTATCATCCTTGTCCTGGTAATTGTAATTCAATCCATCCAGATAGCTATTGTCATACGCATCATAATAATGGATGCTTTCCTGCATTGCTGAATAGAAATTATCCCTTTGGTTATTGATTTTCTTACATAAAATGGAAGTCTGGAATACCAATGGCGGCAAATCGCGCTTCATTTGCTTAATGTACCTTTCGCCTAATAGCAAAAGGTTCTCGATGCTGGACCACTCACGGTAATACACTGCTATCGATCGCAATTTAGCCAGGGCAATATCCAATTCTCTCAGATAAGTAGCATGAAAAGGTTTCGGGTCAATTTTCATTCGCTGCTGCACTTCCCAACGCTCGAAAATAAGTGAGTGAATTATATCAATCAATTCCTCGTCCATTTTCTCCTTATAAGTCAAAAACCAACTACCGGCTTTTGTGGTTGGCATATCTGAAATAATCAACATGCTATGATGCCAGGGAATATGTCCAAAATGACCGCGAAATCCACCATTCGCCGGAAATGTTTCCTCCTTCAGTTTTTGAAATTTAAGAAATTTGGCTTCATCTAACAGAATGCCGTCAAGTGTCAAGGAGTTGGAAGTTCCTGCACGGTCTTGGGAAATAAAGCGCCAAATAGTGCCATTGTACCAAATCATTGCATGCTCGTAACTTGGCGGGTCTATAATTGGTTTTGCAAAGTTGCTGTTTTTGGGCGGTTTGTGGCCAATGTGAAAATGCAAGTCGCGTTTATACCCCATTTCTTCTAAGGCCTGAAGTGTGCCGGGAAGTGTTCTGGATAAAAGTTGCTGAAAAGTATTCCCCACAACCCCTTGCGTTGAGCGCGGCATACTTTGGGTATTCCGCAAAACAAATGGAGCTGCAAACCCATGAGATTTGCCTAAACGCCTTCCACCTGCAATTACCGATGTGTGTGCACCGGTGTACATGTACTCAAGCTGTGGATCGTTATAATAGATTTTCTTCCTCGTCGCTGTCATCTTTAATCATTTCTTCGTAAGGCACATCTATAATTTCAATTTCAGCATGGTATTTTTCAAGCATTTTGTTCTTTTTCGCCCTGATATCGGGGTCTTTTTTCAAGCCCAGCGGCGTTGGGTCATCTGTTGGCTCAAATGTTTGCGGCACAATTTCATCAAACGGCAGCGGCTCAGCATCGGGTTTGTCGAGCATGTTGTATTTGCCCAGTTTATCAGCGGCCAATGCCATCGCTTTTGGGTCTTTTTGGATTTCAGCAAGCGTATAGGCTTCCTCAAGCATGGTATTTACCCTATACCGAATCCATTCCTTTCCCGGGTTCTTTACGTCTCCCAGTAAAACTTTGATGATTTGGATGTCTTCATAGGCCGTACTTTTCGCTACGCCAAATTCGTTCATCAGCAAATCGCGGATATCGGGTTCTCTTTTTGTCGGGAATTCATACCAAAAAGTATAACCGACCCTAAGGCGTTTGATTCTCTCCAGATATACTGCAGGAATATTTTCCTCTGTATCGTAGAGGTGTTTTCGGCAAACTTCTAATGTAGTGGGGCGTGGCATGTTATTCGTTTTGTTCCTGGTCTATCCTGAACCGGTTAACCATTTCAACTGCAAGTGGGCTTCCTAATTTAGCGAGCTTCAGCTCCTGTTTTCGCAGCTCCAAAATGGTTTCCGCTTTTCCTGTTTCATAAGCTTTGTAAGCTTCACTTGTTCGGTGTTTGATATTCCGTTTAAATTCTTCGGCATCAACATCAATCAGCAAAGCAATATGATTGGGTCTCATTAGCTGGCTTGCCAATTCTTTAATAATTTTCAATTGCTCCTCCGAATATTTCATTCGCATCAATCATGTTTTGGCGTTCTTGTAAAACCGATTTCAAAAGGCTGGTGTAAATTTCTGGCATGGTGCAAACCATCCCACATTCAATCCTGTTTCCTCTGGTTTGGTTTTGGCTTGTAACTACCGATACATTCCAGTGCTTATTTTTCAGCAATACCACCTTTGCGTGGTTATTACCTAAATGAAGCTCTTCGGCTATGTTTTTTGTGAATAAACTTAACCGAAGTGCTTTAACCGCTGTGCGATGGTCGGCAATCATCGCCAGGGAACTTATTAAACCGTTGTTTTTCATCTGCAGCAGCTTTCTCACAAATTCTTCCGATACCGAGAATGTGGCGAGTATCAAATCACCTGGTCCGGTTTCATCCAGAATAAATTCCAATAAATGATAAAGCTGGAAGTCAGAAGTAAAATAAGCCTGCACCGGATTACAGGCCAACGGTTTAATGTGTTCCCTTACTTTTTCTAACATTCAATCCCGGCTTTTGCCAGTTCGCTAAGTGTTTCCGTAGCAAATTCCTCTCCGGCATCCTTCAACTCGTTGTACCTGGCTTGAATGATTGCTTTCACTTCGTCAATCTTTTTATCCTGGACATTTCCATCTGCCAGTTTCTTCAGGTTTGTAGAAATGTACTTCCGGTTTGCATTGATGCGTTTATGGTCGATGGCCACCGGTTCTTTTTTTTCTTCAGCTTCTGCACCAGGTTGCCATGCGTCAATAACATCCCAGTTTTTGCGGATAGCACTGTCCAGTTCATCAATCCGTGCCAGTAATGGGGCGCGGTCTTCCGCAGGGGCTTTTCCCATCAGCTTCAGCTTTTCGTGTGTCGAGCGGATTTCTTTATAAGCATCGCGGTTGTTGTCCCAAAGCTTTTGGATTTCTTCCGGAAGATCCTCATACTTCACTTCTGTGTCGTTGCGGACAATCTTCAAACGTTGCGGCCCTGGTTCTGCATTCGTTTGGTCAATTACCTGGTCGCTGTGTGGTTCTTTTTTCCCTGTCGTTTCATCAACCGGCGCATCGGCTTCTTTTTTCTCTTTTTTCCCGGCTTTCTTTTTCGCTTTTGCAGCCAGACTTTTACTTTTTGCCTCTTCATATTCAAAGGCTTTTTTTAACTCATATTCCAATTTTTTCGGGTTCTGTTTCCGCGATAAATTTTGGAGCAAAACTCTGTTCTTTGAAAATTTGCCCAATAATGCCAGGCCAATTCCATAGTCTTTTTCTTCTGATTCAATCCATTCCTGTAATTTCATATCTACTGTTTTTTAATTTATCCCAAATTAGATATTCGGTAATTACCATCGAAGGACAAAAAAAAGCCCTATCCGAATTTTCGGACAGGGCTTTTATTTTTTTTCTCCCATTCAGGGAGCAATCGGTTTCTATAAAGCAGTAGGATTTACTTCTCCTGTGCTATCGGTAATCAATCCGTCATAGAACGGGAACGGACAAACATCGGTAGCCTCCACTTCGAGCATAGTTCCCTTTTCCGAAGTTGGTGAACTTCCGGTCATTTGAGTTACTTTTGTATCCGTCAAAAACTTTTCCGATCCACAAACCCTGAATTTTCCACCATCGCGCTCCTGGTATATGTAAACCAAATCGGTATTGGCGGCCAACTTTGCAAAAGCGGTTGCTTCAACTGTGGTTAACGAAGTCACCACTTTAAACTTATTGGCATAAGTTTTACAGCGGATTTCGCCTTGTTGTTCCGATGTTGGTTCCGACTTAACATCAATACAATTGATGCGTTTCCAGAGCGTTGCTGCCTCAAGCACAAAATCACCGGCAAGTGTCACTTCTGCCTGAGCATCGGCAGGAGCAGCAGCAAACTGTGGCCAGGAGATTATCTTCGATTTCTCAACATACCACAGGTTGGCATATACCCCGGGGACAGACACTTGTCCGTCAACCCAGTCTAAATTTCCAAAATTACTCATAGCTTATCCTCCTATCCTGCGAAAAGTTTCGAAATCATCAATTCCTTTTTGTCCAAAGTGGCATATTGCACGCCAAAGAACATTGCCAAAATGAATTGCAGTTTAAAAGCATTGTCGCCCCTGCGAACTTCTACGCCTTCGTTTGCAACACCATTACCGTAGCCGTAAATCATGTTCTTTTTGGTCGAACATGTGATATACTGAGAGCCTGCTTTGCCAACAAGTGGGACAATTTCCCAACGTTTACCGGTGCCCATCAAATACATCTGCTCGAAGCCGGCGTTGTATGGCGTTGATCCAACAACATTCAAATAATCCTCTTCGTAGGCAACCAACAAGTCAGGATCAACCATCATGTTTACTTTTTTGGCTTTCATCTCCGGAGAAGCTTTTTTGTAAACTTCGCGCAAAGCATCAACAGCGTTGGTATTGTCAATTGCTTCGGTTTGTGCATAATAATTGCCCAATGCTGCGGATATCTTGGTTGCGGTAATTTCAGTAGCTGCAATTGTGTCAAAACCGTTGAACAATTTTGCGGTTGTGGTACCGGCATCATCACGTACAGCACTAAATACAGCTGGCCCAAGGTATGAAAGAACGGAATCCATAATTGCAAACAACATGGCTTTGTTCATGTCCGAATCTTTGATTCCATCAGAGTTGGCTTTCATTTGCGCCCAAATGGTTTGTTTCAACTGGTTAGGGTCGAATAGCTCAACCATCGATCCCAGGAAAGTTTCAAGTGTGCGTTCCTTGATGTCGGTGGTGTCAATCTCGTTATTGTCACCGGTGTAGGGCCGCAATTGCGAGTTGGCAAAAATTTCGCCAATAGTTTGCTTGTAAGTCACTCCCGGATAGCCGGTCATGTATGGCAAAATTTCACTGATGCCAATCGAAGGCAGTTGAAGCAACGCCTTTTCGTATTTCTGTGCCGATTTGTTCAGCTCGGCAGCTGATGTTGCTAAATTCATTTTCTATCGTGTTAATGAGTTGTACAATTTAATGTCGTCAGCTGTCAATCCGTCTTCCACATCGGCACCGCCTTTGTCGGTAGTTTCAGTGGTTTTTTTGTTTTCTGCACCGGGTCCCTTTTTCAAAGTTTCCACCTGTGCTTTCAGGGTTTCAGTTTCTGCATCTTTATCCTCGATGGATTTTTTTGCAGTAGCCAGTTCGTTTACTGCCGCATCCTGTGCAGCCTTCGCGTCCGATAATTCCTTTTCACGTGTTTTCACGTAATTGAGAACATCATCTTCGGTAGCGTAATCTTCCTCTTTGAGGCCGTACGCTGCTCTAATCTTATGAATGTCCATATCTAAAATATTTAAGTTTTCGGGTGATTGTGCAATGCGGTTAATCCAATCGGGAAAAAGGGTGTTTTTTGGTTCAAATAGTTTTACCAAATCAGAAAATTTCAATGCTGAAGCATTTTTCGGCACATTCTCGGCTTCGTCTTCCTCAATGTTTTCATACAAACCGGCGGCTTTGGCTTCATCGGCAGTTAGCCAGTGGTCGGTATAGTCAAAATATTTGGCTACAACATCATCTTTTTGCAAGCCAGTTTTTTCACAAATTGAGGTTACCAGCACATCCTGCACTTTGTCCAGGGTATTCAATGTTTTTTCAATTTCCCTGCGGTTGCCAAAAGTGCCAACCATGGGCGCGTGCAACATCAAAAGGCTGTTTTTTGCCGGATGTACGTTTACTTTGTTGGCAGCCAGCAATAGAACTGCTGCCATCGATGCACACAATCCATCGTTATAGGTGTGCACATCTTTCGGGGAATTTGCAATAGCATTGAAAATGGCCAGGCCATCAAAAACAGATCCGCCCGGGGAGTTTATCCTCACATTAATGTTGTCGTGGTCTTTTTCAAGGTTCTTGAAATCGGTAACAAAACGGCGGGCCGTAATGCTTTCTTCCCACCAACTTTCACCAATTACGCCATAAATCAGCACTTCGGCAGTTTTTGAGATTTTGTTTGAAACGATGTCGTAATACTGGTTTTCCTTGCTCATTGTATCAATACATTAATGTACAATACAATGCTATTGTAGAAATAGGGCAAAACAAAGGACTGCTATTTTAAACCATGGGGCATCGTGTTGGTGCGCTACGGGTAACCGAGCAATCGTAACCATTAAAAGAACCAGGCGTGCCATCTAATCTGCGGGTGAATGTAAAATTAGCTTTGAAAATGGCATCACCAATGGTATAAACCCGGTTATTTGCATCAGTAATTCTAAAAATACCACGCTTCCCGATCATGCTGTCAAGCTTGTTATCAGTTTCTGGTTTCACTTCAGCTATTTTAAAATCAAAAGCAAATGAATAATATATATTCCCGTTTTGATTTCCTGTGGGTTCACTAAATATACCCGAATGAGGGATAATATCCATCTGCTCAAATTCGCTGCCGGTGTTTGGCATGTATTCCACTTTCGTAATTACTCCACTATTCATGATTAAAATTTTTATTGTTTTTTACTGCTTTTTTGCATTTGTGATTAAAACATTCATTGCTATTGAACCTATTTTAAACAATTAGGGTTAAATCATTTTTTACCATCCTATATATCAGCAAGTAACAACTCTTCAAAACGTTTTTCCTCCTCTTTTCTGCCGTTGCGATAGTCTATTTTTTTAATCGCGTCGAAATTTGCCGAATTATTCCTGATGTTCAGTCCGCGGAGAATGGCCTCGACAATTTGTTTCTGAGTGTATTTTTTTTTGTACCCTTTTTCAAATTTACGGTCAACCCACTTCCTGAACTCATATTCTATCCCATCCTGTATCTTTTGTTCACCCCAGGTCGATACCGATAAAAAGTGGAAACGGATATAGTGGTGGTTCACTTTGTTTATTGGTAAAATAAACACAACCGGGTTAAGGTCGAAAGGTCTTTTTACAGGAAGATCGTTTGTGATGATATTCGAGTGGATAAGCTTACCGATATCGGTGTTTCGGCGCACAATAATTTCCCGCTGATTGGTCGGGATTTTGAATTCATACCTAACGTATGACTCAAGTACAGGATTCAATGAAATTTGAATTTGCGGTTTTGTGGAATAGTCAATATTCATGGTTTGTTTTATTAAACCAGGAACTGCAACCGGTTCAAAGATAACATAAGTTTGCAAATTAGGTATTGATATATGCTAATTACATACTAGGTTTAAAGTTACAGTACACAATATTTTTAACTAAACTGAAACACACCCCTTGTGAAAAACCCTTTTTTATTCGTGCAGCCGTGCAAAAGTACGCTAAACTTATAAAGTATTGATTATCAACGATTCTAAAAATTTAGTACGTACTAAGTACAAATCGTGCAAAATAGTGCGCAAAAAGTACGCTGTAAAATGCTGATTTTCAACGCTTAAAAAAAGTACGTACAAAAGCACAACTGTATTACCTGTTTTTAATATGGTCTTTTTTCAAAAAAAGTAATGTAAAAAAGAAAGAAATATATATACTATATTCAAAATCAACTTATTACGGTTTTATTTTGGTCGATTTCGGTACAAATGCACTATTTGCAACAGTAATGGAGGGGGGGGAGCGCAAAATTGAAAAATCATTGAGATATTAATATCTTTTATTGTGTGCGTAACAACAACAGCGGCTGTATTGGCCGCTGTTGTTGAAGAATTAATATGTTATTTGCCACTTGAATAGCAACTCCTGCGAAGAATTAAAATGTTATTTGCCACTTGTAAGAAACGACCGATAACAGTCGCTCATATTTTATTCCGCAGGAATCGGAACGAAACATAGCTTCGTGTTATAGGGCTTTTAATCCCACGGGTTCTCGCCAGTAATTTCCACAAAGACTTCTTTTAATTGCTTCACTTTTTCGGGTAAGGCAATACCAAGTTGTTCAACGTGTATTTGTGGTGGCAAAGGCATCTTTAATGCGTGCGCAAGGTTGTCAAGTGAATCAATCAACTGACCAAGTGTTTCAAATTTGTCTTCCGTTTTCATCGTTTCTTAATTTGCTTTTTTGTCCAAAACTTGTGTCACTTCGCACAGTAACCGGTCGTTAACCATCGCTTCCTGATCAACATGCCATATCTCAATTACATTGTTGCTGTTTCGAATCAGTTTGTAAGCAAATACCGGGTTAATGTGGTTCGTCTGCTTTATCTTGCCAAGGCCAACCGGGAACAATCTTTGTAAATCATCCATATTATCCCACATGGCACAAATGCGGCCTACCATCATTTTAACTTTTGCATCCATTAAAGACTGCGCCCTTTTTTTGTCGTTGAATTCTAACATGATTGTAGTTTTAGATCACATCCACTGTTCATAAACCATGTAGTTCCCCAGGTCGCCATCATCAAGTGCCATAATATGATCAAGCATATCTCCCTGCCTTTTGTCTTCTAAGGTAAAAGTGGTACCGGTTGGCCTGTGGATAACCAAATAATTATTGGTAGTGGCCAATTCAAACCTTTCTATCAAAGTAGCCGTCAATTGGAAGTTACTGTCAACTATGAACATGAAGTTCTTTTTGTCGAAACTTCGCGCTTGCAAATCTATGTCCTGGCATCGCTTGTTCAGCCAGTTTACATCACTTGTTTTGGCTTTGAAGGCCGATTTCAACTCATTCAATTTCTGTTCGTCAATCAGGCAATGCTGAAATGTTTGAGCAAAATCCTGCAATTCCTTGTGGGCTTTGTTTTTTGGAACATAAAAATGCCCCGAAATAAAATACTGTTTCATAATTATTGATTTTATAATGAGCCTTGATGAATGTAATTGGCATCATCACATGGATCAAGGTCGGGTATTTTAACCGTCTTTTTTTGCCACTCAATCATTTCTTGTGCGTGGTTTTCTACCATTTCCGCCATAGCAGGTTGTCCGCCATCGAGTCTCAATTTGGCTGCCCATCTTAAAAGCAACTCTGGCGCAAACTTGTCTTGTGCTCTAAGCAAAAATACTGGCTCATTGGCTGGTATTTTGTTCTCTGGGTCTTGGATCCTGTTGTAATCCGCTCTTGCATGTTTCATAATTATTGATTTAAAAGTGATAGTTTCCTGTATTCCGAAACTGTAATTTCTTCGCAATCGGCTGGTATTTCACAGTCCCATTTTTCGAAAACTTCAAAAAGGAAATAATCGGGATTGTTGTATGAAAAACCTATGTTTTTAAAAGGTGCGCCATCGAAACCAATACACATATTTAGCTCATGTTTACTGACTTTTGTGAGGGCTTCAAGCCTTTCATACATTGCTTTCCCTGGTTTTGTATTTCTTCGTGGGACAGCACCTGCGTCTGTATTTCTCCAAACCTTTGGGTCTGGTGTTTGGTCTGCGAAATATACAAACTCGATACCACCAAAAGCAGCCCATCTGTCGGATCTCCATTTTTCGAAACCAATTTCATCAGCTAAACTTTTAGCTTCTTCAAAAGCTTTTTCTTCTTTCTCAACAATCGCCTGGAATTTCTTCCCGGTTTCTGAAGTTCGTAAAGTTTTAAATTTCATACTTTCAATTTTAATTTAGTTATCTGGTCGATTCCTTCGCGAATTCGATATTTCTCTTCCTCAATTGTTTTCAGCCTGCTCCGGCTTACTTTATCTCTCGTTTTTTGGCTTGTGGTCATGGGCGAAATATTGCCGGGTTTAAACCTTGTTGCTTCGCTGTTGGGAATACACCAGCCTTTCATCCCCTTCGTGGCATTTGGACCTCTTTTTGCTCTTGCCAGGTATTGAATGTGCTGCTTCCTTTTTTCCAGGAATCCTTCCTCTTTTTCCAGTCCCATTTCCCTGGCTTTGCGCACAAGTGTGCGCCAGCTCACACCCAGATCAATCGCCAACTGTTTGTTGTAAGCGTATTTGAATTCAAACTTCATCCGGTGAAGCATTTCTTCAGTCCATTCTGTTTTTATTCCTTTGGCCATAACTCAAAATGGCAAATCCCCGTCCATATCTTCCGCACTTACTTCGCCAACTTCCACATTGTTTGGTGCCGGTTCCTGGAATCCCCATAAAACCATATTCCCCAAAATTGGCATGGCATGTTTTTGTTCGTCGCTCATTTTTTCCGTTACCTCTTTTGGTAAGCTTTGTTTAACCAGGTGCGTATCCTTGCGGTCGCCAATTTTCTCTTTAAGCTCGAAGCCAATCAAATCGAGGTAAACTCCTTTTTCGCCTTTTATAAGGTTGTTTCCCGCTATCGGGATTACAAGGCATTCAATGTCGCCTGATTTACCTTTCATTGTGCGCACAGCGCTCTGTAGTTGTCTTAAATTGATTTTTGCTGAAATGTTTCCCATTTTTTTAATTTTTAAATTGTTGATTTTTAAATGTGATTTCCTCTGTTTTATAAAATTCAGTGTAATCTTTATTAAAGCTGATATAGCCTTGAAATAGTTTCCCGTCCATCCATTCTTTGACGCTTGCAATAAACTTGTCCGTATTTTCAGCTTCGCAAATCATGCTAACCTTTTTGCGCTCCCCAGGTTTCATTTTATCCAGGAACTGCCAAACCTTTTGTTTGTATTCAATTGTCGCGGTGTTCATATTGTGTGTTTTTAAAATTCAGCCACATTCCACAACGGACTGGCAATGGTGAAATATTCAGTTCCGCCACTTTTATCGTCAATTCCATCGAACATTTTATCCGGGTGGTTTCTCTTCCATTCGCCATAGTCAATGCCATCTTTGTTGGCTTTGTTGGGGTTGAAATGGAAGCCTTTATATTTGCAATAGTTTTTCATCCGGGTTTTAAAATTGGTGGTGGTAACATACCTCAGCGCGTGTGGTTTTTCCTTCATAAAATCCGCCCACAATTCTCCCCTGGCTTCGCGGTTGTTCAGTGCGCTGAATTCGTCGATTGGCGACCCGTCGGGGTTGCACGCAAACTTCACGTCGGCCCACTGCATAAAGTCCTCTCCAATTTTCTGGCGAAGCATGCGTTTTTCAATCCCTTCCATTGGCGGCTCTACTATGCCTTTGTTTTTTCCCTGCCACTCGTCGCGGATGCTTTGGAAGTACAATTGCAGGCAGGTGGCCATGAGGTTAAAAAACAAGTTCCACTGTGTTTGCTCCCATTCCGTGAAGAAATTCACGCCAAAATCATCGATAGGCTTGTGGTCGTCGTTGTACCAATCAGAGAAGACTATGTATGCAATCCTGTCGCGGAAACTTGCACCTTCGCCATTGATGGCGTGGTTTGTGGTGCCATATACTTTGGGCGTGTCCCCTTGCTCCAGGCTGAACCGTGCACCGCCTTTTACGTTTACCTTCAGCTTTCCGGTGATAAGAGTGAAGAAGTGTTCAAAATCAATATTTGCCCGCATGTCATCAAGGAAAATATTCATCGTTTTTTCGTTAACATCCGAAAAAAGGAACTGGTCATCAGTAATTTTTTTGTCTTTTCCGTTGATGTATTCCTGTGGGATTACCTGTTCAATACCAACACCTATAATGCTTTTTCCGGTTCTACCGTTACTGGTTCCAACCTCGCTCATTCGGCCATCCATGCCAATCACAGCTTTCAATTCGCTTGCATTCTTATAGTCGTGCAGCAGGTAGCCAATAGCAGTTAGTTTATTAACCAAATGCCTGTTGTTCATAAACTGCTCTTCCATCAGCGGTGCATCATCTTCGTTGCCGGTCTTTTTATATTTCCGCTCTGCTTTCCAGGTAAAATTGCTCGCATTGCGCAGGAATTGGAGGAACTGGCATTGCTCCCCCTCAGGAGAAATGTCAATAAAGAACTCCCGGTTCTCAATGTGCCTGTACTCTTCAGCTACCAATGGGCGAAGTTCATCGCTCATTTGCGTTACCTGCAGCAGCGGCTTTGTTGCCGATACTTTTGCATCGATTATTTTGTCTTCCCACACAAAATTCCTGAATTCACCATAACTCATTTCCTTAATACCATCAGCTGTAATCTCCCATATTTTTTCATTGAAAAACAGGCATTGACTGTCTTTTCCGGCTTTCTCGATATTGGGCTGAAAAAATTTGAGGTTGCTCAATTTTTCGTGACCAAGATATTGCGGGCCGCCACGGTAAAGCATTTCCAGTACATCATATTCCTTGATTTCTTCGGTAAATTCGGTAACAAAATCTTTCATTGCGTAGTTATCGACCTTGTGTACCACGCGGTTTTTTACCTGTATAAAATCCCATGTGCCCGATTTCATTTGTGTGCGGTGGAAACCACGGTTGCGGAGGAAATTAAAGCAGCGCCGGTAATGGAAATGGATTTCTTCGCGTTGCTGGCCGGTGCGCGATTCTTTCACTTGCAAATCCCAGTACTGTTCGCCTGGTTGCAGTTTTTCGGCCAATTCCAGTTGGTCTTCTTCGTTAAACCGGCGCTTGAATTTTTTGAGGTAAAACTCCTTCAGGTCGCCAATTTCTTCGCGGTGTTTTTTTGCGAATTCAACAGGGTCGTTCAGTAACCACAGGTCGGCCAGTTGCTGATCGTTCATGGTGGTTATTTTATGCATCTGCACAAATTCGTCATAACCCTGTTTTTCGTGCATGGCATAATCAATGTGGTCAAGCAGTTCTTTTTCGTTTCCAAAAAAGCTGCCCACCATCAGGTCATCAATCCCCTTCAGGTTCTTTTCGTTTGCCCTAACATGCCCAAACCAAATTTCAACGCTTACACCAACGTTTACCATGGTTTGCATGTACTCCTTGTAATTTTTTACAGCATAGAAAAACGATTGTGGCCGCTGATCGATATGATCGCCATTTTTCAACCCGGTTGAAAGATTATCCCAGTCGCTGTCGAGCATAAACACCACCTCGTCAACTTCGCAGGCCTGAATAATCAATTGCACTTCCGGAGGAAGACTTTTGTCTTTCCGGCCAATGTTCTGAATACCCATCACGCCGATTGACATGATGCCGTGTTTGCAGCACTTTTCGGCCTTTTTTTCGCCCTCCTGGATAAACAGGCGTTTTATTTTCTTCCGGTATTTAAAAAACTCACGAATTTTCTGAGGTATGTAAATATGGGTACCACTGCCCGATGGGCTTTGGTATTTTATCGGTCGCCCCTGTTTGTCGAGGTGTTGTTCCGGGTTCTGCCAGCGAACGCGAATGAGCTCAAACATTTTCGTGCTTTTCTCGGGCTTGTACATTACAGGGTTCCCGTCGAGGTCGTGGTAATATATCAGCATATCATCGGCACTTCCGCCAACTGTATATTTGCCGTATTGGTCGCGCGTTCCGCTCATGAATGCCGGTCGGCGGTGTGTGGCATTGTCTTTCTCGAATTCGATTTCAACATCTTCCGAAGTCAATCCGGAGTCGCGCAACTGCCGGTCGCTGAAAGTCTGCAATCGCCTTTCTTTCTGCGCTTCCCTGGCGTGTGCCAAACGTGCTTTTCGGTCATCATCGCTTTCAAGTTCGATGCTGTGAATCCCGGCAAGGTGTTCCAATGCCTCGGGGTATTTCATGCCCTTAATGTCCATCAGGTATTTTATGGGGCTGTTGGTCCCCCAGTCGCAGCTCCAGCACTTTGCAATTTGTTTACTAGGGTTGAACATCAAACCCTTTTTCTTTTTTGTATCGATTTTTCCGCAGCTTGGGCAAGCGCAGTAAAACTGCCTTCCGGCAGGATTCAGGTCGGTCAACACATCTTCAAGGCGCGATATCGCTTTTATTTTTTCAGCAATTGATTCTGGTATCACAGATATTTCAGTTTAAAGTTCAATGTTTAAAGTTCCTGTCATCATGAGCGTAGTCGAAAGATGTTTCATTAATACAACCTCCTCACAACTTCTTTAATCGGCGAACCCCAGTAGAGTTCTGCCGGGCATTTCAGTTCGTGGCCACCGGCGAATTTCACAGCAAAGTATTTGGTGTTTCGCGTAATTATTTGCTGCACTTTTACCGGTTCCGAGAAATTTATCAAACCCTTGTACTTTGGATTTTGCATGGCAATACCGATAAATGATTTCAGGTTTTCCTGCAAAAGCATTGTTTTCAAAATATGCCGCTCCGATGGTTGCAACCACTTCCGGTCTTCGTATTCCAAATAATCGAGCACACTTTCGCCCCTGCTTTCAATAATTTCGATTATGGGTTCATACTTTTCAGGTATCCGCTTGATTACGCGGCCTTTGATTTTGACTAAAATAGTGCCTTGCCCTTTTCTTCTGATTCTTAGCATGGTGGATTTTTTTTATTGGTTTGTTGTTTTTACATGCTTTCCCTGCAAAGTCCTTTGCAATCGTATTTGCATACTTCGTTTGTTTTATAGCAAATTTCAGGTTTGCCGTTTGTTGAAATCACTTTGAATTTTACCACCCAAACCCATGGATTGTCAGACCAGCGAATACCATGGACTTCGATGAAGCTTTTATTGCGCTCATTTACCAATTGCCATAAAGTTTTAAATGAATCTTTGGCTGAACGCAATCGATAAATAAATTGGGTTGTATTATAGGCTTCTGCTATATAATCTAAATAATGTTGGCCGCCTGAATGTAGTTTTATTCCTTCCGCTTTTGCATCACCTTCCGAGATGGCCTGTAACCTCTCCACTTTCACTTCAGTAATTTCTAACCAAATACGGGCTGCTGCTTTAGGCATGTGGATGGATGGTTTCCACTTCCCTAATTCGTCGCCTGAGCGTGTAGACGCCCTGAATTGGAATTCCCCTTTTGGCCATTCGGTAAATGTTTCCCTCACCCAAAGCAAATCTCCGGGTTGGCCGTAAGGACAGGAAACATTTCTATCAACCTTTTGAATTATTTTGTTGATGTTGACATCTGTAAGTTCTGAATGTGTCCAATGCTGATGTTTGCAAATTCGCCTGGTCTGTTTTTTCCTGTCTTCCAAAATGGCTTGTACCATTGGTAAGCTGAATAAAATAGGGTGTTCTTTCTTCATTGCCGTTGGTTTAAGCATAAGGTGTTTCGTTGTGTAATTTTGAAATCACTTCAGAGAATTTCTCCTGGAATAATTCTTCAGAAATATCTTTTCCGGTTTTAATGCACATCAAGTAATCTTCTACATAATCCTTTGGTGCGTCAAATTTTTTTACCCAAAGATTGTCTGGTTCTGTGCATGTGCTATATACTATGTTTTCAGCGTGATGGATTGCAAAAAATTCATGTTTCCCAAAGCGCAGATAAGTATTTTTCTCCCTGTTGCCACACTCGATTTCATCGTGATGGTGTTCTTTTATTTTTCCCATTTTATGTGTAATTTAAGCTACAGTAACATCCTTTTCCGATTCGGGTGTGTCCATGCGGGCAGTTCTGTCAATGTCGAGGAGTTCTTTGAATTCTGTAATTAGTTTATTGAAATTATCCCTCGAATAAATTCTTTCATAGTCGGAATAGCGGTCTCTGTTTTCCGATTTTTTTGTTCCTTTAATTTCACACGAATAAAAAATTTCTCCTTTTTCGCTACATTCAATTGAGAGAGATACTCCGTAATCTATACCTGTTTCAGCACCATATTCGCTGGCAATATCCAGCAGGTTTTTGCGCAGTTCGGTTAATGTCGTTAGTTTTTTCTGATCCCTGGTTCCGGTTACATACCCAATTATTTTATCGATTTTTTTAGCTATGTAAAAATAACCTGCGCCATGCTCCGATGCGCTATCCTGAGCTTCAGTGAAAAAACTGTCGGCCTTACTTTGCAGGCCTTGTAAATCTTTTAAAAGTTGTGCTTTCATAATTTTAATTTTAAATTGATTTGTATTGATTATTTAATTCTCCACTCTTTCTTCAACCCCTGCCAGCAGCTCGCGCAATTCATCAAACCACTTGATGCAGTTGGCGGGTATCATTAATTTCAGTGTGTCTTGCCTTCGCTCGATGTAGCGTTGCATTTGTGCAGCACTATGGATAGTTTGGATATGGTGCAGAATGGTGTTGGGCTCTTTGTTCAGCGATGGCGGCAGGTATCCTACGTTATGTACTATCAGGTTCAGTCGCTGCCTGGCTACTTTGCGCAGGAAACGTTTTCCGGATGATAGGTAGTCGAGTCGGTTCATAACCATTTCCGTTTTAAGTTTCTTAATTTCAAGCTCCCGTCTTTTCTGCGGCCAACAATCCGTTTTTTCTCGCAGTAGAATTCAATTGAGTTGGTAATGATTTGAAAGTGGCGCGAATCGGCCAGCATTTCGGCAGCAAAACCCGAATTGATTTTCCTGAAATTCAGGATTACAAGCGTATCGACCATGTTGATGTTATCGAATTGATATATCTCCAGTTCCTTCTCCCCTTTGTCGATGGTAACTAAGTAGCCAATTTGTTGGGTATGCGCTGAAAGTGCGCCGGATAAGAAAAGCACCAATACTGAAAGGAGTGCTTTTAATCCTGTATCTTCCGGTTCGGCATATTTACATTTGCCATATTCGGCATGGTAACATGCTCCCCAATCGCCAACGGTGCAGGTATTACAAGGCTTGGTTTGTTTCACAAGCATATCTGCAAACCATGCTTTTTTAGGGCGGGTTGTTGGTGTGTTATTTGTCATTTTTCCGAGGTTTTACGGGTGTAACAACAAATTCAGGGCTTTCGGCGGCATTTTCGCCAAGCAATATTTCGCTTTTATTTTCGGCAAAATGTTCGCGTGCAAATTGCAGGAACTGGTTGAGCAGTTCGTCGGTAGATAGCTTTTTCATACTCCGGTGGCTATTAATTCGGCAATCAAACTCATGTCGCCTAGTTCTTCCCAGTACATTGGAAGCTGCAAAGTGGCGGCCAGTTTTATCTCTTTGCGTGCGCCAAAGCTGTCGCGCCAATCACTCTGTATATATATGGCTTTGCACTCGCGCAATTTCGACATGCAGATGTGCATTGCTTCGTGCCAATCGGTTTCGGGTGCAATGCCCAATTGCATCGGGTTCACAATGTTTTGTTCATCGAAGCCGGCAATCATCAGTTGCATTTTTGTCAAGGCAAACTTTGTGTAGGCTTCGTCATGCGGCAAGCCTGTATATTTTCCGGCGATGTATATTTTTATTTGATTCATAATTTTTGTGTTTTAAAAATGAGCGCCCGGTCAATACCAGGCGCCCTGGTTGCTATTCCTGGTAGTGTTTAAAAAAATTTATATATATAATTCATTAAAAGAACGTTGGCGGCTGTCATCACGCCATTTGCGCACATGAAAAATAAAATGACGAACCTGTCTATGCTACAGTAATTGCACAAGCCGGTGGAGTTGGCCGCAGCACGTATGCTACGGCCTGTCCTCTCCCTTGCAGGCTTCCCAGGTCCCCGGTGGTGTATGTTTTTCATTTAATTTAATTTTAAGGCTATTTTGTTGATTACTAAAGGACTGTTAAAAGTCGGACGGGGAAAATTAAAATCAATCACGTTCAAATTAAACCTAAAACCTTTGCGGTACCGTCCGCTTTTATCAGCATCCATCCCGATAATCGGGCAATCTTTTTTCAATATTTTAAAGAGCGTTTTGAAAAAGCGGTGGCTGTGGCAGTGTTGAAAAAGCAAATCCAAAAACTATCACTTTTGGCCACCGCTTTTGTGTTTTTTTAACAGAGATAAGCCGTCCGGGGCGATTGGACGTAAAGTGGACTATTTGAATGCCCCGGAGGCTTTACAAACCCTATGTTTTTATGTTAATGATTATTTCGACCATGGTTTTGTGCTTTTTGCGTAGGGAACGCGGTTTATATTCCTATTTCTGCGGCCCTCGCTGTGAGCGCTGCAGTATTTCTTGCTTCTAATTTTTCACGGAGTTTGGTAACGCGGCTCTTTAATCCCGGTTCGCTCACGTAGAGGGAAGCTGCGGTTTGCCTGAAATTGTCGCCACGTTTAAGGGCTGCCAGGGTTTGCACATCGGTGCTGTTCAATCCCGATGCACGACCGCACAACTTGCCGCGAAACTGACATTCATGGTCATCGCATGCATAATTAAAACTGTCGGCAGTGAATTTACCGTTAATGAAATCGGGTGTTGAATCCAAAGCACCGATTACGCAGCGATACCACATTTCGAATGCCGATGAAAAGGCGGTGATACCTTGTTTGCGCAAAATTTCTTGACTGGGTTTGTCTTTTAGGAACTGGTTTGCAATCATATCCCTCAATTTTAGCGGAGCGTCGCTGAACCGCATTTTCATCCCGTTTTGGATGATCCATTTCTCGCCTGCATACCAAAAGGCTTCAACTCCTTCAAAAATGCCGGCGGGCATGGTGTTGTTTTGATTTGTTTGTTGTAATTTTGTTTCCATAATCTTAGCAGATTTAAGCCCGGGGAGGTGTTGACGCACCTTTGATCCGGGCTTTTTTGTTTATATTATTGATTTCGTTTAATAAGCGGATCCATTTCATTAATCAGCTTCATTGAGGCATCCTTTTCTTCATTCTTCTTTCGAATTTTATACAATTCTATCAAGCCTTTAATGGCCCGAAGCTGAAGCGCCGGGCTTGCGTCTGATTTTCTGATTTTGTCAATTTGTTCCAGGTAATAATTTTCCATTGTTATTGATTTTATATTAAACACTTAAATCTTTATTCAATTGATTTTGCAGAGCCAGTTTGATATAGCTTGATTCACTCATATTCATTTTGGTCGAAACCTCTTTGATAACTCTCCTCATTTCTGTAGGAATTGCTGCGTTAATCCGGTCGTCATTCCGCTGCATTAAAAAATTCATACTATTTGATGTTGTTGTGTTCATATTTTATACTTAATTTTCTATGACAATATTATGAAGAATTGCGATAATTCGCAATATGTGGCGAATAAAAACCGCCAGATATTGCTTATTTATAATTAATATAAACAGAATATGTTGAATTACAATAAAATAGATTCTACAATAAATTTTCAGAGAACGCCAAAAACTGCGATTGCGGAACATTTAGGAATACCTGAAAGCACTTTAAGAAGTCGATTGGAAAGAAAAAACTTAACACCTGATGATGTGGAAGCATTTGCAGATTTCTTTTCTAAGCCGATTGCATTCTTCTTCGACAAGGAAGAAAACGAGGTCAACGAAAAACCTGAAACATACAAATTGAAGATAATTAACTGCCCTGAGTGCATAAAAAAGCAAAAAGAACTGGATGATTACAGACAAAAATATATTGAATGCCTGGAGGAATTAGCGGGTAGGCAGAAAAAAACTTCATGAGGGTAGCCCACAATGCAGCCTGGGAGAAAAAGCCGAAGGGCGGCAACCCATTCATTAAGACAGGTAATCCATTTTTGGATTTTTGACAATTAACCTTAATAAATATAATATGCTTACAAAAGATTGTTTTTACGTGAAAACAGAATCAGGGAGGAAAATAAACCCAAAATCTATTCAAGTGATAAGCTGCTATTCACCCAGCTACAGATTACAAGCGAAAGACCCTGAACTTGATGATGGTCCGTTTAAAGTTTTGGCCATAAAATGCTATAAAATTGAATTTGAAGGTTATGGCGAAATGTATACAAATATTATTGAGTGCCTTGGAAGTCATGGCCATGTGGAAGAATTATTCTACAACACTAAAAGTCATGACGAATTAATTATCAATGATGTTTACTGGGGCGAAGTGAAACATTCTGGCGGATTCGATAAAACTGAAGAAAAATAATTTGGACGCGGGTTCGACTCCCAACTACTCAACATACACAAAACAGGTACGCATACATACCAAAATACAAATTTAAAAAGAAATACACGAAATACGTTCCGCAATCACACTGGGAAACATTGAGTTATGGAGGGTTGGTGTATCCCGCCAGCTCCACTTTTTCAATAAGCAATACAAAGCAAACTCCTGTAAGTATCACATTTACAGGAGTTTTTTGTTTTTAACTTCAAAAATATCTTTGTACTCCTTTTCAATTTCCTCAACTTCATTTTCCTTTAACGAAGAAAACTCATTCGATAAAGCTCTTTTTGAAAGTACTCCATTATTCTGCGCCAGGAATCTAACAAAAGTCGCAACCAATTTATCCGGCATTTCAAATTTATCATCAAGGAAACGTTTAAATTCATCGTATTTATAAATGTATTTCACATCATCGGGCATTATCCGGTTAATCGTGTCGGACTAACAGTCAAATAAAAATTCTGCTTGCTTGGTTGCATCATAATAACGGTAATAATCCATTGTCTCATTGATAACATCAACATTATGATCTACAGTTGTTTTCCATTCAATTAATTCAAGTACC
>NZ_JBFHIT010000040.1:0-43378 GCF_041596335.1 Mangrovibacterium sp. | reverse complement strand
GAGCATGGAGTGTAAATCACGCTAACAAGAAGGTACTGAAGATAGCCTTAAACGCAAAAAGAAGGCCATGGCTCGATGGTATTTTTGCTAAAGTCGAAAACCTTGCCCCTCCTTTTCAATATCTTAATGCATAATGCGGGATTAATTCATTTTACGGATACAAAATGGATGGAATTTATCAGTTATCCGACTTCAACTATGATGGAAGCTCATATACTCTAAAACCGGGAGTGGTTTCTGTTACCAATTATAATGCACAGCCTGGCGACATCAAATTCAAAGACATTAGTGGGGATGGAGTAGTCGATCCGAACAATGACAGAACAATAATCGGGAAACAATTTCCAGACCTAACTTACTCGCTAAACCTGAGTTTGGAATGGAAACAATTTGATTTTGCTGCATTTTTCCAAGGTGTACAAGGTATTGAGGGCTATCTTTATTATGAAATTGCTACTCCATTTAGTGGAGTAGCAAATCTAGGATCATGGTGGAAAAACAGATGGACTCCTGAAAATCCATCCAACAGCATGCCTCGGGTAAGTTTAGATGAGTATCGTACCAATGTTCATTCTTCTTTCTATATGGAGGATGCTTCCTACCTTCGTCTAAAGAACATAGAATTGGGATATACGATTAGCCCGAGAATTACTTCGAAAATTGGATTAGGTTCCGTACGCGTGTACGGAAGTGTTCAGAATGCGTTTACAATTACCAAATTTAAAGGGTTTGACCCGGAACAAACGACTGATCAAACGAGGGCTGAGGCTTTCCCTCAGGTTCGCGTAATGACTGTGGGTTTAAATGTTAACTTTTAAAAGATCAGGATTATGAAAATTCTAAATAGAATTATTACAATATTACTTGTGTCATCTGTTTTGTTTGGATGTACAGAGGATTTGTTGGATAAAACACCGATGGACAGATTATCTCCTTCAACTTTCTTTCAAAATGAAACCCAGTGTATGATGGCGTTGATGGGTGTTTATAATGCCATTCAACCAAATGCAACACCAACTCATTTTTATCAATTTGAATTCATGGCGGACAACGGCTATTGTCAGGCTGCCTGGCAAGGATCAAATGAGGTTGGCTCATGGAGTACTAATTCAACCAGTTGGGCGCCTGGTGCTAAATGGGCTCAGGATTATGCCATTGTAGCTAGAGCGAATGAGTTTTTGCAGGATATAGCGGAAGCTCCGGTTAGCGACGGCGTAAAAAATCAGATGATTGCTGAAGCTAAATTTCTAAGAGGGTATGCTTATTCTGATTTAATTACTTTTTTCGGTGATGTGCCTCTTATTACAGAAGTTTTGCCGTTATCGGAAGCATATGTCGGTAGAACTGCCAAAAGTGAAGTGCTTACGCAAATTCTTGCAGATTTTAACGATGCAGCAACGGTTCTTCCAACTACCTATTCTGGTTCAAATGTTGGACGTGCTACCAAAGGTGCAGTCTTGGCTTATAAGGCGAAAATATTACTATATAACCAAAAGTGGTCCGAAGCAGCACAGGCGGCTAAAGATGTTATGGACTTGTCAGTCTACGATTTTTACGGAGATTATGCCGGTTTATTCGAGGAAGCGAATGAAAACAATGTTGAGGTTATTTTCGATATTCAGTATATTCAAACTCAATCACAACCATGGCCTGCTGAGCCATTTGTACTTGGAACCTGGCAAACATCAAACATTACTGCCGACATGATTAATTCATATTACATGACCAATGGCAAGCCGATTACAGATGCTGCATCGGGCTACGACGATCAGGATCCTTATACGAATAGAGACCCACGACTAGATGCAACGGTTGTGTTACCAGGTACAAATTACGGCGATGCTACTTTTATCCCTGCTAGTTATGCTGAATACCCATGTGGTGCAAAACCTCGCAAATACGCCGAGTACGGGGTTGCAGATGTAAATATTAGTTCGCTGAACACCATTTTGATACGTTATGCAGACGTGTGTCTGATGCGTGCGGAAGCTCTTGTTGAATCGGGTAGTACGGATCAGGAAATTTATGATTTGGTTGATATGGTACGTGCAAGAGTTGGTATGCCTACCGTTGAATCTGTAGAGGGTACCGGACTTAGTCAGGATCAGTTGCGTCAGATAGTGAGACATGAAAGACGAGTGGAGTTCTGTATGGAGGGAACACGATATGCAGATATGTTGCGTTGGAAAGACGAATCGTTGGTTCATGATGTGTATGGCTATGATAAATCGAAATTGTCAGATCCTTCAAGTCCAGCAACATGGACTTTTTCACAGATTAAAATTGCGACAAGAATCTTTAACGCAGAGAAGGCATGGCTTTGGCCCGTACCTCAATCTGATGTGGATATCAATAAAAATTTACTGCCAAATAATCCAGGTTATTAGCAGAATTTGTAATTAAAGTGAAAAGGGAGCTCAATTAGTTTGGGCTCCCTCCCCCAAAAAAAATAGCCATGAAAATCAGCCAACCGTTCAAGTATGATGACGGCTCTGGTGATAGGTTTTGAGGAGGATAAAAATGTACTTGAGAAGGAAAATTATATCCAGGGTCAGCAATATACAGCTGCCCGTGAAATTCTTCCACGCAGCGATAACGGCGAACCTCTTGTTTACGTTAATAGTGTTCCCAGCATTGACCAATCAACAATGTATGATGGGTACCGCTGGGGGAAATTTGAATATGCTATCGGGAGTACAAACCGTTTAAGTAACGACTTTCCATTATTACGCTATGCCGACGTTTTGTTTATGAAAGCAGAAGCCTTGATGAGAAGTGGTCAACCGGGAGCTGGTGCTTTGGTAACCCAAATTAGAGAAAGGGATTTCAAAGATAATCCGGCGAAAGCTACTGTTACCGATGAAGATTTGGAAGGTGGTAGTGCATATGATTATGGTCGCCGCGACTCTTATGAAACGACTTACGAAGGAGGAGCTGATATTCAATATGGTCGATTCTTGGATGAGTTGGGGTGGGAGTTCTGCCAGGAAGGACGTCGCCGCCAGGACCTAATCCGATTTGGCGTATTTACCACTAAATCTTGGTTTTCGCATGACGCTAGTAGTAGCCACAAAATTTTATATCCGATTCCAAACCAAGCATTATTGACTAACTCTAACTTGACGCAAACCCCGGGTTACTAAGAGATAATTTATTAAATATTAGTGAGGGGATTTATCACGTCCCCTCACTTTCTCATTTTTAGGCCGAATGATGCCATCTTTTATAGAATTTGATGTGCGAATATCTTCTATGTTCTCAATTAAGTAAGACAAAAACCATTGACAATGAAAAGATTTTTTTATTTGATTTTAATGTTCCTGGCTCTATATATGGCAGCCTGCGCTCCTCAGGAATATGAAAAAACTCAGTTTGGATTGAAAACTATAGTCGATTCAACGGAAATCGAGATTCAATTTTTTTCACCCAAAATTGTACGCGTACTGAAATCGGAAACAGGATTCGACTTTGAAAAGCAAAGCTTGGCTGTAGTAAAAGGACCGGAATCAAATGAACTAAAAACTGAAACGAAGGGCGATGAGGTAGTGGTTTCATCTTCAGACGTTAGTGTCCACTTAAATCTGAAGACCGGTAAGGTTTCTTTTTATACACTTACTGGTACATCTATACTCAATGAGAAAGAGAATGGAGCCCAGTTTACACCAGTGAAGGATGTTGATGAGGATAGCTATGTCGTCAGCCAGTCGTTTGTTTTAGACCAGGATGAAAAAGTTTATGGGTTGGGACAGTTTCAGGACGGAAAAATGTCACAGCGCAACCAGGAACTTTATCTGTTACAGGATATTTTAATCACAGCGATTCCTATGTTGCAATCCGATAAAGGTTATGGATTATATTGGGACAACTATTCACCTACTTATTTTACCGATACAGAAGTTGAAACATCCTTTAGATCAACCGTTGGCGATTGTGTTGATTACTACTTTATGTACGGTGAAAATGCCGACGGAGTAATTGCCCAAATGAGGGAGCTAACCGGACAGGTTCCAATGTTTCCATACTGGACCTATGGTTTCTGGCAAAGCAAGGAAAGATATAAGAGTCAGGATGAAACCCTTGATGTTGTAAAAAGATATCGTGAGCTGGGAGTTCCCCTTGATGGGATCATCCAGGATTGGCAATACTGGGGAGATAATTACCATTGGAATTCCATGGAGTTTTTGAATCCTGAATTCCCTGAGCCACAAAAATTGGTTGATGAGGTTCATGATTTAAATGCAAACATCATCTTCTCGATCTGGTCGTCTTTTGGCCCTCAAACCAAGCCATATAAGGAGCTTTATGAAAACAATATGCTGTATGATTTTAAAACCTGGCCGCTTACTGATAAAAATGTATGGCCACAACCCAAAGATGCTGCACCTTCGGGAGTCCGGGTTTATGATGCATATAATCCTGAAGCACGTGATATCTATTGGAGGTATTTGAATCAGGGCATTTTCAAACTGGGTGTTGACGGTTGGTGGATGGACTCTACAGAACCTGACCATTTTGAACGGGTAGATTCAGACTATAATCAAAAAACACATTTAGGTTCATTTCGTAAATTCAGAAATGCTTATCCTTTAGTGACCGTTGGTGGTGTGTATACCCATCAACGTGAAACAAGTACTGAAAAGCGGGTCTTTATTTTAACCCGCTCGGCTTTTGCCGGTCAGCAGCGTTATGGGGCAAATTCCTGGTCGGGTGATGTTAGCACCGATTGGAGCGTGTTGCGGAATCAAATCTCGGCGGGCTTGAACTTCTCGCTTTGTGGAATCCCTTATTGGAACAGCGATATTGGTGGATTCTTTACCGGGCGTTTCCCAGGGGGTGTTGAGAATAAAGCATTTCACGAGATTTATGTTCGGTGGTTGCAATTCGGGACATTTTGTCCCATGATGCGCTCTCACGGTACTGATACACCGAGAGAAATCTACCAGTTTGGCAAAAAAGGGGATTGGACCTATGATGCGATTGAAAAATTTATCAACCTGCGTTACCGCCTGTTGCCTTACATTTATTCAACTTCGTGGGACGTAACAGCCAACAGCTCAAGCATGATGCGCGCATTGGTAATGGATTTTGCGGAGGATAAAAATGCCCTTGATATTAACAATGAATACATGTTTGGCAAATCGATTCTGGTCTGCCCGGTCACAGAACCAATGTACGTAAAAGCAAAACATGAAAATAATAAGTACACTGGGGCGAAAGAAGATTTTAGCAAGGTGAGGTCAACCAACGTGTATTTGCCAGCCGGAACGCAATGGTTCGATTTCTGGACTGGTGAAAAGATGGAAGGCGGTCAGGAAGTAGAAAAGGAAACGCCAATCGACATCATGCCGCTGTATGTAAAAGCTGGGTCAATTTTACCGTGGGGGCCTGAGGTGCAATATGCTTCAGAAAAGAAAGCTGACAATATGGAAATCCGGATTTACCCGGGAGCCGATGGCGAATTTACGTTATACGAAGACGAAGGTGATAATTATAACTATGAAGATGGGGCTTTTGCAACCATCACTTTCAAATGGGATGATGATGCTCAAACTTTGAGTGTATCTGATCGTCAGGGGAAGTTTCCCGGTATGCTGAATGAGCGTCAGTTTCGGATAGTTATCGTTGGTGCAAAGTCAGGAATAGGATTGGCCGATAGTAAACCTAAAAGCACCGTTGAATATGCAGGAGTAGCCCAAACGGTCAAGTTCTAATCCGCGTGTTGTTAATGAATTATGGCATCGACCAATTTGTAGATTCCCGGTGTTTGGATTGAAACATTTACAACGTTCCAACAGAGACCCGGTTGTTAAGTTCTATAAATTAAGTATGGTGGAGAGCAACGGTGTGTTGTTCTTCACTTTTACTTTTAATCCAATTCGAGTGAGAATTGGTTGGGGGAATTCCTCGTTTTCTTCGTCTTAGTCTTGATCCGTATTCTAAAGGCTGAAAATAGATTTTTTGTAATTCATACAACTTTTGGATTAATAGAATCCGATCACTTCTCTTGTTTGGAAAACGACTAAACTATGTCGGGAAAATCGTCTGTAGTTGGTTTTAAGTGTCAGTTGTGCAGTGAATTATGAATTCGGGATAGTTGTTTTTTGATTTGTGCCAGTACTGAAAATTGTCCAAATGAGATAAAAAACGTATTTTGTACTTTTAATGTTTCGGAATCGATTTTATCTAAGCATAAACAATCCAATAAAATGAAATTTTTAAACTACTCCACGGTCATTTTTCTGGTGGTTTTTTTGGCGTCCTGCCAATCTTCGAAAAAGAAAGCCGAACCCTTTGCTCAAGGTGGATTTAAAACCTGGGCACAAACACCACCAATGGGATGGAACAGTTGGGACTGTTATGGACCAACCGTTGACGAACACGAAGTAAAGGCTAATGCCGATTATATGGCTGAAAAACTGAAAGACTACGGATGGGAATACATCGTAGTGGATATTCGCTGGTTTGTGGAGAACGACAAAGCCGGTGGATACAATCAAACTGATCCGCGCTATGTAATTGATGAGTTCGGACGTTACCAGCCCGCTGTTAATCGCTTTCCTTCGGCTGAAGACGAAAAAGGCTTTAAAGAGTTGGCCGATTACGTTCACGGTAAAGGTCTGAAATTCGGGATTCACATCATGCGTGGAATTCCCAAAGTGGCTGTTGAAAACAAGTTGCCAATCAAAGGAACGGATGGTATTACGGCCGATCAAATTTACTCAACCGAATTACAATGCCAGTGGTTGCGTGACAATTACACCATTGTTGCCGACAAACCCGGCGCACAGGAATACTACAATTCCATTTTCGAATTATATGCCGGCTGGGGAGTTGACTTCATTAAAATAGATGACCTTTCCCGTCCGTATCATCAAGGTGAGATCGAGTTGATCCGCAAGGCAATTGACAACTGCGGCCGTCCGATTGTGCTGAGCACGTCACCAGGCGAAACGCCAATTGAAGCGGCTGACCATGTAAAAGAACATGCCAACATGTGGCGCATGGTTGACGATGTTTGGGATACCTGGCCGCACTTTACCCATCTGATTGATATTTGCCAAAAATGGTACCCACATATTGCTCCCGGAACCTGGCCAGATTGTGATATGATTCCGTTGGGACGAATTTCTATTCGTGGTGAACGCGGAGAAGATCGCATGACCCGTTTGACCAAGGACGAGCAATATTCGCTGATGACTTTGTTTACCATCTTCAAATCGCCTTTGATGTTTGGTGGTGATTTACCAAGCAATGATGATTTCACACTTTCATTGTTAACGAACAAGGAAGTGTTGAAGATGCACGCTGAGAGTACGAATGTGCACCAGTTATTCAATGAAAACGGGAAAGTGGCTATCGTTTCGGAACACCGGGATAATGGAGATAAATACATGGCGCTTTTCAATATTGCCGATGAACCGCAAACGATCATCGTGGATATGACGAAGCTCGGATATATCAGTGATTGTGGTTTGGTGAACCTGTGGACAGGTGAGGATTCCGGTCAAATTTCAGGGGAGTACAGTGTGGAACTTGCACCGCATGCCAGCGCATTGTATAAAATTGTGTACTAAAAATATTCCTACGATACGATTATGAAACTACAATCAATCATTTTCTTGTTCCTGGTAATTTTTTCAGCTTCGAAAGTTCAGGCTAACGAGCCCGATTCAGCCTATGTATTTTCTTATGCAACATTGGAAAATAACGGCAAAAACGGCTTGCACTATGCCTGGAGTATCGACGGCAATAACTGGAATAGCATCGGGCCGGAGTTCCGTTTTCTGTTTTGTGATTTCGGAACCTGGGGATCGCAAAAGCGCATGCTCACTCCTTTCCTGTTTCAGGATCAGCAGGGAACCTGGCACGAGGTATGGAGCTTGAACGAAGAAGTTGGCCAATTTGCACATGCCGAAACGAGTGATTTATACACATGGGAGCCCCAATCATACCCAGAAGTGATGAGCGAAGGCAATGTGATCCTGCCGGAGATTTCTTATCAAGCTGATCAAAACAACTATTTGATTACCTGGTTGAGCGATCAGAATGGGGTGCAAAAAGTTTTCAAAACAACCACAGCAGACTTTAAAAAATATACCGAAACTGAAGAGGCCACCGAAAGCGACCGACTGAATGCTCGCCGGGAAGTACTGGTTGACGGAGAGACGCAATTAGGTACGGTTTCGAAAGTTTCATGGTCGGTTATCGATGGAATAATTAAATTCTACGAACTGACGCAGTACTACGAGCAACAACGCGCTGAGCGTTTGACGGATGATGCTGTACGATACGCTGATTTGAAAGCCTTGGATGCAGAAATTACCATGTTGCCGGAGAATAGCAAAGCGATCAGTGATTTGCTGATTGGCGTTTTCTTCGAAGACATCAACTATGCTGCCGACGGTGGTTTGTATGCTGAACTGATTCAAAATCGTGGATTCGAGTATACACCGGCTGATACGAAGTTCCGCGGTAAAAACTGGAACAGCAAAAAAGCCTGGAGTTTTACAGGAGCTGAAGATGGTTTTGTAATTGACACGATGGCTCCCGTTCATTCGAACCAAAAGCACTATGCTGTTTTATCCGTTGCCAAAGTTGGAGATGCTCTTCAAAATGAAGGTTTTGACGGCATCCCGTTGAAGGCAGGAGACCGATATGATTTCACCGTATTTGCCAAAGGACTGGATGGCGCAAAAGGGAAACTGAAAGTTCGCCTGGTTGATGCGGACGGTAACGTATTGGCTGAAGGAATGACAAAATCAGTTGGCGCTGACTGGAAAAAACTGGAGATCACATTAACAGCCAATGAAGCTGTTGACAAGGCACAGCTACAGGTCATTCCGCAATTCACCGGGAAAGTGGCGCTGGATCTTGTTTCACTCTTTCCGCAGAAAACATTTAAAGGGCACAAAAATGGTTTGCGTTCAGATCTGGCACAGACCATTGCCGACTTGCATCCGCGATTTGTCCGCTTCCCAGGAGGCTGTGTAACTCATGGCGATGGATTGGATAATATTTATCGTTGGAAAAATACCATTGGGCCACTGGAAACCCGGAAGACAGACCGTAATATCTGGAATTATCATCAGTCGATGGGGCTGGGCTATTTCGAATATTTCCAGTTTTGCGAAGATATGGGGGCTGAGCCGTTGCCAGTGATTGCTGCTGGCGTGCCCTGCCAAAATTCCTCAACAGGCGGACATGGACAACAGGGAGGGGTCCCGATGTGCGATATGGATCAGTATGTGCGGGATATTCTTGATTTGATCGAATGGGCCAATGGCGACAAAAATACCAAATGGGGAAAACTGCGCGCCGAAGCAGGTCATCCAGAACCTTTCAACCTGAAATATGTAGGTGTTGGAAACGAGGATCTGATCAACGATATTTTTGAAGAACGCTTCACGATGATCTTCAATGCCGTCAAAGAGAAGCATCCGGAAATTACCGTGATCGGCACAGTCGGCCCGTTCTCAGAGGGAACCGATTATCGCGTTGGCTGGGAAATTGCTTCGAAGTTGGAAGTGCGCATGGTGGACGAGCATTACTACCAACCTCCCGGCTGGTATTTGAATAATCAGGATTATTACGACCGTTACGACCGGTCGAAATCCAAAGTCTACCTGGGTGAATATGCCACGCACATTCCGGGACGCAAACTCACCATTGAAACCGCGCTTTGCGATGCGTTGCATTTGATTAATGTGGAACGTAATGCCGATGTGGTGAGCATGACTTCTTATGCGCCGTTGCTGGCTAAACACGGGCACACGCAGTGGACTCCCGATTTGATCTATTTTAATAATACCAAGGTGTTTCTCACACCCGATTATTACGTGCAAAAATTATTCGGGCAAAACGCAGGTGACGAGTATATCGCTTCGCGGATCATTCTGTCGGAGAACAAAAATGATATGATAAAACGGGTAGGTTCGTCGCTTGTTCGCGACAGCAAAACCGGCGACTATATTCTGAAGTTGGCAAACTTATTACCCGTTGCCGTAATTTCTAAAATCAATTTGACCGGTTTGCCTGTCGCAACAGGAGAGGCAGCGCTCGAAGTTCTTCAAGGTGGTGTTGCTGATGAGAACGCGAGTCCGGAAAGCAGTGTGATCACTGTTTCGTCGGAGTTTCAATACAGCTTGCCGGCTTATTCCTTTTCAGTAATTCGGATAAAAGCGGAGCCTGCGAAATAAGCGAGGACGCTATAGGGTAGTCCCGAAATTATTTCGGGATTTTTAGCACAACGAGCAGCAGATCCTGAATTAAGTTCAGGATAACTGCACAGTACTTTGGCGTGTCATCAATTCAAAAAAAAGGTGATGAATGCAAACAAATAATAACCATGTTCTAATCAAAAATAATATGAAACCAGTAAATCAATTTTTTTTATCTTTTGCGGCTGCGTTTTTGCTGTCGGTGACAAGCATCTTTTTCAGTTCATGCAGCAAGCCGCTCGATGAGCAAAAGGAGGCTTACCTTTTTGCCTACTTCACCGGTAATGATCCGGGTGAAGAAGCCATTCGTTATGCGATAAGCACCGATGGTTACAACTATCGTGCGTTAAATGACAATCAACCAATTGTCGATTCCAAAGAAATCAGTACTTCAGGAGGTGTGCGCGATCCGCATATTTTGCGTGGAGCTGATGGAAAAACCTTCTACATGGTGGCCACCGATTTGTATGTGCCGGAGCAGGGATGGAACAATTTCGCGATGATCCTGATGAAATCAACCGACTTGATTAGCTGGGAAAGTACGGTAGTAAACATTCCGGAAACCTATCCGAATGATTTGGGCGATGTGCACCGTGTGTGGGCGCCGCAAACCATTTATGATGAGGTCGCCGGAAAATACATGATCTACTTTTCGATGAAACAGGGTGACAATCCGGATATCATTTATTACGCGTATGCGAACAATGATTTCACTGGTTTAGAGACTGCTCCCAAACAATTGTATTTCCCACCTGTCGAAAGTAATACCAAAGCTTGTATCGATGGCGATATCATTCCGTTCGAGGGTAAATTCTACCTGTTTCACAAAGCTGAAGATGGTGATCCCGGCATAAAACTGGCTATTTCTGACAAGCTGACTGAAGGCTACGAGTTGGTGAGCGACAAGCGCATTGACTGCCAAACCAAGCCCGTTGAAGGAAGTGGTATTTTCAAAATGAATAGTTCAGACGAATACATTCTGATGTATGATATGTACACCAGCGGTCGCTACGAGTTTACAAAAAGTACCGACCTGAAAAGCTTCTCTGTGATTGATGAAGACGTTTCGATGAACTTTCATCCGCGCCACGGAACAGTGATGCCAATCACCGGGAAAGAGTTGAAACGCCTGGTGAGCAAATGGGGTAGTTTCGATGATTTGTTGGTCGAAGCGACTTCTCCGGAACTCAAAAAGTTAAACGTTGATATTAAAGGTGATGCAAAAACGATTCACTTGCCGGTGAAGCGTGGTGTTGATCTGGCGAACTTCGACCCGCAGTTTAAATGCGTGGCGGGAATTACCGCCACGCCGGAAGGTCCTCAGAATTTCACTTCCGGTGCGCTCGATTACACGTTCACCATCGCCGGTAAAGGTGATGTTATTTATGCAGTTACTGCATCTGAAGATCATAACCCGGTGCTGGAAGGTTATTATGCCGACCCGGATGTTTTGTATGCCGAGAAAACCGGTAAATACTACATCTACCCAACCACCGATGGTTTCGATAGTTGGTCGGGTTATTATTTCAAAGTATTCTCGTCCGACAACCTGGTTGACTGGACCGATGAAGGTACCATTCTCGACCTGCACAAAGATGTTACCTGGGCCAATCGCAATGCATGGGCACCTTGTATTGTTGAAAAGAAGATTGATGGAGAATACAAGTATTTCTATTATTTCACGGCTGCTCAAACAATTGGTGTTGCTGTGGCCGATAATCCTACCGGACCATTTGTCGACAGCGGAAAAGCGCTGGTTGATTTCAAAACACTTGGTGTTGACCGTGGTCAGGAGATTGATCCTGATGTGTTTACCGACCCCAAAACCGGCAAAAGCTATCTCTACTGGGGGAATGGCTACATGGCGGGTGCTGAGTTAAACGACGACATGATCTCGCTAAATATGAAAACGTTGAAGCAGTTCAATATCGATGGAACGTACCGCGAGGGCACCTATGTGATTTACCGCGAGGGTACTTATTATTTCATGTGGTCGGAAGACGATACCCGCAGCCCGAATTATAAAGTTCGCTACGGAACATCGGATTCACCAATGGGCACGCTGACGATTCCGGAGCATAACATTGTCGTAAAAGGAGATCCGGAAACCGGTATTTTTGCTACCGGACACAATTCTGCGATCCAGATTCCCGGAACTGACGATTGGTACCTGGTGTACCACCGTTTTACTTATCCTAAAGGAGTTGATATGCCGCGCGGATCAGGAGGTTTCCATCGCGAAGTGTGTATCGATAGACTGAACTTTGATGTCGATGGAAACATACTGGAGGTAAAACCCACCTTTAAAGGAATCGATTCGGTAAACTGAAATACACTAAGCCAATGTCAATGATAAAGATTTGTAAAAAAGGAATTTGGGGAATGGCCCTTGCCGGTATGTTGTTTTGTTCTTGTAGTGCCAATAACAAGATTGAAACCCAAAGTGGTTCGGTTGTTTTTGAGCTGGAGGATCCGGATTACCAAACTAGCCCGCTAACGGGCATGACGCGTGAGCACTGGAAAGATGCTGCTCGTTATCTGCTAGATGGTGCTTTTAGTTACATCAATCAATTGGACGATCCGATGCAGTTCCCAAAACAACCGGGGAAAAGCTATCCGCAGCGGGAAGATCAGGTGCCAACGGAAAAACTGGAAGGTTTGTGCCGTACCTTGTTTGTTGCTGCTCCCTTGTTGAAGGACGATTCAACCTTAGTCTTGAATGACATCAAGGTGGCTGATTATTATCGCCATCAGATTTCGGATCTTATCAATCCCGAAAGTCCGGCTTTCATTGTTCCACGAAGCAAAGATGGAGGTCCCAGTCAGAACTTGGTCGAATTTGGAGCCTTAGCCATCTCTTTGTTTACCATTCCCGATGTAATTTGGCAACCCCTGCCTCAGTCGCAAAAAGATGCTTTAGCCGACGTCATGTTGAGCTATGGCGATGGGCCAACAGTTTCCTCGAACTGGAAGTTCTTCAATATTTTTGTGTTGAGCTTTTTCAAAGATCAGGGGTACTCTGTCAATGAAAAATTACTGGAAGAGTACCTCCGAAAATCGCTGGATGATTATCGGGGTGAGGGATGGTATAATGATAGTCCAGCCTACGATTACTATAGTATGTGGGCATTTCAGCTTTATGGTGCTATATGGTCGGAGGTATTTGGTCAAAGATATTACCCGGATTATGTCGCGAAGTTTAAGAAAAACTTTGTCGATATGGCGGAAAACTATCCCTACCTCTTCTCGAAAAATGGCACGATGGTAATGTGGGGGCGTAGTATTTCGTACCGAATGGGATCGGTTGCACCTTTGCCTTTTATCGGTTTAGTTGAAGGTGGGGAATTCAACCTGGGATGGATGCGACGTATAGCCTCTGGCACGATTCTTCAATTTTTGCAACATCCCGATTTTCTAAAAGATCGAGTGCCGACACTTGGTTTTTACGGTGCTTTTGAACCCGCTGTGCAAATTTATAGCTGTCGCGAAAGTGCCTTCTGGTTGGGGAAAGCTTTTCTGGGGCTCCTGGTACCGGCTGAAAATCCGTTTTGGACAGCCGTGGAAAATGAAGGACCATGGGAAAATGAAATGCAATCTGATCTGATATATAACCGTTTTTCACCTGCAACGAACCTACTGATCACGAATTATCCGACCATCGGTGCGTCGGAGGTGCGTTCGTGGTGTCATGAGAAAGTTGCCGACGATTGGCAAAAATTCCGGTCAACCGAAAATTACAACCGTTTGTCGTATTCCAGTGCTTTCCCCTGGCAAGCCGACGGTGTGAATGGTGAAGTTGCCATGAATTATGTTTTTCGAAATGCAAATGACGAGTGGGAAGCATTGCGTCTTTACACGTTTCGGAAGTTTGAAGAAGGGGTTTATTACCGTGATGCTGTTTTAGAAACTAACGAAAATATCCGAATTCAGTTGAGTGAGATGCCTTTGCCAAACGGTATCCTTCGTGTTGACCGGAACGTCAGCTTAGAGACAGTGTTCATGCGTTTGGGACATTACGCCTTGCCGGTAAAAAATGAGGAAATTCACTGTCGAACACAGCAGGTGGGCGACTATGAGGCGACCATTATTGATAATGGAGAGTATCAGTTGGCTCTGGTACCGCTGCGGGGTTGGGAAAATAGTGAAGTGGTGAAAGCCACCGGCTTGCATCCCGAATCGGTACAAAGCAGTGTGATTGATGTTACAGCCAGTTTTCACCCGGGGGTTGATAGTCAGTCGATTTACGCATGTCTGATGCTCTGGAAAAAGTCAGGTGAGCTATGGACCGATGATGAACTATTACCCGTAAAACAAATTGATGTCCTGAATAATGGGACTCAGGTGAAGCTCAGCTTCGGGGCGGAAAAGCAACAAACCATCTCGTTTGAATAGAAGATTACACAATAAATAGTTTATTAATGACTGCAAACCGTAGAGATTTTCTAAAAAAGGCCTGTATTGCCGGAGGTTGTTTATGCGGCTTTTCCAGTTTAGCCGGACAAAACGTTTCGGGCGCAGAAACTGTGGCGGATGATGAGGCCCGGCGAGAGATGATGCAAAAATAGATTTCGATTCTGATGGTCAGTGTGGACAAACATACTGATGAGAAGTTGTCATGCGATTTGTTGAAAAGTTGTGCTTGTGCGCATTATGAGCAGTTAGAAATGGATGGGGTGTTACAGCCATTCGAGGGAAAGGTAAACGGCTTTTGTTCATTTTTGGAGCAGCAATGGGGTTGGAAAGTGAAATACAATGAAGGGGCAAATACAATTTTGGCTGACGAAAACAAAAACTATTGTGTGTGCCCGATGATGAGCCACGACAACGGGCTTATTTATGCTGCTTTATGTTGTTGCTCTGAAGGTTATGCAGAACTCATGTTCTCAAAAGTCGCGGGTCGTCCGGTGGAGGCGACAATCCTTTCGTCGCTCCATCGGGGTGATGACCGTTGTAAATATCAAATTAAACTATAGACAGAAATGAAACTTAGAAATTTAATCTACTTGTTCGGTTTATTGCCGATGCTGGCAGTTGGCCAACAAAAACAGGCAGCTGAGGTTTTCCAGCTTTCAGAAGTCCGTTTGCTCGACAGCCCGTTTAAAAAAGCCATGATGACGGATATGGATTACATTCTGGTGCTGGATATGGACCGTTTGCTGGCTCCGTATTTAAAAGAAGCCGGTCTTCAACCTAAAGCCGAAAATTATACGAACTGGGAAAACACCGGTTTGGATGGTCACATCGGAGGTCACTACCTGTCGGCGCTCTCGAAAATGTATGCCGCTACCGGCGACGAACGTATGAAAGAACGCATGGACTACATGTTGGCTGAATTCAAGCGTGCACAGGACGCCTGTGGCGACGGATATTTGTCTGGTGTTCCCGGCGGTAAAGCCATGTGGCAGGAAATCTCGGAAGGAAAAATTGATGCGGGTTCATTCAGCCTGAATAAAAAGTGGGTTCCGCTGTACAATATTCATAAAATTTATGCCGGCTTGTGCGACGCTTATGTATTTGGCGGAAGTGATAAAGCGAAAGAAATGTTGATTAAGCTGACCGATTGGGCCATTCACTTGGTGAAGGACTTGTCGGATGATCAAATTCAGGATATGCTGCGCAGTGAACATGGTGGCCTGAACGAAGTTTTTGCCGATGTGGCAGCCATTACCGGCGATGAAAAATATGTGAAACTGGCTCAACAGTTTTCACAAAAAAGTATCCTCGAACCTTTAATTAAGCACGAAGATCACCTGACGGGGATGCATGCCAATACACAAATCCCCAAAATTATTGGGTACAAACGGGTGGCCGAAGTTAACGGTGATGAATCGTGGGCTGATGCAGCCCGCTATTTCTGGGAAAATGTAGTTGACAAACGGTCGGTTTCGATTGGCGGTAACAGCGTTCGTGAGCATTTTCACCCGATTGATGATTACTCGTCGATGATTGAAAGTGAGCAAGGCCCTGAAACCTGCAACACCTACAACATGCTGAAGCTGACCAAACAACTCTTTCTGAGCGATCCGGAAGTGAAATATATGGATTATTACGAGCGCACCATGTACAACCACATTCTCTCAACCGAGGAGCCGGATCATGGTGGTTTTGTGTACTTCACGCCAATGCGTCCCGGCCATTACCGGGTGTACTCGCAGCCGCAAACCAGTTTTTGGTGTTGCGTTGGCTCCGGTTTGGAAAACCATACAAAATACGGCGAACTGATTTATGCTCACTCCGGCGACGATATTTACGTCAATCTCTTCATCCCTTCAACCCTAAACTGGGAAGAAAAAGGGCTGGAACTGACACAGGAAACCAAATTCCCGGATGCCGAAAGTTCAACTCTGACCATCAATCCAAAAAAGAAAAGTGAATTCGCCCTTTACATTCGTTATCCGAAATGGGTAGAAGCAGGGGCTTTAAAAATTCAGGTGAATGGCGGAAATGTGGTTGTTGACGGAACTCCGGGCGAATATGTTGCAGTAAAGAGAACATGGAAGAAGGGTGACAAAGTGAACCTGACCTTCCCGATGGAAACAACAATTGAGCAATTGCCGGATGGTCAAAACTATTACTCGATCCTTCGCGGGCCAATTGTGTTGGCTGCAAAAACGGATACCGCAAATCAGGATGGTCTGTATGCCGATGATAGCCGTGGCGGCCACATTGCTGCCGGCCCAAAATATCCGCTGAGCGAAATGCCGGTTGTAGTTGGCGATGCGTCGGAATTGGCAGAGAAGGTGAACCCGGTTGCCGGAAAGCCAATGACTTTTATGCTAACTGGTTTGTCGGATAAGCAAGATTTGGTGCTGATTCCGTTTTTCCGTTTGCACGAGTCGCGTTATATCCTCTATTTCCAGGTGGTGAGTGCAGCCGATTTGCAGGCAATGGAAAATAAAACGGCTAAAGAGGAAGCGGAGAAGAAAGCATTGGCCGAAGCAACCATCGATTTGGTTTTCCCGGGAGAACAACAGCCCGAATCAGATCACTTTATTCAATCTGAAAACACGAATTCCGGTGTCAATCAAGGTAGGCACTGGCGCGATGCAACGGGCTGGTTAAGTTATCAGTTGAATGATAAAAACAGAAAAGCAGGCAAGTTGCGAATTATGTATTTCGGTCTCGATAGCGGGCGAAACTTTACAATCAGCATTAATGATGAGAAGGTCGCCGATGTGACTTTAGACGGAAGCAAAGGTTTCGAATTCTTCACGGTTGATTACGAAATTCCACAAGAAATAGTGGAGGACGCTGATGGTAAGTTTCGGGTTAAGTTTGAAGCCGCTCCGGGCTCGATTGCCGGAGGGATTTATGAAGTCCGGCTAATGAAGTAATCTTAAATTACAGGCAGAATATAGAAGGCCCGGCAATTGTCGGGCTTTCTTTTTGTAGTTTTGAATACATGAGAACAGTAAATAATGGATTTTAAAGCATTGGCAACGGATCGCTATACCACCAAAAAATACGATCCAACGAAGAAACTTCCGGAAGCATTAGTAAAGGAATTAAAAGAGATCTTGCATTTGAGTCCTTCCTCCATTAATAGCCACCCCTGGCGGTTTACATTTGTTCGCGATCAGACGTTAAAAGAAGAGTTGGCCGGGGTTTCGTTTCACAACGTGGAGAAAGTAAAGGATGCCAGTCATATTGTTGTTTTTAGCGTGATTGATAGCATTGAGTTGTTTGAAGAGCAGATGGCGGAATACCTGCCTGAAGGCGCAATCGGGTACTACAACAAAAACATAAAACCGGGAACAGAACAGCAAATTAAAGCTTGGATGGCGCACCAGATTTATTTGGCGCTGGGATTCTTCCTTAGCGCTTGTGCTTCGAAAGAAGTGGATTCAACACCAATGGAGGGAATTGACACGGCTGAGTACGATCGCATTTTGGCTGTGAAAGATTATAAAACTTTGTTTGCAGTGGCCTTGGGTTATCGTGATGCGGATGATGCGAACAGGCCTTCGGTGAAAGTCAAATCGAGACTGGAGATTGGAAAAGTAGTCTTTTCACTTTAAAGCAAACAAACCGAAAACGGCCCGTCAATCAGGCTGGCCGTTTTCGGTTTTTACGACAGGAAAAGTCAGTTCGCTTAATAGGAATTTTTAAGCACCTGGTTAAATGTCTCCGGTTGTGCTTTCTGCTCCCCATCTGTGCCGAAAGTAGGGCTGTATTTTCCTGCCGGAATATCACTAATAGTGTAAATGTTACAGCTACGTGCAACAACAATCTCTTTGGTTAGTGATGTCGCGAGCATACTCCCCACCAGATTGCCAACGATGCTGCCGGTATTCACCGAAATGTTTAAAGTTACGTCGCCGGTGCGGTGAAAAAGCACTTCGTCGGTTTTCGTTGATTTGAGCAGATAGTCGATGTTGACACTGATTTGCGATGCGATGGATGTTTTGCGCCATTCGTTGATGGTGGTGAACAAAACAGCATCGACACCGAATAAATCGCCAACCTGTTTCATGGAGCTATTCAGGAACATTTCGGCATCGTAAGCACTTTCTTCCTTCAGAATTTCCATCGATAAAAGCGGAGGCATAACGTAGTAACCCGCTGATGCAAAGGGGACAGACAGGGAACTGTAGAACAGCTCTTTCGCTTCAACTTTTGTGCTTCGGTTAATTGGTGGAAGCACGAGGATTGAGAGTGGTTTTTCTTCGTAGATGGTTTTATAGACCTCCGATTTAGGCAATAAATCGGCCGTGGTACAGCTAGCCATTAAGTATACGAATGCTGCGAAGTATAGAATTTTTTTCATTCTTCAAATCTTTTGATAATTCTGTCGATAAATTGTTTTGATTCGGGGTACAAAATGGTTTCACGAACCAGAAGTTCTTTGCCTTTTTCGGTTTCACCCTTTTTAAGCAGAATATAACCATAGTCGGCACAGACACCCGGTGGCGGAGCTTGTCTTGTCCCGCCTGGTTTCTCGATCAGTTTATCATAGATTTTAATGAGGTGCTCCACGCTCTGCTCATCGGCCGTTTTTGTATAGGCATAAACAGCATCATCGTATCCTTTCCAGTTGTAGAGAGGCTGTTGCACAGTGCACGATATTGCGGCAAAGGCGATCAGGCTTGCTGCGGTCAGTTTTGTTAGGTGGTTCATTGTAGGACTATTTTTTTAGTTTCTTGTAAGCCAATGAAAACATTTTCCTGGATCAGTGTTTTTCCGTCCGAAATAACTTCAATCTGATGCTTTCCGGGAGAAATGGCAACCGGGCGCGCTTTCCGGATCATCTTTAGTTTGTAGACTTTTTCAATAGGGTAGCTTTCTCCGTCAACAACAACCGATACGTTTTCGTATTGCTGTCCGTTGGTAACTACAACAATGAAAGATGAGTTATCTTTTCCGGCCGACATGCTGTTATACATATGCGGGCCACATGCTGTAATGGAAAACAGAATGATAATGGATGATAGTAGCTTTCTCATAGTTCTTATTTTTTCTCAACGATATAATACTGATCCAGAGCCGATAAATCTACTTGTCCATCGGTTAAAGAGGCCATCGAAATTTCATCTTGAGGCATTGTTCCCATTGTCGCGTCAATTTTAATTGATGCCACAACTTTGCCGGGTAGTTCAATGTTTAAGCCGGTTTGAGGGTTTTTAACCATCTTGCCTTTCTGGACGACGGAGAAAACATCTCCTTCGTTAATCCCTTGCGATTGCCCCCCCGAAATAATATAACTGCCGTCCTGTTCTGCCAGAATGTAGGCTTTCCAAGGCTTGTCCATGCAGGTGTTGATGATGTTTTCAACAAGTTTCGAGATTGCTGCGGAAATAGCTTTGTCTGAGAGCGTTGCGTCGTAATCGGCCGTTTTACCTAGCCCCATAACTTGCCGGTCTTCTGCTGTTGCTTCGCCTTTGGCCTCGCCACTGTAAATAATAATGCCGGTTGAAACGTCAACCAAACGGAGGCTAACGCCAGCTTCAACAATTTGTTCTTTGCTGTTGGAAAACACCTTCTGTGTTCCAATGGTTTTTCGGCCGTATTCGGTAATCGACCCAATAATCAGAAAATCGGCTCCGATATTTTGCGATATGCCACCACTGGTGTTCAGTTCATTCACGATCTTGTCGTAATCCTGGCGTTCAATTAAAAGAAATTTGTCGGAGGCAGCCAAACGGGTCGAAAGAATGTCGCTGGCCTGTTTGCCCATCGGATCATTTTCTTTATCGTAGAAAATGCTCTTCGCATATTGGGTTTCATTTGAGAAACGTCCAATAGCGACTTTCCTTTTTAACGCCATTTCCTGTTGTGCGTAACAATTAACACTGGTCATGGCAAGCACCAGTATTAAAAGGTAGAAAGGCTTCTTCATAAGAAATGAGTTTTTAAATAATTAAGATAAAAGTATTTCAATGTTATGTGAACGGTCGTATATTGTTCACTCAGCTTGTTTGCCGGTTGCTTTAGTCGTTTGTATTTATCTGTATATCATATTTTATTTAAGTTGTAGGTGTTGAAGGATCGTATGTGTGTGTGAATAATTTTGATAAGCAATATAGGTTGTTTTTATGAGCTGTAAATACGATTTAACTAAAATAGTTGTCCGACAATTTATTTTCTTGTTAAATAATCGAACCGAGAGCGCAGTCGCGGTGGACCCGGTCGTGCAGGGTCATTTCTAGTATTTGTACGATTCCGGTGAAAAATGTTAGGCTGAGTTTCGTCAGAATTGCTGTCGGTTTGTTTTTTTATTTTTGAAGCTAGGTTGAAAAAAATAAACTAGAATATGATATTCATGAAAAGATGGCTACTACTTGCAGGCATAGCCTTGCCTTTTTGGGGCTTGGGTCAACGTGTTGATCAGCAACAACTGCAAACAATCCGGTCGGGTTTTGTAAAAGACAAATACACCGTAGGGATGCAAAATGCACTTTCATCGAACCCGATTGAAAAACTGGCATGGAGCCGGGAAAATGAAGGAACGACCGACCACAATTTCACCTACCGGGTCGATGTGAAAGGTATTACCAATCAAAAAAGCTCGGGTCGTTGCTGGTTGTTTACTTCGCTCAATGTTTTTCGCCCAATGGCCATGCAGCATTTCAATACGGCTTCCTTCGAGTTCTCCGAGAACTATCTGTATTTCTGGGATTTGTTCGAAAAAGCGAACTTGTTTCTGAATAACATTGTAGCAACGGCTGATCGTGGGTTCGACGATGAGAAAGTACGTTGGTATTTCAGCTCTCCGGTTGATGATGGCGGACAGTGGATCAACTTTGTAAACCTGGCCAACAAATATGGCATGGTTCCACGCGAGGCGATGGAAGAAACCTACTCGAGCGAAAATACCGCGTGGATGACTCGTTTGCTGAAACGCAAATTGCGCGAACAGGCACTCGAATTGCGCGATCTGAAAAACAGTGGTAAAACCAGTAAGCAAATTGAAAACCGTAAGGTTGAGATGCTGGGTGTAATTTACCGTATGTTGGCTTTAAATTTGGGCGAGCCACCCGTTGAGTTCACATACCGATACAAGGATAAAGATGGAAAGTTAGCTGATACAAAAACGTTTACCCCGGCATCGTTTATGAAGGAAGTGTTGGGCGATATTCAACTGACCGATTATGTGATGCTGATGAACGATCCTACGCGTCCGTTCTGGAAACACTACGAGGTGGAGAACTACCGCAATGTGCAGGAAGGCGAAAACTGGCATTACGTGAATCTGCCAAACGAAGTCATTAAAGCATTTTGTATTGAGTCGATCAAAAATAACGAGGCCATGTATGCGTCATGCGATGTGGGTAAACAGTTGCGTCGCGATTTTGGTGTGCTCGATGTCGACAACTTCAACTACGAGGCAGTTTATAATGTGCCGTTTACGATGAGCAAATCAGAACGGATTCAAACCAAAGAAAGTGGCTCAAGCCATGGTATGGCACTTGTTGCTGTTGAGGTTGATAAAAACGAAAAGCCGCTGAAGTGGCAATTCGAAAACAGTTGGGGAGAGAAAGCCGGGGAAAAGGGCTATCTCACTTTTACCGATCGCTGGTTCGACGAGTATATGTTCCGTATTGTGGTGCATAAAAAATTTGTTAGTGAAAAGGTGCTCGACATTTACGGCCAGAAGCCCGAAATGCTACTTCCCTGGGATCCGATGTTCTAGTTGTATATAGAATGGCGAATGGAGCCCGGAAATGAATTGCACCCCAAAAGTTGAACACAACATTTGGGGTGTTTTTTATGTCACATCCAAAATGAAAGGGGGCTGTATTAGCGGCATGGAATAAATCGTTCGATCGGGTGCCGGATTAATAAAGTTCAATTTTCCTTATCTTCCCAATTCAATTAAATCGAAAAATGAAACGAAAAGTCTATTTTCTATCAACCTGCGATACCTGCAAGCGAATCATGAATGAAGTGGGTGTTGATGAAAGTTTTGAGCAGCAAGACATTAAATTCAACCCGGTTACAGAAGTGCAAGTGGCTGGTTTTTATCAACACACCGGTAGCTACGAGGCTCTGGTAAATAAGCGAGCGCGAAAGCTAAAAGACGCTCTGACTGCGCAGCCCGTAGCGGGTGATGCGGATTATAAAACGATCCTGCTGCAAGATTATACCTTCCTAAAACGCCCGGTTTTCGAAATCGGAGAGGAATTGTTTGTTGGCAATGCTGCCGGAACGATTGAGGCCATCAAGCAAACAATTAGGGGTTGACATCAACCGACTGCGATTCCGATTGGGAAATGTTAGTGTCGTTTTGTGCTTTATCGGTAATAGTTCGCGGGATGGTGACATAAAAAGTTGATCCCTGGTGTTTTTTTGATTCCACAGAGATTGTTCCGCCCAAAAGCTGAGCGTTTTCCTGCGAGATTGACAAACCAAGTCCCAAACCGCCAAATCGCCTCGACAACTCTTTTTCTTCTTGTGCAAACCGCTCGAAAATATGGCTCATGTTTTTATCCGAAATACCAACGCCGGTGTCGCTTACAAAAAAAGTCAGCTCGTTCTCGGAGCAGGTGTATCCCATTTCGATGTGCCCCTTGTTGGTGAATTTTAGCGCATTGTCGAGCAGATTTCCCAATATTTTCGACAGAATGTTTATGTCGGTGAATAGGGTGAGTTGTTGCTGATTTGGTGGAGTTTTCACTAAAATAGGCAGATTGCGTTCCCGGGCTTTTAGGCTAAATATTGTTTGCAATTCCAGAAGCAACTTGTTAACCGGAACTGGCTCCCGATTTACGCTGATATTCAATGTGCGAATTGAAGAAATCTCAAGAATAGAATCGATCGTTTGAAGCAGTTGGCGGCTGCAGCTGCGAATGATTTCAATGTAGCCAATTTGTTCGTCCGAAGTGACTTTTTCGTTCACCAATAGCTCGGTAAACCCGAATATGCCGTTCATCGGAGTGCGTATTTCGTGCGACATGTTACGCAAAAATTCGTTTTTGAGGTTATTCGCTACTTCCGCATTTTCTTTGGCGGTATACAGTTCGTCGTTTAATATCTTCAGACGGTCTTCCGAATCCTGAAGTTCCGCGATTCGTCGGGCCAGTTCTTTTTCAGTCTCCCGAAGTTTGGTTGTGTCTATGGTAACCACAATGTTTTTGTTCTCCGAGAACGAAGAAAATGCATAGATGATGGACGGGATGATCTGTCCGTCTTTTCGGGTATATTCGGTGTTGCCAACAAATGAGTGATTGTCCTTCAGCAGCTCTTTAATCAATTCTTTCAGCGTAGCCAGCGAGTTTTCATTAAAAATTCGGGGCAGGTTTTGCATCAATTCCTCTTTCAATTCATAACCCAGCATATCCACAGCCGCCTGATTAACATTGATGATTTTAAACCGATTCACACACTGAATTAAGAAGTCAGGATTTGATTGAACGTATGTTTCAATGTCGCCGTGTTCGTCGCGTATTTGTTGCAAATAGCTCATCAGTTCGCTAAAATCTTCCTCCCAAAGCGGAACCGGATTGTTTTCGAATAAATGTTTGAACCGATTTGCGTTCGTTTCGGCCAGCGCTATAGCTTGATGGAGCTCTTCGTTTTGGTGTTTGTACTTGTTATTTAATGCGATGTATTCCTCATTTTGTAATTGCAGTAATTTGGCCATTTTTCTCTTCTTCACAATAATTACCGACAAGATGAGAATAAAGAAAAGAGCCGAAATAAGCGCGGCAATCAGCGAAGGGATAAATTGTTTATAAGTCTCGAAAAAAGAAGCGGGTTGGTTTATGATGACCGAATCAGAAGGTAAGAGGGATTCCTTCACCCGGTAAAGGCTCAATAAATTATAGTCGAACATAAATTTATTGGGGCTTTCATTGTTGATGCTTATCTGAGAGGGCTTTTCACCGGAAAGGATCCGGGAGGCTATCAAGGCGGCTGATTGCCCCTGGTTGTAGTGAGAAATCAATTTTCCACCGAAAATTCCTTTTCCCAGGCCGTGTTCGTACATATGGAAAATAGGTGAGCGAAGATTCGAACGCAGCATTTTTACACTCTGGTTAAAGTCGATGATCTCCGATGCACTGTCCTGATAGGCCGAAATTAGAAGAACAGGTATTTCCGCCGGAATTTTTCTCAAACTGTCTCGAAATTCTGCAAATGTGAGTTGCCCCAAATCCAATTCGCGAGAGTCGATAGCGGGCATGGTTTTCACCCGTTCCCGGTACCTTTTTAAATCGGCTTGACCTGCATCAGTTCGGTCGCAAATTACATAGATCGTTTTATTGAGTGGGAAAAGTGTTACCATTAGGTCGATGGTTTCATCCATCGAAACGGCTTCAACGACACCAGTCACCAAGGGATTGTTCTCTTGGGCAAGAGCCAGATCAACATTGTTAACACCGCAAAAAACAATCGGTATTTTGCTGAATAGCTCATTTTGACGGGCCAGTACGAACTCTAAAGCCGCATCGTCGGTCGTAATTACAATGTCGTAACTTGCTCCATTCTGTATTTTGAAAGCCAAATTTTGTTCAAATTGATCGATGAATGCCTGTGCCGGGAATCGTTTGTAATCCATAAACTCCAGGTCGATGTCAGTATTGCATGTGTCCAGTATTGACTTGATGCCCTCGATTTGATTGAAGAACGTTGGGAAGCGCGAGTTGTACGAGCTTATTAGCAAAACTTGCTTGCGATCTTTAGCATGCAGAATCGTAATTGATAAGCAACAGATCAATACAAATGAGAGTATTTTAGATGTCATTTCCCACGGCAATTAGAGATTGAAATAGCATAACATTGGCTAAATATAAGTAAAACAATGAAATCATGGTTATTGTTCCTGTTGTTTTGTGTATCTGGTAGAAAATGAGTAGTGTAGGTGTTTCGGGTGAGGGGGCTGGCAACCCGTTTAAGACTTCAGGAATCGATAGGTAAGATGGCTGTATTCCCCCGGGAAGTGCAGCTGCTGAATGCGATCGTTTTCAATTCCCCGTTGTCATCTGCTTTCGCATCGATCGCCCTTGTTTTACGCCCCGCGAATAAGAACTGAGGTCGTACTCAGCGAGCCTGCGATTGATTTTTCGTTGAAAATCGAGATCCGATCTTTCTCCCTCTTTTTGGTGGCAGCGCGTACAGAAAAGGCAAATAATATTCGGGTGAGGAAATGGATTTCTTCGGAATGAAATTTCGCCCCTATTGCTAAATTTCAATTATCATTTGTGGCCGTGGTATTGATGATAGAAACAGATAAAGATATTCTTTACTATTTTGCAGGTAAATTGAATCGATAAGATTGAAATTTTGAGAGCAAATAGGGGGGTGTCGGGCCTAAGAACATTTAAAAAAAGATCGTTTAAACATGAACTTATGTCCCGCTTTTTTGTCGTAATAAGAGATTTTTCAATCTTTTTCTGTTTAATCAGACTATGGAAAAAATTAAACACAATCACTCTGCCGAGCATGCGGTGCCTGATAGCTCAAAGCAATCAGATTACACAACTGTGGTTGCCGAATTTAGGAGGAAGGTAGCTTTTGTAACCTCCCATGGGCCAACCAAAGCCATTGAGAAGCATCGGGGAAGGGGAAAGCTGCTTGCTCGCGAACGCATCGATTTTTTAGTCGATCCGCGAACGCCGTTTGTGGAACTTTCGTCCTTTGCGGCCTATGGGCAGTATGACGATGCCTTTCCGTCGGCTGGAATTGTCACAGGGATCGGTTTGGTGCAGGGGCGTGAATGTATGATTGTGGCGAATGACGCCACCGTGAAAGGTGGTACTTATATTCGGGAAACCATCAAAAAACATATCAGGGCACAGGAAATAGCCCGGCAAAACCATCTGCCTTGCATTTATTTGGTCGATTCGGGCGGCATTTATTTGCCCGAGCAGGCGCAGGTTTTTCCCGATCGCTTCGATTTTGGCCGGGTTTTTTACAATCAGGCTCGGTTGTCGGCTGAAGGTATTCCGCAAATAGCAGTGGTGATGGGCTCTTGTACTGCCGGTGGGGCCTATGTTCCGGCCATGTGCGACGAAACCATCATTGTGCGTAATCAGGGAACCATTTTCATTGGTGGCCCGCCACTTGTAAAAGCGGCTACCGGCGAAGAAGTCACAGCTGAAGAATTGGGTGGCGGCGAAGTGCATTCCCGTATCTCGGGAGTAGCCGACCATTTGGCCGACGACGACCTTCATGCTTTACGCATTTGTCGCGATATAGTAGCTGGCTTGCCTAAGGTTGGTAAACGGGAAATCACCGTTGAAACGCCGGTTGATCCGGTGTACCCGGCAGAGGAGTTGTATGACTACCTTTCGACTGATTTGAAGAAGCCGATTGAGGTGCGTGCGATTATTGAACGACTGGTTGATGGTAGTCGGTTGCAGGAGTTCAAAGCTGAATACGGCAAAACGTTACTCACCGGCATCGCCCGAATTAAAGGCATTCCGGTTGGAATTTTAGGGAACCACAGTTTTCTCACAGCCGAGACGGCCCGAAAAGGAGCGCATTTCATTCAGTTGTGTAATCAACGGCAAATTCCGCTGCTTTTTTTACAGAATATCAGTGGTTTTATCGTTGGCAAGAAATACGAACATGAAGGCATTGCCCGCGATGGTGCAAAGCTGATTAATGCGGTCGCAAATTCAACTGTACCGAAAATAACCCTCGTAATCGGAGGGTCATTCGGAGCCGGAAACTACGCGATGGCTGGACGAGCTTACGAGCCCGATTTTCTGCTTATGTGGCCACACTCGCGTATTGCGGTAATGGGTGGCGAGCAGGCGTCGGGGGTGTTGGAAACCATTGGCGGAAGCGGAGAAAACAATAATCTGGTGGAGCAATTCGATCAGGAAAGCTCAGCGTATTTTAGCTCGTCGCGCTTATGGGACGACGGCATTTTTGATCCGGCAGATACGCGTGACTTGTTGGGATTCCTTTTCAATGTCACGCTCAACCAACCAATTCGTCAGGCGAATTATGGCGTATTCCGGATGTAAATCTTAAAAATGAAAACCATGAAAAACGATCAAAATATTCTGCTTCAGATTGAACACGATAAAGCAACCATTTTGCTGAACCGTCCAGAGCAGCACAATGCCATCAATGCGGAGCTGATTTCCGAATTGCATGACGTGCTAGACGGACTGGCTGAAAACCCGGAGGTGCGTTTTGTTGTAATTGCCGGGCAAGGGCGTTCGTTTTGCGCCGGAGCAGACATAAGCTGGTTTGCCAACTCGGTAAACCGCGACAAGGCGGAAAATTGGCACGAGTATCTTGAAATGGCCGATCTGCTGAGAAAAATAAACAACTTCCCGAAAATTGTAATCGCGGCAGCGCACAAAAATGTTTTGGGAGGTGGAAATGGTATTCTCGCAGCCTGCGATTTCGCTGTCGCGGAAAAGTCGACAGCTTTTGCATTTGGAGAAGTGAAATTGGGGATCATTCCAGCCACTATTTTGCCTTTTGTAGCCAAACGGCTTTCAATCCAAAACCTGAAGAAACTGATGTTCTCCGGCGAACGAATCTGGACATCTGAAGCGCAGGCAATCGGGTTGGTCGACTTTGTCGCTGCCGATGATCAGCGTATGGCTGTGGTCGACAAACTGATATCGGAATTGCGACAGGTATCGCCAGCGGCGCTGGTGGCATGTAAACAGCTAATTCAAAAAGTGGGCTTAGGCGAAGTGACTACGGAAAGCAGTGAATATACTGCTGCAGTGTTGGCCGACTTGGTTGAGTCGGTTGAGGGGCAAGAAGGAATGCGGGCTTTCCTCGATAAGCGGAAACCCGACTGGAACGCACTAAAAATGACTGAGAATTGAGGCGTAAAATAAATAAAATACTCATTGCGAACCGAGGCGAAATAGCGGTTCGGATTATTCGAACAGCGAAGAAGTTGGGCGTTCGCACGCTGGCCGTTTATGCCGGCGACGACGCTGGTTCGCTTCACGTAAGTATGGCTGACGAGGCCTTTTTACTGGAAGGAAGCTCTTTGGCTGACACGTATCTGAATCAGCAAAAATTGGTACAACTTGCGTTGGATGCCAACGCTGACGCCATTCATCCCGGCTATGGGTTTTTGTCGGAAAATGCTGCCTTCGCGGCTTTAGTTGAGGCTGCCGGAATTTGTTTTGTTGGTGCCACACCCGAACAAATTAGTTTAATGGGAGAAAAGACCCAAGCGATTGATTTTGTGAAAGAACTGGGTGTTCCGGTAATTCCTGGAGTGCGTGGAGCGGTGAATGATATTATTCGCGAAATAGCAGAACTTGAGTTCCCGTTGTTGGTGAAGGCGGCTGCCGGTGGTGGAGGCAAAGGAATGCAGATTGTTCCGAAAGCTGCGGATTTACCATTGGCTTTGCAGCAGGCTCAGCGCCAGGCGCGCGAATATTTTGGCAACGGGGAGTTGTTTGTTGAAAAATATTTACCCAAAGCCAGACATGTTGAGGTGCAGCTGATGGGCGATGGAAATGGAAATGCCGTTCACCTTTTCGAGCGGGACTGCAGCTTGCAGCGTCGCTATCAGAAGGTGGTTGAAGAGGCGCCGGCGCCAAACCTGTCGGATAAAACCAGAGCAAATCTGCATCGGTACGCGTTGAAAATAGCAGAGGCGGCCAACTATCGCGGAGCCGGAACCATTGAGTTTTTAGTTGACGAAAAACAGAACTGTTGGTTTCTGGAAATGAATACCCGACTGCAGGTGGAGCATCCGGTAACCGAGGCAATAACCGGGCTCGATTTGGTGGAGTGGCAACTACAAATTGCTGCCGGAAACGGTCTTCCGTTGCTTCAGGATGAAATTCAGTTGTCCGGTCATGCGATTGAAGTGCGGATTTGTGCCGAAGATCCGGCTCACTATTTTGTCCCTTCATCCGGAACCATTGCCGCTGTTCAGCTGCCTGATCATGCTCGCTGGGACAGCTTTGTATCTCCCGGAATGCTGCTTTCTCCGGCTTACGATTCTATGATCGGAAAATTGATTGTGCACGGATCAGATCGAGACAAGGCAATAGCTCAAATGCAAACTGCGCTGGATGGACTTTTGCTTGGCGGAATTAAAACGAATCAGTCGTTTTTGCGCATGCTGGTCAGCGATGCGGCATTTCAGAATCTTACGGTGCATACCAATTATATCGAACAAAACTTAGCTGTACTGCTCGGGGCTATGACGAATCAGCGACTGGCGCTATTGCCTGTGATTCCAGCAATTGCCTACGTTTTGCATCATTTTTTTTCGGGCTCAAAAGCGTCGGGTAATCAATTGGACTATTGGCGCATTAACCCTGTTTTTCAACTTCAGTTGAATGGCGAGGAGATTGAATTAGTTGTCCGGAAAGATCGCAGCGACTATTTAATTTACTATAAAAATGAACCACTTTCTGTTGGCGACGTTTTCTACAATAATCAGCGCGTTTCCTTTAAAATAAACGGAACCGGGCATGATGTTTATTGGGTTGAAAAGTCGAATTGTACAGAAATTCAGTACGATACCCATCGATTTGACGTCAGAAGCCGACACATTCCCTCGCACGTAAAGCTTGAGCGGAAGTCGACTGCTGCAAATGGCGAAAGGCAGTCGCTAATTGTTGCCGAATTGTTCGGGAAGGTAATTGATGTGTTTGTCGAAGCTGGCGATATTTTGAAAAAAGGACAAAAATTATTGGTTATTGAATCGATGAAAACTGAGTTTACGATTCAAAGTCCGGTGGATGCTGTTGTGAAAACATTACATGTAAGCAAGGGTAAAACCGTACAGGACAAAGAACTACTATTGGAATTGGAAGGGTGAGGTATCCATTTGGCCGCATGATGCAAGCATTTTGCGGTACGATAAACCGAAACCCAAAACATTGAATATTATAGGTTAGAGACCCCAAACGAAAAACCATTTATGAACGCTTTACTAAAGAAAGTACACCATGAGGTGAGAGCCAAAGTTCGAGCTTTTGCCGAAGAAAAAATTAAGCCGGTAATCGGCGAATTTGAGGCTTTGGAGCAATTTCCGATGGATCTGGTGAAGTCGATGCGTAGCCTGAATATTTTTGGGATGCATGCCCCCGTTGCCTATGGTGGGCAAGGGAGCGACTACCTTTCCTTCATTATTGCAGTGGAGGAGTTGGCTCGTGTCGACAGCTCAATGGCTGCGACGCTGGCTGCTCATAACTCATTGGGAATTGGCCCGATAATGGCTTTCGGAACTGAGGAGCAAAAGCAGAAGTATTTACCCGGCTTGTGTACCGCTGAAAATCTTTGGGCTTTTGGTTTAACTGAAGAGAACGCTGGTTCTGATGCTCAGGGAGTTCAAACACAGGCTGTACAAACCGACAAGGGCTGGTTGGTGAATGGCCATAAAAAATACATTACAAATGCCGCTTCCGAAATGGTTGCCGGGATTAGTTTTGTCGCTCAAACGGGTATTCGCCCCGATGGAAAGAAGGAGTTTACCACCTTTCTGGTTTCCAAAGGAACGCCCGGCTACACGAAAGAATTTATGAAGCAAAAGTTCCTGTGGCGAGCGGCCGATAATGGAATGGTTTATTTTAAGGATGTTGAAATTTCAGCTGAAGATCAACTCGGAGAACGAGGGCAGGGCATTAAAATTATGCTGAAAACCATCGATTCTGGTCGCTTGTCGATTGCTGCAATGGGACTGGGATTGGCGCAGGGAGCATATGAGATGGCTGTTTCTTTTTCGAAAAAGCGGAAGCAGTTTGGTAATGCGATTGCCGGATTTCAGTCCATCGCGTTTAAGTTGGCCGATATGGCGACAAAAATTGAAGCTGCCCGCAACTTGCTTTACCATGCCTGTTGGTTGAAGGATAATGGTCATCCATTCGGAACACAGTCGGCCATGGCAAAGTTGTATTGTTCGCAGGTAGCCAGCGATGTGGCCAGCGAAGCGATGCAGATTTTTGGCGGAGCCGGTTTTTTTCGCAACGACGAATATCCGATTGAACGTTTCTTCCGCGATCAGCGACTGTTGTCGATTGGAGAAGGAACCTCGGAGGTATTGCGAATGGTTATCTCCCGTGATGTGCTGAAAGATAAATAGTGCACTTATGCCTGGTCGATTCGTACAGCGGATGATTTCAATCGGAGCTTTGGACTTCTTTCGGCTCGCCAATTTGTCGCTAAAACACACTTGCAATCGACCAATCATGGAAATTTCAATTGACTATTTTGAACCCAAAAGGAAGGAATAGGAAAATGCATTGTTTACATTTGCCTGTTAACTTTTCAAACAGTATGGAAAAAGACCGAAAACTCGAGCACATTCAAATGGCTTTCGCCTCACAAACCGGCTATCCGGAGCATGACCGCCGATTTATTTATGAGCCCTTGCTGGCTGCTCATCCAAGCCGGAACACGCCCGCATTTTCATTTTTAGGAAAGCAAATGGCAGCTCCACTTTGGGTGTCGAGCATGACCGGCGGGACTGGTGTGGCAAAAAACATCAACCGAAATTTGGCTCGTGTCTGTCGCGAGTTTGGCTTGGGAATGGGTTTGGGCTCATGCCGTAAAATCCTGTTCGATAAAAGCAATTGGGCCGATTTTGATATGCGTGACGAGATCGGTCCGGATCAGCCATTTTGGGCTAATTTGGGTATCGCGCAGGTTGAACAGCTTTTGGCGAAAAAGCAGGAACAGGCCATCGTTGATCTAGTTGGCGAATTGCGCGTCGATGGATTGATTGTGCATGTGAACCCGCTGCAAGAATGGTTTCAACCTGAAGGAGACCAGATAAATCAGCCGCCACTGGAAACTATTCAGCAATTGATGACCCGCATTCGTGTGCCGCTGATTGTGAAAGAAGTGGGGCAGGGAATGGGGCGAGAGAGTCTGAAACACTTGCTGAAGATGCCATTGGCTGCTGTTGAATTTGCGGCTTATGGTGGCACCAATTTCTCGAAACTCGAGATGATGCGCGAAGATGAAGCAATGAAACAGCTTCACCAGCCATTTGCTTTCGTTGGACAAACAGCCGCTCAAATGCTGGAAGATGTGAACAGCCTGATTGAAGAGTGCGACATCGCTTGCCAATCGCTGATTATTTCGGGTGGCATGAAAACTTATCTCGATGGCTACTATCTGGTTTCCAAAAGCAAATTGCCGGCTGTGTTCGGAATGGCCTCGGCCGTTCTGAAGCATGCAACGGGTGACTATGAAGACTTAAAAATTTATGTGGATAATTTATTGAAAGCCTACCGATTGGCGGAAACTTATTTGCGTATTAACCCTCATTATGAAGGAAAATAAACCGATAGCGGGCTTCTCAAAATTCAGCAAAAGCGATAAAGTCGCATGGTTGACTGAGCAGCTTAGTCTTGATGCCAAAACAAGCGATTTTCTGGCTGATTTCGAGACGAAAAATCACTCAGTACAAGCTATCATCGCTGAGCTCAGCGAGAATCATCTTTCAAATTTTCATTTCCCTTTTTCGGTGGCGCCTAACTTTCTGGTCAACGGCCGGTATCGGGTGTTTCCGCTTGTTACTGAAGAGAGTTCTGTTGTTGCTGCGCTGGGCAAAGCCGCCGGCTTTTGGGCAAAGCGGGGAGGTTTTCGTGCCGAAATATTGGGAACGGAGAAGAAAGGTCAATTACACTTTTTATGGGCGGGGAATCCAAAGAAGCTTACAGATAACATCGACGATTTAGCACAGAAATTGCGTGCTGACGCAGCGCCAATCACCAAAAAAATGGAGCAAAGGGGTGGTGGGATCAGATCGATCGAGCTATTTTATTTGCCAGATATTCTGCCTGATTATTATCAGATTGATGTGGCCTTTGATACTTGCGACGCGATGGGCGCGAACTTCATTAATTCTTGTTTGGAGCAGTTTGGGCGAAGCTTGAATGACTGGTTGTCGACGAAAGACGACTGGCGGGAAGAGGAGCGTCAGGCTGAAATCGTCATGGCTATTTTATCGAACTATGTACCCGACAGTCGGGTTCGCGTTTGGGTTGAATGTCCGGTGGAAGAACTGTTGGAGCATGATGCTCCGGAGGATGCGCGCCGGTTTGCCGGGAAGTTTGTCAGAGCGGTGCACGTTTCACGGAATGATGTTTCGCGGGCGGTGACCCACAATAAGGGGATTTTCAACGGGATAGACGCTTTGGCCATTGCAACAGGGAACGATTTTCGGGCGATTGAAGCCGGAGGACATGCTTTTGCCGCCAGAAACGGTCAATATTCAGGACTGAGTGAGGCGGTGATCCACGATGGCTTGTTTCGGTTTTCAATGGAACTTTCGCTTGCCGTTGGCGTGGTTGGTGGTGTAACAGCTTTGCACCCAATGGCGAGATTAGCCATGCAAATACTCGAAAATCCATCGGCCAAAGAACTGATGCAATATCTGGCAGTTGCCGGACTGGCCTCTAACTGGTCGGCTGTGCGGGCATTGGTAACCACAGGCATTCAGCAGGGACACATGAAAATGCATTTGAGCAATATTTTAAACAGTTTGCAGGCGACCGATGAACAAAAAGCCGCCGCACGCCTTTATTTTGAAAATAAGGAAGTGAGTTTTTCCGATGTGGAGCAATACTTAAAATATGGTGCAGGATCTTAAAGCAATAAAACAAACTTATCGGGCACATGGTAAACTGTTGCTCACCGGCGAGTATTTCGTGCTGTGCGGAGCCAAGTCGATTGCATTGCCGTTGCAATATGGTCAGCGCATGGAAGTAACCGAGGGAAAGGACAATGGAATCCTGAGCTGGAAAGCTTTTATGCAGGAAGGACTTTGGTTTTCGTGCGAACTAAAGCTGCCCGACTTTGAGATCGTTAATAGCTCGGATGTTGAAAAAGCTGAAATTCTCCGTGATACCTTTCGAACGATTCAGAAAATGAATCCTGACTTTCATCCAACTAATCCGTTGGAAGTGAATACATACATCGACTTCAATAACCAGTGGGGACTGGGAAGTAGTAGTACGCTGATCGCGAATTTGGCAAGCTGGGCCAAAGTTGATCCTTTCAAATTAAATGAACTGGTCTTTCATGGCAGTGGTTTCGATATCGCTTGTGCTACGGCTGAAGGGCCGATTTTCTATCGTCGGAATCAGCAGCCTGAGCCGCTGGACTTGGATTATCCGTTCCTCGAAAATTTGTATTTTATTTATTCGGGAGCGAAAAAAAGTACCCGTAACGAGGTGCGCCGTTTTTTAAACGAAGGAGCAGTGACCCGGCATCAGATTGAACAAATGGATCAGCTTTCGGAAGCTTTCGCCGGGGCTCAAAAACTCAACGATTTTCAGCGTTTGATTCGCGAACACGAACAGTTGGTGTCATCGCTGCTGGGTAGTCCAACGGTGAAGTCACAATATTTCCACGATTTCAACGGCGACGTGAAATCGCTTGGAGCCTGGGGTGGCGACTTTTACCTGATCGCTACGCCAATGAATGACCGTGATGTGTTAAGTTATTTCAAGGAGAAAGGTTTGCGGGTGGTTTTTCCATGGCGTGAATTGGTCCTGAACGCGGCGAAATAGTAACACGTTATACGGTTGTTTACAAACCGAAACAGAACATTTAAATTGGTCGGCGACCTTCAAAAAAAAACATTCATGACAACTTATACGTCCAATTGGTTGAGTCCTTCTAATATCGCATTGGTGAAATATTGGGGTAAAAAACCGGAGCAACTGCCAATGAATCCTTCCCTTAGCTTCAGTTTAAAACAGGCGCGAACACGCACTTCGGTGAGCTTACAACCGCTGGAGTCGAAAAAGTTCAGCTTTTTATTTGAAGGGAAAGAATCGCCTTTTGCAACGCGTATCGCTAAGTACCTGGATGCCCTTTCGATTGAACTTCCCTGGATTAACGATTTTTCAGTGCTAATTGAAAGTGCGAATACCTTCCCACATTCTACCGGAATTGCCTCGTCTGCTTCCGCTTTTGGAGCGTTGGCGCTTTGTTTAACAGACTTAAACCGGCAATTAACGGGTGCCAATCCGGAGGAGGAAAAGTTTTTTCAGGCAGCCTCTCGTTTTGCACGGCTGGGGAGCGGAAGTGCATCGCGGTCGGTTTACGGAGGTTTCGCCTGGTGGGGGAAATCATCGGCCATGCCCGAATCGACTGATTGTTACGCGATTCCGGTGTCGAAGTATATTCATGAGAGCTACTTCCAATTGTGCGATGCGGTTTTGCTGGTTGATACAAAGACGAAGAAAGTGTCGAGCTCGGCCGGCCACGAATTGATGAATAACCACGTCTACAAAGCAGCGCGTCTGACGCAGGTAAATCAAACAATAGAGCAGGCGTTGCAGCTGATGAAAACTCCCGATGAACGCATGGCTTTTATTGATTTGGTTGAGCAGGAAGCATTGAGTTTGCATGCATTGATGATGACCTCGTCGCCATCGTTCCTGTTGCTGAAACCGGGAAGCCTGGAGATTATTGAGCAGATACGCGATTTTAGGCGACAGACGGGTTTGCCTGTCGGTTTTACAATTGATGCAGGGCCTAATATTCACTTGTTGTATTGGAAGGAAGATCAGGCACAGGTTCATGCGTTTGTAAAATCCGAGCTTTTGTATTATACTGAAAATGGTGAATGGCTTGATGATCAGGTTGGTGACGGGCCGATAAAAGAATAGGCTATGAAGCGATATCCGGCAAAACTCCTGTTGTTTGGCGAGTATGGGCTTATGTTTGGCGCCAAAGCATTGGCCATCCCTTTTCCGACGTATAGTGGTTGTTTTGCAACACCCAATACGGCTTCACAGTCAGAATATCAGAAAAATAGTAATGCCGAGCTGCGGCGTTTTGTCAGTTGGTACGAACAAGAGCAGATTGCCTTGCAAATGAACTTCCCGTTGGATATTGGCCGCCTGTCGGTTGATTTGGAAGTTGGTTTGTATTTCGAATCGGATGTGCCATTGCAGTACGGCGTGGGAAGTTCGGGAGCGCTTTGTGCCGGCTTGTACGATTGCTACAGTCGCTTTTCGGGTTTGGATGATTTCAATCCGGAACTCGAAGGTGATCAAATTTTGCAGTTGAAGGCCGACTTTGTTTTGCTGGAATCGTATTTTCATGGCCGAAGCTCCGGGCTTGATCCTTTGGTTGCCTTCCTTAACCGTCCGGTACGTGTTTCTGATGGGAAAATCAATCTTCCGGCTCTGTCGCTCAATACCCAGCCATGGGCTGTTCATCTGATCGATACCGGAATGACCAGTGCGACATCGCCATTGGTGAAGCTTTTTCTGGAGAAAATGGCAAAAGCTGATTTTGGGGCTAATTTTCGGGACAACTACTTGCCGGTCAATGATGGGGTTGTTGACGCTTTTATGCGGCAGGATGCGGATTCGTTTTTTGAGAATTTAAAACGATTGCACGATTTCCAGTTGATAAATTTTTCAGAGATGTTCCCGGAGCCTTGCTTGCCGCTGATTGAGGAGCTTGCCCGGCTGGGGATTTTTGTGAAACTGTTGGGGTCGGGGGGCGGTGGTTTTCTTCTGGCCTTTGCTCCGTTGAACGCGGAATTTCCTGCTATAAAAAAGAGTTTCCGGATTTTCTGAAATTAGATTCTTCGATCCGGAAACATCGTATTGAGTTCGCTATTATCATTGTGGCTTAACCTTTTTAACAATCGGCCGGCGCTTGTTTTTCTGATTCTGGTTTGGCTTTCTACGCTTGTTACTTGGGCGTTTTTTCTTCTCCATTAAATCCAAATCAGCACTTCCTACATTCATCTCGTTAACCGGTTTTTCTTCTTCACCCAAATAGCGGTTTAGCGATGGCTTTTTGCCTCGCTTGTTGAGTTGAATGATCGCTTTTACGTCTTTCAGTTCAAGAACGATCGGCTTGTTGGAGTATGCTCCTTCAACCGTATACCAGACTCGTTTGCTCAAAATTTCCGTTTTGAAATGTCGGGCCAATCCTTTTTCTGTTTCCAGATTCAGCAGCTCGTACGGGAAATCGTCCTGAGCTTCCAGATAGCTGTCCAGTTCGTACATGAGACAGCATTTTAACTTGCCACATTGTCCGGCCATTTTCTCAGCATTGGGCGAAAGCCCTTGTTTTAGAGCGGCATCCGACGTTACACTCGAGAAATCGGTTCTCCAGCTCGAGCAGCATAGTTCACGGCCACACGATCCTATTCCGCCTACTAGCCCGGCTTCCTGACGAGCTCCGATTTGCTTCATTTCAACTTTAATTTGAAACTCGCGCGCATACCGACGAATCAGCTCCCTGAAGTCAACGCGTTCATCGGCAATGTAATAGAAGATTGCTTTTAAGCCATCTCCTCGAAACTCTACTTCGCCAATCTTCATATTTAACCCGAGCTCGGCCGCAATTTGTCGCGAACGAACCAGGACTGCATATTCTCGTTTTCTCGCGTCTTCCCATTTCTGCTTGTCTGTTTCGGTCGCTTTGCGGTATATTTTATTCCAGCTATAGCGCTCAGGCCGTTTTATTTTGCGTTCAAATTGCTTCTTGGCCAGCGTGCCGGTTAAGGTTACAACTCCAACATCGTGCCCTGGGTTGCAGGCAACCACCACCAAATCGCCCACTTTTAGCGAGAGCATATCTTCGTTTCTGAAAAAATCTTTATGTGTTGCCTTGAAACGGACTTCCACTATTTTGCTTAAGTGGCTGGTATCCGGCAAATCTTTTAACCAATCGTGGGTGGTTAACATTTGCGGCCGGTCGGAATCCATTTTCATGGTACATCCAGTGCATCCCATAGTTTTCTGTTTAAATTCTATTTCGGACAAATTTATCTAAAATTAGCAGTTTCTCTATGTTTATCGAGTCTAAATAAGTGACATTTGGAAAATAGTTGTAAATTGAAAAGGCGATTAAGTAAAAACAGAACAAAATAAAATATGGAATTGGTTGGACTATTGGATGCTATTAATTATCTGGCCGTGGTTATTGCCGCATTGAGCACGTTCCTGATTGGAGGAATCTGGTATTCCGGTATTTTGTTTGGAAGAAAATGGATGGAACTTAATGATTTCACCGAAGATTCTCTTAAAAAGCGGGCAGTTCCCATGCCTGTTATTTTTGGGGGTTCTTTCATCGCTTCTTTATTCGCAGCCTTTTCGTTGTCCCTGTTTCTAGGCTCGGCAGCTAATTTATGGTTCGGTTTATTTGCCGGATTTATGATTGCTGTCTTTTGGATCTCAACATCACGCCTGATTACAGTCCTGTTTGAACAACAAAAATTTTCCCTTTTCCTAATTCATGCAGGTTACGATTTGGTTTCGTATATGGCTATGGGAGCGATTATTGGCGCCTGGCGCTAATATTGTTTAACTGATCAATTTACATGAAAGCTGCCTTTCCGAAGGCAGCTTTTCTTTTGTTGAATAGTCCCGTGCAGCAATTCAATTCAAAAATCGAAAGGCCCAGGTTCGGGGGTGTTGAGAATTTAGACGGTACATTTCGTGATGTACCGGCTTTTTACTTCTTTTGAAGAAAAAACGTGAAACGGTTATTTCTGATTCTTTTTGTATTTCTCGGACTGCTTCAGTCGGTGCAATCTCAAAATATTCGCTTAAGCGATGAGGCTGAAATTTCGGTGTTGACTTGTGGCGCGAGCGATCTGATCCATGCCATTTACGGTCATACTGCCATTCGTGTGAATGATCCGGTTCGACATTGGGATGTTGTATTCAATTACGGGGTGTTTAGTTTCAATGCGCCTAATTTTGTCTATCGTTTTGCAAAAGGGAAAACCGACTATTTATTGGCTCCGGAGCGTTACGACAGTTTCTACGATGGGTATGTTCGTAATGGAAGAAGTGTACTGGAGCAGGTGTTGAATCTGACAAAAGAAGAGAAGCAGCTGCTGCTTGACTTTTTAATTGATAATGCGAAACCTGAGAATCGGGAGTATCGCTACAATTTCTTCCACGATAATTGTGCGACTCGGGTGCGCGATGTGATTGAAAATCAAGTTGAAGGTGCCGTGTTGTTTGCCTCTGCAGGAGAGGGGAGAACCTTTAGACAGCATGCGGAAGACTATCAAAAAATATTGCCATGGACTAACTTTGGTATCCAGCTCGTGCTGGGAAGCCCCTCCGATCGCTTGGCTTCGGCTTACGATGAAATGTTTCTGCCAGCGTACCTTTACCGACAGTTTGCTGAGGCCACAATCAGCCACAATGGCGAAACGCGTTCGCTGGTGAAAGCGACCAATGTTATTTACCAGGCCGAAGAGGTGACTGTTTCCTGGGTCACAATTTATTCGCCTGAACTCATTTTATTGTTGGCTTTGTTGGTGGTGTTCTGGAATAGTCTCAGGCAAATAAAAAGTCAACGGGTTCGCTATGGTGTCGATTACTTGCTTTTGTCGATTCATGGAATCATCGGATTAATTTTACTTTGGTTTTTCATTTACTCGGAACACCCGGCAATGAAGGCGAATTACAATCAGCTTTGGGCTGTCGCTCTTAATTTACCGTTCGTGTTTTTGTGGATGATAAAAAAGTGGCGTCCGCTCTTTCGCTGGTATTGGGTAGTTTTGTCGGCATGGCTACTGTTGTTTTTCCCGTTGAGTTTGTTTTTACCTCAGCAATTCATCCCCGGATTTTATTTGTTGGTTGCAATGTTGCTCTGTCGCTCGTTGCTGCATAGTTGGTTTATATTGAAGGGAAATTCATAAGCCATCGTCCGTTTTTCGCACTCGTAACTTGTTGAAAAGTTTCGGGGAACAACTGACGCATATTTTTCAACTTGCCTTCACTTCGTTTATCTTTGTTGGCTAAGCACACAAAAAAGGAGATTAGTTTGTCGAAGCAGAAAAAATATGTCGAAACACCTTTGATGAAGCAATATTATGCCATCAAAGACAAACATCCGGATGCAATTTTGCTTTTTCGGGTGGGTGACTTTTACGAAACATTTGGAGACGATGCGGTTGTCGCCGCCGGGATTCTCGGGATTACGCTTACCCGTAGGGCTAATGGCGCTGCGAGTTATGTGGAGCTGGCCGGGTTTCCGCATCATGCGCTCGATACTTACTTGCCCAAGTTAGTCCGGGCTGGGCAACGGGTCGCGATTTGCGAACAGCTGGAAGATCCGAAGATGACCAAGACGATCGTAAAACGAGGGATCACAGAGCTTGTAACTCCAGGTGTCTCAATCAACGATAATATTTTGGAGCATCGGGAAAATAACTTTCTGGCTTCAGTTCATTTTGATAAAAAGATGGCCGGTGTTGCCTTTCTCGATATTTCAACCGGTGAGTTTCTGACTGCCGAAGGAAGCTTTGAATATGTCGATAAACTTTTGAATTCATTCAAACCCAAAGAGGTCCTGTATCAAAAAGGGAAAGGGAATGAATTTACCGAATTATTTGGAGGGAAATTCTATACCTACACACAAGAAGATTGGGTGTACACCGATGATGCTGCTACCGATCGCTTGTTGCGTCATTTTCAAACCAAATCACTTAAAGGTTATGGTGTTCAGGAACTTAATTTTGGAGTTGTTGCCGCCGGTGCCATTCTTCACTATCTGGATCTGACTCAGCATAATCAGGTGCAGCATATCACAGCGCTGTCGCGAATTGAGGAAGATAAATATGTATGGCTCGACCGGTTTACGATCCGCAACCTCGAGTTGTTTGGTGTTTTAAACGAAGGGGCGAAAACTCTGGCGCAGGTACTCGATAAAACCATTTCACCAATGGGAGCTCGCATGCTGAAACGATGGATTGCACTTCCGTTAAAAGATATTATCGCGATCAACGAGCGTCTTTCGGTGGTGGAATATTTCACCCGGAGGGAGGATGAAAAGGAGGAACTTGAAACTCATTTGCGCCATATTGGCGACTTGGAGCGGATAATTTCCAAAGTAGCAGTCGGGCGAATTAATCCACGTGAAGTGGTGCAGCTGAAAAATGCGTTGACGGCAATTGAGCCGATAAAACAGTATGCCGGGAGTGTCGACAACCCGGTGCTGAAACGAATGGCCGAGCAGCTCAATCCGTGTCTCTCCATCCGGGAGCGAATAGAACGAGAAATTACCAACGATCCACCGATGCTTTTGCATAAGGGGAATGCGATAAGAAACGGAGTGTCGGAAGAATTGGATGAACTTCGTAAAATTGCCTATTCCGGGAAAGATTACCTGGCTCAAATGCAGGAACGGGAGTCAGCCCGAACCGGAATTCCTTCCTTGAAAATCGCGTTCAATAATGTGTTTGGCTATTATATCGAAGTTCGGAATACCCACAAAGATAAAGTGCCGGCAGAATGGATTCGCAAACAAACGCTGGTGAGTGCCGAACGTTATATTACCGAAGAATTAAAAGAATACGAAAGTAAAATACTGGGTGCCGAAGAGAAAATCCTGGCTCTCGAGGCCAAATTGTTCAATGATTTGGTGGTGGCGCTGGCTGAATATATTCAGGCAATTCAGTTAAATGCAGTGGTGATTGCCCGATTGGATTGTCTCTTGTCATTCGCGACTTGTGCTTTAGCCAACAACTATGCGAAGCCTGAGTTGAATGATACGAAAGTCATTGAAATTAAAGATGGCCGACACCCGGTGATTGAACAGCAGCTGCCTATTGGTGAAGAATACATCAGCAATGATGTGCTATTGGATCAGGACGAGCAGCAGGTGATTATCATTACCGGGCCTAATATGGCCGGTAAATCGGCTATGTTACGCCAAACAGCGTTGATTGTGCTGATGGCGCAAATGGGATCGTATGTGCCGGCCCGTTCGGCAAGTATTGGCTATGTTGATAAGATATTCACCAGAGTTGGAGCCTCGGATAATATTTCGCTGGGTGAATCAACCTTTATGGTCGAAATGAACGAAGCTGCCAGTATTTTGAATAACGTATCAGACCGCAGTCTGATTTTGCTCGACGAACTTGGTCGTGGAACTTCAACCTACGATGGTATCTCCATTGCCTGGTCGATTGTGGAATACATTCATGAACATCCGCAGGCGAAGGCCAAAACGCTATTTGCGACTCACTACCACGAGTTAAATGAGATGGAGAAATCGTTTGGTCGGGTGAAAAACTACAACGTTAGTGTTAAGGAGGTTGGTAATAAGGTGATTTTTCTGCGGAAACTGGTACGAGGAGGCAGTAACCACAGTTTTGGGATCCATGTGGCTCGTATGGCCGGTATGCCGCCATCAGTCGTTAAACGAGCTGACGAGATTCTGCTACAGTTGGAAGGTGATAACCGAAAAGATAATCTGGCCAAGCCTCTCGATGGAATGGCTGAAAAGCGCGAAGGCTTTCAATTGAGCTTTTTTCAAATGGATGATCCGGTCTTAAAGTCTATTCGGGATGAGATTCGCACCCTTGATATTAATAATCTCACCCCAATTGAGGCGTTAAATAAGTTGAATGAAATTAAAAAACTCACTGGCTTAAAGTAGCTTCCGTAAAGACCCGAAAAATAGATTTCAAAAATTGAGATTTATTTTTGGATAAAAAAAAATTAGCAATATATTTGCATCGCTGTTTCCGAAAGGGATGGCAGAGTTCTAATAAGTAGATATCGCAAGAATATTCCGGTTGCTGAAATCAGTTTTGTTCTTTTAAAGAGCAAAAAGTTTGAATTGAATTTTAGCGTCAGATATAGCACAATGCGAGAGTAGCTCAGTTGGTAGAGCACGACCTTGCCAAGGTCGGGGTCGCGGGTTCGAATCCCGTCTCTCGCTCCATCTTAGGATGCCCGGATGGTGGAATGGTAGACACGTTGGACTTAAAATCCAATGATCATTACGATCGTGCGGGTTCAAGTCCCGCTCCGGGTACTTTTTTT
>NZ_JBFHIT010000039.1:0-43566 GCF_041596335.1 Mangrovibacterium sp. | reverse complement strand
TAGACCCGTTTGTTCAAATGTCATCATCGTATTTTTAAGTTGAAGAGCTAACCGCCCTTCCGGTCCAAATAGCACTGATGACAAAAAACTAACTTTGCAATATATCCCCTTGCCACCGATGCAAAAAATTGAGCCGCAAAGGTAGTCTTATTTTCTTACAAAACACAATAAGTCCATTTCATTGCCTTAAACGATTAAAATTTAAGGCATTTGCTGCCATAAATTACTCTTCCATTTCTTTTAAGATATTCTCGACTTCAGTTTGAGTGGTGTGCAACTTCTCTTTACAAAACTTAATGAGCACAGACACTCGTTTTACTTTTTCCGAAAGCTCATCGACATCGAGCTCCTCGTTCTCTATTTTTTCAAGAATTTCGTCGATTTCCTCGACGGCCTCTTTATAACTCATTTTTTTTGCTGCCATGCTTCTCTGTTTTTATAATTTTACTTTTTACTGTTCCATCGGACAATTGAGTTTGCAGTTCATCTCCTTCATTCAAATCGGCCACCGACTTAATAATTTTTCCATTTTTATACGACAAACTGTAGCCTCGCTGCAAAATACGAACCGGGTCAACCAACCGTTGCTTTACCTCCAATGACTGGAGCTTGTTTTGCTGCAACCTAAACTCGTCTGCCATCCTAATTTTCAGCACATGCGTTCGTTCTTCCATTTTGGTTCGATCGGCACGCAGAAGTCGTTGTGCCCAAATATTCAACAGGCTTGTTTTTTGCTTCAGCCCATGTTGTTGATCCTGCACCAGATTTCGCCCTTCCACGATGAGTTGTTGCGAATAATTCCGAAACTGATCTTTTCGTTGCTTCAAGAATCGTGGAACACTATTTTTTAATTGAAGGCTATTGATTTTAAAACGATGCTTCTCTTCGGTAACCAACTCCCGAACCCCATGTTTTAATTGCTGTACTGCTTGTTCCAGAAAGTTTTTTTCTTCAGCTAGCCTTTCTTGTACCAAATCAACAAACCGACTTTCAAGGTCGTTGAGCAGAAGTTCGAAATTCTCGGCTCCGTTAATTAAAAACTCAGCCACTGCGGTAGGTGTTTTCATTTTCGTATGGGCAACCAGATCAACGACCGTTTCGTCCTTCTCGTGACCAATACCTGTAACGACCGGGATTGGAAACTGAGCCACATGATAAGCCAATTCGTAATGATCGAAACTAGCCAGATCGAGCTGAGCACCACCGCCCCGAATAATAACCACCAAATCGAAAAAATCTTCGTACTGATAGATTTGCTCCAGTGCCTGAATGACCGAACTGGCTGTTTCGGCCCCTTGCATTACGGCTGGGAAAAGCTTGGTATAAAACCGAATTTGTCTGGGATTATGATTGAGCTGGTCGATAAAATCTTGCAGACCGGCAGCTGTTGGCGACGAAACAATGGCAATTCGCTGTGCAGCCATCGGTAAATCCAACTCCCGGTTCATATCGAACACACCATCGTTCTGCAACTGAAGAATAATTTCGCGGCGTTTCCGGGCCATATCCCCCATGGTGTAAGTCGGATCAATATCGCGAATATTGAGGCTCATCCCATAGACCGGATGAAATTCGACTTTGGCACTGACCAGAATCTTAATCCCCTGTGTAAATGACTGCCCGGTGATGGTTTCAAAATAAGGCTTCAACATGCGAAAGCTGTACGACCAAACAGTTGCCCGGGTACGCGCCAACACCTCCTTACTCTGAGGGTCAACATCAACCAACTCCAGATAACAATGGCCGTTCCGATTAACGGTCATCTCACTAATTTCAGCTTTAACCCAAACTAAATTGGCAAAAGCATCGTCCAGCGTATCTTTAATTAACTGGTTCAATTCCAATAAGGAGAGTTGATTATTACTCATAACGAATTTCTTAGTCCAACAACAGCGATGAATTTTCTACCGATCCGACTTTACCACCTTTACCGTTGCCTGTTCACTTCCACAACGAAGGTGAAGCAAATACAAACCACGCGGTAAGGTAGCCAAATTCGTTAGCACTAGCGGGTTGGCCGCGGTGATATTTTCTTTCGAAACAACCATTCCTGCGATGTTTACAACTGTAACTTCAAGTAATTCAGATTGAAAATCGCTCAACTTGCTCAGATAAATTTTCGATTGAAAAGGATTTGGGTAGGCTGTCCATTCGGCGTCGGAATCAACAAAAAGGCTCTTGAGATACCAATCGGCGCGCTCAAAATCAGGAATCCCATATCCTAAAAGGGAATCAGGGGCTGCATACTGACTTGCACTTTGCTCGATAGCTTTTTTGATCTGAAGAGCAGTTGCATTGGGATTGGCTTGCCACAAACAGGCCGCTAGTCCGGCCAAAACCGGCGACGAAAATGATGTTCCGTTTGAAACACCCGCTGAGCCGTCGGAGCGAATCAGACTTGTACCCCACCCCATCGCGACAACATTTGGTTTCACCCGACCATCAGCCGAGGGCCCCAATGAACTGAAGGGCGCCCAAACTCCCTTACTGTTAACGGCTCCTACACCAATAACAAACTCTCCATCGGAAGGAGCGATCAGGTACCGCCACGAATCATTGGCTTCATTTCCGGCGCTGGTAAAAACCAACATCCCTTTTTGAACGGCAATATCGGCCGCCCGACTTATTCTGGTTGTTGCGCCATCCATATCGGAATAGGAATGATTCATCGACGAATTATCAAACTCGTAATAGCCCAAAGACGAATTAATCAAATCAACCCCTAGTGAATCAGCGTATTCGGCTGCAGCAACCCAGTTATCTTCTTCAATTAAGTATTCCGTCGAAGCATCTTCTGTTCGAAATAAATAATACGACGCCTCAGGAGCAGTTCCGATTAGCGTTCCCGGCAAGTTAGCCGCCATTGTTGATAAAACACTGAGTCCATGCGAATGCTCCTGGTACACATCATTTCCGGGCGAAACAAAATCGCGCTCTCCCAACAGCCTTCCGCCAGCAAACAAACCGGTAAATGCGCTGTATTCATTCACCTTGTAAAAACCGGCATCGAGCACGGCAATCTGCATTCCTTCTCCCTTGATGTTTTGATTATGAAGATACTGCCCGTTTAATTGCCCAACCTGGTAAACAGACGAACCGTACCGAGCGGTATCAATTTGTTCAGTCACTTGCTCATCGGCCCATTTTTGCCGGGTTGACTTTAAGCTCATTCCGGGCTTTGTAAGTTCAACCAACGATACGAATTCAAGCTCCGAAATTGAAGCCGCCAACTCCTGGTCGGCTTGAATCGTCGCACCATTCAACCATTTAGACTGATGAACAACCAATGCGCCAAGTGACTTTAAGCTATCGACATACACCGCCGGCACAGGCAAATCCCGCTCATCGATGGCGATTCCCTGCCTTACCCGCCTGTCGATTGCCCGTTGAGATAGAAAAGCTTCGGGCTGTCCGACAGAAAACGTTGACGCCGACTTGCCGTCGAAAGCAACCCAATAGTAGTTTTGTGTACTTTGCGACTGACCTTTTTCGGCCCAAAGAAGGGTGGCCACCAAAAGCAATATTTTCGGTAAGAGCCTAATGTTCATCTAGTGAATTCCTTTCTGAATCATGTATTCTACGGGATCACTCATAAAAGTTTCCGGATCAATCACTTTATTGCGATTATCATCCAGTTGTTTGTACCTGATTTGTTCCAAACTATCCAACACAGACTGATTGAGCACCAACCCGCGATCATAAATTAGAGAATAGCTGTAATTTCCACTTTCATCGTAGTATTTCCATTCATTGTGTCGAATGCCATTTTCGTAAAATGCTTCGGTTTCCATTTCACCATTGGGGTAAAAAATCTGACAAAATCCATCCCGCTTATCGTCCTTCATTTGACATTCAAAATACACCTTTCCATTTGTAAGGAACGTTTTATAAACACCCTCCAATTTGCCATTCACATAGTTGCTTTCAACAAACAGTTCTCCGGTCGGATAATAGGTTTTTGCGATTCCGTTTTTTAATCCGTTCGCCCAGGTTTCCTCCGCTGATTTCTGACGTTTTTTGTAATAAATCCAACGCCCTGCCTTTTCCTGCCCCAAATAAAAACCTTCGGCCACCTTCACGCCTGTCTCATCGAAAAGAATAGCCACAGCAGTATCTGAATCAGCGCGATAGTTAATTTGTGCTTTCACTACGCCATTGGAATGGTATCGTTTCCATTCGCCAACCGGTTTGTTCTTCTCGAAATATCCCCGATACAAAAGCTTTCCGTTCGGCTGTTTCTTCTCCCAAAGTCCTTGTTTATTCCCGGCTGCATCGACCTGGTTCATCACCTCCTGTGCTTTCGCAGATTGACCAATCAAACACATCAGAAAAACGGACAAGAGTGTAATTCGCTTCAACATCAAATTATAGTTTTAAGTAGACAGATCAAATCATGTTCATCGATCAAAACTAATGAAAAAAGCGGAGCCTGAAAGAACCCCGCTTTGCATTCAACAATCAATTTTTTGATTTATTCAGTTAATGATTTCAACAACAAACGCACCGAATTAACCGACTCAACCTTGTATGTTGCAGCTGTATTTTTCAAGCCTACTTTCACCGTAATTGCTGTTTCCGGTAGCTCACGGAACATGTATTCATCGGTCCAGTCGTCTCCTATAGCTAAGATACAATCAACCTGATGATTATTCAGGAAACGCATGGCAGCGATTCCCTTATTAATTCCACCGGCTTTCACTTCAATTACTTTATTGCCCTCCATAATCTCCAGATTATAGTTCGAAATCATATCGTGCAACTCATCCTTCAGTTCGTTTGCACGTTGTTCGCCTTGTTCAGGTTCAGCTTTGCGGTAATGCCAAACAAGCGAATAGTTTTTTTCTTCGATGAAAGTTCCAGGTGTCCGGTCGACATAGGATTCAAGCAGCGGCCGAATGGACGGTTTCCAGTTACTATTCAGGTTGTCGATCATTTGCCAATCTTCCCCTAAACGGCGTAACCACACTCCGTGTTCGGTAATCAGATTCACTTTGTGATTTCCCAGCCAACGTTCGAGTGTTTCCCGGTCGCGGCCACTAATTACAGTAACCATATTTTTCGGGTCACTCTCCAGAGCAGTCAGCAATTTATGCAATTCTTCATCCGGGCTGGCAGCTTGCGGGTCGTTTTTAAATCCAACCAACGTTCCGTCGTAATCGAGAAATATGGCCCGCTTCTTTGCGGAAAGCACCCGATCGACAATGTCTTTCCGAACGGAAGGAGTGATTTTCTTAGCCAAGAAGTTCTGCTGAATACTTTGCACTTTCTGCAATGACTTGACAAATTCCGATGCCCATTTGAATACATCGTACCGGCCAATACGCTGCTGAAGTACTGTCATTCGGTCCTTTTGCTCCTCCAAAGGCATCGTTAATGCCTGATAAATAGCGTCGGCAATTTCCGGTTCATTATTCGGATTAATCATGATCGCTTCACCCATTTCCTTGGAAACTCCAGCCATCTCGCTAAGCACCATGACTCCGGTTTGATTAATCCGCGAGGCAATATATTCTTTGGCAACCAAATTCATTCCGTCCCGAACCGGAGTAACCAAAGCCACATCCGACAAACTATAGAGTTCGATGAGGCTGTCGAACGGAAGCGAACGATAGAAGTACCAAATAGGGGTATAATTCACACCACCAAACCGACCGTTAATTCGTCCAACCAACTCATCGATTTCGCTTTTCAGCAATTTGTATTGTTCAACTTCGGCACGCGATGGAACAACCAGCATTATTAGTGTTACCCGGTTTCGGAACTCGGGATAATGCTCCAGAAAATGTTCAAAAGCGCGAATGCGGCTCGGAATTCCTTTTGTATAATCCAATCGGTCGATGGAAAGAATTAGTTTACGATCCGATCCCATTAAAAAATACTTTTCCAGTTCGCGGTGCAATTCCGATTTCTCCGGCAATGATTTTCGGAAAAGCTCATTCGCTTTATCCTTAAACTTCGCATAGTCGATTCCCATCGGAAATGCATCACAAAGAATAATTCGGTCTTCCATATGAATTTCATTGAAAGTAACCTCATATCCCAATAGCCGACGCACAGAACTCAGAAAATGCCGTTCATAATCATAGGTATGAAATCCAAGCAAATCGGCACCAAGCAGCCCTTGTATCAGCTCCTTACGCCAAGGCAGGATTCGGAACACTTCGAACGAAGGAAACGGGATATGAAGGAAAAACCCGATAGTCACATCCGGGTTCTTTTCCCGAATCATTTGCGGCACTAACAACAACTGATAGTCGTGGACCCAAATGGTATCGCCTTCATTAGCTACTTCCAAAACAGCATCAGCAAAGCGCTGATTGACTTTCTTATAGGCTTCCCAATAATCGACATTGTACTCAATATACTGCGCAAAATAGTGGAATAGTGGCCAAATAACATTGTTACTAAATCCTTCGTAGTACAAGTTAATTTCCTCACTATCCAGGTGTACTGCCTTGCAATTTTCGTTTACCAGTCTTGCGTCAATTGTCTTCAACTCACTGGTTGTCAAATCATCGGACGGAATCCCGGACCATCCGATCCATTTTCCACCAAAATCCTTGTAAATCGACCGCATTCCGGTAGCTAATCCGCCTACGCTTGGGGTAAATGTAAAATCGTCATCCTCTCGGTTAATACTTAAAGGTAATCGGTTTGATACGATATGAATCTTATTCATAAGGTTATGCTTTAGTTTATTCTTAAATTATTTACTTGTGAAACCATCGTCGTACGTGTCAACATATCTGCTAGTTAAATGTTGGAAATGTTATTATCCATTCGGAACACGCACTTACGATCATGTGTTCTGAAGTATAATACTTAATTTTGACATTTTGAATACGAAAAGCGATCAAAAATCTGCTTTTCCCGTAAAACGATAATTTTGTCTGAGACTTACAAATATAGTTAAAAAAACAAATTAGTTAACAGAATATCAGACTGAACGTTTTATGACTCAACGATACATTTTGCCTATGAAGAATTTAAATTACGGAGTGGTTGGTAATTGCAGAAGTGCCGCGTTAATTTCAGAACAGGGAGCGATTGAGTGGCTCTGCTTACCTCAGTTCGATTCGTCGTCAGTGTTTGCCTCAATTTTGGATGAGAAAAAAGGAGGATTTTTCACCGTTGTACCCAAATATCTGGAAAGAACGGAGCAACATTATGTCGCGAGAACAAACATTCTGGTTACACGGTTTCACTGCCTTGACGGAGTATTCGAGATTCACGATTTCATGCCTCGCTATCGAATCGACGTTAACGCGTCGTATTACACTCCGCCGGATATTGTTCGTTATTTCAAACACATCGTCGGTGATCCGGAAATCACACTAAAATATCAGCCAATGCTGGAATACGGGGTGCCCGGGACTAAAAATGTTGTCAAAGCCGACTACATCAAATCGACAACAACCAGCGGACCTTACGATTCGCTCTATATGTATTCAAGTTTCGACCTTTCGATTTTTGACGGATCGAAAACGGCAAAACTGATTAAAGATGAATTTTGCCTGATTAGCTACAATCAGAAATTGCTTCATCAGGATGTTCGCCGTTCGCGATTAAAACTGGAACGAACTAAGGTGTACTGGCTGAATTGGTCGGAGCGAACCACTTCCTTTAAATATTTCGAAGAGCAGATTATCAGGAGTGCGCTCACGTTAAAGATGTTGAGCTTCGACAAAAGTGGGGCTATACTTGCAGCACTAACCACATCGCTACCCGAATCTATCGGCGAAGAACGAAACTGGGATTATCGGTTTTGCTGGATTCGCGACGCTTCGATGGTCGTAAAAATTATGACCTCGCTGGGCCATTTCCGAATGGCGCGCCATTATCTGGATTTCATTATCGATATTCTGCCCGATAAAGATGAGAAAATGCAGATCATGTATGGCATCAAAGGTGAAAAAAAGCTGACTGAAAAAACCCTGGATCACTTAGGAGGCTACGAAGATTCGTTCCCGGTTCGTATCGGAAACGCTGCCTACAAACAAAAACAAAATGATATTTACGGCATCTTACTAGATGTGATCTACCAACATTTTGAATTATACTCAATCAGTCTGGACCACAGCGAAGAGCTTTGGACGATTGTACGGAATATTTTAAAGGTAGTGGAAGCCAACTGGCAAAAACCCGACCGTGGAATTTGGGAAATCCGCAGTGAAAACAAGCATTTCACATTCAGTAAAGTGTTGTGTTGGACCGCTGTTGACCGTGCTGTAAAAATCGCCGGATTACTCAAGCAAGAGAACAATATTCATAAATGGGAGAAGTTGCGCGATAAGATTAGTCAGGACATTCATAAAAACGCGTGGTCGGAAAGCAAAAATTCGTTCACCCAGGCATACGGGTCGAATGATCTGGATGCTTCGGTGCTTTTAATGGAATCGTACGGATTCATTGAGGCCTCAGACCCTCGTTATGTCAATACAGTTCTTGCCATCCAAAAGGAACTGGAACACAATGGCTTGATGTTTAGATACCGTAACAAGGATGACTTCGGAACGCCGAAATCAGCGTTCACAATATGCTCATTCTGGCTTATCAACAGTTTGTACAAAATAGGTCGAAAGAAGGAAGCATTGAAGAAATACAAAATCCTATTGAGCTACTCAAATCATCTAGGTCTATTTAGCGAAGATCTTGATTTCGAAACCAAACGGATGCTCGGTAATTTCCCGCAAGCCTACTCGCATTTGGCACTGATTGAAACTGCCATGACCATTTCGGACAGTGAGCTGACCGACGACGAAGAAATAAAGGAATTCATTCATTAATTTGAACATTATATCGTAAAAAAAAAAGGATCCGATCGGATCCTTTTTTTTTGCCATATAAACGTTAAGTCTATGAACGAAATGCACGCAGCATCCATAACTTCTTCTCGGTATTGCTAATTAATTCGCTGAATAGAGCATTGGTTGCCTCGTCTCCCCGATCAGCTGCATTGGCTTGAATTTGATTCATTTGTTCCAGTAAAACCTCTGTTTGAGCAACCGTATAATTCACCGCTTCAATGCCATCACTCACATGGGTAATTTCGTCTAAACTTGCATTTGCCAGGTAGTCAGAAAACGAATGGAGTGGTTCCCCGCCGACCATCAAAATTCGCTCGGCTACTTCGTCAATAACTTCTGCCATTTCGGTGTAATACTCCTCAAATTTTGCGTGCAACACAAAAAATAAACTTCCTTTCACATTCCAATGGAAAGCTCTCAGGTTCTGATAGTGAACCTGAAGGTTCGAAACAAATTGATTTAACTCGTTTACAACAACTTCGTTTGCCGGATTAATTTTTACTTCTGTTTTCATGATTTCAATTTTTATAATTTATATACGTTGATTTTTATTTGATAATTCAAAGATACTATAAGCTATATTTATTATTTTTATGCTGCTATTACTTTTATTTATATCCTATGAATTTCAACCAACTAAAATACCTCATTGAACTAAGGAGGCATAAAAGTTTTTCGGCAGCGGCCGCTGCTGTCAACATTAGCCAACCAGCCTTAAGCATTCAAATTCAGAAACTGGAGGAGGAATATGAGTTTACCCTCATTGATCGGACCAAACACCCTTTGGCACTAACAACCGAAGGAGAACTATTCTATGAAAAAGCATTGGAAATTGTGCAATTAGCTGAGGATCTGGAGCAGCTTGGCCTCAATTTCGAAGGTCAACTGGAAGGAAAGTTACGCGTAGGAATTATCCCAACACTCTCGCCCTATCTGGTGCCTTTATTTATGAATGAACTGACACGAACATACCCCTCCATAAAAGTTGACATTCTGGAATTAAAAACCGAAGATATTCTGTCTCGTTTAAAATATAACGAATTGGATCTGGGCATCATCTCAACTCCGGTGAAAACAACCAATATCGGTTTTGTGCCACTTTTCTACGAGCAATTTTATTTATATGTATCGAAAGACCATTTGCTATTTGAGAAAGACTCGGTAATACTTGACGGAATTAATGAAACAGAATTACACTACTTGCACGAAGGAAATTGCTTTCAGAATCAGGTCAACTCCGTTTGTCGGATTCCGGATTACAGCGAGTCGGATGCTCCTTTTCGCTACCTATCCAACTCCATTGAATCGCTAAAACGAATTGTGGAAAACCAGGGCGGATTAACCTTTATTCCGGAGTTAGCAACCAGCAATATCCCGGCTGAATATGAGACCATGATCAAAGAAATTGAATCGCCAACACCAATGCGCGAAATAAGCGCCTGCTACCTGAAAACCACGGGCTACAAGAAAATGGCGCAGGTTTTTGTTGAGGTTCTGCTCCAAAACATTCCTGCCCGGATGAAACAAAAGCCATCTCAGCCACCACTGGCAACCAACATTCGATCCTGAATAAAATCCCCCATGAGCTCTTGCCTACGAGTTCTTGTCGGATGACCTGCTCCCATGAGATAGAGATGTGTGTCAACTCGTGATTCACGTTTATTTCTTTCAGGTATCACGGATCGACTTGGCAATAAACTGGCTTTCATTACCATTACTGGCAGTCATTCCATCGTCGTGAGTTCCGCCAAAAAACATGACAGAGCAACCAAACTACTTTGTGCTGCTTAATGCTGGTTTTGAACACATGGCTCATGATCCGGTGAGTAAAAATGCCATTTTAGACTGGATCTTCTATGCTTCGCATCGCATTGAATTAACCGGTGAATCATTGCGGAAAAACAAAATGAAGAAAACTCAAATAAAGTATTTTTTTTGGCCACGAACTCATTCTTTTTTTGTGTGGCACAGCACCACCGAAACAAGTGGCACAATTACACCAAGATATCAAACCTTGCCTGTACGCGAACATTTTCATGAAATTCGACACCTGAGTTACAACTGTCAGCAACTTCGTACAATTCTTCGTATTCTTATTATGATGCATCGACTTCTTCTTCGCTTACCTTTTCAACATAGGTTACTAAATCACAAACTCCATAGGTAGCAATTTGCCATCCAAATTTTATTTGAGCTTAAACATTCTCACCTTCAGTTAACGCAATTTCGTGCATATCATCAACGAATCAGGCAACTTTTAGACCCTGAAATTCAGACCAGCCAATTCTAGCACAACACCAGTTAGCGACATCGGTTTGCACCTGTTCGTTCTGCCAATAACCAACAACGACTTTACGATTCTTGCGCATGCGGGCATTAATAAAGCCATACTCACGACCGCCATGTGCACTCTGGAGAAGGCTCATGTAATCCATGTCAATTTCACCCCTTGGCAAATTCTGGTTTTAGTGCGGATGCAATTGCATAAAAGGTTTATTTGAGGCTTTTAAACCGGCAATCCACATTTTGGCAGGAGAGAAAATATGCATCCAAGTAATTATTCCTATACAGTTTTTATCCGCGCTGGCTTGTGCACAAATATCCAATATTTCATCGGGTGTTTTAACCTAAGGTTTAAAAACAATGTTTATTGGGATTTCGCCGGTAGCAGTGAAGTCTTTTTCAATATTGCTTGAATCTTCATCAACCTGTTGTAACGTTTTTGGTCCAAAAAGGTGTTCACTACCCGTTATAAACTACACTTCCTTAGATCTTAAGGTGCTGTTTGTCTTGATTCATATTACCTGAGCAGTTTTGTATACTTTTTATTATTTGGCAAAAAATTAGACCTTTACAATGCGGTCTAAACCTTTCACGGGTACCTCTTTTTTGCAACGATAATAAAATGCTCCTTTTTTCGATTCCGATGCATCTTTTTCATTTAGGCGCTCCAAAACTTCTAGCGATAAAATTTTCTTGCGGAAATTACCAGGGTCGAATTCTCGCTGAAAAATGGCTTCGTATAATCTACGCAACTGAAGCAATGTAAATTTATCAGCCAAAAGCTCACTTCCAATTAAACGATAGCCGGCCTCTTGCTGCAACTTCACCAAGGCCTTATCTACCATTTTGTTATGGTCAAAAACCATTTCAGGAAGTTCTGACAGCGCCCACCAATGCGCTCCGCTTTCACGAACACATGCTCTATCGTGTTCATCCATGCGCACCAATGCATAGTAGGCAATGCTAATTACACGGGCTTCCGAATCGCGATTGGGCTCGGCAAAGGCAGAAACCTGCTTCATAAAAATATCTTCCAATCCGGTTGTTTGTTTCAACACACGTTTTGCCGCATCATCCGACGATTCTTCATCCTGGACAAAGCCTCCCATTAAAGACCAAACTCCTTTGGAAGGTTCAAAACCTCGTGGGTACAATAGCAGGCATAACTCCCCTTCGTTATACCCAAGAATTACGCAGTCGACTGCTACAAAATATTTCGGATGTTTATTGTAAAGTTCCATCATGTCAAATCTCGTCACAAATCTAATACAAGTACATTAAACTTTTATTTCTATTTTATACTTTTTGTTATACCGCAACAGAGAGGACACCAAACCCTTCTAATAGCGCAGAAATACTAGTAATACATTTTCAATAAGTCAACATCCACAGACATAAAGAGGACAAATCTGTAAACTATAATATAACGTGATATATGAACTTCCTCTTTACTGCACAAGTCTGCTATTGATATGCTCGATCAAGTATGTGTTTAACAGTTAGACAGAGCGGTTTTAAAATTAAACCCCTCCAAAGTATGCTTAACCTCCACAATATTTCCGTAAGCATCAAACTCCATTTTATTGACACACACCTCGCGATGGAAGCCGGAAAAACGGCCCATTTCTTTTCCTTTCGGATAAGTCATTCGGTGGTAAACCAAATACCACTCATCTTTTCCTGGAACCTGAATGGTTGAATTATGCCCTGTCCCCAGTATTTCCTGCTTCGAATCTTTTTGAATTACGATGTTGTTTTCAGGAATAGTAAGTTTGTCCCAAAGGGCTTTTACGTGTTCCATATCTTACTTTGTAATTCGGGCTGCGGGTATCGTCTTCCGACCACATAAAATAATAGGTTCCATCTCAGAAAAGAACATGAGCTCCTTCCCGATATGTTTTGTCGGGCGTCATAATGGTTGAAGTTTCCATTTTTTGCGAAGTCATATCGTCGTTCAACTCGGCACCGGCCATGTAACCATTTCCCCAATAAAGGTAACTTTTTCCGGTTTTGGGGTCGGTAAATACATCCGGATCAATTTCCTGACCTCCTTTTATTTCCTCAACTCTCCAATCAATTAAAGGTTTACCCGAATCTACATAAGGTCCCTCAGGATTATCGGCTACCGTGACACCAATATTTTGGTTGTTTGTATCGTTATTTCTTCCGCAGAAATAAAAGAAGTATTTGTACGCACCGTTTATTTCTTTCTCGATAATACACGGTGCCCAGGCATTAATATTTGCCCAGCAAACATCTTCTCTCAAATTTAAAATTACATCTTCATCCTCCCAATTAACCAGATTTTCGGAAGAAAATGTTTAAAAAAAGTAGCCACCCTAGTTATAAAATCCGTCGCTGTATGGATCGATGTAGTATTTTCCTGTTTTTTGGGAATACAAAATATCCGGGTCGGCATAAAAACCATCCAAAACCCTGTTATTATCTTTTGCCTCGGTTACCCTATTGGTCACTACCCCTTTAACTTCAATACTAACGGTGTAATCAACATGGCCATTTGAAAAATTCTGTGTACCTTCAGGAGAAATTTTTGTTCCTGAAAAAGACGTGAATTCAGGATCGAAATTTGCTAAATCGGCGCCTTCTTTAACCGGTAAACGCATTATTCCTTTTCACTATCAATTAAAACATTTTGTTTACTAACACTTTCAGCATTGACATCAATTAATGGTTCTCAACTGTGCCCCACGTTTCAATTACACGTTTTAATTCGCTTTTTGTAATAGGAATTACTGTACCATGCCGCGGATGAAAATTCATGGAAACGGCTTCATCAATAACCGTAAAATTCTCGAGATCGGAACTTTTCGTAAATTGGTAACGTCCTTCTCCATAAACGTCGTACATCAAAATCCATTCGTCGGAATTATTTAGTTTAAAAACCCCCGAGCCTTCCACACGTTCCGTCTCTTTATCAACCCTATGAAAATACGGGTACTCGTATCCTTCCGTTAGTTTATCAGAAATAGCCAGCTTAATTCCGGGTGCTCCACTTTCCGATTTATGAAACATATAGAATTTACCATCCTTTTTAATGATGTCGCCATCGATACAGGCATTATTTGTAGGATTGTACAGCAACTGTTTTGGCGCTGCTTCCAAGGCTGTAAAATCATTGTTGGCGTATGCGTAATAAATAATATCGGGGTCGTTATTTTGTTTCATCGAGAAATAAACCATGTATTTTCCGGCTTTATCGTCGTAAATAGTTTGCGGTGCCCAAACGCGCCAAACATTGCCAAACTCTTCAGGAAACGCCTCTGGTATATTCACTACCGACGATTCCCAGTTCACCAAGTCGCTTGATTTTAACAATACCATGGCGTAGTTCTTCCAGCCCATTTCGGTGGTATATAAATCAGTAACCACCATGTAAAAATTACCATCCGGTCCACGAAGAATATGCGGGTCGCGAACTCCACCTGTTTTACAAATGTCTTTATTGTCGAGAATGGGTTGATTATTATTTAGCGCACGGTAATTATAGCCGTCTTCGCTAACTGCAAACCGAATGGATTCTTCTCCGGGATCGTTTCCTATAAAATAGGAAAATAGGTAAGCTTCGTATTTTTCTTGTTTGGTGCAACCGGCTAATAAAATAACCAGGATAACTATTGGGAGTGTTGATCGTTTTTTAATTTGTTTCATACTATTACTTATTTATACCTTCAAGGTTTTTGAAACCTTGAAGGTCTCCATTATTAATCTTGAATTCTTATTTTACACACATAAAATGCATTTCCCTGAACCTTTAGCTCGAAGCCTTTTTCTTCAGCCCAAACCGACGAATGTGCAGGCATGATTGTATTGGGCGCTTCGCGTGTATTTACTGCTTCGGGCTGATTGGTATGCAAACAGGTAATTTCAATCCTTTTTCCATTAAGTGTTTGCTTCAAACCATTAAGGTCTATTTTAATGTCTTGTACTTCATCACCAGCATTTGCAATCTTCACAATAACTTCCGAGTTTATCCTATCAATAACCGCACTTGCATACAAACTGTCTTGTCCGGTAACATTTACTCCTTCCGAAGTAAGAGTTAATACATTAGTTCCGGGATTTTGGGCATACATTTGTTGCACGTAATAATTTGGGGTACGAACCACCTGCAGGTTATCGAACCAAATCATATCTGGCTTCCATTGCCAGGCATCGTAATGTGCGAATAAAGGAGCATAAGTTGCCAGGTGAACAATGTCGGCGTTACGTTCCAAACCAGTCATGAAGGCAGCTTCTGAAATGGCTGCACGTAAATTGTTATCGCGACTTTTATGATGCGAAGCAAACTCTCCAGCAAACACTTTCGGCCCAGTGCGGTCGTAACTATCGTAGCGCGCTGCATTTGCCAAAAACCATTCGGGGCTGCGGTAATAATGTTCATCCACCAAATCAACTTCCAGTTCCTTCATTTTGGGCCACAAATAGTCAAACTTATCCCCATCGGGTGCCGGCCCTGAAGTTCCGATTATTTTAATTTCAGGGTGTTTTGTGCGCAATACTTCCAGGAACGGAATTAAACGCTCTACATAAGCTTCGCCCCATTGTTCGTTACCAATAGCCAGATATTTTAGATTAAATGACTCGGGATGCCCCATTTCGGCACGAACTTTTCCCCATTTAGAATCAATATCACCGTTTGCAAACTCAATCAAGTCCACAGCATCCTGAATATAGGTTTCTAAATCATCAACATGTACACATTCGGTACTTTCGTACTGGCAGGCCAAACCACAACTAATAACCGGAAGCGGTTCGGCTCCAAGGTCTTCACTTAGCAAAAAGAACTCGTAATAACCCAACCCATACGTTTGGTAATAATCGGGAAAGAAACGGTGTTTAAAAGTATAATTCCAGCGGTTTTCATTCAAGGGTCTGTTCTCAACCTGGCCAACGCTGTTTTTCCATTGGTAGCGAGTGTCAAGCGTGTTGCCTTCGATAATGCAGCCACCAGGAAAACGAAACACTCCGGGATTTAATTCATAAAGTGCTTCTACCAAATCTTTGCGCAAACCATTCTCACGGTTTTTCCATGTTTCAACCGGAAACAGAGAAATGTGGTCGAGGTCAACTTCACCTTTTGTCTTTAAAATTAACCGCAATTTGCCTTTTGCCGATGTTGTTTGGGCTTCTATAAGCGTTGTATATTTTTTCCAGCTTTTTCCATTAATTACAATCTCGGCATCAGCAATAGCATTGTTCTCTTCACTTACCAATTCAATTCTGAATTTCTTTTCACCACCATCCAATGAACGGGCGTAAAAAGAAAATCTGTAATTATTGTTCTGCTTGTAGCCAATGCCTGTAAAACCAACATTTTCAAGTCCAGTTCCACGTCGCAACCCGTTCTCGTTTAACCGTACATAGTTTGGATTTCTGTCAAAACAAGGAGATTCGTTCATCACTTTTACCTCGCCAAATGGAGTCCACCCCACAAAAGGTTGATGAAATTCGAAGGAGCGGTTTTTTATGAGCTCAGCATACAAACCACCATCGGCACCAAAGTTAATATCTTCAAAAAACACACCGTACATATCAGGCTGTATTTCGGCACCAATGTTTTCTACGTCAACAGTAAATTCTTTTTGCGCGAAAGTAAAATGGCCAGTTGCCAAAAGTACTAGTATAAAAATCTTGATTCTCATCTCTATATTCGTTTAGTTGAAATTATTTTACAATTTATCAAAACTCATTTCCAATCCCCAGTGTTCGCATAATTTCTCCGCTTCATCTTTGGTTAAATGTATTACGGCACCATGTTTTGGTATTTCAAAATTGGTAGCTTTCATAACTCCCTCATTAAACCTGCCCAAATCATTAAAACTCTTAAAATCGGTTGTTTCCCTGAAGCCAAAGTTGTGTGGTTGGATTCCATAGATATCATACATTAACACCCACTTTTCTTCACCTATTCTTTTCCAAACGTTTGGTGCTTCACATTTTACGTCTTCAGAGTCGTACCACATTGGATCGTATACATATCCAGTATTGACTTGTCTCGAAACGGCTTGTTTTATACCCGGCGTTTCATCGTGAGCAACATAAAACATGTGAAATTGATCTCCAATTTTTGTAATATCAGCATCAATATAAGAGCTATCAACCAGATACTGAAACAATAGTTGCGGTTCTGTTTCAAGTTCTGTAAACGCTGTATTTGTATAGGTGTAATACAACCTTGTTTTACCATCTTTAAAACGCATGGAGTAGTAGATCATTGGTTTGCCGGCTTCATCGTCCCAAATTGTTTGAGGTGCCCAAGCGCAACCAATACTATCATAACCTTGAAAAGTTTTGTCAATAGCAACCGTTGTGTGTGACCAATGAATCAAATCTACTGATTTCATTAACACAAAACCGGTGTTGTTTCCCCAACCGTATTCTTCGCGTGGCCGCTCCCATTCTCTTGTCCGAAAACCGGCTTGTTTGGCGTAAATATGTAAATCGGTCATGGTCAGGTAAAACATATTATCGGGCCCTCGCATAATGTGCGGATCGCGGATACCTTTTTGTCGGGCAATTGTATCGCCAGAGATTACCGGATTTCCTTTGTTTATATCTGTAAAAGAATAACCATCGGCACTTAGCGCCATGTGAAGACTGTGGTCGCTGTCTTTAAAATAGACCATCAGATAAGCCTTCATTTCTTCTTCCGAAGGAACCTTGGTTTTTGTTGGTTGCAAACAGGATGTTACAGTGAACAACAAAGCTATCAGCACTATGAAGCTGTTCGATTTATTCATTTTCAGCTATGATTTTAAAACATACAGCCGTTGAAAAGTCCATTTCCGAAGGGCATTCTATTCTCATGGCCGCATTTTCCTGCTTCCACTTAATCTCTCCCGGGTAGCCCAATAATTCTACTTTTTCTATCTTTTTACCCAAAAGTTGTGCATCTTTTCCAAGCGAAACAATTTGTAATTTTTCTCCGGCTCTGGGAACGTTCATACACCACACATACAGGTTGCCGTCTTTGCCAACAGTAAACCGGAAATCGGATGTGGAGAACTCATGATTGGCCTGGTGGTCTCCAATTTTACCTCCGGGAAGAACATTCAGTTTACCCTTAGCACCTTCGCCCAGCACCTTCCACGAATGACTTCCATAAATTCCTTCTCCGTTAATTTTCATCCACGCACCAACCTCTTTAAGCATTTTTGCGCTCCCTTCATCTATCGAACCATCGGGAAGCAACGAAACACAAAGTCCCACATTCCCATCGCGCGAAACTTGTTCCAGTAGATAGCGGATTACGGCATCGGGGCTGTAATTGAAATCGGGGCCATAAAACCAATCGCCAACAGGTGTTTCTGCAATCCAGTCCTGATCGGTTTTTATATCGTGCGGAATGTGTCCTTCCTGTGTATTTACCGTTCCATTGGTTTTCTTACGGAATTTAACAATGCTGAAAACATCAACTTCGCCTCGACGTTCCAAGGTTTTATTGTAAAAGTCGGCAATTACACGCTGCATGGCATCGCATTTATAACCGGTACCTGTTCCAAAGCCACTAAACGGTTGCTGGTCGGTGCCATCGGTATAAATAAAGTCGGGCTGGTATTTATCAACTGCATCCATCATGCGTAGTGCCCACCACTTTGAATACCACTCGGCAAATTCGAGGTGATTATGAAAAATGCCCGCAGGAGGTGGACTCCAAGCAGAGTTTGCCGCTTTGTCCATACCTTTATATTCTCTTAGGTTAACTCCGTAAAGGAAGCGCGGATCAAGACCTTGCCACCACTTTCCTTTGCCATCGGCAAGTGTCAAATTGCCATCATAAGGAACACCAACTTTTTCGCCTTCGGTATCGCTTTGAAAAGCGGTTTGCCACCACCACCACGAATACTCGTGATGAAATGCTATTCCAAAACGAATACCGGCTTTTCGGGCTGCCTTTTCCCATTCGCCCATTAAATCGCGTTTAGGGCCAAGATTAGTGACATTCCAGGGTTGATACTTCGAGTCCCACATATCGAACTGATCGTGATGTACCCCTTGAATAATTAAAAAACGTACTCCTGCATCACGATAGATTTCAACCAATTTGGCGGGGTCGAGTTTGTCGGGATTCCAGTCACGCAAAACTTCTTTGTAACCAATTTCAGAAGGATGTCCATATTTGTTGAGGTGATTTTTATAGGCACTGGTGCCGGGTATATACAACCGGCGTGCATACCAATCGCCACTTCTCCCTGCCGATTGCGGGCCAAAATGTACCCACAGGCCAAACTTTGCCTCCCTCAGCCAATCGGGTGTTCCCGGATAATTGGCCTCAATCGATTCCCAGGTTGGCTTGTAAGGACCCGCAGAAACTGGTAGGTCGAGTTTTACTTCTTCGAATGATTTTGCATCAGCTTGTGTTACCGAATTTTCCGGTTGTTTTTCGGGTATTTCCGGTATTGGTGGAAGCTCGTAATCTATCGATGATGCCCGTTTGGGGTCTTCTTCAAGCTTTTTCTCCTTCGTTGTTTGCTCACACGATAGCATTAAAATAATGCATATTAGGATTAATGGTAGTTGTTTCATAGTCTTTATTTCATTATTGTTAAACCAATTAAACCCACAACAACTTCTTGCGATAACGTTTCCAGGGTAACGCTTTCCAGTTCCACATCCTCTCTTAATTTAAGGTTGAGCAACATAGCCCTACAGTTTTCGCCCAGTTGAACGGTTTCCGGAAATACCTCCGGCATACAAAACTTATCTGTCTCTGAAGTATAATCGTTTCTGCTTCCTTGTCCCGGAGCAGTTGCACGAGCTGAAATTGGACTTAGGTTCCAGTAATTATGGGGAGGAACAAGTTCAAGTGAATCGCTCTGTCCATCGGAATAATTTAGGTAAATAACTGCATTGGCGATGTTACAATTCATAACATTGGTTGACCCTGAAACCAAAAAATAAATCGCTTTACCCGTTTTGTTTACGGGAAAATTAAGCTTTGTTGGGAAGTTATCCCACATTGATGTAAAAGCAATATTTCGGTCACCGGCACTCCAATCAAAAGGTACACCCTGCGGCGTTTGCAGGCGATTCTTTTCAGACAGCATATTCGCTACATTATCTGTTTTTATTTCGGGAGGGGTACTTTTCCAATGCCAGAATGTCCAGGGCGAATAGCCATCCGTTCCCAAACGAACAGAAACTGTATTGGGTCGTGGCGACAAATAGTTCTGTTTGTAAATAGTAGTGATGTCTGCATTGTGTTGAGCTGCTAAATTAACACATTCCCATTCTGCATCTTGAGGTACCTTTTTAACCTTTCGCTCAAGTTCCTTTTTATCGGCTTCAGGTGTTTTAATTTTTAAACGAAATACCCTGTACTGCGTTGCTTCGTCAACCCTTACTTTTGTCAGTAGGGTGTGGTATCCTTTTTTATCGGTAAGGCTTGCGTGTAGTATTCCATCTTCGATGCTTGCCTCTGCAATTGCTCCCTGTGGATCTTCAAAAGAGACGATCATCGCGTCCTTAACATTCAGTTCAATTTTGTCATCAGCATTTCCTTCAATAAATACCGGATCAAATAGAGGTTTGGTATCTTTTGTTTCGATTAATATGTTGGCTTTAGTGGCATTCTCCAGTTCAACTTTAAGCAAAAAGCAACCAACTCCTGGTTCGATACTGTACTTGCCTTGTTTTCCGTTAATGCTCACATTCTCGATTTTCCCAGCATAAACAGGCAGTTCAAGCCCCATCGTTGCAGGTCGGCTGATTTCAATATTGTAGTTTATTTCAGATGCATTTCTTTTAAAATCAACTAAAAAATCGGGTAATTCCAATGTTGCAAAATCCCAGTCAACCGGAAATTGTGGTTTTATCTTCACCCTTCCATTGGGATAATCTGGTTGAAATCCGAACAATCCTTCTACAAGAGTTCGGCTAAAAGGGTGCACACAATCACCAAAATCGGTTCCTCCCTGATGTCCGCCAAGGTTGCCGGGCACATGGTGATTAAATGCCGTATGGGTATATGTTCCCCGCAAAATATCCCAGGCATCTTTTGGCAAACCTGCCTGATAATAACTTAAAGCAAGGGCATAATTATCGCCTGGCCATTTTTCGCGTACCGACCAAATACCGGGAACCCAGTTCGAACTCCACACCTGGCGACCGCCATAAGGCACAGTATCGTTTTGCAATGCCCACTCAGTATAATAAACCGACTCAATAGATTGAAGCGGAGAAGTTAAGCCGGCATCAACAGGTAAAAATATGCTGTAAATCCATGGGTCTTCGTGCAGGCGTTCGCGCCCTCCTTGTTCGCGGTAAGCACCTGAATGCCCTTTATCTTTTATCCAAAGTTTATCGAAAAACCCTTTCTTTATTTTTTCAAGCATTTTGGTGTGGTATTCTTCTGCCTTTTTATCACCTTCATTGCGAGCCATATCACGTGCCGCCTGATGTCCGCGGTAGGCATAAGCAGTTTCTTCGGCAGAACCTCCTCCATTGTACCATTGCGAGTCGCTGGGCCACGAGTTCAGGTAACTTTCGTAAGTCCCATCGCCATCAGGGTCAAAACAATCGCGCAACCACTCAAGGTGTAATTCAAGACCACCTCTTAAAACTTTAATTAATCCGGGGTCATTTGTCCAACGGTACTCCTGAATCAACTGGTCGAAAAACTGAGATTGCATGTTGTAGAATTTCTGGTCTTGAACGATACGTCCCTTACCATAAAACCTCGAATCTTTGTTTTGTTCGGTAAGTAAAGCATAAGGATCCGCCTTAGCTTCATTTTTATCTGACTCTTTTACCTGCGATGCAATGTAGTAGTTAGCTTGCTCTCGCACCCTGTTGTGCCAACCGTACATGGTGCCTCCAAAAATAGTTCTCCAACCGGGGAATGGCACATTCCAGGTCATACAAGCATGTACAAAAACCGGTGGATACCAGGTTGCATCTACAGCAACCAACGATGTTTTTGCCATAACATTCAAATACGGATCAGGCGTGTTTATTTTCATTCTTGATAGTAAATTCGCCTTTTTTTCTTGTGCCAAACGAAACGCTTGTCTGGCTTCATTTCCCTCAAAATATTTAATTTCTCCTTTTTCATTCAGGCTAAATGCGAGAGAGTGTACATTGGTTGAATTTAAAAACTCTCCATAAAATACGGGGGAAGCTAAGGTATTCCCGCAATCTTTCCATTCCATTAATTCAGGATGCCCCATTATATCGAAACTGCGTAAGAGGTTTTCTCCGGGATAATGTTTCGCTCCGCCAAAATACCAGAGAATTGAATCACCTTTTTGAAGATTGTTTGTCTCAAGCTGAACGGCCATTCCTATTCCTGTTGCTGAAGGAAGTACATTTAAGTTTATTTCAAGGTCATTTAAACGGCTATCTTGAAGCCTCCACTTCATTTGTGCCGGAGCGAAGAATGAGTTGGTTTGATCGAACTCGTCCAGTTGCAAACTTATTCCATTACGTTTTACCACAAGCACCAGATTACCAAATAAATCGCGGTGTTTAATAAATCGGATAAGCGGTTTGTCTCCGGTTAAAATCAATCCATCGGTATTATTTATATATAACGGACGGTTGTTGTAACGGTTGATATTGTTCCCAATAATATTTTCTCCATCGGTTTGATAGGTGGTTGTGTTTTCTTCTTGTTGTTGCTGAGTACAGGAAAGAAACAACGCAAAACAAAAGAATGTTAGCAAGATGTATCGGTTTTTCATGTTAGTTTTTGTTTAATCAGCTCAAGCAAAAGTACAAATTACTTTTATTAATATTAGTACATTTCTGCGAGGAGTGGTACTATTTTGATTTTATATTTCATCCTGTTTAAATTGGTTATTACCAACATCATAGCATGTAAATCACATTATGCTAATCATCCTCTTTGGTGTGAATATTTTACATACTCGTTTCATAAAATCAAAATCTATTTTACAGAATAACTACATCTTTTTTTCTTTCTTTTGGCACTACGGCACCACTGTTAGTTGGGTTTCAAGGTTGTACCCGAATTTAACCACACTTTGGTGCCATCGTACAGGATTACTTCCGACATTTGTCCCAAGGGAACATTTATCTCTGCGAAACTTTCATATGTATTTTGCGGTTCAATAAACAAAGAAAGAAGCCCACCTAAAGCAAGAGCAAACATAAAAACAGCAGCGTAACGAGAAATCGCATATAGAAGTTTTACCGTTTTTTTGCCTACGGGTTTTACTAATTTGATTCCACGAATTTATTTGAGAGACATGAGAGAGAGGCTTCGTTTTCTTCACATCGCTATTCAATTGCTCAATCTCGGCATAAAGATTTTGGAAAATTTCATTTTGAAGAAATAACTCCAATTCATCTAGTTCTTCTTCTGTAGCCTCTTTATGTATTCTTAAAGTTGCTAACTCCCAAAATCTTTCTTTATTTCTGTTCTCGTCCATTTCTTAATTTCTCTAAAGAACAGCTGCATATAGCGGCTGTTCTCTCCAATCTAACCATACTAATAGACTATAATAGTAGCCTTTTACTAAGCTGACGAAAAAGAATTAAAGTAGGACTATAGTAAAAAGTGATTTTTTGTATTTTTTTTGAGAAAACTAAAAAAAAGGAATCGTGGGGTTGCAAAGAATCTTTTAAAAATTTATAGGCACTACAAATTTGATTTTTTACGGTGTTTTTCGAGATGTTCAATTCATCAGCAATTTCCTGATATGTAAGCGATTTAAAAACAGCCAATTCAAGAACTTCTCTTTTTTTTGCCGGTAATTTGGCAATTGCTCTATGAATTTTCACATAATGTTGTTGCTCGTCGAAACCTTCTTCAATAGCTAGATCAGGCAACTCTTCCCTAAACTCTGCTATTTCTGCCTTTCTCCTGAAGAAATCAATTATGCCGTTTCGCAACATTCTGTACAAGTACGATTTAACAGAAGTTTTAATTTCAATTTTACTTCGGTTTTCCCAAAGTTTTATAAAACAATCGGAAACCAGATTTTCAACATTTTGGTGGTCAGTTATAGATTTTGAAGCAAACAAGCACATTGCATGAAAATACCTATTGTGAAGTTCTTGAAGAGCCTTATTATCTCCTCTTTTAATTTTACACCAAAGTTTTAGCTCTTCCATCTTGTTTTGTTAAATACTTAATAGATAGTGCAATTAGTTTTATACATCCAAATATAAATATAATATGCATATTAAAAGTACCTATCACTTTTATGTGTACGGATTTTTACTAATTTTCACCAAATACTCCACTTGTTTTATCCTAAACCCCACCTCACCAATGGTATTCTAATCAATCCTTGTATTCTGCGTAATATGAAACTTCTCTTCAAAACATAGAGCACAAAACAGCATTAAAAATTGCGATTGAAACGGCTGCTAAAATTTAAGAATCAATACAAAAACAAAAACTAAACGTACTCGATAAAATTGGTTAAGAGTCGGGAGCCGCCACCATGAACGTGGCAACTTCCTACATGTTCCAAATCTTCACTTATTTTTATACCGATATATTTGGAATTAAACCCAAAGATGTCGCCCTTATATTCATACTGGTTAGATAAATAGATGCAGTAAACGCCCCGCTTATGGGGCTAATTACTGATATGTATAAATTTAAATCAGTTAGGTTCAGACCTTACATTTGTACTTATCGGTTCCATTTGGGATCTCAGTGCTCCAAACTTTCACTACTCATGACTTTGATATTGCAGGAAAACTTACTTTACGCTTACTCTTCCTATATTTTTATTATCCTAATGTTCTGCTGAGATATAAGTATCTTGCTTTTTCGATGATTCTGGCGCTACAATTTACTTACCCTAAAATAAGTTAAGCTTTTGGGGACAAAAACAGGATGGTTGGCGAACGTATCAGAACAACAACAACGATTTCTATTAGCTTATACTTCCCCGACACAAACGGTCACCGCAAACAAAAGGCGCAGTAAATTTCGAATTTACTGCGCCTTGCCAATTATCAATAGTTGTTACTTATCATACCTTACTCGACTTTTTCAAAACTAATATGCGCTAACTAACAGCACCTTATGATTTTTCCGTACATATATGGCACAAATAAGCACTTTTTTGTTGCTTTTTATTGAAGTCGCAAGTGTGTCATGGTGTCTTTATTTTTTTCTGAAATCTAATTTTCCAAGAACCTATTGTTTCGCCATCTCTCTTATAATATATCCTTTCTTTTTAAGAGCTTCAATGTGCTTTTGTACTGCTGATGGATTAATTCCCATTCTCTTGACAAGTTTGCTTCTGGAAATAGTAGGTTCTTCTACAATATATTTAAAAACTTCTTTTTGTCTATCTGTAAGACTAACAACTTTACCACCTGTTTGACCACCTATATCTTGGGTTGTATCACCGTCATCAGCATTCTTAAACAAAGTAACCTGTATGCCTACGGCATGTTTCAATTATTTCAGGTTTAGGCAAACCTGCTTTTTTACAAGAATTAATAATCTTTAAAGTTCCTCTTAGAAAAAACGATGCGTGAGACCACCCAATAACAAAGTCGATTGACCATGTATAACGGTTCTTAGAGATCACCTCACTACGACTTCCAACACCCATCCAGACGACTGCATAACTGCATGTTACGACACCTACCTCATTTCGTATTATTCAGATAATTCGTGATATTCACACCAAATCGGAGAAGGGTGGTCAATGAGTTTGTTTTTTTCAAAATAACTCCGGTACTGGGTCAAGTACTGAAAAACGTGTTAAATGGTCCTGCGAACTTACACCACAAAAAGCATCAGATTATACTATAAAGAACATTTTAGGACAATGGATAATTGAAGAATAGTTTGTAATTTTACGCGAACAAGCCAATAAAGGTAATAAATACTATTTACGTTTATTCACTACAGCTCTTTGCTAATTCAGGATCGCAAAGAATCATGGCAATCTTATACATTTGCTCGGGATTAAGATATTAATTTTCAATAGATAATTAATCTGAATTAAAAATGTCTGAAACTTTTACGACTAAACTATCACAACTAATACTTGTATGCTTATTGCTTCTATTTTCTTCCTGCCAAATTAAAACTCAACCCGAATGGCCTGAACAGACCAAAGAAACCAAACCCTGGACTCGCTGGTGGTGGCTCGGTAGCGCTGTTGATAAAGCCAACATCACGTCAAATTTGGAAGAATTGGCAAAAGCAGGTTTTGGTGGTGTAGAAATAACACCCATTTATGATGTAAAAGGCGAAGAAGATAAAACCATTACTTTTCAATCGAAAAGGTGGATGGAAATGTTTGAGCATACCTTAAAAGAATCTCAACGTTTGGGCCTTGGAGTTGATTTGGCAAATGCTTCGGGATGGCCATTTGGAGGTCCCTGGATTTCTTCTGAACATGCCTGTAAAAATTTACGATATAAAATATACACCTTAAATGAAGGCGAACAATTAAATGAAAAGATTGAATTTATCCAAGAACCATTCGTTCGTGCAGTTGGCAAAAGAGTAGAAATTTCGGAGATAAAATTCCCTATCAGCAGCAACAATAACTTGCAGAATCTTGCGCTCGACCAGGTGCGTTTTGAAAAACCTCTCCCCCTGCAATCGCTAATGGCTTTTAATGAAAAGGGAGAAACTATTAATTTAACCCATTCCGTTAACGCAAACGGAGTACTGTACTGGACAGCCCCTAAAGGAACATGGAATTTATACGCTATTTTCCAGGGATGGCATGGTAAAATGGTTGAACGTGCCGGAACAGGTGGCGAAGGAAATGTTATCGACCACTTCTCGGAAGAAGCGCTAAACGTATTTTTGTCCGACTTCGATAAAAATGCAGCAAACATCGATTTAGCAGGTTTTCGTGCCTTTTTTAACGACTCGTACGAGGTTGATGATGCACGTGGCGACGCAAACTGGACTCCATTGTTTTTTGAAGAATTTGAAATGCGCCGTGGTTACAATTTACAACACCACTTGCCTGCTTTATTTGGCAATTTGGATGAAGAAACCAACAAACGCGTTTTATGCGATTACCGCGAAACACTTTCCGACTTAATTCTAGAGAGATTCACAAAAGTGTGGGCCGATTGGGCCGAATCGCATAACGCGACAATACGCAACCAGGCACACGGTTCGCCGGCTGCCATTCTCGATTTGTACGAAGCCAGCCACATTCCCGAAACTGAAGGAACCGACCCAATGCGCATAAAAATGGCGACTTCGGCTGCACATACATCGGGCAAACCATTGGTTGCCTGCGAAGCAGCCACCTGGTTAAACGAACACTTTCTGAGCAACCTTGCTGATGTAAAACAAAATGCCGATATGAATCTAACTCACGGCGTAAATCACATTGTTTATCACGGAACTCCATATTCGCCGATTGAAGAAAACTGGCCAGGCTGGATGTTTTATGCTGCAGTTCATTTTGCCCCAACCAACACTTGGTGGGAAGAGCTAAAAACAGTAAACCAATATGTGGCAAACTGCCAGTCGTTTTTGCAAAATTCAACACCCAACAACGACATTCTGCTTTATTTCCCCATTTACGATGCATGGATCAACCGCACAAAAGAACACCTGCCCCACTTTGGTATGCACACCGAAGAACTTACAAAAGAAATTAGTTATAGTTTACTTGAACAAGGATATACTTTCGATTATATTTCCGACAAACAAATTGCAAGCCTGACCGTTGAAAACGGAGCCATTAAATCAAAAGGAGCGACATACAAAACCGTTCTGATTCCTGAGTGTGAATTCCTTTCGTTGGCAACCTTTAAAAAATTGGTCGAACTGGCGGAGTCTGGTGCAAACATCATTTTTCAAAATCAAATTCCAACAAAAGTTCCTGGATTCAACAAGCACCAAATCCAGGAAAAAGAATTAAAAGAAATTATTACAACTCTAAACTTTGACAAACAGAGTGAACTTGCAAAGTATGGAAATGGAAGTATTCTGGCCGGAGCAGATATTTCCAAACTTCTCGAAAAAACTAAAGTATACCCTGAGGCGATAGCACAAGTTGGTTTATGGTTTAACCGTGTAAACCGGCCCGAAGGCACATGTTATTTTATCAGTAATTGGACAGATAAAAACATCGACCAGTGGGTAACTTTAAATACGCTCGAAAAAGAGGCTGTTTGGTTTAACCCAATGAATGAAACGTTTGGTAAAGCACAAATAAACAAAGATAAGGCGACAGCAAAAATTTACCTTCAGCTAAAACCAGGCGAAACCTTAATCTTGCAAAATTATACGACAAAGGTTGAAGCAAATAATTACCCGCTTTGGAACAGCCCAAAAATAAAAAAAGAACTATCTAATTCATGGCAAATTGTTTTTGAAAAGGGTGGACCAGTGCTCCCAGAAACCATAACAATCGACAAATTACAGCCCTGGGAAACCATTTCTGAAGAACATGAAAAATTTTCGGGAACCGCAACATACTCAACTAATTTTGATCCAACTACGGACTTGCAGAAAGATTTGTTGCTCGATTTGGGTACTGTTCACGAATCAGCAATAGTCAAACTCAACGGAACAAAAATTGGAACGCTGGTTGGACCAACATTCCAGATAGTTCTGCCTAATGAATTATTGCAAACGGTAAACGTGCTGGAAATAAAGGTTACCAACCTTATGGCAAACCGTATTATCGACATGGATAAAAACGGCATCAACTATAAAAAATTCTACAACGTTAACTTTGCTGCACATAAAAGAGAAAACCTCGGCGAAGATGGCTGTTTTACAGCCGCACACTGGCAGCCTCTTCCTTCCGGCTTGCGTGGTCCGGTCACCATATCAGAAATTACTCTAAAACAAAACCAATAGCATCTAAAAATGAAATCGTACCTAAGCCTTTTATTTGTCTTATTTATTCTTTTTTCTTGTACCTCCGAAAAAACAGAAACCAAAATCGATAGGTTTGCTGTGGTGAATCGCCACAACGTTGAAATTAATGCATTCGATTCACTAAATTCACTTTCGGTAGGAAACGGAAAATTTGCTTTTACGGTTGATGCAACAGGCTTACAAACTTTCCCAGAGATATATAAAGATGGGGTTTGCCTGGGAACCATGAGCGAATGGGGATGGCATAGCTTTCCTAACACCAAAGATTATAAGTTAGAAGAAGCCTACAAAAATTACGAAGTTGAAGGCCGACAAATCCCCTATGCTGTTCAGTGGAATGAACCCGGCAAAAAACAAGATGCTGCCAATTATTTCAGGGTAAATCCACACCGTTTACAGTTGGCAAATATTGGGTTAGAACTTGTAAACCCGGATAATTCGGCGGTTCAAGCTGGCCAAATCACAAATATCAATCAGCAATTAAATTTATGGGAAGGGATTATCTCCAGTTCCTTTGACATTGAAGATTCCAAAGTCGAAGTATTAACTTTTTCTCATCCTGAAAAAGACAAGATTTATACACAAATAAAATCCGACCGAATTAAAAATGGCCTTGTTGCGCTAAAGTTACAATTCCCCTACCCCACAGGAAATCATGTTGATAATGCATCGGAATGGGCTAAAAAAAATAATCATCAATCCGAAATTATTCATTCCGATCAAAACAGTGCAGTTTTTCAGCACACCATTGATACAACTACCTATTTTGTGAAAGTAAACTGGGTTGAAGACGCTAAAATAACAACCAAAGAAAAGCACTACTTTGTACTTCAGGCGGCTTCTGAAATAACGCAATTAAACGTTTCGGTTGAATTTAGTTTAGAAGATAACTTTACTGAAAATGAAACATTTGAATCAGCAAAATCGCTCTCGAATTCAAGATGGGAAAATTACTGGAATACGGGTGGAATTGTTGATTTTTCGGGCGTGGAGGATAAACGAGCACACGAATTAGAACGTCGGGTTATTCTTTCGCAATATTTAACCCGCATTCAATGTGCAGGGAACTACCCGCCTCAGGAAACCGGTTTAACCTTTAACAGCTGGTATGGGAAATTCCACCTCGAAATGCATTGGTGGCATGCAGCGCACTGGACATATTGGAACAGAAGTGAGTTTATGCAAAAAAGCCTTGATTACTATTTTAATATTTTTGACAAAGCACAGCAAAAGGCTACAATTCAAGGTTACGAGGGAGTTCGTTGGCCCAAAATGACCGATAATTTTGGAAACGACAGCCCATCGGGTGTTGGCGAGTTTCTAATTTGGCAACAACCACATATTATCTATTTTGCTGAACAACTGTTTCAGGAAAAACAAGATAAAGAAATACTTGAAAAATACCTGCCTCTGGTTTCGGCTACAGCCGATTTTATGGCAAGTTTTGCCCGCTGGGACGAGAAAAGTAAAAGATACATTTTGGGACCACCATTAATTCCCGCTCAGGAAAGCCTTGAACGAGAAATTACATTTAACCCTCCTTTTGAGCTGGGATACTGGCATTGGGGGCTTTCAACCGCACAAAACTGGCTGAAACAATTAAACCTGCCACCAAACTCTGACTGGCAGATTGTTATCGACAATTTATCCCTATTTGCACATAAAGATGGATTGTACCTGGCGGCAGAAAGTGCACCTGATTCTTATGAAAATGAAGAATATTATTCCGACCATCCGATGGTTTTAGGAGCATTTGGAATATTACCGGAAACCCTCCAGTTGGATACAACCATTATGGCAACCACTTTCGATTACATTGAAAAAACATGGAATTGGGAAAGAACATGGGGCTGGGATTACCCCATGGCAGCCATGTGTGCTACGCGGTTAGGGAAACCCGATAAAGCCATTGATTTGCTGCTGAAAGATGTACTTAAAAACACCTATTTAGTCAATGGCCACAATTACCAGGGACAACGATTACGAATTTATTTACCCGGTAATGGCGGACTGTTAACGGCAGTTGCGATGATGTGCGCTGGTTTTGAAGGGAATGAAAAAGAGAATCCGGGTTTTCCTGAAGATTGGGACGTAAAATGGGAAAATATTTCTCCGGTGTTTTAAAAAGCAGGAAGACTAAAGTAAGTATACGGACAAATAAATTAACTAAATAAACTACTATGAATTTTAAAAGAAACATTGTACTAATCCTATTGCTGAATCTGACATTGTTTATTTCAGCTCAAAATACGATTATAATTAACGCCGATTTGGGCAAAGAAAAAATAGACAAACACATTTACGGTCATTTCTCAGAACACCTCGGAACCTGTATTTATGGTGGATATTGGGTTGGAGAAGACTCTGAAGTCCCAAATACTAATGGCATAAGAAATGATGTAGTTGATGCCTTAAAGGAAATGGGTATTCCGAACCTGCGCTGGCCCGGTGGCTGTTTCGCCGACGAGTACCATTGGAAAGATGGTATTGGTCCTCGTACGGAGAGACCAACAATGATAAATACCCACTGGGGTGGAGTAACTGAAGATAACAGCTTTGGTACTCACGAATTTCTTGAACTCTGTAAACAGTTAGAGTGCGAACCGGTAATTTGCGGAAACCTGGGTAGTGGAACTGTTCAGGAAATGTCGCAATGGGTGGAATACCTGAATTCGGACAATATTAGCCCCATGACAAACTTACGGAAAGCCAATGGACAAGATGAATCGTGGGGAGTAAAATACTGGGGTGTAGGTAACGAAAGCTGGGGATGTGGTGGAAATTTCACGGCACAAGCTTATGCCGACGAAATGCGCCGCTATTCAACATTCCTAAAAAACTATGGCGACAACAAGCTATACAAAGTTGCCTGTGGTCCAAGCGACTACAACTACGAATGGATGGAAACCCTAATGAAAAATGGAAATCCGGGACGTAGCTTCCAGGGAATTTCGTTGCATTACTACACCATTTGCCACAATTGGACCAAAAAAGGTTCAGCCACTGAATTCGATGAAAGTGAATATTTCACTACCATGAAAAAAACAATGGCCATGGAAGAACTTCTTCAAAAGCACATAACCATTATGGACAAATACGACCCGGAAAACCAAGTTGGTTTAATTGTTGATGAATGGGGCAACTGGTTTGATGTAGAGCCTGGCACAAACCCTGGCTTTTTGTACCAGCAAAACACACTGCGCGATGCCATGGTGGCTTCGGTAAACCTCGACTTATTCAACAAATACTGTCGACGCGTTAAAATGGCCAACATTGCCCAAACAGTAAATGTATTGCAAGCCATGATTCTTACCAAAGAAGATGAAATGGTTAAAACTCCTTCGTTTTATGTATTTAAAATGTACAAAGTACATCATGATGCAACCCTGCTTCCGGCATCAATAAAATGCGATAATTACACATTCGAAAATGAATCGGTTCCAACACTTTCGGCCACAGCATCGAAAGATGAAAGTGGTAAAGTTCACATTACCATTAGTAATCTCGACCCTGAAAATGCAAAAGAGGTAAACTGCGAATTACGCGGAATGGATGTGTCGGAATTCACAACAGGAAGCATTATAACAGGTGATAAAATTAACAGCTATAACGATTTTGGAAAAAAGGAGGAAGTAACAGAAAGTGCTTTCGATGCAGTAAAAATGAAAGGCAATACGCTTACGGTAAATATGCCAGCCAAATCGGTGGTAATGGTTGAACTTCAATAAAAAAAGACTTTTAATATTTCAATACAAATATGTTTCTAAAAAAAATTCCAACTCTAATATTTTTGTCTATCCTCCTTTTTTCCTGTACGCAAAAAGCTGATAAGGAAAGCAAAAGTGAACTGGTAAAGCACCTGGAGAATATCTTTTACAAAAAGGATTTTACAACAATTCCTGATGCCACTTTTAACGTAGCAAAATACGGTGCGATTGCTGATGGAAAAACAATAGCAACAGAAGCCATTCAAAAAACGATAGACGCTGCGGCCGAAGCCGGAGGAGGTAAAGTTGTTTTTGAGCCCGGAACTTATTTATCCGGAGCACTTTTTATAAAGTCGAATGTAGAGTTACACATTGGTGAGGGAGTAATTATTCAGGCCATTCAGAATAACGACCATTACCCTAGAAAATGGACCCGCATTGCCGGAATTGAAATGGAATGGCCGGCGGCATTGATAAACGTTTACGACGAAAAAAACGTGCGGATTACCGGAAAAGGAATTATTGATGGCAATGGCAAATACTGGTGGAAAAAATTTTGGGGAGAACCACGTTACACAGGCGGCATGTGGGGCGAATACAAAGAAAAAGGCATCCGCTGGGCAGTTGATTACGATTGTGAACGTGTGCGACCAGTTGTAGTTTGGGAATCGGAAGATGTGTTGTTAAAAGATTTTACTGTTCAGCGTGCAGGTTTTTGGACCGTTTCGTTAACCTACAGCACACGTGTTCATGTTGATGGTTTGGTCGTTCAGAATAATATTGGTGGGCATGGGCCAAGTTCGGATGGAATTGACACCGACTCATCGAAAGACATTCTGGTGGAGAATTGCGACATTGACTGCAACGATGATAATCTCTGTATTAAAGCTGGGAAAGATGCCGACGGCCTCCGCGTTAACCGTCCGGCTGAAAACATTGTTTACCGCAACTGCATCACCCGCTCGGGGCATGGCCTAATTACTTTGGGCAGCGAAACGTCGGGTGGTATGCGAAACATAGAGGTATATGGACTGGAAGCAATTGGTACCAACATCGGTATTCGTTTTAAATCGGCAAAGGTTCGTGGTGGGCTTATGGAGAACATCCATTTTCACGACATTAATATGAAAAATGTGGCCAATCCGTTTCATTTTGAATTAAACTGGTACCCTGAATACAGTTACTGCAATATTCCCGATAATATTCCTGAAGACGAAATTAAAGACCGCTGGAGAGTGTTAAGCCAGCGCGTTGAGCCGGAAGAAAAAGGAATTCCTGAATTCAGAAATATAAAGCTGAGCAATATTACCGTTGAAAAAGCCAAACGTGCATTTTATGCCAATGCCTATCCCGAGAAACCCATTCACAACATCCATTGGGAAAATGTTTCGGTTGAAGCAGAAGAAAGTGGTAAATTGAGTTATGCCAGCGATTGGACCATGAAAAATGTTCAGCTTAAAACAGCTAGTGGTAAACCAATTGAGTTAATTGAGTCTGCAAATATTCAACAGCCGGAATTGATAAAGACCAATGCTGCACCAAAACAAGAAGAGCGAAAACTAACGCTGGACGAGCAATTTAGAAAAATAAACTTTAAAGCCGAATTAGTAATTATTCCGGTAAATCCAACTGAAATACAAGCCTTGGTTAACGACGATACAACTTTGTATTCGAAAGAGTTTGTAGTGCACATTTTAAAAGAAGAAAATGCCAATATGCATTTTTACGAACCTCTGGGCGATGGTTTCTACCAGTCGAAAGTTGAAATTAGCACTCAAAACCAGGGAAAACTTATTGAGATTAAAGGACAAAAAGAACATGATTATACCATAGAAGTTATAAGAAAAACAAAACCCAATAAGGTTAATGGTGCAGACAAATGGAGCTACGATGAAAATACCAGAAAGGTAATTATTGAAAAATCAGGAAAGAGCTTTTCCTTACTAATTGGAAACTAGTAAACTATTAAAATATGAATCTCACAAAACAACTAATTACTTTTATTGCGCTCGGATTTCTTTCCTTAGCAGCGATTGCTAATCCCACAAAAAAAGAAATTAAATACCTATCAGGAACCGATAACGAGAACACCGAAACCTGGGATTTTTTCTGTACCGAAGGACGAAAAAGTGGCGAATGGACAACAATAGAAGTGCCCTCGCATTGGGAGCAACAAGGTTTTGGCGAATACGATTATGGCCGCGATTATCGTACTTATGGCAAAAAATTCGATTACTCGAAAGAAAGCGGTATTTACAAACACCGTTTTACCATTCCCGAAAAATGGGAAAAGAAAAAAGTATTGATTGTTTTTGAAGGCTCGATGACCGATACAGAAGTAAAAATCAACGGTCAGTTGGCTGGTCCAAAACATCAGGGCTCGTTTTATCGATTTAAATACGACATAACCGATAAATTACAAAGCGGCGAAAACGAATTGGAAGTAAAGGTTGACAAATGGTCGTCGAACCACTCGGTAAACCGTGCCGAGCGTTATGCCGATTACTGGATATTTGGAGGCATTTTTCGCCCGGTTTACCTTGAAGCTGTTCCTGAATCATATATCGACCGGGTAGCCATAAATGCACAGGCCGATGGTTCTTTTAATGCAGAAGCCTTTCCGGTAAACATTCAGGAAAACCAAAGTATTGTTGCTGAAATTTATGATGCTGCCGGCGACCTTGTACAAAGCTGCGAAAGCAAGGTAAGCAAAGACAATTCAAAGGTTGTTTTATCATGCAAAGTTGATAAGCCACAAAACTGGACGGCCGAAACGCCAAATCGTTATTCAGTAAAAGTAAGTTTGAAAGATAAAAATACCACCACTTATGAATTAGTTGAAAAATTTGGTTTCCGCACCATTGAGATCCGTGAAGGAGATGGAATTTATTTGAACGGCACAAAAATAAAAATGAAGGGTGTAAACCGCCACGTTTTTTGGCCCGAAACCGGACGCTGTGTAAATTCAAAAATCGACCTTAACGATGTAAAACTTATAAAGGCCATGAACATGAACGGTGTTCGTTGCGCCCACTACCCTCCCGACAAGGCATTTCTGAATTATTGCGACTCGCTGGGACTTTATGTAATAAACGAACTGGCCGGCTGGCAAAATGCATACGATACTGAATCGGGTAGCAAACTGGTACGCGAGCTGGTGCTAAGAGATGTGAATCACCCATCAATTCTTTTCTGGAGCAACGGCAACGAAGGTGGTACCAACAAAGAACTGGATGATGATTATGGTAGGTACGACCCATTGAAACGCCCGGTAATTCATGCGCACCATAAACCCGGAAACGATTACAACGGCGTGGATTGTAACCACTACGAAAATTACTACAGTTCGAAAAAAATATTGGATGGTGGCCTTATTTACATGCCCACCGAATTTTTGCACGCACAAGATGATGGAGGCGGAGCAACAGCGCTGGCTGATTTCTGGGAGTTGTTCTGGAACTCCGATCGTTCAGCAGGCGGTTTCTCGTGGGTATTGGCCGACGAAGGATTGGTTCGTACCGATATGAATAATGTAATTGATGCCAACCGCGTAAATGCTCCTGATGGTTTGCTTGGTCCTCACCGCGAAAAAGAAGGCAGTTTTTATGCCATGCGCGAAATTTATTCACCCGTTAAAATTAATCTCGACAAATTGCCGAAAAACTTCAATGGAATTATTCCACTTGAGAATCGCTACCATTTTACCAACCTCAAAAATATTCGTTTCCAATGGCAGTTGGTAAACTTCAGTTTACCTCAACAACGAGGTGCTTTTCAGAAAGTAATGAGAACCGGGAAAGTGGAAAGCCCCAATGTTGCACCGGTTGAAAAAGGCGAATTAAAACTAAATCTTCCAGAAAATTACAAACAATACGATGCACTTTATTTAAGGGCATTTGATACCGCCGGAGATGAAATTTATACCTGGACCTGGAAAACGGATGGAAATACCAACCATGTAGTAAAACTGGTTGAAAAATCGTTGAATGAAAATGAAACGGAGCGGTTAAAAGCACTTAAAGCGCAGGGTATTGAAGAAGATAATATTTTACCCATTGAAGCGCAGGCAGGAGACAAAAACCTAAGCTCGGAAGTTGAAGTAATTGAAGCTGAAGAATCTATCTCCATGAAAGCTTCGGGAATTACCGTTAAATTGAACAAAAAGGACGGCACAATTTCAGCTTTAAAAAATGATTTTGGGTTGCCCATTCCTTTTAATAACGGGCCGGTTTTGGTTTCAGGAGAAGCTCAATTAACAGGCGTTTCGCAGGAGAAAGGAAAAGACAGACAACAAATAAAATTCACCTACACCGGCACTTTAAAATCGCTCACATGGACCATGTACAATAGTGGTTGGCTGCAAATGGACTACGAATACCAAGTGGAAGGTGAACAGTATTTTAACGGGATTAGTTTTTCATTCCCCGAATCGGATATTATAAGTTCAAAGTGGCTGGGAGAAGGGCCATCGCACATCTGGAAAAACCGTTTACAAGGGGGACAGCTCGACGTTTTCCAACGTCTGTACAACAATGTTTTGCCGGGCGACAACAACTGGCAACACCCGCAGTTTAAAGGCTATTTTGCCGATGTTTCGTGGATGGAATTTAATACCGTTTACGGAAAATTCACTATGGTAGCACAGGAAGAAGATTTGTTTGTTCGTTTGTTTGACTTCTATGGAATTTCGGGACCAACCAACTACCCTGCCCTGCCTGTTGGCAATATTTCTTTCCTCGACGGCATTCCACCATTGGGAACAAAACTGGCCATGGGCATTAGCAACGACACCAAAAGTTTGGGGCCTGCCGGAGAATTGAATACTATGCCTGAGCCTGTAAAACGAACGCTTTACTTTTATTTCGGATTACTGGACTAATTCATTAAAAGACAATTACCAACTAAACGACGCTATACATTATGTCATTAAAAAGTATTTTCAGTTTATTCATTTTCATTTTACTTCTATCTCATCTTTCCAATGCCCAAAAAGTAAACGATGTAACCACACCACTTCATCTTCTTCAACCCGAATATCCTACGCCTTATGGGAAACCGGAGCTTGAAGAGATTATAAAGACACTGGACAAGGTTTACGATTACTTGAATGACGTTACACCTGCAAAACTGGAAGACAAGTCTACCGGTAAAGAAATAACCGACTTTTCGAAAGTGGATGAAAATACCATTCTTTCGCAGGGTGATTTCCGTTTAAACAGCTACGAATGGGGCGTAACCTACGCCGGAATGCTCTTGGCCAGCGAAACCACAGGAAATTCTAAATATGCCGAATACACCTTTGAAAGGGTGAATTTCATGGGCAAGGCGCTTGCAGCTTTTGAAAAATTTGAGTCGAACAATTCAGAGAAAAAGCATGCCTTACAACGTACACTCCACCCACACGCTCTTGACGATTGTGGTGCCATTTGTGCGGCCATGATAAAAGCCACAAAAGCCGGTAAAGCTGATGATTTGGATAAAACAATCAAAATGCAAATCGATTACATCAGCAATAAACAGTTCAGGTTAAAAGACAATACTCTGGCACGAAACCGCCCTCAACCCAATTCGCTTTGGCTCGATGATTTATTTATGAGCGTTCCGGCTCTGGCACAAATGGGAAGTTACAGCGGCGAGAACAAGTACTTTGATGATGCGGTAAAACAGGTTTTGCAGTTCTCTGAAAGAATGTTCAACTACGAAAAAGGTCTGTACATGCACGGCTGGATTCAGGAAATGGAAGAACACCCACAGTTTCATTGGGGGCGTGCCAACGGTTGGGCAGTTATGACTCTGGTTGAATTACTTGAAGTTTTGCCCGAAAATTACGATGGACGCTACAAAGTTCTTGACCTCCTGCAACGTCACATTTATGGCCTGTCAAAATACCAAAATGGCACGGGTTTCTGGCATCAATTACTCGACCGCAACGATACTTACCTGGAAACATCGGCAACGGCTATCTATTGTTATTCAATTGCACGGGCAATAAATCGTGGATATGTTGATGCCAAAGTGTACGGTCCAATGGTTTGTCTGGCCTGGAATGCCGTGGCTAGCAAGGTAAACGAGAAAGGCCAGATTGAAGGCACTTGTGTTGGGACAGGTATGGGATTCGACCCGGCATTTTACTATTATCGCCCTGTAAATGTATATGCTGCACACGGCTATGGTCCGGTAATTTTAGCCGGAGCAGAAATGATTGCTTTGATAAAAAACCACGATATTAAAATTAACGATAGCTCCTTGCAGTTTTACACGCAAAAAAAAAGATAAAAAAATGGCGTTTTGATTTCGGAAACGGCAAAGCAGCAAATGGATATATTAAAATAGATGCTGAAACGGTTTATTCTGAAGAAAAAGGTTTTGGTATTTTGAGTGAGAAAAAAGTAATATCTGGAACAGCCACAAGGAGAATACCCTATCAGGCGATTGGATATCTTCCAATGCTCCTTTCTATTTTCAGCTTAATGTACCCGAAGGCCGGTATAAAGTTACGCTAAGCTTGGGCAATCCCGATGGCACTTCAGCAACAACAGTTAAAGCCGAGTCGCGTCGATTAATGCTCGAAAATATTGAAACACAAAAAGGCGAAACTGTTTCCAAATCGTTTGTAGTTGATGTTCGCACACCGCGCATAAATGCCACCGAAGAGATTCGACGAAAAAGCCGCGAAATGGATTATTTAAATTGGGACAATTATTTAACGCTCGAATTTAATGGTCCCAATCCATGTGTTTCATCTATGACCATTGAGGAGGCTAACGATTTACCCGTCATTTTTCTTTCCGGCAACTCCACCGTAACCGATCAGGAAAATGAACCCTGGGCCTCTTGGGGACAAATGTTTCCGCGCTTTTTGAATGCTGAAATTGTGGTAGCCAATTATGCCGAATCGGGTGAAACCTTAAAAGCATTTCGTGGTGAAAAACGATTAAAAAAGATATTAAGCGTGATGAAACCCGGCGATTACCTGTTTATCGAATTTGCCCACAACGACCAAAAACCGGGAAGCAGTCATGTTGAACCTTTTTCCGGTTATCAGCAACAATTGCGATACTTTATTAAATCAGCAAAAGAGAAAGGTGCTGAAACGGTTTTGGTAACATCTACCAACCGCCGTAAATTCGATGATAAAGGCAACATTGTAAACACACTGGAAGAATATCCTGATGCCATGCGTCAGTTGGCTGAAGAAGAGAATATTCCTTTGGTTGATTTAAATAAAATGAGCAAAGATTTATATGAAAGTCTGGGTGTAGAAAACTCAAAAAAAGCCTTTGTTCACTACCCTGCACATACCTTTCCTAATCAGGAAAAACCATTGGCTGACAACACCCATTTTAATCCTTACGGAGCTTACCAACTGGCAAAATGTGTAGTTCAGGGAATTATTGACCAAAACCATCAACTAACAAAATTTGTGGTTAACGATTGGGAAACTTACAATCCGAAACAACCCGATAGTTGGCAGAACTTTTTCTGGCCTGCAAGCCCGGGAGCTGAGGTCGTAAAACCTGATGGAAATCAAACATTTAATAGACAAAATATCAATAAACCATAATATGAAGATAAAATTTTTAATTCTAATCAGCAGCTTATTTTTTGTTACTGTAGCTTGTAAAAAAACACAGGAACTACCGGCGAAACAAGAAGTGTTGGATAAAATGGTTTTAACCAACGATTACCTGATGAAAAAATGGCCCGCCCCGGGCGTAAACGTAATTACCAACAAAGAACGCCCAAGCAACCTGTGGACCCGTGCGGTTTATTACGAAGGATTAATGGCTCTTTACGAAATAGCTCCCAAAGAGGAATATCTTCAATATGCTATCGACTGGGGAGAATCGCACAAATGGGGTTTGCGAAATGGTGCGAAAACCAGACACGCCGACAATCATTGTGCCGGGCAAACCTACATCGACTTGTACAATATGGAACCAAAACCCGAGCGCATTCGCGACATAAAAGCATCGATTGATTCGATGTTAATTACAGATAAAATAGACGATTGGGACTGGATTGATGCCTTACAGATGGCCATGCCTGTTTTTGCAAAACTTGCAGTACTTACCGGCGATGATACTTATTCGGAAAGAATGTACGAAATGTACATGGACACCAAGGAAACTCAAGGTTTGTACAACAAAGAAGAAGGCCTGTGGTGGCGCGACGCAGACTTTCTGCCTCCTTACAAAGAACCGAACGGCGAAGGCTGTTACTGGAGCCGTGGAAATGGCTGGGTGGTTGCTGCCTTAATACGCACATTGGATATTTTGCCTGCTGATGACAAACACCGCGATGAATACCTGACAACCTTTAAAGAAATGATGGAAGCTTTACGTTCCATCCAGCGCGAAGATGGTTTTTGGAATGCAAGCCTGCACGACCCAAATAATTTTGGAGGAAAAGAGACCACCGGAACTTCGTTATTTGTATACGGAATGGCTTGGGGTGTGAACAACGGAACTTTGAACGCCGATAAATATTTTCCGGCTATTACCAAAGCCTGGAATGCAATGGCAAACGAATCGGTTCACGAAAATGGCTTTTTGGGCTATTTACAAGGAACCGGAAAAGAACCTAAAGATGGGCAACCCGTAACTTACACCAGTAAACCCGATTTTGAAGATTACGGTTTGGGCTGTTTCCTTTTGTGTGGAAGTGAAGTTTACAAGTTATGTAGCTGAACCTACTTATTCCGGGGAAAGTGGTTCTTCTTCAATTTTGGGGAACGAAATCTCACAATCAAAACCGTTGTTTATTAATTGACAATCAGCGAGTATATGCTCTGTTTTTGTCATTGTTCAGATGTCATTTTCGTGTCCTTACATAGCTGACAATCTATTACATATGAACATCAAACGCCTTGTTGTCATCCCAAATATCATAGTCTCAAGTATTGTATTTAAGCCACCAATAATACACATTTATGCCTCGTTGTCCGGGAAGCGGGCAAAATGTCCTGAATGCAAGAAATACAGCTATTCTGTACATGACCGTTACGAAAGGAGAATAACAGATTTACCTGTATTTCAATATCATTCCAGAAAAACTCTTGCGGTCGATAAATTTAAGTGCCGTAATGAAAAGTGCAAGAGGAAAGTATTTACTGAGCAAAATGACAATATACTTCCTTATGCCAGAAGAACAGAGCGGGTTACACGATTATTATCAGATATTGCAATTGATATGCCAACCGGTTCTGGGCATGTAATATCGGAAATACTACAAATAAAAGTTAGCCGCTCCACTCTTACACGGCGTGCCCATCAGCAACCACTCCCGGATATAAATACCCTTACAGTTGTTGGAGTTGATGATTGGGCTTTTCGAAAAGGTGTTAACTACGGAACGATCTTAGTGAATATGGAAACATCTAAGCCAATTGATATGTTGCCTACCCGAGATAGCGAGGATTTAAAAGCCTGGTTAAGAGATCATCCGGGGATTGAAACAATCACAAGGGACAGGGCCAGTTCATATTCAACAGCAATAGATTCTATTAGCCCTAATACAGTTCAGGTAGCAGACCGGTTCCACCTGTTACTGAACCTGTCTGATGCTTTAGATACTTTTTTTTAAAGCATATCTCCGAAGATAAGTAAACTCATTAAAGCTAAAACCTGCGAGATTCTTCGCAATGCAGAAGCTGTCTCCAGCCAGAATTCCATTTGTAAAAAGGAGATTGCAGAGATTCCTGTCCACGTTCAAAAACCAGATTCCAGGCAAGAGGTTTTCAACATGGTAAAGAAACTACAGGCCAAAGGCTTATCAAGGAGGAGAATTGGAAGAAAACTTGGTATTTGCAGGAATACTGTAAAGCTATATTTTCAGCAAGATACCCTGGTTCCTAAATCACATCCCAAACGGACCAATATTGAGGTATTCTCAAATTACATCCTTTCTAAAATGAAAATAGATGGTTATACAAATATGGAAATCATAAATGATATTCGAAAAATGGGATATACCGGCGGGACACCCAGGTCTACCAATACTTCTCTTTCCTTAAAGAAACAAATGGAGTTATGACATTAAACTATGTTGAGCAGCGAAAACAACCGATCCCCCACACCAAACAACTGATTATTAGAAAACTTGCAAAATATATTGGGCATTATCTCAATCATATTTAGGATATTGACCACAGTAGTTATATGGAAGTTCTTTTTGATAATATGCCCATACTAAAACTGGTTCGCAGGCTCGTTAAGCGGTTCAAAAAAATGCTAAAAACAGGAGAAGGGCAGGTTCAGAAATGGATTAAATCAATCGAGGAATCCAAAGCCAAACTACCGGGATTAAAGACTTTTGCAAGAGGTCTAAAACGTGATATTAAAGCAGTTCAGAATGCAATACAACTAAAATGGAGCAATGGCCCCGTTGAAGGCCATGTTAACAGAATTAAAAGCATTAAACGACAAATGTACGGGAGGGCAAGCTTTGAACTGCTTTGCCGGAAGGTCTTATTGTCCCAGTCAGGATGATTCCCCAAAATTGACGAAGAACCCAAACTTCCACTACTCCTGACTTTGATTATGCAGGAAAACTTATTTTACGCCTACTCTTCCTATATTTCTATTATCCTAATGTTCTGCTGAGATATAAGTATCTTGCTTTTTCAATGATTCTGGCGCTACAATTTACTTACCCTAAAATAAGTTAAGCTTTTGGGGACAAAAACAGGATGGTTGGCGAACGTATCAGAACAACAACAACAACAACAACAACAATTTCTATTAGCTTATACTTCCCCGACACAAACGATCACCGCAAACAAAAGGCGCAGTAAATTTCGAATTTACTGCGCCTTGCCAATTATCAATAATTGTTATTTATCGTACTCTACTTCACTTCTTCAAAGTCAACATCTGTTACTTCGCCATCCTGAGCGGTTTTAGATGAAGACTGAGCGTCGGGTCCGGCTTGTGCTCCGGCGTCG
>NZ_JBFHIT010000038.1:0-43994 GCF_041596335.1 Mangrovibacterium sp. | reverse complement strand
TGAATATTTTACCAACTTCGATATTCGCGACACCAAACTAATTCCGTTGCATGCACAAAAAGCAAAAGTAATCTCCGATCATCCCAGCGACTCGTACTCGATGGTTGAAGAGAACGGGCAAATTGCCTACCTGCAAATTGACAATCCGGAAAAATTCTGGAAAATATCAAAGTACGCGATTATCGAAGTGAAATAAAAAATCACGGTCAATTCTAAAATTTAGTTCGAAAAATATTCAAAATATCCCTTACCTCGAATAATTGCGTTAAACAAGCAAAAGCCGTTCCTGCCACTCAGGACGGCTTTTTCCATTTTACAAACAGGACAAAATTATTCTTCAAACAGCTGATTCAGCGCAACATAATAGTCATCCTCCCACCCCTCAGCAATGTTTTCGTAAGCCTCATCCGGAATATTTGTTTGGAAAACCTCCATACTGGTTCCTCCCTTGTTCGGATGTAGTTTTATGGTAACCACCGATGATTCTTCTTCCCCAAAATACCACTCCTGTACTATTTTTTGGTCCTTCACAAACTCGATGTTTTTCCCGCAAATACTGCCATCCCACATCGAAAATTCGCTCCCGGCTACCTCTTCCATCTCGGCCGTTTCACCAGTCCAAATTTCAATCATAAACTTGTTCGTAAGCGCGTTGTAAACATCTTTTGGTTCCGCGGTAATCGGAAAATATTTTCTATACTCTTTCATAATTCTGATTATTAATTAAGCCGTTCGCGCTTATACATTGGTTTATTTAATTTATAGGTGAACCCGATTGTGACAAACTCTTTAAACTGCCATTTAGCCCGGTATATCGTTTTTCCGTCAGCGTCGACACTACTGGTCGCAAAGGTCACATTATCATCGTATAACAAATGAATTAAGGCCTGCATGTTAATGTAATTACTGATTTTCATCGTGATCGTATTTTCCCAATTCACATCAAATTTGCTAAATGGAGCGTGGTAATTCAAGAACATCTTATACTTCGTTTGAATTGTCACGTCCGGAGTAAGATTGGTTTTGTATTTAATATCGGCGTTCAAACCAGGTTCCCAATAACTACGTCTATTTTCAGACACACCATAATTGGTCTGATCGACATTTACGGTATCTTTCACGTAGATGTTCTTCAAGGTTAGTGGCGAAATTAACACAGACAGATCTTTACTGGGCTTGTAATCCATACCTAGCTTAAACAGCGTCTTGGCCGGAGATAAAAAACCTGAAATCGGAGTGTCCCGATCCGGGTAGTCAAATCCTTTAAAAAACTGCGTTTCAAAATCCATTTCAAGTGAGTAGTACCATTTTTTGTAGGCCTGAATTCCATATCGGGTTATGAATTCAAACTTGTCATCGTTTTTTTGAATCTTATCATCGGCCGGTTTCAACCAACCATTTCTGATTTCGACTGAGTTTTCCCAACTCGTCTTCTTCGATGTATAATTGGCGTAACCTTTAAGAACCATCAACGTGGCCAGGGAACTTTTCCCTCCCTTTTTCCAGTTATTCACAAAGGTTTGAGTGAAGCCGAAGGTTGCATCAGCACCCAATATCCATGGAGTAATCACATTAAATCGTTTATCAACTTTTTGTAATGACGAGGGGCGTAACAACGGCTCAAAACTAACATCTTTCGTTTGCCTTTGCGAAAAGCGGGTCAATGTAACACCATCATCAATCAGCAGGCGAATTGCAGCACGGTCGACAGCTTGTATCCGAATCCCCAAGGAATCGTTTTGCTCGTTTTTCACAAACAGTCGCGACTGCCCCGGGTAAGTATTACTAAGAAAAACCTCCACCGAATCTTTGGTCGTATTATGAAACCAAAACGAAAGCTGTTCAGCATTCACATAATTTGTTAAGATCCGCAAACTACTTTCAACCGAATCATTCACTGCTGCCATCACCTGTTCGTTGTATGCAGTTAGCACGCGATAATTCCGGTAGCGAATAGAATCCGAAAATTCTCGTTGCATTTTCAATGAGTATTGCTTGATATATTCCGTCCGATAAGCTTCACTCACCGAATCGACGAACTGTTTCAACACGATCTCGTTGTATTTTATCCGGGCACTGTCCAGCATTGCTCGTTTAGTACTGTCCATTCGTTGCAAACGTCTGAAATCGTCCGGATTGGTTAACAACGAATCCGGCAACGCGCCAAAATTCTCCAGGCTATCAGGGATGCTAACGTATTTTGTACCTAACAATTTATAAGATTCATCCGGTGATATAATACGAGCTTTCTCATCAATATTTTGCAATAATTGTTCCGGCACCGGAATTTGGTCCTTAACGATACTGTTGCGAACAGATCGGTCAATTTTTTTCATTTGCTCATGCACTGTAGGAAAATCCATATAACCCGGAACCTTCAAGCTATCGGTTACATTATCAGGAGTTCTGAAAAAGTAACGCTGCTCGCTTTCCTTGTAAGCATTCAACTGTTTCAATAAGGTATCAACTTTTTCGGCCTGAATGTATTGAATTAATCCCCGCATCCGACCTTCCATTTCTGAACTTTGCGGAAACCAATGCCCTTGGCGGCTGAGAAAATAATTTAGATATTGAATGCTCGCTTTAACGGAATCCTGTTCTGAACCACTCTTCTGCCTATCCGGCACCGAAAAAGCGACGACATTTTGCATTCCCAATACGATAAGAATTCCAAACAGAAAAAACCTAATTCTCATAATGTGTAATTGTATAGTTGGCTTAAACTAATTTTATCCGACTTAATAACATTTCGCAACAACTCCAGCTAAGCCTCACGATTTCCAATTCTGAAATGGATTCGTTGCCAAACAGGAATTGTGGTAGCGCATATCGCCACTAACTTCCGTGCTGATCCAATCGGGTAATTGGATCTGTTCTTTAACATCGAAAAGTTCAACCTCAGCAATAATCAAGCCATTATTTGCTCCCTCAAAAACATCCACTTCCCATTTTTTCGCCTTATGGTGAATTATATGTCTCACCTTGTCAATCACCGGAAACACCGCTAATTTTAGTAATTCGGTGGCATCTGAAACCGGAATTTCATACTCAAATTCAGGACGACTTATCCCTGTCATTCTACCCTTAACAGTTAGAAAAGCCTTATCATCTGCAATTCGTACGCGAACTGTTCGTTCCGGGTCTGCACAAAGATACCCTTGAACCATCCGTATTTGTTGCTCCCCCCGAGGACAAAATCCATCCTGAACCAAAAATTTCCGCTCAATCTCAACAGCCATTTCCTGATTTTTAATATTTGAGTACAAAAATAGCAGACTCACCTGAATATTAGCTTTAAATCCGGAGAATAAACGCCGGTAAAATATTTAACGATTCGTCACGATGAAACTGTAATTCGCCGCGCAACATGCTAAACAACAGCAAACAAATCACAAATACTGATAAAATGAACGAAATATTCAAGCCTATGTTCTTTAACTTTATACAATAACGATTCGTTTCGTTCCTATGTGAGAACATTTTATTCCTTTTCTGATCCTGCCTCAATGGGCCTCCTGCTTTGACTACATATAGAAGACTCGTTCAAAAAAAAATCAAAATCACCTAATATGAATCCGATACAGGATCTAATAAAAAAAATGGCAGATACGAACGGTCGGAACCGCGAAAACCTTCTCCCCATATTACAAGCTGTAGTAAACCAGGAGAAGTACCTTTCCGAATTTGCCTTAATTGAAATTGCACGAGAGCTCGACCTTCCACCTGCCGAAGTTTATGGAACAGCGACCTTTTATTCCTTCCTCGAGCATCGCAAAATGGGCATATTCACCATTCGAGTTTGTAAAACCATTACCTGTTCTATGAAAGGTAAAAACCAGATTTTACAAGCGATTGAAGACAGTTTGAAAATTAGTGTCGGCGAAAGCACCCCCGACGGCAAATTCACACTGCTGCAAACCAACTGTTTGGGATGGTGCCACAAAGCTCCGGCTATGCTCATCAACGATGACGTATACACCGAACTGACTCCGGAAAAAGTCCGCGACATATTGAACAAGTATATGAAACCCACTCAAAATTAAAACTATGGCTTTTGACACCTATCATTTAAAAAGGGCCGATTTCATCTTTAAAGATGAACATGACTGGGGACAAATTCTCCGACGCGCTTTTCAGCTTCAACCCAATGAAATTATAAACGAACTAATGAGTTCGGAGCTGAAAGGACGTGGCGGTGCCGGATTCCCAACCGGTTTAAAATGGAAGCTCACATCCGAAGATTCCAGCTTGGAAAAATATGTGATTTGCAATGCTGACGAAGGCGAACCCGGAACTTTCAAAGACCGCGAAATTCTCACTCTTGTCCCCTACAAAGTACTCGTTGCAATGGCAGTTTGTGGCTATGTGATTGGTGCCAAACAAGGCTACATATACTTGCGTGGTGAATACAAATACCTGGTGCCGCAACTGCAAAAAGCAATCACCGAATTTGAGCAGTTCTGTCGCGAAATCAACCTCGACTTTCAAGTCCGTATTTTTCTGGGGAGCGGTGCATACATCTGTGGCGAAGAAACAGCTCTGTTCGAGTCGATGGAAGGAAAACGGGGCGAACCACGAAATAAACCGCCCTATCCCACCAATGTCGGATACAAAGGCGCACCAACGGTTATCAACAACGTGGAAACGTTGGCACACGCGTTTACAATTCTGAAATATGGAGCGAAAAAATTTTACGACCTTGGAGTCCAATACTCCCGGGGATCGAAATTATTCTCCGTATCCGGAGACACACCGAAGCCCGGAATTTATGAACTGGAACTAGGGATGAGCTTACAGGATTTTGTGAATGAATTTGGCGACGGCGATACCAAAGCTGTTCAGGTTGGCGGTGCCTCCGGCTTTTTGGTTCCCCGGAAAAAATTCGAGGAAACTGCCATTGGCTACAAAGGAAAACTATCGGGCATATCACTCCCTACAGGCGGCTCGATGATGCTTTTCAATAGTTCGCGATCCATGTACAATGTGCTCGACAACTACCTGGAGTTTTTCCGCGAGGAAAGCTGCGGACAGTGCACTCCCTGTAGGGTTGGTTGTCAACAACTGCACCAGGGAATAAGAGCCGTGAAACGAGGAGAAAAACCGACCAGCTACCTCAACAAATTGCTAAAGCTAACCGAAACCATGCAGTTGACTGCAAAGTGCGGACTGGGGCAATCAGTAGCCAACTCATTCTCGTCTATTGTCGAAAATTTCAGAGAAGAGATGATCTACTAGTTCTTCGGAACTGCGTTTTCAATTTAATCTCGTTTGATTTTGTATCGGGTCGAAAACAAAACACGAATTATTTCATCGTACTAAAATCCAACTTATGAATTCAAAAATAAATATCAGCATAAACGGAATACCCCGCCAGGTTGAAAAAGGACTGACGATTCTGGATGCTGCCCAGGAAGCAGGGATTATCATTCCAACATTGTGCTATCACAAGGACTTGTGTATAGCCGGAAATTGTCGGGTTTGTGTTGTTGAACTGCTTGGACAAAAGCGACTGTCAGCCGCCTGTGCTACTCCATGCGAAGAAGGAATGGATATTCGAACCAACAGCCTGCATGTTCGCAATTCCCGAAAACATATTATTGAGTTGCTCCTCTCCGAACATCGGGCCGAATGCACCTCGTGCTATAAAAACGGCAATTGCGAGCTTCAAAAACTGGCCTCTGATTACAAAATCATGACTCAGGATTTTATTCCGCTAGTGAAAAACAACAAATATACAATCGACGATTTTTCACCATCAATATTGAAGGACGACAGCAAATGCATTCGTTGCCAGCGCTGCGTACGAACATGCGCCGAACTGCAGGGAGTAAACGCTCTTACTGTCGCTCACAAAGGGGATAAGATGAAGATCTCTACATTCATCGAAAAATCAATGACCGACGTGGTATGCACCAATTGCGGACAATGCATCATTCACTGCCCAACCGGCGCACTGGTTGAGCGTAACTACATCGAAGAAGTTTGGGATGTTTTGGCGAACCCGAAACTTCACGTTGTTGTGCAAACAGCTCCCGCCGTGCGGGTTGGATTGGGAGAAGAACTGGGACTACCCACCGGAACGCGGGTAACCGGAAAAATGGTTGAAGCCTTAAAGCGGCTCGGATTCGACTCCGTTCTGGACACCGACTTCTCGGCCGACCTCACAATCGTTGAAGAGGGAACTGAATTGCTTGATCGGCTAAAAAAGAAACTGGTAGAAAAGGATGACTCAGTCAAACTTCCGATGGCAACATCCTGTTCTCCGGGGTGGATCAAATATGTCGAGCATCTCTATCCGGAATGCATGGAAAACCTTTCAAGCTGCAAATCGCCTCAACAAATGTTTGGAGCTCTTGTAAAAACATATTATGCAAAATCGAGAAAGCTAGATGCCAATAAAATCATTTCGGTTTCGGTGATGCCCTGCACGGCAAAAAAATTCGAAGCTTCCCGTCCGGAAATGCGCGACAGCGGTTTTGTCGATGTCGACTATGTCCTCACAACCAGAGAGCTGGCGATCATGATTAAACAAGCCGGTATCGATTTTGGCAAATTGCCCGACTCTAAATTTGATCGCCTGATGGGGGAATCTTCGGGAGCAGCCGTAATATTTGGAGCTACCGGTGGAGTAATGGAAGCGGCATTGCGAACAGTATACGAATTGATAACCGGGCGCGAAGTGCCATTTGAAAAACTAAACATAACTCCGGTTAGAGGTATTGAGGGCGTTCGGGAAGCAAGCATACGGATTGAAAATCCAATTCAGGAATGGGAATTTCTGAACGGAGTTGAGCTAAAATGTGCTGTCGCTCATGGCTTAGTCAATGCAAAAAAACTGATGGAACAGGTTAGAGCGGGGAATAGTCCGTACCACTTTATCGAAGTTATGGCTTGCCCCGGCGGATGTCTGGGCGGTGGTGGACAACCGATCCCAACCAATCCTGAAATTCGGAAAAAACGCATGGAAGCGATCTACGCCGAAGATGAAGCGATGACCATTCGTAAGTCGCACGAGAATCCGGAAGTTCTATTGCTATACCGCGATTTTCTGGGCAAACCATTGGGAGAACTATCTCATCGACTGCTACATACTCACTATACACCTCGCAATCGCTATTAAAATTGAATTGTGATTGAACCAGTAAAACGATTAAAACAACTCGATGGTGTTTTAATCGTTTTTTAGCTAAATTAAATAGCCTTCAATGTTATTTATTTGTTAATTTAGCATCAACTAAACCTTAGTCAATTGAAAGAGCGATTTACCTATTTCTCTCCCATCGGCCCACTCTGCATTGAAGCAGAGGACGGTAAAATTAGTTCGTTACAATTCAGCGACAGGGAGTTGACTTCCGAAAATTTCGACCCAAAACTTCTGACTTCAGTCACCGAGCAACTAAATGATTACTTTGCCGGATACCGCTTCGAGTTTGATCTGCCAATTCAACCTTCAGGTACCGACTTTCAAAAAAAAGTTTGGAATGAATTGCTGAACATTCCCTACGGCCAACTGGCCACTTATGGAAAAGTTGCCCAAATGTTAGGCGATAAAAATCTGGTTCGGGCAGTTGGTGGTGCAAACTCTAAAAACCCAATAGCAATCATCATTCCTTGCCACCGGGTAGTTGGCGCGAAAAATAATTTAATTGGATATGCTGGTGGTTTATGGCGGAAAAAGTGGCTACTTCAACACGAAATTACCAATAAACCTGACGAGGCTAATTTGTGGTAAGTTTTTAAGTTGAATGACTATTCTGACAATTTATTGACAGTGCGCCCCTCTAACAATTTGGATTTCAAAATATTTACATATTTTCACGAGCCATTAGCGCCGTTGAATTTTTGAAAGCGAAAATTACAACCGACAAAAAGAGGGAAACGTCAAGTCTTAAATCGATTTAACTATGTGGAGTATGCTGCGCTACAAAGAGTTTGGAATGGCTCTCTGTTTGCTACTATTTTTTGCCTCCTGTGACAAGGAAGAAGGAGAAGGAGGCACATCAACGAATGCCGGCAACGATTATCTGTTGAATTATACAAGTGAATTTTCATTGAAGAGCCGTGAGTATTATGCTCCCAATGTCGATTTCTTTATTGTCTGCGGAAACGATCGTATTCAGGCTGATAAAACGGAACCGAATAATAACGGATGGTATCGGGTTGAGTATTTGAATAAGGAAACTTATACGGTCTATACACATTCAAAAGATCCAGAACAACACTCGCCTTCCGGGAAAATTAGAGTTAAGCAAACGATTCAAACAACCGACTATATCACAACAACTTATTTCAGAAATCGAATACAGTCTTCCTATAACGTAAAAGGAATTCCGCCGGAGGCCTCAATCAGTTATGAATTGCTTTGGAGCGTAAATAACTACAGCGCACAGCAAATTGAAAAATTCAGATTTGTTGCCTGAATGGAATACTGCTTTAACAAACGGAACAAGCCTGGTGTATTGCGGGTTGTGGCCAAAACTGCCAACAAACCGGATCCAACCAGGATAAACATCCTTGCCATCGATTACAAAATTAATTTATAAATTGGGCTCGACTCATTTCAAATTGCATCCATGAAAAACATCTACCTCTGTTTACTTTTTATCTATTTCACTCTTCCTTCAATTGGGCAGCAGTTGCGGATTAGCGAAGTACAATCGAGCAACTCAACCGTGCTACAGGACGAGGATGGAGATTTTTCGGACTGGATTGAATTGGTCAACTCAGGAGAGTCATCGGTTAACCTGTCAAATTATTTCATATCAGATGATGAAATCTCGTCTTCCCAATGGCAATTCCCAAGCTACAGTCTGAAAGCGGGCGAAACGATCGTTATTTTTGCATCGGGCAAAGATCGGAAAGTTGCCCCCTCGCACTGGAATCCTATTATTGAGATGGGGGATGAATGGAAATACATAGTTCCGGAGGATAATATTGCTAACTGGAATAGCCTGACATATGACGACACAACCTGGCTAAATGGTAAAAGCGGATTTGGATATGCCGACAATGACGATAGCACAATTGTAGAAAAAACGATCAGTATTTATCTTCGAAATGAGTTTACAATAGACGCCCCATCAGAAATCACACAGCTGCTTCTACACATGGATTACGATGACGGATTTGTGGCCTACATTAATGGAGTCGAAATTGCCCGGGCTAATCTGGGAACAATCGGGCAACCAGTAAATTTTGACGATCTGGCTACCATTGATCATGAAGCAGGCATGTACCAGGGACTAGCGCCTGATTCGTTCAACATTGAAAACTTTAGCGAACTGCTCAAGGTTGGTACAAATTTGCTGGCCATTGAGGTTCACAACAATTGGGCTGAATCGAGCGATTTAACGGCTATTCCGTTTTTGTCGGCGCAAAGTGCAACTTATACCGATCAGCAAACGCTCCCAATATTAGGGCTGCAGAGTTTAACCAGTCACACGAACTTCAAACTTAGCGCCGAGGGTGACAGTTTATTCCTATTCGACACAAATGCGAAAAAAATCGATGAACTTATTGTGCCGGCGTTGCGAATAGACCACACTGCCGGTTTCAAACCAAACGACTATAGCCAGCTATATTTTTTCCAGACACCAACACCCTGGTTACCAAACACAAGCACAGCATTTCTGAACGAAGAAACGGTTTTACCGCAGTTCTCGGTTGCCGGTGGAATTTATGACCAATCGGTTGAACTTGTTTTAAGCACTGCAAACCCTGCAGACACGATTTATTACACAACCGACGGCTCGGATCCCGACACATTGTCGCTTTTCTACTTCGCTCCCATTCATCTCGACAATCCCACAACCGTAAAAGCCAGAATCATCAAGAATGGCTACCTGCCCGGAACAATTGTCACTCAAAGTTATTTCCCTTCCTACAACAAAGCACTTCCGGTGGTATTCATCTCAACTACCCCTGACAACCTTTGGGACTACTACTCCGGCATCTATACTACCGGACCAAATGCTGCATCGAATTTTCCATACAGAGGAGCCAACTTCTGGATGGATTGGGAAAAGGCGGTTCATGCCGAATTGTATTTCCCATCGAACAAAGAAGGTTTTTCGATGAACGGTGGTCTCAAAATATTTGGCAACTATTCAAGAGGATACGACCAAAAATCGATGGCTTTCTACGCTCGTTCAAAATACGGCGATGGCGATATCGATTGTAAAATATTTGATCAAAAGCCCATTGACAGCTTCGAAAGTATCGTATTCCGAAGTGGTGGAACCGATAGTTTTGGTGAAGTTCAAAGCTGGGGAACCATCGTCCGCGATTTGATACTAACCCAAATTGGGATCGACTTGGATTTGGATGCACAGGCTGCGCAGCCTTGTGTTATCTATTTAAACGGCGACTATTGGGGAATCTATAACATCCGTGAAAAAGTGAATGAACATTTTATTGCTGATAACAACGGAATTGACGAGGACAACATCGATATTCTGGAGTATGATTCACTGGTTGTAGCCGGGTCGAATGAGAATTACCTCAACATGCTGGAGTTCATTCAAAATAATAGTCTGGCGACCACTGCAAACTACGACTACATTAAAACCCAAATGGACATCGACAATTTTATTCGATACAACATTATTGAACAATATGCCCACAATACCGACTGGCCCGGAAATAACATCAAGTACTGGAGAGAACAAAGTGAAACAGGAAAGTGGCGATGGATTCTTTACGACGTTGACGCGACATTCGGTATTTGGTTTTTCGATGAAGAATTACATACCAATTCCATCGCCCTGGCCTTAGATCCGGATAATGATGACTGGCCAAACCCAGCTTGGTCGACGCTAATTTTGAGATCTTTAATGACCAACCAAGGGTTTAAAGAGCGATTTATTAACACCTTTGCCGACCATCTGAACACCACTCTTTTACCCGATTCTATGAAAAACAGAATCGTCGCGTCCGTTCAAACAATTGAAGACGAAATTGAATATCATACGGAAAAATGGGGAAGTTTCCCTGAAAAATGGCAATTCAATATTTCCCGACTAAAAACATTTGCCGAAAAGCGACCATCAATTCTGCGAAAATTCATTTTAGAACAATTCAGCCTGGCCGACAGCCTCAATGTACAATTGGCAACATCGGGATGCGAAGGGGCAAACATCCAACTTAATACAATTTTGTTAGATCAATTTCCATGGACCGGAATCTATTTTGAAGAGGTTCCAATTGAGCTGACTGCCATTGCTCCAATTGGATACAAATTTGCCCGCTGGGAAGGTGATTTTCAATCCACCGAAGCGCAGATTTCTGTTCCTATGGATAAAGCCTACTCCCTGACAGCTGTTTTCGAGGAAGATGAATCGTCGAAAAATATGCAAATCACCGAAATCATGTATCATCCTTCAAACGAATTTGACAGTGATGACTGGGTGGAATTATATAATAACAGTCCGAACTATGTGAACCTTTCCAATTGGATTCTGAAAGATTCCGACGATCTTAACCAGTATAAATTTCAAACCAACACAATTCTGGGCCCACATGAATATCTGGTGGTGTGCCGTAATACGGCCAATTTCAACCTAATATACCCCGACGTCGAAAATTATCAAGGATCACTTGGCTTTGGATTTAGCAGCAACGGCGAGTGTATTCGCCTGTATAATTCGAAAAGTGAGCTAATTGATCAGGTATGCTATTCTTCAGAGTCTCCCTGGCCAACTGAAGCGGATGGTTTGGGCTACAGTTTAATACTGAAAGACTTGAATGCTGATAATTCGCTGGCACAAAACTGGTCCATTTCGTCGACAATCCTTGGTAGTCCGGGTAATGAAAATGTAACAACCTCTGGTTCAACACCAATCGAGAATAACAGTTATATTGTACGAAACTATCCGAATCCAAGCGATTGGAGCACAACCATTGAAGTGTATAACTCGCTAAAACAAAACGTTACCATTACAATCTTTAACCTTCAAGGGCAATTAGAAACGGTTCTGTTCTCAGGTATTTTAGATGAAGGAACGCAACAATTTGAATGGACCACAACACAAAAGCCGTCTGGTATTTACCTGGTCCGAATGAGTACGCCATCAGAAAGAAGTTATTTGAAAATAGTCATTCAACACTAAAAAGACTAAAAAACAGCAATCGTATTTCAATCGTGCCGGCGGTTTTCAAAATGCTTCGAGTCGCCCCATTCGCCGTAGCCAATTTCGCTACCCGCCAGTTCAATGCGGGCTTCAAGACAATTGCGGCATTGATCGGCATCCTCATCCAGGCAGGGTTTGTCTTCGTAAAGCTGATACTCCTTTCGAAAAGCGCTCGGTGTAAGGTTTGGCATAATGATATTCGCGCCAATCTTTACCGCTTTTTCACGACCGGCAGGGTCAATTGCCTGCAACGCAGTTGCAGCAGCAATATTAATATCGGGCATCAACAAACGCAGGGTGGCAACCATTCGCAGACCCAAGTCGAAGCGTTCCTGCTTAGTTTTCAGTAAATCACGATGTTTGTACAACGGTGTATCTTCGTGTTCAATATATGGGCCCATGCCCACCATATCCACATCAATCCGTTTCAAAAACAGCAAATCGTCGGCTAAATCACCCATCGTTTGAAATGGCAGTCCAATCATCACTCCGGTTCCAACCTGATAGCCACATTCCTTCAACAAACGCAGGCATTCCAGACGTTTTTCGAAAGAATGATGATCGTTGTTGGGGTGAATTTTAGCGTACAATTCCGGATTCGAACTTTCAATTCGAAGCAAATAGCGATGCGCTCCGCTTGCAAACCATCGCTGGTAGGTTTCGCGACTTTGTTCGCCACACGAAAGGGTGATTCCAAGTTCACCGTTCGATAGTTCCTTGATTTTTTTGACGAGAGAATCCACCCGGTCGATAAAGAACGAAGTAGCCAATTCGCCCGATTGCAGCACCACCGAGCCGAATTTATTTTCCCAGGCAAAACGGCAGGCCGCCAAAATATCATTGTCGGCTGCCTCGTAACGAACGACCTTCGCGTTGCTATGTCGGATTCCGCAATACAGGCAATCTTTCGAACACTCATTCGAGAATTCCACCAACCCCCGAAAATAAACCTTCTTTCCTACTACCGCCTCTTTTCGGGCTGCCGCAGCCGAGAACAGAGCGGTACGCTCGGCTCCTTCCGCTTCAAGCATTCGAATTAAATCCTCCCGGCTAAACTCGAGCTGTGCCAAAATATCGTCAAACTTTTTCACGCTGCGAAGATAAGAATTTCTCCGGCTGATTTCCGAACGCTCATCCGGTGAATCGCCTTCAACCTAAACCCTTTAAAGTTGTTTCACTAAAAAAACAAGTGATATGGCTGAACTAAAAACCAAAGCGACCAACCAATCTGTCGAGGACTTCCTGCAGACCGTTGATCCACCGCAAAAACGCGACGACAGTTTTAAAATTCTGGAACTGATGAAAAAGCTCAGCGGATTTCCACCTAAAATGTGGGGCGATAGCATTATCGGGTTCGGAGATTACCATTACCAATACGCCAGTGGTCGCGAGGGCGACTGGTTTCAAATTGGGTTCTCTCCTCGTAAACAGAATTTTTCGATTTATCTGATGTCGTGCAATGCGCCAGAAGAGTTAGCCGACGAGCTGAAACGCCTTGGCAAACACAAAACCGGCAAAGGATGCCTCTATTTTAATAAACTCGCTGATATTGACTGGCATGTTTTGGCAGAGATGATCCAAAAATCGCTCAATAAGATGAAATAAATCGCCAAAGCCAATACCGTTGTGGCTGATTTTCAAGGATTAATTTTCCATTTCCCTCCCAATTTGTCCGCTTCACCTCCCGGAAAATGGAAGAAGATTTGTAATTTTGTCCAATAACCTGCGGGAAGGTCGGCAGACTGACTTCAAGGGACTTGTTGTTAAATTATTGCTGAATGAAAGCCGGTTCGTTTCTTGCCGATTGATTTAGTAACTAATTATTGTCCGCATCTCCCCGCAAAAACCAAACGTCATGAACACCGAAAAAAGATTGGGTTTTGTGGGAATTATCCTTGAAGACCGCGAACAAGCTGCTTCTCCAGTCAACGAAATTCTTTCTAAACATGCCTCAATTATTTTAGCCCGTACCGGAATTCCGCATATTAAAGGTGAAAATTCCGTTATCACCTTGGTTGTCGACAGTACAACCGACGAGCTGGGGCAGCTAACAGGCCGGCTGGGTTTAATCCCCGGCGTTCAGGTAAAATCCGCATTATCAAAAAAATAACCACTACAGAAATGACCATAAACACCGATTTCATAAACGACCAATCGATCAGCGAAATTCTTTCGAAACACAGCAAACCCGATACTGCAAAGGTTCAGGAAGTGCTGGTGAAAGCGCGCGAAATGAAAGGCCTTTCGCTGGAAGATGTGGCCGTGCTGACCGGCATGAGCGATCCGTTGCAGATGAAGGAACTGTTCGATACCGCCAACTTTATAAAAGACACCATTTATGGCAAGCGCCTTGTTGTGTTTGCACCGCTTTACATTACCAACCTGTGTGCCAACGAATGTACCTATTGCGCTTTCCGCGCAAAAAACAAAGCCATTGTTCGTCGTGCATTGAATCAGGAGGAGATTAAACACGAAACTCAAGCGCTGATCAAACAAGGTCATAAACGGGTGCTGCTGGTGGCCGGTGAAAGCTACCCCAAACAAGGGTTTCAATATGTGCTCGATTCTGTTCGCTCGGTTTACGAAGCTAGTTACGAAGGAGCTGAAATTCGTCGTGTGAATGTGAATGTTGCTCCGCTCACAGTAGACGAGTTCAAGCTACTGAAGGCTGAAAAAATAGGAACCTACCAGATTTTTCAGGAAACCTACCACCGCGAAACGTATAAAAAAGTACACATTGGCGGAAAAAAAATGGACTACGACTGGCGGGTAACAGCACCACACCGGGCTATGGAGGCTGGTATCGATGATATTGGTATCGGTGTACTGTTTGGTCTGTACGATTACCGTTTCGAGTTGCTGGCACTAATGCAACACATTCGTGAGCTGGAACGTGCATTTGGTGTTGGGCCACACACAATTAGCGTTCCGCGTTTGGAACCCGCCACCGGATCCGACCTGGCATCGCAACCGCCATTCCCAGTCAACGATTTGGAGTTCCGACGTATTGTTGCCATTCTGCGCTGCGCCGTTCCCTACACCGGTATAATTATGTCGACGCGAGAAACCCAACAAATGCGCCGCGATACCTTTGCCTTGGGCGTATCGCAAATATCGGCAGGAAGCCGCACCAATCCGGGTGGCTACGAAGAAGATGACGAAATATCCGGCCAATTTAGCCTCGGCGATCACCGTCCGATGGACGAGGTCATTCGCGATGTGGCTCTGATGGGCTATATTCCCTCGTTCTGTACCGGCTGCTATCGCCTGGGGCGAACAGGTCAGGATTTTATGGATCTGGCCAAACCCGGAGCAATAAAAGCACATTGCGGACCAAACGCACTAAGTAGTTTTATGGAATACCTTAACAATTACGCATCGCCCGAAACCTATAAAGTTGGCGTTGATTTGGTTGAACGAACTATTGCTGAACTGGAGGGACTTCCGGCTGAACGTGCCCGCAAACTCGTAGACCGGGTAAACAAGGGCCAAACGGACGTATTTTGTTAAAAACGACTAAAGGACTGAGACTTGAGTGATGAGCCTAAAGCTCTCACTCTCGTTTCAACACGAACTCCAAATACAATCCCAAACCTTAAAACATGAATTCCGGAACTACACCAACCCGAACGGAAACCGACTTTTTAGGCAGTCTCGAAATTCCGGCAAAAGCGCTGTATGGAATTCATACAGCAAGGGCTTTGCAGAACTTTGAACTAGCCGGACGCCCTGTGAATCCGGATTTGAAAAGCGCTTACGGCTGGGTAAAACTGGCCTGTTTCCAGATTAATCGGGAGTTGGGCTATTTCACCGAGGCCGAAAAAGCGGATGCTATTGAAAAAGCTTGTCGCGAACTGGCCGCCGGCGAACTGAACCGGTGGATTGTAGTTGACGCTATACAGGGCGGGGCTGGCACCTCAACCAACATGAACGTAAACGAAGTAATTGCCAACCGGGCTCTGCAAATTTTAGGGAAAGAATTAGGCGACTACCAATCCGTGTCTCCTCTAGACGATATAAACCTGCACCAATCAACCAACGACAGCTACCCCACCGCCACGAAACTGGCAGCAATTCTTCGGCTGCGAACTGTTGAACAAGCCGTATTGCAACTGCAGGAAGCCTTTCAACAAAAAGAAAAGGAATTTGCCGATGTGGTAAAAATAGGACGAACCCAGCTGCAGGATGCCGTTCTGACTACGCTAGGCCGCGAAATGGCTGCCTATGCTGAAGCTTTTAACCGCGATCGCTGGCGGATATACAAATGTGAGGAACGACTGCGGGTTGTCAATCTCGGTGGAACAGCGATTGGCAGTGGACTGGGTGCTCCGCGTCAATTCATCTTTCGGGCAACCGACCGTTTACGCGAGTTAACAAACAGCTCACTAGCCCGTGCAGAAAACCTGATGGAATGCACACAAAACACCGATGTGTTTGTTGAAGTATCGGGCATATTGAAAGCTTGCGCCGCCAATCTGTTCAAGGTCGCTAATGACTTGCGGCTACTTTCGAGTGGCCCCGACGGGGGCTTGGGAGAAATTACGCTACCGCCCGTGCAGGCCGGTTCGTCTATTATGCCGGGCAAAGTGAACCCGGTAATTCCGGAAAGCATTGCGCAGGCAGCAATGCAGGTGATCGCAAACGATCAGCTTATCACGCAGGCCTGTATGAACGGGAATCTGGAGCTTAACCAGTTTATGCCGGTTATTGCCGACGCACTGCTTGGCAGTTTGCAATTACTGGAAAAAGCAGCGACTTCGTTTCGTACCAGGTGCGTTGCCGGCCTGGCTGCCAACCGCGACAAATGCCGCTCTCAGGTGCTAAACTCAACAGCTGTCATCACCGCACTGATCCCCAAACTGGGCTACGAACAATGTTCAAAAATTGCCGGGCTAGCCAAACAAGAAAACTGCTCAATCAGGGAGGTTGTACTTCGGCAAAAACTGATAGACGAGAGTACCTTCGAACAACTAATCAGTCCCGAAGCAGTCAATAAACTAGGATTTTAGAACTATTAATGATTTTCGATAAATTTTTAAAACTTTGTTAATAGTATTTTTTATTTAGAACTATTCTCGATAAATTGCTGCCAGTTATAAATCCTTAAATTGAAAGAAATGAAAAAATTGGTCTTGATGATGGCGATAGTTTTTACATGTGGAGTAACTTTCGCAGTTCCTGTAAATACGACTGACGAAAAGCCAAAAACAGAAAAAACTTGCGATAAAGAAAAGAAATGCTGCAGCGAGAAAAAAGCTTGTGACAAAAAAGCGGAAAAAGCAGACAAAGCCTGTTGCGACAAAAAAACTGAAAAGACTGAAAAAGAATAGTCGATTCACATTCGAAATACAAAGAGGTTGTCCAAAAAGTAAAATTGGACAGCCTCTTTTTTATTGTCCTGTTGTGAACGCCCAACAAAGCTCTAGTAAACAAATTGTTTGCTAAAACAAGCTACTAAATTTGTGTGAAACGAAATAAAGTTTCTACCGCCAACCACTTACCGTAACATTGATCGATTGGCTTCAAGAATTAATCGACAATCGAATTAAGTAGAAGAATAGCCCATAGACAAAGAACTATCATTATCAGCCCTCATTATCCTGTTAATGCTAAATCCGAAACGTTGTTTTCAATACATTGCCACAACTTTAATAAATAGCGCACATATCAATTGGAACTGCTCATGATATATATATAAACGGCCGACATTGTCATCATACCGACATAGAATCTATAATTTATTTAAGTTTTATGATCAAAATCCAATTCAGCCACCCAACTGGCAAACGCCAACGAATGAAATAACAATGCAAAAACCTACTTAACCATATTCTATTGTTGTCTAATACCTATTAAAGATTAATTTTGTCGCATCTTTATTGTCTACAACAACCTTTATTCGCACATCCCAATGAACAAAATTAATCAGTTGTACTACCTTTTCATGTTTACCTTAATTTTGGCCTGCTCATGTAGTAACGAACAAAAAGCCAAAGACTACGCAGATTATATCAATCCTCTTAAATTGACACCACTCTCTTTTGGTGTCGTTAACAAAACCATGGAACAACAATCATCTCCCGATGTTTTATCTCCTGAAACAACGGTTTTGATTGACCAACGTGTTTATGAATATGACATTTCATCCGATTTCGAAAAATCACCGAAATACGATATTTCAATAAACAACTTACCCAAAAGTATTGAGGTCATGCGGCAACAGGAGGGAGCTCAAGCCAAACAGTTCGCTAAACACGCCAACACAATTGTTTCGTTTAACCAAAAAGATTTCAAAAGAATTATTGAAAAACAAATCATTGGCAATAACGAAGTTCTGTTTAATGAAAGTTACCGTGGAGACAATGCGCTTGACTTTTGTTTGAGTGTTGCCATGAATACCTATTCTGCCTTAAAAAACACTTGGCTTTTGGTTAAACTAGAGCAGACTGATGGTCAGATCAGAGACTATATCTTCCCAATTATTACCGACATCACAAAATATGAAAATCAAAGATTAGCCTGTGCCGTAGATACAATAAATACATTTGATTTTACTGATATCGTAATCTCACATGATAAACGCTTGTATCTATTTTATGAACCGGACAGTAATTTAATTTTCGATTTTTTTACCGACTCATGCAAAAAACACCCGTTTTTTACAATCAACAAATCCTTCAATTATATCGAAATTTCTCCTTTCAGCTTGAAAAACGAAACAACAAACTATCTCAATCGAAAATATAGCAAGGAAGTGGAAGTCCTGAGTCATGATTTTAAAAATCCCTATTGGCTAGGTACCTATAATCTTAAAACCTCCGAAATCACGTCAAAAGCGAATACAATTTATATCCAAAGCAGTATCAGTTCTGAGTATTCGGCCCTACTTTTCAAGTCGGGGTCATCAGTTGGACGGAAATATACAAATGGATATGATCGGGATCTGGTCCGGCATGCCGATAACTTTGCAAAAGCAGAAACCTATTTGGGAAATTGCAATTATTATTCTGCGCGAATAATCTGTAGAAATAGCATTAAAGAGTTATCTGATTTTGTTGCAAGAACAAACGATGAACGTATTAAAAATGAAGGAAGGCTGTTGCTTTCTGAATTTCAAAGTTTACAATTTAACGCATTAAATGGGTTGGATATTTATGGCAATCCCCCCGGATGGGTTCCAATGGTGTCCTATGAAATCAACAAGGCTGCATTTACAAAAGAGATCGAATACGCTTCAAACGCTATTTTCATCAATTATGTTTTGGGTTCTGCGAACAACAGCTTACAAGAGGAAATTAAAAAAATAGATGACGCAATAAAAAAGCTTAAATCAGAGAACTCCGATCTTGAAAATGAAGACGCAAAATTGCTGAGTAAAATCGAAAGTGATTCGACACTTTTAGTTGAGATGAAAACTCTTCAAACGACCTGCAAAAACCAAATTTCAGAATTGGCCCGCGATTTACATCCGAATGCAAAACGGAATGTGACCAAACGAGCATGGGGAAACATGATCAGTTTTGTTGCAAAAACAGTCGCGAGTGTTGCAGTAGTAGTCCCAGGTGGTCAGATCGTTGCAGCAGTTGCTGTCGGGGTTTCTGTGATAGCGAGCACCGTTGCGGATATTGACATTGACGATCCATTGAGCCTCCAGAATATTGAACTTGTCGCTGCGAATGCAGGAGAATTGGCGGAAAGCATCGAGCAAGTGGCAAATTCAATACCGGATGAAGAAATTGAAGCGAGCTCTTCAATCGTTGCCCAAAGTGATTCAAAAGCACTAAAAAACAAAAAACACAAGGAACTAGCTGAAAATACCACAAAATATGCAGGCTGTGTGAAAAACTCACTAGACAATACTGTGGAAACAGTTCGAGCGTTTCAGCAACTACCCGGCCAAGTCGCGAATAACAAAAAAGTTGAAGAAGAATTAAAAAAACTATTGTCAGCAAATAGCGACCATAACAAACTAACGGAACAGCTAAAAAAAGCTGTTGACAGTGCACTGGTAATTTGCAATTCCATAAACGAAAAACTATCGACATATTGGGCAAACGAAAATAAGATTCAACGAAATCTTGAAATACTACTTTTAAAAGACAGAATTCTTTCTGAGGATAAAAGTGCACTCTCTCCTGCTGAAAAGCTCACCATCGAGAATTTGAAAAATGCGTCGATGAAAAGGTTATTCGAATACCACTACCTCATGGCCAAAGCCTATGAATATCGGCTGATTGAATCCTTTCCTGAGGATAATGTAAATGTGGAAGAATTTGTAGGAAATGTTCAAAAGACAATTCAACAGGCTAATGGTAAGTTCGATGAAAGTGTTCTGGAAAAATCAAGCATCCTTTTCAATGAAATTATACAAAAAATAAACTTTAGAATAATCAGTCACTTTAATTCTGGCGGGAGCTTACTGTCCTCCGATGTTATTTACTATTCGTTAAACAAATCTGAAATAAATCAAATTAATGCCGGCAAAACCATTGAACTTAATTTGTACGAAAAAGAGAACTTGTTCCCCCCCAACGAAGAAAATCTTAGGTTAGTTGACTTGAGCGTCGCATCTTGTTCTTTCTCCAACGATCACTTTATCCATGCGAACCAGAACAACGAAGTAACACTTGAAAAGGAGGGCAGCAATTACATTAATCTAAATTTTATTCATTCGGGCATTAGTACCTTGCAAAAGGATGGCCGTTTATACAAATTTAACCATTTGAGCAGCGACAAACACGACCCTGTCTGTTGGGAATCACACATTGACTTAATCGGCAATGACATCCAGACAGAAAGCATTTCAAATGATTCAAAATCACTTTTACTTGACGCATCAGGAAAAGACACGCAAGGTGACCTATCACTATTTTCGACACCAGGCGTAAACGCTGACATTCGCATTAAGCCATGGTTCAACAGTCCTGCGCAATTTAAATCGATCGTTGTAAAAATAACCTACGATAGTCAGAAGCTCAGTAGTAGTTTCAAAACTCTAAAATTCTACAGCAATATCGACATACCGGAGCTATATTACAATATATCTGCAGCAGATATTAATGGGCTGCAACATAGCGGAAGTAGTCAATTCCAACGCTGCTATCCCCAAAACAAAGAGATAAAAATTGAAACTTTTGACAACATTCAAGGCTATCAATTTGACCATTGGGAATCATACACAAATGGTAAATGGGAACGTATTCTGTCTGATAGCTCTAGCTCTCTAAAAATATCAATAAACGATCATCAAATTATCAAAGCTATTTTTAAAGAAATCTGACACCCGAAAACATGCCATACTTAAGTCTGGAAATGCATTGTTAAGTGGGCGGCTGCGGGTGCCTACTCAATGAAACCGACACGATACAGCTGTCAACAATTATTTGATTCCGAGCCAAAAGCTTTGTATTTTCGCCTCAAATTCAAATCCATGAAAGCTCCCAAATCCTTTCGTTTGCATATCGGTTTATTCGGACGGCGCAACGTTGGCAAATCATCCTTGCTGAATGTTTTGACCAGCCAGCAGGTTTCTATTGTTTCGGAAATTGCCGGAACAACAACCGACCCGGTTGAAAAACCAATGGAACTACTTCCGTTGGGACCTGTTTTATTTATCGACACTGCCGGTGTTGATGATGAAGGTGCACTGGGAGAACTGCGCATCCGGAAAACCATGTCGGTAATCGACCGGACAGATTTGGCCATCGTTGTTTCGAACAGCCAGGAATGGGGTGAATTTGAGGAAACATTGGTACAACAATTTCGGGAACGCGAGATTCCGATGCTCATTGTTTTCAACAAATGCGATCTTTTCCCTGCTCAATCGTGCCTGCTCAATAGCTTAGCCGGTGAAAAGCTGCAATGTTTGCAAACTTCGGCTACTACCGGAATGGGCATTCCTGAATTGCGCGAGGCTATTCTGAAATCGGCTCCGGATGATTTTATTAACCGACCAGCCATTGTTTCGGATTTGGTTGGCCCCGGCGAAATGGCAATGCTGGTAGTTCCGATTGACAAAGAAGCCCCTAAAGGCCGTTTAATTCTGCCACAAGTGCAAAGTATACGCGACCTGCTCGACGGCGATTCGTTCTGTATGGTAGTTAAAGAACGCGAATTGCGCGAAGCTTTGAACCGGCTGAACACACCGCCCAAACTGGTGGTAACCGATAGTCAGGCCTTTTTAAAAGTAGCCGCTGATACGCCTCCCAATATTCCATTGACAAGCTTCTCCATTTTATTTGCGCGCCATCAGGGCGATTTGGCAGAGATGGTTCGTGGAGCGATGGCGATTGACCAGTTAAAAGCCGGTGACAAAATTTTGATCGCTGAAGCCTGTTCGCATCACCCGATTGGCGAAGACATTGGTACGGTAAAAATTCCGCGATGGCTGACCCAATATGTTGGTGGAAAACTGGAGATTGACCACGCCCGGGGACGCGACTTCCCCGAAAACATCACGGATTACAAAATCATCATCCACTGCGGAGCTTGTATGTGGAACCGACGTGAAATGTTGTCGCGTATAATGAAGGCCCGTCAGTTATCAATTCCGATTACCAATTATGGTTTAACCATTGCCTACTCGCTGGGGATTTTTGAACGAGCCCTTCAGCCTTTTCCGGCAGCCTTGGAAGTTTACCGTGAAAACCTGTTGCTGAGAAAATAACCACATGACAAAATGTTCTGCAATCTCAGACTAAATTCAATTTAAATGAGCGCCTTCACCTGGTCGATTTGGGATTGAAAGAACGTCAGATCGTAGTCATCCTGCTCAAGGGTTTCCCGAATCCGATAAGCTTGTTCGTAGTATTTTAGCGCCTGTTGATAATCCGGAGGTGAAAGCTCGCGATACATGAGCGCCAGATTAGAATAGAATACCGGACGCTGCGCATTCAATTCAATCGCTTTAGAATACCAGCTCTTTGCTTCACCCGGGTTGCCCAACTCATAAAGCGCATTCCCAATAATATTATACAAATAGGCCAACTCTTCCGGCTTATCAATCAAATCGCCCGACTGGTCCATATAGGTTGAAAACTCCGCCAATCGTTCCACCCGAACGGCCGAATCGGCCAAATAGTTGAGATAGTACGACAAATCATATGCATCCTCCCGGACATTCTTTCGCACCGAAACAGCCTTCACATAAAATGAATAAGCAGTCTGCAAATCGGGCGAAATCTGTTTCGTGAACATTAAGCCCAGGTTGGCATAGAAAATCGGGCGATTCTCTTGCAATTTAATCGCCAATTGGTAATACGGAATGGCATCCGAAACCCGCGAGTCCTGAAAAAGAAGATTGCCCAGTAAATTATATAAACTGGCCGCATCTTCCGGCTTTTCGCGTTCAAGCTCTTTCCGATCAAATACAGCCATAAAATCCGACAAACATCCGGCACTACGGGCACAATCGGCATAATACTCCAAATAGTAACTCAGTGAATATTCATCAGATGCAGCCACCCTGCGCAATCGTACGGCTTCTTTGTAAAACTGCAAGGCCTGCTGCACATCGGGCGATGGTTGATTTTTCAACACGAGTCCCATGTTGGCCTGATAAATTGGGCGTTGGGGAACTAACCGAATCGCTTCGGCATAGCAATTTTTGGCTTGCTGGTATTGCTCGCCGTTATAGTACAAATTACCGAGCCTATTGTAAACATTCGCTTTATCTTCCGCTTTTAAAATCGATGGATCTTCCCCCTCCCATTGTGTGATGAACTCCTGCATTTTACCGGCTTTAAACGACGTATCGGCCAAATACTCATAATAATACGACAGACTGAACTCGTCTTTATCCAGTTCCTTACGTAGCTTTAAAGCTTTTTGATACTCGGCCAGGGCAAGCTCATAATCGGGACTTTCAAGCTCCAAAGCCATTAATGCCCGATTGGCATGAAAAATCGGTCGAATTGGATCGAAAAGGATGGCTTGTTCATAAAAGCCGATCGCTTCATTCAATCGCCGATCGCCAAAATACAGGTTGCCAATACGGTTATAAACACCGGCTAAACGCGCCATATCCGCCCCTGCTCTCGTGAGTTTGCTTGCTTCGGATTCGAAAAGTTCCAGTTTATCGATCTTATAAAGCACTTCAGCCCATCCTTCCAAATAAAATTCCAAATCATAATCATCGGATACAGCTTTCTTGCGAAGTGCCACAGCCAACTGGTAATTGTGATCTGCATTTTTGTAGTCTGCCGGATCGAGTTGAGCATACATCAACCCAAGATTTGCCCTGTAAATAGGCTTCGTTTCATCCAAAGCAGTAGCTTTCTGATAATATTTTATTGCTTCGCGCACCCTCCCCTTTTCGTAAAGCAAGTTACCGGCTCGGTTATACACGTTCGCCATGGTCACCGGCGATTCATCTACGTTGAGGTTTTTCTCAAATTCAGAAATTACACGAATAAGTTCGTCACAGTCAACCCGTGACTGTGAATACAATGCCAGGATCATTGGGTTGAAGTTCCTGTATAACGCATTGACCAGGCAGTTCTTGTAGGCCGCTTCCGATAAGTAATTCGCGGCATAATAATTTAGGTATTCGAAATTAACAGCATCCTGAGCCAGAGAAAACAGGGTGAAGGATTTTAAAATCTCATCGTAATAATCGGCTCGCGATTGGGCGATTTGAATGCGTTTCCCTTTTTTCCGAACCAAGAAATGGCGTCGTTTCAAATCGTGTCGGTCTTTACAGGTAATTGCAAAACGAACATGCTCGTTTGATTGATCCTCGAGCTGACAGTCGTAATCTTTTTCCAGCGGTAATCCCAACCCGATAAAAAATGCCTTCAATTTTGGCGGTACCTCCTCGTTCCGAAGGCTTTCCATAATTGCTAGACTCAAGCGTCCTTTTGTCCGGATAACTTCGTAGCCCTCGTTGCGGTATCGATCTGTTCCGGAGATCTCGTCGAGCAAGCTCTTCCGCAATAGTGAAATATCAAAATCTTCGGGGAAGAAATAATTCAGCAAGTGATCGAACAAGCGGGAAACAGCTTCATAATTCGCGGACAAATCACTCGCTTTAAAATACTGAAATGCAGTAGCATACAGCTTCAACGAGCGGGCATCCATCTCGTTTAGCTTCACCCATTCAATTTCTTTATCCATCAATTGAAGGATTGCCTGCGAATCGAAATCACCCAATTGCAATCCCTGATAAAGTGGATCATAGCTGGTCGATTCTATCGACTTCCACACCAACTTCCGAATATTCTCATCGATTATCCCCAGAATTGTCCGAATCTGATCAACCTGTTTGGTCATTTCCGGAACGTCAACCGTCTGGCTTTCGCTGGGCTCCAACACCGCCACCTTGCTAACAGGAGCAGTTCGGTTAGTTGTTTTATTCACCGAGGACAATTCACCAGTTCCGGAATCGAACACTTGCTGCGAGGGAGCACCGCTTTGCAACACATTTAGTTTGAACACCTGTTCAACCTTTTCGTGCTGTTTTATCTTTGCCTCCAGGTCTGCTTTGCGAACAATCAAGTCCTGGCGGGTTCGTTTCATGATTTCGAAATACGATGACAAGCCTTCCATCCAATTCGGATAGTTTTGAATCACTTCCGCTGAAATATCAATGAGTTCGCGAATGTTGTCCCATTCAATTTCAGCCTCATCAATTTGTTTCAACAATGGCTTTTGATAGAGCAGCGCCAACGACTTGTTGTACTTGGCCACTAGGTTTTTAGCGTTGAATTTAATCGCTTCTTCAAAATGAGCTACCGATTGATTTAGTTGTGACTGGTCGCCAAAACGCCGAAAGAAATTCAGCCGGGCATTCCCGAGATCGTTCAAAATATAGCTGCTAACTGCATGCAGCAAATTATCGGAAGCTTCCTGACGAACGATGATGGACTTCTCCGACAGTTCGAGCATGTAGAACTGCATGCGGGCCGATGGCATCAACTCATCGCTTTTCGATTTAATCGTCCAATGCTCTGAACTTTCTCCGGGGATGATCTCCAGTGAGCCGGACGTTAGTCCGTGCCGATGCAGCATGTCCGAAACAAAAGCCGTATTTCTTTCCTGCAAGGCCTTTCGCAACAACCCCTGCTCATCGGGTAATTGAGCGACATTGTTCACCCCAAAACTTCGAAAATGAAAGAAATTATGCTGATAATCTTCAAAACGATTTAGCAAGCCGGGAGAAATAAATTCGTAAAAAGAAGTATTGAGATTGGAGTTATCGTACATGAAATAAGCACCAACATTTGGGCTGGACACAATGGCCTGATTATAGTAGTTGAAGCTTTTGGTGATGTAACCTTTTTCGGCATACACGCGAGCCAGACCGCACCATAAAATACCAACAAACGTTTCGCTCACAATCGCTTTTATTTCAATTCCCTCTTCAAACTTTCGCCTGGCTTTGTTCAACTCCTTCAAAATCCAGTAAATATATCCCTGTGCGGCAAGAGCTGCTATATTTCCCGGATTGACTTTCAATACATTATCATATTCACCTAATACCAAATACGCCTGGTCACGATCAGTTAGTCCGTCTTTACGAAATTTCATTTCACTCCAGAATGCCAGATCATAACGGGCGATTTGAAAACTCGGATCTTTTTCGCAGGCCTTTTGAAACAGCAAGATTGCCTTGTCGATGTCAGGCTCCAGATATCCTTCGGCTAAGATGTACAGCACGCTATTCCGGCAGAGGTCGGGAGCCAGCGCTTTGGCACATTCCAGCTGCTCACGAGCCAGCTTAAAGGCATTCAGCAAGGTGTCGGAAAGAGCATGGACGACATAAGCATTGAAAAGGATTTCCCGGGTATCATCGAATAAACTGCGGGAAGGTCGCAACAATATTTTTCGCATCAGCGAGTCCGTCGGGAACGACAAAAATGCCAAATTCATAAACGTTTTCAAATCTTCCTGATACGGACGGTTTCCCGGGTTCCGGCCAATTAGAAAGATAGCCTGTTCCAATCGGGAGATCACCATCTTTAGGTTATGCCTGATTTCAAAAATTGGATTGGCATTTCGCCCCGACAAACTAGCGATTCGCTTTTTATAAATAAGACAGAGCGAATGGCCGATCCGGATTCGGGAATAGTGATGTAGAAAACGAATAATGGAAAAACGGAGCAGGGGGATCAGGAGCAACCAACGGGCAAATTTTACCCGAATAGAAGTTTCGCTCTGATGCATGGCTCGCTCGTACAAGTCAATTGCACTGTCGAATGCATTAATGGTATTCGATGCCGCCATATCGCGCGCTTCCTGATACAGCGCGTTTTCCTGAAGGAATGAAGTTGGGAACAGCTTAACTTTACCGTCGATATCCTGCTTTATTCGCGAATAAATTTCGGTGGTTACTCTTGAATAAACCCGCTCCATCAGCTGATTATATTCGCGGGTGTCGAGGATATCGGGTGTTTCGTCGGTGGTGAGCGAAAACCTGACCGATTGGGCCAAAGTCGCCGGGCGCGCGGAATTGCCAACCTGAACGTAAGGCATGATATGAATGATCCAATCGCCGTTTTCTTTGTCTTCGCGTACCGAATAATTTCCGTAAATCCGAATGTGTGACGTTTTCCTGGGGTCAGTTGCCTGCATCGATTTCTCTTCATCAGAGCTTTCTTCTTTCAGAATAGAAAATCGTTTGATGCGTTTATTAATCAGCTCGGTGAGATCGTAATTGAGCATCTTCAATCGTTCCACATTCTTTAGCTGAAACGCATCGTTTACCTGTTCCAAAAATTGAAACGGTTCAACGTAAAAAGTATATCGAAACGGCTCTTCTGTTGCTTTTAACAAAACACTAGTCCGCCGCAGCAAAAAATAAATCAACAGGAAAATGACCACCAGCAAAAGCAGCGCGTAGTTAACCGGATTGATGAAATACGGGGTTAAATCAACTGTTTTTTCATCGCTTAGCATTTCTTTTAAAACCGGCCAAAACAACACCAGTACTTGTCCCACTGCGGTTAACATAGCGGCAATTCCGGCTACTTTACCATTTTTACGACGCGACAGGAGCTTCTCTTCAATACTTTTCAATCGCTCAACCTTTTCGCCCGAAAGAAGTTCAGTTATATTCATATCGTCAGGGAATAAAGTCCGTTCTCATTCAAATCAACGGTTTTATTTACGCACGGGCATAAAAAAAGATATGAACAGACTTCAATCCCCAGCCATTCAATGAAGTGGAAACAGCCAGAGCCACAAAAATTTAGGGCCAAATTAGAACCAATAACCCAGGTTGGCAGAGAAAGTTGGCTTGCTATGATAATCGGAATAGCCCACACCAACATCCAGCGGACCGACGATGGTTTTTAGCGAGTATTTTACACCTCCGCCGTAGACCGCCAACTCCGGAAGAATTTCATTGTATTCGCGTCCTTGCTGCAAGCTATTGAAGACAAACGAAAGATACTGGCTCGATGACAGGCGAAAACGCACTCCCAGCAAACCGATCGCAGAGTACCGCTCGCCGATAACTACAGGCGGCATTCCGGTGAAGGGGAAATGATAATTGAAATAGCGGGAATAAGCTTCGCCACCAATTAAAGTTGATTTGATTGACGGGAAATATTCGTTGAGAATTCCTCGTCCGTATAAATTCACCAGGAATGCGGTTTTAGAGCTAACCGGGAAAATATTCTCCATTTTCAACAAAAGGAAGGGCGACGACTCGCCATCTTTCTTCAAATCGGTATTGAAATTGAATTCGCAATAAAGCCGGGTTCCTTTTCGAGGAAAATAAAACTGATCCTGATTATCGAATGACAGGTAAAAACTGGCGCCACTAAGTAAAAAACTGGTTTGGTCGGAGAGTATATCCGATGCATCCCTGGCAAAAACATCACCATCAAAAAACTCTTCCTGAAAGGCAAACCCGGTCCTAAACGTATTAGATCGCTGTTCAATATAAATCTTTCCGGAAGTATAAAAAACATCCGCGTCGAAAGCCTTCTTTCCGTCGTTATAAATATTATAATTTTGATATTTGGCATTGACCGCAAAACCTAAATCGGGAAATCCATGCCAATTTGTTTCGGCCACCAGTTCCAAGCTTGGGTTGGCCGACAGCTCAGTACTTACCGACAGAAAACTAAAGGTTCGGGAATAGTCTTTCCAAGTGGCATTCAATAGTAAGGCAGCTGCTTCGGTTGTGTTTACTCTGAACCCAATATTCTGCGACCGAGCCTCTCTTGGTGTTAAATGCAGTACAAGCGTTTTTCCGTTTTCATTATCATCCAGTTCGAAATACACATGATCGAACCCACCGGTTCCGTACAAACGATCTATCGCTCCTTTTATATCGGCATAGTCATATCGTTGATCAACAGGCAGATTCATAATTTCCTCTAAAAACGACCTGTTCATCTCCTTGTCGCTTTGCAGCTTAATATCGGAAACAAACCACTTCTGTTGCTCTACCAACTCGCGGGAAACTGACCTCGGCTCAAGTTGATACTGCTTCTTCAATTCCCGAATTTGTTCGCGCAAATTCAAGGTTGCCTCAGCTCCTCGCTTAACAAGCGTATCCGAAGCTGCTCGGCTGAAACTGGCTCCGGTAAAACCTGACACATTCGGTCGAATAATCAGGTTGCAAAAGCTTTGGTTTTCCTCATCTTTACTTTTACTGTAAAAATTGATGAGGTTCAAAAATATTTCACCCAACGACTTAATTTGAGTCCGATCGTAATAATCGTCGCGTATATCGACACCAATGATAATATCGGCTCCCATATTTTTCGCCACATCAACCGGGAAATTGTTCACGACTCCCCCATCGACCAGCAACTTGCCATCGTGCTCGCCAGGTAAGAAAACCCCGGGGATGGCCATACTCGCATACATTGCTGTTGGAAGAAAGCCATGATCGAGAATTTCTTCATTTCCATTTTCCAAATTGGTAGCCAGACACGCGAAAGCGATCGGAAATTTCGTAAAATCAGCATCACCGGGCACATTGCCGGCCAGGCCGCAAAACACGTTCATTACATTTTGTCCACGAATTACGCCCTGCGGCAAACTCAACTTACGCTGATTATTGAAGGGCAACGAGAAAAGATAGCGCTGTTTCAGCGCCTGATCTCGAGGCGAAAGGTATAAGCGCGAAACGTCATCCGACAGCACCTGCTCCCAATTCTGGGCCTGCACTATTTTTTCCAATTCGTCCGATGAATACCCCAATGAATAAATCCCGCCAATTAAACTACCAATACTGGTTCCAACAATAATGTCAATGGGAATTCCTTCCTCCTCCAATACTTTAATCACGCCGATATGCGCAAATCCCTTTGCACCTCCACCACTCAATACTAATCCAACTTTTGGGCGCTTCGGTTCGGTTGGAGCCTGAGCGCTGGCAGTTAAATTCAGCAACAGAACTATCAACAAAAGAAACGGGCTTGAATAAATCAGTTTTCTATTTCTCATACTTCAGCTATGGACTTTCAAGATCGAACAAAATTCCAATGATCCTGATCAATGACGCTATTAAAATCGTAAAATTAATTATCATGTAATGTGCGAGGTTTCAAATTCTGCTATTCTACATCGAACCAATTCCTCTTCTGTTTATTTTGAAACTTGGTTCGCGATTCGAATGCGTATATCGACAGCTTGAAACGATGTGGCTTGCGCTAATATCGGGTTCAAATCCATTTCGCAAATTTCGGGCGCAAGCTGCAAAAGATGCGATACCCGACAAAGCAACGCTACAAAACCAGCCAAATCAATTCCTGCCTTGCCCCTGAAACCTGCCAAAATTGGATATGCGCTAAGCTTCGTGATCATTTGTTCGGCCTCTTCGACGCTAAGTGGTGCCAGACTGCATTGAATATCGCGGATCGCTTCGAGCCAAACCCCACCTAATCCACACAAAACCAGATGCCCAAAACCGATTTCCTTTTTCACGCCTATGTAGAGCTCCATGCCTGAAACCATTTGGGCAAGCAAGATCGCATGCGTTCCGGGAACGTTCATTAATCGACGAAAATGGACCACAACCTCGTCAAACGTATTGATATCCAACACAACCCCATCAACATCGCTTTTATGCAACGGACCAACAACCTTCATAACCAGCGGAAAACCGAGTTGCCGAGCCGCCTGTAATGCTTCATTCTCGGAATGAGCGACACAATCTGCCACAACTGGAATTCCGGCCGCCTTAAGCAGCTCGCCGGCAATAGCAGGCTCTAAAAATCCATCCGGAGCATTCGACATAATTGCACGAACAGCTTCCTGATCAATCGGAAAAGCCTCGTGTGTGGCTATTTTCGGAACAGATTGTTCCCTGAGTCGAATCAATGCTTTTCCCAGCTCCACCTCATCGGGGAAGCAAACCTGACCAGATGCAATAAACTCGCGCATTTCCGCCTCGGCATTCACGACCGATGGCAACACCGCATAAATTGGTTTCCGACAGCTTTTCATCTTAGCTTTAAGCACCTGATAAACCCGATCGACCGCCCCCAGTCCAGGACTACCAAAAATAACCACCATCGCATCAATTTCGGAAAAGTCATTCTCGCCGGCATCAATAATTTCACTCAACTGATCGGCCGTACCGGTAGCCAAAAAGTCGATGGGATTTTCGACCGATGCCCCCAGAAACAGTTTTGCCTTTAATTTGCTTTTTTTTTCTGAATCCAAGATCCGAGGCACCTTAAAACCTCCCTTCTCAAGCGTATCGGTCAACATAACAGCAGGACCACCGGCATGGGTGATGACGGCGAAGTTAGTTCCGGCCATTTCTTTTGAAAGCAGCAAACCGCCCATCGTTGTTAACTCTTCTCTCCCATAGCAGCGAATAACTCCGGCCTTGCGAAACAGCGCGTCAACTGCCAGATCGGAAGATGCCAAAGCGCCGGTGTGCGACAGTGCCGCCCTTGCTCCCGAATCGCCAACTCCTGCTTTTATGGCCGCAATCCGACAGCCCTTCTGAATCAACGAACCGGCATGTTTCAGTAGTTTTTGTGGGTTGCGAATACTTTCCAAGTACAGCAATTTAACCCGAGAACTTTGCTGCGGATCGAAAGTTTGGTCAAAATGTTCGAGTACTTCTTCGACACCAATTTGGGTCGAATTCCCGACAGAAAACACCGATGCGAAACGCAAGCCTTTAGCCATCCCCGACTCGAGGATAAAAACAGCTGTTGCACCCGAACCCGAAATAAAATCGATTCCCTGCGGATCCAAAGCGGGAACCGGACTGGTAAACACCCCTGCATAAGTCGCACTGATTAATCCGATGCAATTAGGACCAATTAAGCTGGCTTGGTATAAATTAACCAACGACAACAATCGGGTTTCCAACTCCCTTCCTTCAACTCCGCTTTCCGAAAATCCGGCCGAAATTACCACAAATCCCCTCGCTCCTTTATCCCTTGCTAACACCTCTACCGCATCGACACAGGCAGCTGCGGGGATGGCCAAAATAGCCAGATCAACCGCCGGCAGTTCATCAACTGAAGCAAAAGCCTCGATGCCTTGAATACGATCCTCCCGAGGATTCACCACATACAAATCGCCGGTAAAAGGATGCACCAGCAAATTTTGCAACAAATGACCTCCTGGCTTCGATAGCGTATTAGAGGCTCCAACAACAACAATAGACTTTGGATGAAGTAAAGCTTGATTAAGCATGATTCAATCTGGTTTTTACCAAAGGTAGTAAAGCCATCAATAATTCGTGCTGATTTTGGTCAGCTGCTCGTTATTGAATTTCAGCTTAAATTTTACCGCTTAGCAAAATCAGGATCAATGCTTTCACTCAATCGTAGCAAATCCGATTTTTATAAAAACATGGAGGACTTCTCAACTTCCAAACCCATACGAAACGAACAAGCAATACAGCCAACTTTTTTAGTCCAAAACCGAAGCTTCTAGAAAATTATAGATAGTTTTGCCTACTAATTATGAGCAAAACTTCTGAACAACGAATAATGGTTTACTGCGACTTTTCGGAGTCGATGAACGACGCCATTGTACATGGATTGCGAATTAGCCAGATTTTCAAGAAAGAGCTTTGCCTTTTTCACCCCTATGGTTATGGGTCGAAAGACAACAAGCTTGGTGCACAAAGAGGTCTTGGACTAATTATCCGAAGGTTGAAAGAAGATTTCCCGTCGGCGACGATTTCGAGCCTGACGTTGAAAGGCAATTTAAGCCGAAACATTTCGCGGATCGCTGAAGAGTACGACGCGATTATGTTGGTTTTGAATGTGGAAAATCTGAAAACTAAAATTCAGGCGTTACAGGAAAGTCAGATTCCCTTTTTGTTTATTAACGGAAGCAGCCCGGAAAGTCTGCGCTACGACAGGGCCATGCTGCCGGTTGATTACCGAAAAGTAATGAAAGACACGGCACTATGGGCCTCCTACTTTGGCCGGTTCAACCAATCGGCTATTGAGGTTTTTTGCGCCCGCGAAACAAACAAGGACAACCAGTTAATGGTACGCAAAAACCGCAAATTTATCGAACAGCTGCTATACAAACTTCAGGTTGATGTGCAATTCTCCGAATCGCAAAAAGGCAGTTACAAACTGCCCTTTGAGTCGCTTGATCGTTGTCGGGTCGACGCCCATAATCTGATGATTATTCCGGCCAGCCAACACATTAGCCTGCTCGATATCATGATTGGATTGCCCGAAACCAAGCTTGTGAAACGGGCCGGAAATATTCCGGTCATGTGCATTAATCCGAAACGCGACATGTACATTTTATGCGATTAATTCAATTTTAGGATCGACACGGAGCAACAACATCCAAGCTTCAATTTCGTTTAATTCGCGAAAGAATAACTCAACTATGACAAAGCAATTTCTCACCTTCATTTTACTCTTCACCATAAGTATGACCAGTATGGCACAAAAACCTGAGTACGAGGTTCTGTTCCATGGCATTGGTGATAACCGCGAATTCACACAAAAATACAGCTACCCACAAACCATCATGGGCGAGCGAACCAGCATCGAGCTGGGAACAACCATCGACAGCCTGCACCGATTTCGGTTCGGCCTGAGTCACTTGTTCGAATTTGGCACCGAGGCCGATCAGGTGAAGCCCAAACTAACAGCCTACTACCGCTACAACGACCAAACAAACACCTTCTTTTTCGGCGCCTTTCCGCGAATGGACTTGCTGGATTTTCCGCTGGCCATGCTCGCTGACACCTTCTTGTATTACCGTCCCAATATTGAAGGATTGTTCGGTAAGCATAGCTGGAGCTGGGGCCATCAACTGGGCTTTGTTGATTGGACCAGCCGACAAACAATGACCCAACGCGAAACATTTATGGCCGGTCTGTCGGGAGAGATGCGCTTCAACCTGTTTTATTTTCAGAATTACCTGTTGCTCTATCACCATGCACTTACCGCTGCCGAAAACGCCGACGAACATATTTCCGACAATATGGGGTATGCATTGTATTTAGGGTACAACTTTCAACAATTAACCGGACTTCAAAAAGCCTATCTGAAAGTGGGCGTTTTAGGCTCATCGATTCGGGAACGGAATGTTGATGATGGCTACACGACCGGCACCAGCCTGAGCGGGCAGCTTTATGGAGAAGGCAAACGCTTTGCCCTGCGGTCGACTTTTAGTTTTGGCGAAGGACACCAACTAATGAACGGTGACCCGTACTATGCACAAGACAGCTACCTGCGCACTGATGTGATCTGGAAATTTCTGCAATACAACAATATTCAGGGTACGTTCAACCTTTCGTTTCACTTAGTGGACGGAAGCACGCTCGACCAGCAGCAACAGCTCTCGTTGGTTTACCGGTTTGGCAATGCGAACTAGCTTTGGCTTCAAACTGGGGAAAATCCATCTCTTCAATTTCGGGTAACAACCGGGCAAAAAAAAAACCGAACCCGAATAGCCGGTGAACAAATTTCAATTATTTCTGAATACCGATAAATGTTTCTTATCGGTGAATACCTTCGGTGAAGTTTTGTAAATTGAACCTGGAAACGGCACTGCCTGATCATCCAATTGCTCGAAGTTAGACTGCTCAAACTGACAAAACAACCTAATGAAACAACGAATCCAATTCATCTTGAAGATTACCTTCGCCTTTGTGTGCTTAATTGTTGAGAATACGAATGTGTTTAGTTGCTCTGCCTTTTTAATGAAAGGAGATAATTATTGTATCGTTGGGTTTAACGAAAACTGGAAGTCGATGCCCGGGATAGTGGTCTCGAATAAACGAAATGTTGTTAAACGAAATTTAAGCTGGAAGCATCTTGTGTCGAAGGAAAAACCATCAGAACCGGAGATGGAGTGGACTTCAAAGTATGGTTCAATAAGTTTTAATTTACTTGGGCTCGACCTTCCGTGTTATGGCGTAAATGAAAAAGGCTTGTTTGTTGTCGAATTGTTTCTCGATCATACCTTCACCGCGAAAGACAGCCTAAAACCGAACATGTTTTGGGCCCAATGGATCCAATATCAACTGGACAACTATGCGACTGTATCTGAAGTGATTGACGGTTTGCAAACGACAGCAAACATTGACTGGTGGCCGACATTTCCGGGAAGTCATTTCTTTATTAGCGACAAGGACGGAAATACTGCTGCGATTGAGCTAATTGATGGCAAATACAGTATATCAACCGGGGAAACGATGCCAATTCCGATTTTGTGCAACAAAAAATATCAGGATGAGTTAATCCAAATCAAAAAATTTGAACCGTTTGGGGGAACTGAGACCTTGTCTTTAAACCCTCAAAGTTGGGAAAACAGATTCGCAAAAGCAGCCTATCACATTTCGAACTACGACTCATCGAACAACGAAAACCCGGTCAGCTTTGCCTTTAGTGTGTTGGATCGGATAAAACCCGGAGAATGGCAAGTGGTGGCTGACTTGAAAAACGATATCGTCTATTTTAGATCCGACCAAGGACAAGCGATAAAAAAGCTTTGCCTCTCAGATTGCGACTTCTCCCCAAGCGCCACGGTAAAATTCATCGACATTAACAGCAATGAGCAAGGCAATGTCTTCAATTCATTATTGGACTTAACCGTTGAAATTAATGACGATTACGTAGAAAAAGGATTTCCAATCGGCTATGAAAATACCGAGTTCTACAACTCCAACAGTTATTTCTATTTAAAGGAAAATCTTCATTCCTATATCGTTGATAAACTAAAATAAACACCCGTTTTCGCTGCGACTCAAACAGGTAATAGCTGCCCAAATTAGTGTTAGCCCATTATTACTATTTCGGAAAACCCGAATGCTTAGGTGTGTTTCTTTCAATGATTCGTTTAGTTTTAAGGCATGAAAAATATTGAAGTATGTTCGTTGGAAGAATGCCAGTCGTCTGGTAAAAAAGTTGTAGTAGTTGATGGGTTGGAAATTTTGCTCGTTTATACCGACGGAGCTTATTTTGCAGTAGACAACCTCTGCCCACATGCCCAAACCCGATTGGTTAGCGGTCGGGTTGAAGAAGGCACGTTAACCTGCTCGAACCACGGCACCTGTTTCGATCTGACAACCGGAGCAGTTCGGATTGATAAAATTGATGAAGATCTTCTGAAACAATTAGATGTTGACAACCTCCCATTTGGACCACTAAAAACGTATCCGCTACAGATTGTCGATGGTATGATTGTAATTACCGTTTAAATCACCGGTGATGAATGCTACGAAATTCAACAAATAAAGAGAGTTCTGCAGAAAATAAAAAGGATTATTTTCTGCGCCCCGAGTTTCGTAAAGATTTTGATTTTGGATTTACCCAACTCCCTTTATTTTCGGTTGTTCCTTTTTTCGGCGGTCGGGCTTTGGGAGTTGCACTGTTTTGAGAGCTTCTACCGGAACTTCCGGTTGATTTAGCTGACGGCGAACCGGCGATCTTGCTGGAACCGGAAATCAGTGCTTTTAGTTCAGCTATTTCGTGTTCTTTAAAATTTCGCCATTTACCAACTGGCAAATCCAGCTTCATATTCATAATTCGAATGCGGGTAAGCGATTTTACCTCGTAGCCAAAATATTGGCACATGCGCCGAATCTGCCGGTTAAGTCCCTGCGTTAGAACGATACGGAACTGTTGTCTGCCCAACATCTCAACTTCACACTTTTTGGTTTTAGTCCCCAGAATTGGCACGCCTCCAGCCATTCCTTCGATAAAAGCCGCATCAATCGCTTTGTTCACCGATACGACGTATTCTTTATCGTGTTGGTTTTCAGCCCGCAGAATTTTATTGACAATATCGCCATCGTTGGTTAAAAAAATCAGGCCTTCACTATCCTTGTCGAGTCGTCCAATCGGAAAAATACGTTTGTCGTGCCCAATAAAGTCGACAATATTGTTTTTCTCCCTTTTACCATCGGTCGTACAAACAATTCCGGCAGGCTTATTAAAAGCAATGTAAACGAATTTTGCTTTTTTGGGGGCAGAAAGCGTGTCGCCATCAACCTTCACCACATCTCCATCAGAAACCAGCGCTCCCAATTCGGCAACCTGGTCGTTAATGGTTACTCGTTTGCTGCGCACCAATTCATCGGCCTCCCTTCGTGAACAAAAGCCTATTTCGCTTAAATACTTATTACATCGAACACTCTGTCTTTCTTCCATATCCCAATTTTCAGTTTCCCAAGAACGTGAAATAATTTTAAATCTGCATCAAACAGGTTGAAGAATCCATTTTCGGATCAACAGAATCTTCAAACAAAAAGGCCAATTTACTCTCCTTCAGCAACGAAACACATCACCCGAAATGCATGAAAGGATGTCATCTTTACCAGAGATGACATCCTTTCATTTTTGGCTGCCAAAGCCTCCTTTGTTGTATTTTCGGTTATTCGGTCACCAGCTTCATTTCGTCCAACAGGTAGCCTGCTCCGGCAAACTTATCAATGATGAAGAGCAGGTAACGCACATCAATCATGATGTTTCGGCATTGATCGGGATCGAACAGAATGTCGCTCATAGTGCCCTCCCAACAGCGATCGAAATTAATCCCAACCAATTCTCCGTTTTCATTTATTGCCGGGCTACCTGAGTTTCCGCCTGTGGTGTGTACCGAAGCGGTGAACGCAACAGGAACTTCCCCATTTACTGCATACCGGCCAAAATCTTTCGAAGCATACAAATCTCTCAGATGCTGAGGCACATCGTAATCGTAAATATTGGGATTATCCTTTTCCATAATTCCTTTGAGCGTGGTAAAGTTCAAATATTCGACACCGTCATAGGGCCGATAACCTTCTACTTTTCCGTACGCTACGCGTAAAGTCAGGTTCGCATCGGGATATAAAGCTTCTCCTTCTTTCATCTCCAAAATGCCGGCCATATAGGTCTTTTGCGCCTTTTCTATCGCGTCGTTTAATTCCCGGTATGGCTTTTCCACATTGGTCAGATAATAGCCGCGCAAATTATCGAAGAGCGAAATGATTGGATCGTTTTGCAATTGCTCTATTCCTTTTTCATCCAGATTATGAATTAGCTCGGCCAGCTTTACCCGATTGGTCAGAATCGACTTTCGATAGACCTTTTGAAGTAATTTTTGGTCGTCGTATTTTCCCAGCAATTTCTTGAACTCCTTCGGAAGAAGCGTCGGATCCAAATCTGCTCTCAGCATACGCATCAGTTCGGTAAAGACCTGTTCATCTGTCGCCTGGTCGAAATCTTTAAAATGCTTGTCTAGTTTTACAATGAGCTCGTCTTTCAGTTTAAGTTGAACGTCTGCTCCGGCTTGTTCCCAGCTGGCTTTATTTCGTGGAACAAGGGTCGCCAAACTAAATATATCAGTTCCACGAAACACAATCTCATCGTAATAGTTTTTTGCCCGATCGTAGGGAATCAGGTCATAATAAAGCTTCTCGAACACGTTCAAAACACTTCCATATTGGGCTTTCAATCGGCTATCTGTCTGAACCCATGCTTCAAATTCATCTTCAAAATTTTGTTTCATATCCAGCGCGTTCATCCGTTTCAAACCACGAATTTCGCCTTGCCATCGTTTCCACGAATTACTGGTTGACGCATATTTAGCCGCATACTGAATCCGTACTTTTGGATCAGCATCCATATGTGACCGAAGAATGTCGAGTTTCTTCGTTCTGATTTCTATTCGATCCGGATTGCTTTGGTTCATCAGCAAATCTACCGCCACTTTGGGCAGATACTGATTGGTACTTCCGGGAAAGCCAAAAATCAAGATGAAATCTTCGGGTTGAATTCCCTTCATTGAAATGGGGAAGAAGGCTTTGGGCTTGTACGGAACATTGTCTGGTGAATAGTCGGCTGGCTCATTATTTTTATCGGCATATACTCGAAACACCGAAAAATCGCCGGTATGCCGGGGCCACATCCAGTTGTCGGTATCACCACCAAACTTTCCAATAGCCGAGGGAGGAGCTCCAACCAGACGTACATCGCTAAAAACTTTGTAGACGTACAGAAAATACTGATTCCCGTTGAATATTGGCTTCACAACGACCTCATAGTGATTACTATCCTTCGCTGCTCTTTCGATTTTGGTGATATTTCGTTGTATTCGATTCGTCAAATCCTGACCTTTTAAACTATCGGTTCCTGCAAAAACCTGTTGCGACACGTCCTCCATACGATCGAGAAAACGCACTGTCAAACCGGGGTTTGGGAGTTCTTCTTTTTGCGACTTCGCCCAAAAACCATTTGTCAGGTAGTCATTTTCGACTGAACTATGCGACTGAATTTGCGAATAGCCACAATGATGGTTTGTAAACAGTAGACCTTGATCGGAAACCATTTCACCGGTGCAGCCACGTCCGAACAATACCACACCGTCTTTCATACTACTGTTGTTAATACTGTAAATATCATCAGCAGTGAGCCTAAAGCCCATTTGCTTCATTTCGTCGATATTGTACTTTTTAAGTAAGGTTGGGATCCACATTCCCTCGTTACCCGAGGCGATTAGAATGCAATGCACTAATATTCCCAACAGTAGAATTTTAATTTTCACCATTTTCTTCACTTATCGTTTTCTATTCTTTTTGACTTTATCGGATGAAATAAAAAATGCCGGCAAGCCAGCATCCAAAAGTAAGGCTCTCCCCTGATTGACAGCCTGACATTCATCAGTAAATTAGCCGTTTTTCAGAGCCTGTTCGCGCGACAGCTGTAAACCGGGTTCTATTCAAACTCCTTTAAATGTTGATACAATTTATGAACCGGTAAGCCCATCACATTGTAAAACGATCCTTCGATTTTATAGATTCCCACAAAACCGATCCATTCCTGAATGCCGTAAGCTCCTGCTTTGTCGTAGGGTTGATATTTATCGATGTAATAATTGATTTCGTCATCGCTCATCTCATCGAACCAAACTTCGGTAACCGCATGGAACGATACTTTTTTATTGATGCTTTGTAAATACATCCCGGTTATCACCTGATGTTGTGAGCCGGAGAGGGATTTCAACATATCGAATGCTTCGTTCCTGTCAGCCGGCTTTCCCAAAACTTTTTCGTCTTTCCAAACAATGGTATCCGCTGTGATAATTAGTTCATCGTCAGCCATGTTTTGGGTCAGTGAGTCGGCTTTCAATTGAGCCAGATACTCCGGAATAGCGGTCATTCCAAGTTCCTCCGGATAGAATTCGTCAGAATCCGATGGTCTGACTTCAAATTTCAAGCCCAACTCGTCTAACAACTGTTGGCGACGCGGTGAAGCTGACGCTAGCACCAATTTATATTTAATGAGATTTTCGAGCATCATTAGATTGACCTCCAGTAATAAGATTTTTCGTTGATCCAGGTGTCTTGTGCACGCATGACTTGTTCGATGATGTCGCGAACACATCCTTCTCCTCCTTTTTTATCAGAAATATACAAAGAAATTTCTTTGATTTCGTGCACTGCGTCGATTGGGCTGCAAGGAAATCCGACCAACGACATAATTTGAAAATCGATCAGGTCGTCGCCCATATACAGCACTTGATCGGCAGTAATGCCAACCTTTTCCATAAAGTCGTTCAATGGCTGTATTTTATCGCGAACACCCATGTAAATATGTGGAACGCCTAACTTTTCGTATCTCATCCGTACCCGGTCGACCGCACCACCTGTGATAATGGCTACATGATAGCCCATATTCAGCGCATTTCGCAGAGCGTAACCATCTTTCACGTTGGCTGTCCGAACCGGATCACCTTCTGAATTGAGCGCTGAGGTATCCATCGACAGAACCCCGTCGATATCAAAAACAAGGGCTTTTATGTCCTTCAGTTTATCTTTTATAAATGTCATTTATTTGGTATTTTATGAGCCTCGAAAATACTTTTAGATACAAAACTATAGATTTCTTGCAGTTCAGGTTGTTGCTCTAAAATTTTCAAATGCTTATTAATAATTGCTTCGTCAAATCGTTTTGCTGGACCGGTTTGAGCGTCAAAGGGTAAAACTTCCATCACTTTAGCCGCGGTCTCTACAATTAGGGGTTTCAGTAAATTAAAATCGACACCACTTTCCTCGACTACCTGTTGCCCCAGGTAATAAAAGTGGTTGACAAAATTACAAGTAAAAACCGCTGCCAGGTGCAAACTTTGCCTTTGAGCAGAATTAATCTCTTCAACCTGATTTGACAAGAGCGATGCTAAGGCCTTCAGTTTGGCGAGAGTTTCAGGACTTGAAGCTTCGATACAGATTGGTATTGATTTAAAACTAATCTCTCGCTGTTTCGAGAATGTTTGCAATGGATAAAAAACACCATAATTGCACGAATGACCTGCCAAAACCGACATGGGCAAACTGCCGGCTGTATGGACAATCAACTTTTCATTGCAAGCCAACTGTCCCAGTAGACCTTCAAGTGCGTCGTCTTTCACAGCAAAAATCAACAAATCGGCATCCAGACAGATCTTGTTTATCTCAACTGTGAAGTCGCAGTTAAGCTGTTTGGCAAGAGCAACCGCAGAAGCCTCGGTACGACTATAGACCTGCATAATTTGCAACCCTGCCTGATAAAGAGCCGTCCCCAGCCGTGTGGCAAGATTTCCAGCTCCGATTATTGTAATTGTTTGAATCATTCTATTCGTTTTCAGCGATTCAAAATAACAAAAAAACGAGCGAATACCGGCTCTATTATAGGAATTCCGTCAAGAACAATCCCTTTTAGGCCATTTGACTCGATGGCGATTCCAATTGATCGATGTTTGTCAGGAAAAGGCAATAAAACAAAATGAAAAAGTATCCGCCAACATGGGTGTCCAGATTCGAATCGCCGAGGTTACTAATCAACAAAATGGCCACAAATGCCATCCCAATTGCATTTCGGCACATCCCGGATTGGATAATCGGCAGGGCTAATAAACACAGAATTAGAAGGGTTCCGAGCAGCCCAAATCGTACCAGCCAAGCTAAATATTGATTGTGCGCATCGGCATATTGATCCTCTGCCATATCAGATCCCATTTCCTGATAAGCCTGTTGGTAGGCTACCTTCCAATTTCCGGTTCCTACTCCAAACCAAAAGTTATCGTGCCAGATCGACCATGCGGCTGTATAATACTCAATACGCTGCGCCAACGACTTATCATTGGCGTTTCCTGTCTTCATATAATTATCGATTTCCCAAACACTAACGTACAAACGAGGGTACAGAGATAGATGCCGCGTTGTAAGCATATAATTACTAATTCCCGACTCGATATATTTAATCTCCTCGCCAGAAAGTTGCGCCAATCCCATTGCGTCTTTGGTTAGGTTCCTCGAACTTAAGTAGCGAATCAATGTATCCTGAACACGATAATCTTTCTTATCGAGTCCGTCAAAATCCAGTGTCGACCTTTTGTTCCATTCTTCTCTCAACTCGCTTTCGCATATATACAATCCAACAAAGTGTCCATTTTCAGTAAAAGGATTATCAAAATCGTGCCAGTAAGGATTTCCCAATGCCGTTTGAGTTGGCAATTTCTCCAGTTCTACTTCGTCTATCCTGTAAAAATCGGTTATCACCGTATATAGATAAAATGACGGAATGGCAACTAAAGCAATCGCCACTAACAATGATGCCAACCTCCATTTGTAGCTTGAATTTACAAGTAGAAACTGCCCTATTGAAATAAGAACAACTCCCAAAAACGTTATGATGCCTGTTAAAGATTGCTGCCAGAACAAAAAATACAAAAGAAATAAAACGATTGGTAAGAGAATGATGCGATACCTGATTGGATAACTAGTTTTCGCCTTGCTGATCAAATATGTTTGGATACTTATAGCCAAAATAATCATCAGGCTAAAGCGGATATGGTGAACAAAACCAACAGATTGGGCAGCCAATAGGGGTTGATTTCCGAACCAATGAAAACGGCAAAAAGTTATGAACGCGGAAATAAAAACAGATAGAACGAAAACCTGCAATACCCTCCGAAGTTTTTGCGGAGACATTTTCGGCGCCCAAAAGAATGATAATGGGACTAATAAGAAAGGAATTGCTTTCTTTAAATCATACAGTCCTGCGTTTAAATCCTTGCAAAACAAAATTCCAAAAACATGAATCAGGTACACAGAAATGATTAGTAGAAGGTATTTACGTTCTTTTATTTCTCCATTGCCAGGTATCTGCTTTCCAGCGGCTATTGAAAGAACGAAAAGTAGTACCGCTGCCATAGAAATTAGTGCTACAGAAAATGGCAATGCAATAGCAAATATTAATAGGCCTACGTAGAAAAGGTCGTTTCGACTGAGTTTATTCATTAGGGCAATAGTCATTCGGTATTCCGAAGATAGCAAAAAAGTCAGTCCCCAAAACAGAGGGCAAAAAAAAGCCCGATGCTCTGGAGAACAACGGGCTTGAAAAGAGGGCGACGACCTACTCTCCCACATAAATGCAGTACCATCGGCGCTGGCGGGCTTAACTTCTCTGTTCGGAATGGGAAGAGGTGGAACCCCGCCGCTAT
>NZ_JBFHIT010000037.1:0-47162 GCF_041596335.1 Mangrovibacterium sp. | reverse complement strand
TGGCAGGCGAAATTTTTATGCAGTCCGATATTATTCTGCTACTGAAATAGCATCAACCGGGCACACTTCGGCGCAAGAGCCACAATCAGTACAAAGATCTGCGTCAATCTTGTAGATATCTCCTTCTGAAATTGCTTCTACTGGACATTCATCGATACAAGTTCCGCAAGCGATGCACTCATCTGAAATTACATAAGCCATAACACTTCTTTTTTATAGTTAAAGATTACGAGCAAATGTACGAGTTTTGCAAAAAAATCAAACATCTACCCTTTAATTTTTTACCAGTCCAAATAAGCAGTCTTAAGATGGGCTTAACATCAGCCCTATTTCGGGGTTACAATCACCTTGCCGCCCCTGCTTTCGATTCATTTTTCAAGTTCTTTTCGTAGAATCGGCAGCAATCTTTCAACCCACATTTTCCGCATTTGGGTGAACGCGCCAGACAAATATAACGACCGTGAAGAATTAACCAATGGTGAGCCAAAGGAACCAGCTCTGCCGGAAAATACTTCATGAGTTGCTTTTCGGTATCCAGTGGTGTTTTGGAGTTTGTTGTTAAGCCAATTCTTGCCGAAACCCTAAACACATGCGTATCAACCGCAAAAGCCGGCTTTTCATACACGACAGATGCAATCACATTTGCCGTTTTACGTCCAACTCCGGGCAGCTTCTGCAATTCCTGCACATCATCAGGCACGATACCGTTAAAGTCATTCACCAGCATCTTAGCCATTCCTACAAGGTGCTTCGCTTTGTTATTCGGATACGAGCACGATCGGATATAATCGAACACTTCTGCCGAATCGACCTCAGCCATAAGCTCTGGCCGTGAAAAGCGTTTAAAAAGCTCTGGCGTAATCTGGTTTACCCGTTTGTCGGTGCATTGTGCCGAAAGAATTACCGCGACAAGCAATTCATATGGGTTAGAGTAGTTTAACTCGGTTTCGGCAATCGGCATTTCTTTCTGAAACCAGTCAATCACTTTTTGATAACGTTCCTTCTTTTGCATATTCGACTATGTCTAAAGGAAACAAAAATAGGGTATCCCGGTAACTATGCAAATTATTCCTATTTTTGCGCAAAACACGATATGATGATCCCTTATATACAGGCTGAACAAATCTCGAAGCGTTTTGCTGAATCCATGCTTTTCGAGAATATTTCCTTTACCATTTTTAAAGACCAAAAAGTTGCCCTGATTGCTAAAAATGGCGCAGGAAAAACAACCATGATGGAAATCTTAGCAGGAAATGATTCTGCTGACAACGGGAAAATCACCGCCACAAAAGGGCTTAAAATTGGTTATCTTCGGCAAAATCCGGAACTTAATCCGGGCTTGACAGTACTGGAACAAGCACTGAAGTCGGACAATCCGGCCATGCAGGTTGTTCGTGAATTTGAAAATGCACTCAAGCACAACGATCAAAAAGCCATTGAGCATCTTTCTGTAAAAATGGACGAGCTGCATGCCTGGGATTTCGAAGTAAAAGTCAAGCAGATTCTTAGCCAGTTGAAAATCGATAACTTCGACCAATTGGTTGGTCAACTTTCCGGAGGGCAGCAAAAACGACTGGCACTCGCCAATGTTCTGGTAAACGAACCGGATTTGCTGATGCTGGACGAGCCAACCAACCACCTTGATCTGGAGATGATTGAATGGCTGGAACTCTATCTGGAAAAAACAAACTGCACCCTATTTATGGTCACTCACGACCGCTATTTTCTGGATCGGGTTTGTAATGAAATCATTGAAATCGACCAAAATCAGGTATATAGCTACAAGGGAAATTACAGCTATTATCTGGAAAAACGGCAGGAACGGATTGAACAACAGCAAGCGTCAACCGAAAAGGCTCAAAACTTATTACGTACCGAGCTTGAATGGATGCGCCGGATGCCCAAAGCCAGGAGCCACAAAGCCAAATATCGGGTTGATAATTTCTACGACCTAAAAGAAAAGGCCGGCTTTCGTCGTCGCGAAGACGATCTGGAGCTCAACATCGCTTCATCGCGAATGGGTAGTAAAATTCTGGAACTGGAGCATGTATCGAAAGCCTATGGCGAGCTCAAGTTAATTGAAGATTTCACCTATAAATTTTCGCGTTTTGAAAAAGTTGGGATTGTGGGGAAAAACGGAACCGGAAAATCTACGTTCCTTAATGTCATCACTCAAAGCCTATCTCCGGACACCGGGACAATTGATTGGGGGCAAACCATAAAAATTGGTTATTACCGTCAGGATGGAATCAACTTTAGATCATCGGACAAGGTAATTGATGTCGTAAAAAACATTGCCGAAGTTGTTGAGTTTGAAGATGGCACAAAAATGACTGCCACTCAGCTTTTAACCCGATTTTTATTTCCGCCGGAAAGTCAGTACGGACTGATTGAAAAGTTGAGTGGCGGCGAACGCCGAAGACTTTACCTTTGTACCATTTTGATGCAAAACCCCAACTTCTTAATTCTGGATGAGCCAACCAACGACCTCGATATTATGACGCTAAATGTTTTGGAAGATTATTTGGCGGCTTACGACGGTTGTGTTATCGTGGTATCCCACGACCGCTACTTCATGGATAAGATAGTCGACCATCTGTTTGTGTTCGAAGGTGATGGAAAAATAAAGGATTTCCCGGGCAACTATACCATTTACAGGAATAGTGTAGAGGAAGAAGAAAAGCTGGAAAAAGCAGAAGTAGCCGCCAGCATTCAAAAGCCGATTTCCGAAAAGCCAAGAAAGCAAACGCAAAAGCTGAGCTTTAACGAAAAACGTGAATTTGAACAACTGGAAGGAGATCTGGAACAGTTGGAAAATGAAAAAGCAGAACTGGAAGAACTAATGAATTCCGGTGATCTTTCACCGGAAGAATTGCTCGAAAAAAGCCAGCGATACTCTTCCCTATCCGATGAATTGGATGAAAAAGAATTGCGCTGGCTCGAACTCAGTGAAAAAATTTAATCTCAGAGGGCAACCTGCATTTCTGCTTGCTTCAATAGGACTATGATTTCCTGAATCCGATTCGTAATTGAACTTGCAGAGAGCGTTGCCCCCGAAATGGCTTGAATATCTTCACCATACTTAAGATCGCCACCCTTAAACCCATCAAACTGGCTTAACCACTTTTTCGAGGTAATTTCTCCCCCATGGTCCGAAATATAATGGATTACTCGCACCATTTCTGTCGATTTATTTACATCCGTCAATACCAAAAAGCGAAATTCGTCATACCTTCCCATACCGTTTGCGTCAATAAGGTAACCTTTATCCTCGCCTTTAATCCGTACTTGATAAATCGCATTGACTTTATCTTTGAGTTGATCATTTAGCTGGCAAAGTTGCAATTCAAGATCTCCTTTGGAAACTTTCATTTCTTTCACTAAAACCTTGAGGATCTTTCCGGAGTCGAGTCCGAAAAGATCCAATTGGCATGTAAAAAGAAGTGTTATCAATGTTGCTATGTAAATTTTTTGCTTCATCTAAAGTTTGATAAAAATTTGATTCGTTGTGTAAATGCTGCGTTGTAAGGTATCACATCGACTTAAAACCAAACTCCGATACCAAGATTGAATTGTTTTGTTGTAGAGCTTCCCGATGACTCGTTTTTCATCCACTGCATATCGGCTTTCAATACAGCCCCTGAAGTTAACCAATAACCCACACCTGCCGTAACATCCGCACGATCATAGGCTAAGTTCCGGGTAATCCCGTCTGTCTTTTGATGTGTATTGTATTGCTCATAGCGAACAAAAGGAATCAATTTCTGATCTGTTTGCTTTGCATTTAGAAGATCGTAACCGGCTTCTAAATAATATCCAAACATCGCGCTTCCCAGATCTTTACCGGTAAAAGCATTATACTCATCAGAATTGCTAATCGATGCGTGATACAGTTGTCCTTTCAAAACCAAACCTTTTAACGAATATGCTGCATCAACACCAACCATACTGATTCCAACGACCGAAGAATCTGCTTGTGCTTCGGCCAGATTATCACTTTTATCCATTCCATCGTAAAGGCTCGACTGCGTGTTTCCGAAATATCCGCTTAATCCCAGTTTAAGTCCGGGGACACCATAATAATCCACCTTTGCAGCTAGGTTTGGACTCGACATAAACGACTCGGCTCCTTTTTGACGTCCCGAACGAAAACCGTTACTTCCTTTCAATGTACCAGACCCGCTATAGCCGTTAAATCCGTTTACGACATATACCTGATATTTCAAATTCAAATCATTAAGCCGACCATTGAATCCCGCTCCGATCTCGCGCCAGGTTGTTGGGCTAATATTGCTGTCGAGATTTGGGCGCTCAACACCATTATAAGTGGTTGGCTCATGATACTCGTTGATAATCCCCATAGGAATCAGCAACAATCCTCCTCTGAAACTCAACCAATCATTAATTCTGTAATTTAAGAAAGCCTGCTCAACATAAACTTCCTTCACATGCTCATATTCTACTTCGGCAATAAATTGAGCCTTTTCATTGAAACGGTAACCGAACATCAATACCATCCGATGAACATCTAAATTACCGTTTGAACGGGTATCAGAGGAAAATTCCTGATTATAATCGATCTGTGCATACCCGCCAATTGTCAGCTTTTGATTCGAATCAAGCAAAACATCTGCTGTATTTTGTGCAAAAGACAAACCAGCAATCATCATAACGGCCAACAGGGCCCCAAAACTTTTAATTATCATTTTCATAGAGAGATTAGATTAATAGGCAGCAAATTTAGGCTCAGTTTCACCTCTCAACAATCCCAATTAATTGGGATATTTGCCTCCATTAACCAATCACTATACAGCTAGAATCACTATTCGGGGGGACTAAAGCAGATTAATCGGATTCAGCCAATCCATTTCAATGATTTTACAGCCAACTGGAAAGATGCATAGCGGCAGCTGGAAACCGTTAAATAGCAACTTTCACCCTAGCGAAATTCGCAGGATTTGTTGGGTTTGCTGGGTGATCTTAAACCGATCATCAATTCGGCGTCCAAGGATCCACACCACTTTTTTGCCGCTATAAAGAATCCAGGTGGATTCTTTCTCGGGGATCGATAATTTTTCATCGATAAAGAAATCGCTGAGTTTCTTCATCCCGCTCATTCCCAGAGGTACAAAGTATTCACCTTGCTCCCATCGCTTCAGAATTAGTGGAAACTGAAGCTTCGAATAATCGAGATCGGCAACCATCGGATTTGTTGAAAACCGAAATGCCGGGCTATTGGCGATTGTCTCCAGATTTAGGCATACAGGCTCAGATACTGTCCGGCAATTTTCGTCAATGTAGTAACGTTGCTCTACTAAATCCACCAATTCTGTCAACAGCAACTCTTGACGGTCTTTTACCAGTCGGTGCGTTTTACTGAAAAAACTTTTGCCAGCCTCCGTGTTCATCGAGTCGATAATCTCGCCCACTTGTTCGCCATTAAAACCATAAGGATGTAAAAACTCGAACAACAAGGTGTGTTGCGGTTGAAGCGCTTTCAGCTTCTCAATGTTCAGGCGGATTATTCCTTGGTCTACCGTCTTCAACCCGCTGATCATTTCGGCTATCTTCTGCTGATAAACACGAACAGTGTCTTTTAAAAATACGGCCGTTTTCGCGGCATTCTTCCGAAATGCCGGATTGATGGACTCAAACAAAGGGATAATTTGGTGGCGAACGATATTTCTCTGATAGATGAGTTCGTCATTACTCGAATCGTGCTTATAAGGTAAATTGTTCGCTTCAGCATAAGCTACAATTTCGTCGCGCGAGGCAAATAGCAACGGACGAACAATCGCACCATTTTTAGACTGAATGCCGCTCAGGCCCCGAATACCTGTTCCCCGGCTGAGGTTGATCAACATCGTTTCAATCAAATCATCGCGATGATGAGCAGTTGCCAGAAAATCATATTTCAATTGTTTTCTGATCTTCTCGAACCAGCTGTATCGCAAATCCCGTGCAGCCATTTCAACCGAAATTCCTTCCAAATGGGCATATTCTCGGGTATCAAATTGCTCGACGAATAACTCAATCCCCTGTTCGCCACAATAATCCCGAATGAAAACCTCCTCACCGTCCGATTCAGCACCCCGCAATTTAAAATTGCAATGGGCAACACAATATTCATAGTTCGATTGCTGAAAAAGCTTCAACATCACCATCGAATCAGCACCACCACTAACTGCGAGCACCAGTTTGTCGGTTTCGGAGAAAAGATTTTCATCCTGAATATAGGTTTGGAAGGCTTTGAGCATGATCTATCGTCCTACAACTTTTTCAGCAATTTTCACAATCACCTCAACGGCTTTTACCATCGATTGAATCGGAACATATTCGTAGGGGCCGTGAAAATTGTGGCCACCGGCAAAAATATTCGGACAGGGCAAGCCCATGAACGACAAACGAGAACCATCGGTACCGCCGCGAATGGCACGAATAAGCGGCTCAACACCAACCTCGCGCATTGCTTCTTCAGCCAAATCAACAATATACTTCACCGGCTCAACTTTCTCGCGCATGTTATAGTACTGATCCTCCATTTCAATCTGAACTGTTCCATCGCCATATTCGTCATTCAGAAAAACACAAGCTTGTGTAAGCATCTCTTTCCGACTATTAAACAATTTCCGGTCGTGATCGCGAATGATGTAGGTAAGAACGGTTTTATCAACCTTTCCATCAAATGCAATCAGATGGAAGAAGCCTTCATAGTTGGTTGTGTGTTCCGGGCGCTGTTCGGGAGGCAACATGCTATTTAATTTTTGACCAACATGGATGGCGTTGATCATTTTGTTTTTTGCTGCTCCCGGATGAACACTTCTCCCCTGAATGGTAACAGTGGCCATCGCTGCATTGAAGTTTTCGTACTCCAATTCACCAATTTCACCTCCATCAAGCGTGTAGGCAAACTCAGCTCCAAATTTCTCCACATCGAAAAAATCTGCTCCTTTGCCGATCTCTTCATCGGGAGTGAAACAAATCCGAATTTTTCCATGTTTTATTTCGGGATGCTGAATCAGGTACTCCATTGCAGTTACTATTTCAGCAACACCGGCTTTGTCATCAGCTCCCAACAAGGTGTTTCCGTCGGTCGTGATAATCTCCTGACCGATATAGCCCAATAAGTCGGGAAACTGCTCGGGTGCTAATACAACTTTTGAGTTCAACTGAATTGAACCACCATCGTATTGACGAATGATTGGGTTCACATTCTCTCCGGAAAAATCGGGGCTGGTATCTACATGAGCAACGAAACCAATAACCGGCGTCTTTTCGTTGGTAGTTGCCGGAACAGTCGCCATTACATAGCCATATTTGTCTTTTTCCACTTCAGCGAGGCCAATCTGCTTCAGCTCTTCCACCAGTTTGTCGGCAAAAGTCAACTGACGCTCGGTACTTGGAAAGGTTTTACTCTTTGGATCGGATGTGGTATATTCTTTTGCGTATCCGACAAACCGCTTTACAACTGTCTCCTTCATATTATATATCGTCTGAATTAAATTTAAACCCGACACGCTTGCCGGTTTGCATCTTCGAATGATAAATCTCTTCCTTCATCTGTTCTACCGAAGCAATCTTCACCTGATCGTAAGGAGGAACCAGCAAATCGAACTCGATGGCATAACGAATTGCGGTATCCAAAATTTGCTTTATCGTCTCTTTCGAGATCAAATCATTTTTAAAATCTTTGACCAACTCACCTGACTGCCGTTTCCCTTCAACAAAGAAATGGTTTTCCCGGTTTACAAAAATCCGGGCAATCAGGTATCCAATATCCTGCATTCGATTGTATTTAAACGAATCGGAAAGGAAATTATAAATATTGATAATTCCACAATAGGAATTAAGCGGATCATCTTTTATATATTCGGTTTTCCAAACCGGGTGTTCCCGATTGAAAACAAAAACATTGGTGTGCATACTAAATAACAACATATCAGCAGCCAATCGAAATTCAGCCTCAAATGGGCCTTTTTCGTGAAAAGTAGGCAACGCTTCATCGTTAATCTTACTTTTCAGATTGGTTGAATACTCTTCGACCAATTCGCGAAGTGCTTCTTTTAAAATATTGAATGCGCCAAGTGTATTCTGGTAAACATCTTGTTTCACATTCGACTTAAGCACGATAGCTTCTATTTGTTTCGATTTCTTTTGTGCACTTTTCATACCAGTATTTTTGTTAAAAATAAGAAAAGCAGCCAAACTGACTGCTTTTATCCGGGTTGAAAAAATCATGTTAATAAGCAATTGCAAAAAGTACCCGTTCTTTTGAAGGTTTCCCGGTGTAAATACAAACCCCTTCTTCTTTTTCTCCTTCGAACGGTATACAACGAATCGTTGCTTTAGTTTCTTCTTTAATTTTTTGTTCAGTTTCCGGCGTACCGTCCCAATGAGCCAAAACAAAACCGCCTTTTTCCTTGAGCACCGTTTTGAACTCTTCGTACGTATCAACTTTTGTTGTATGCTCGGTGCGGTAGTCGAATGCTTTTTGGTAGATATTCGCTTGAATTTCGTCCAACAAATCAGCAACATACTGATCGATATTCTCCAGTTGGGTGATTTCTTTTGTCAGCGTATCGCGACGAGCAACTTCTACGGTTCCGTTTTCCAAATCGCGAGGCCCAACCGCAAGCCGCACAGGAACTCCTTTTAACTCGTACTCCGCAAATTTCCAACCTGGTTTCTTGTTGTCCGAGTTGTCGTATTTCACTGAAATGCCTCGGGCTTTGAATTTTGCCACAATTCCGGCTACTTTTTCATCAATCGCTTTCAATTGCTCTTCGTTGCGGTAAATTGGCACAATAACAACCTGGAAAGGAGCCAATTTTGGGGGCAATACCAATCCGTTATCGTCAGAGTGAGCCATAATTAAGGCGCCCATTAAACGGGTTGAAACACCCCAGCTGGTTGCCCAAACATAGTCCTCTTTCCCTTCTTTGGTCGCAAAACGAACATCGAACGCTTTTGCAAAATTTTGCCCAAGAAAGTGCGAAGTGCCCGACTGGAGAGCTTTACCATCTTGCATTAGCGCTTCAATGGTGTAGGTTTCCAGCGCACCTGCAAAACGTTCGTTTTCCGACTTTGCTCCCATTACAACCGGCAAAGCCATGAATTTTTCAGCAAACTCGGCATACACTTTCACCATCCGGTCGGTTTCTTCCAAGGCTTCTTCTTTGGTCGCGTGGGCTGTGTGACCTTCCTGCCACAAGAATTCAGCAGTCCTCAAAAACAGGCGTGTACGCATTTCCCAACGTACCACGTTTGCCCACTGGTTGCAAAGGATTGGCAGGTCCCGGTATGATTGAATCCAATTTTTATAGGTGTTCCAAATTATAGTCTCAGATGTCGGACGTACAATCAGTTCTTCTTCCAGTTTAGCATCCGGGTCAACAACAACACCTTTGCCATCCGGGCTATTTTTTAAACGGTAATGCGTAACTACGGCACATTCTTTGGCAAAGCCTTCAACATGATCGGCTTCTTTACTAAAAAACGATTTCGGGATAAATAAGGGGAAGTAGGCGTTTACGTGACCTGTTTCCTTAAACATACGGTCGAGTTCAGCCTGCATTTTTTCCCAAATTGCATATCCGTATGGTTTGATTACCATGCAACCGCGAACAGCAGAATTTTCAGCCAAATCAGCTTTCACTACTAGTTCGTTGTACCATTGCGAGTAATTGTCACCACGAAGAGTTAATTCTTTCGCCATTTCTTTTGATTTGGTATGGTATTTGCTTTATTTGTATTGCTATTTAAAGGCTACAAAGTAAATAAATTTATTCTTAAAAGTTACAGGAGGGTTAGTTATGAAAGCAAAAGTTACAATCATCTCGGCATTGGCACTACTACTTGGTGCTTGTACCACCGGGAACTATGTAACCGATCGGTACGACGATATCTACTTCACCCCCGGAGATGTACCTCCACCGGTTGTGGTTGACCCGGTTCCTGTTGACCCCGGTACTGAAAATGCAAAATACGCACCTCTTACGATGCGGGAACAAGCGTCAGAAACCGATGGAAGCCAGACTTATACCAATCACGTATTTACAACTGACAACCCCGATGCCGATGCGCATTATTATGACATGTCAGGCATGGAGTTGGTAGAATCAGACACGACAACATTGGCCAATGAAGACAATGTTAACTATATTATTAATAATTATTACGATGGCGATGATCTAGATTTTGGTTACCGAATCAACCGGTTTCACCGATATGACTATTTTTCACCATACAGCTGGAATTATTACGGCTATTATGATCCGTTTTACTACGATCCATTCTACTACAATTATTGGTATTCACCAAGCTGGAGTATGAGTTGGAACTGGGGATATCCATATGGCTACTGGGGTGGTTACTGGGGTAGCTCATGGGGATGGAATTCATCTTTATATTGGGGTAACTCATGGGGATGGGGACATCCACATTATGCATCGCACTATCCGTCCTATCACCACTACTACAATAGCGACGATTTCCGATACGGACAACGTCGTTCCAACTACAGCAATGTTAGCAGAGCCTCGTATGGTAGCAGAGACAACTATTCGGCCACCGGAAGACGGTCAGCAACAACCGTAGGTGCATCGAGCCGAAGTGTCGCCGGAGCGAGTACTTCTGTAAGAACTATTTCCAGCGCATCTGCCAGGACTAGCGCAACAACCAAAAGTGCGACTATTATGGACAAACGTCGTGATATCTCGAGCGGAAATGTTAGCACAAGCGGAAGAAGAAGTATATCTTCATCCAATGGTAGTTATTCTGGAACGAGCCGTTCAGCTCAAGGAGTAAGCCAAACTCCTACAGTACGTTCTACTACTCAAAGCAGAGGAACCAGCAGTGTAACCCAGGGAAGTACGACAACAACCAGACAATATACACCGAGCTATACTAAACCTCGAACAGTAACCCGTTCAAGCTATAATAACAGCTCATACAACAAACCAAACACGTCGTCATCGTCATATACAAAACCGGCAACGACCAAATCAGCGACTCAACAATCGACCTACCGAAGCTCGTATAGTTCGGGATCCACCTATCAGAAAGGATCCAGCACGACTAATAGAAGCTCTTCTAGCTACAGTACTCCGACCCGAAGCAGTAGTTCTTCGTCATACGGTACATCCAGAAGTACGCCGACCTATCGTTCGTCCAGCAGTAGCAGTTCGAGCAACTCGTCATACTCTTCGGGGTCGTCAGGAACTAGCACCCGCAGCTCTAGTAGCTCAAGCAGCTCTAGTAGTTCAAGCAGTTCAAGTAGCCGAAGTGGTCGTCGATAACCAACAAGAGGACTCACGCCAGCTTCTGAATATGAATCGATTCGCTAATTAATTTTCAAGCAGTATGAAAAAAATCCTTTATACAATCATCTTTGTTGCCGCCGTTTCGACAACTTTTGCACAAAATTTGGTTGACGCATTGCGATTGTCTGATCACCAAATACAAGGAACAGCCCGATCAACCGCGATGGGAAATGCCTTTGGTGCGTTGGGAGCTGATTTCACATCAGCCAGTATCAACCCGGCTGGAATGGGGCTTTATCGCAGCAGCGAGTTCGTTTTCACCACCCAACTCGGAAGTTCCGAGGTTAAGGCGAACTATCTGGGAACGAATGCATCGGATTCAAAATTTAATCTCAGCGTTCCAAATATCGGTTACGTCATCAATTTCCCCTCGGCACCAAACAGCACCAGCTCACTGGTAAGTTTTAGCATGGGGCTTGGATACAACCGAATGCAAAACTTCAACGCAAATAAACTGGTCATGGGACAGGGAGCTACCTCTTCGATGCTCGATCAGTTTGCTGTGAATGCTGACAATGGAATTATAGACGAAGCATACGAGGACCTGGCGATAGGTACTGGCCTGATTTACTATTATGATGAAGATCCTGGCCAAACCTACTTTCACGACCTTCTAAAATATCATTTAGATGATCCGGACAATCTGGAAAACTACAGCCATGACCAACGGAAGACATTTGCGCAAAAAGGGAGTATTGATGAATATACCATCTCATTTGCCGCGAACTTTAACCACAAAGTCTACTTAGGAGCTACTATTGGTATCCATGATGTATACTTTAAGGAAACAAGCAGTTTTGTCGAGAGCAATGTCGATTACGAGGGAAATGATTTCATTTACCAGCTCAATGACTATGGGTTTAATTCGTATTTAAAGACAACTGGCTCAGGTTTCAATTTCAAAGCCGGCGCCATTTTTAAGCCTGTAGATGAATTGCGGATTGGACTAGCTTTCCATTCACCAACCTTCTACGACCTGCATGACAGCTACGACACCTATATGTATTCGAACATTTCAGAGAGCGGACAAAATAGGTTCAGTGATGCCGCCTCTCCTTATTACGATTACGACTACCAAATGGAAACGCCTATGAAGGGAATCCTAAGTGCAGCCTATGTGATTGGAAAAGCCGGCTTGATTAGTGTTGACTATGAATATGTTGATTATTCAAACATCAAACTTCGGGATGGTGGAGATGGCTATAATTTCACCAATGAAAATCAAGATATTGACGAAGCTTACAAAGCGGTTGGTAACTTGAGAATTGGTGGCGAATACCGGGTGAATAATTTCTTCAGCCTGCGCGGTGGATATGAATATCTGCCAAGTCCGTTTAAATCTGAATCGTTTGGCGTTACGCAATTAAATGCAGATGCCAATACATCGAGCTATGCGGCTGGATTTGGAATTAGAAGCGGTGGTTTCTTCTTTGATATGGCCTATAAATACACCGAACAAACTTCTTATCTAGAATTATATCAGGTGCCGACTTCAGTCGATTCTCCAATGGCAAAATTCGACCAACAAGACCATCAGGTAACGTTTACTTTAGGATTCCGTTTTTAACAAATACAGAGCGCCTTAGGGCGCTTTTTCTTTCATTTGTTAAAACAACTTTCACTCAAAATTTAGGAATTGTTGATAACATTTGACGAACGTGTATTTAATTACATGGCGAATTGCCGTAACTTGTATACTCGATGCGAGACTTATATTATGGAACAGTTTAGACATATCGATTACGCTTCGTCGCTTGAAACATTCAGAAAAGCTGAAGGTTTAGGTCGTCGTTTAAAACTAGGTGAGTTTAGAACATCCAAATGGCTCCAAAAAGAAAACATTAAGCTGGATGATATTAAAAATATTTCCCGCGATTTTCCGGATCTTAGAATTTGTATTATTGGAGAGGGCGAATCGGAGGGTTTTTACATTTATTCCCAAAAAAAGGAAACTTGTCTTAAATTTGAGGCTTCAATTTTGAATTTGAAATAGCCAGACATGTTATCATCCGATCCAATTGGACAAGCAGTTCATAACTTTCATTTTAAACGCATTAACAAGCCGGTGACCATATACGCAGATGGTTTTGATCCGGATTATGTGCAACCTTCTTATTTCTTTCGATCTTTTGAGCAAATGCCTCAGATTGAGCAGTTAGCCTTGCAAAAAGCCCGTGGCCATGTTCTCGATGTTGGAGCCTGTGCCGGCTGTCATAGTATTTATCTGCAAAACAAAGGCATCGAAGTAACCGCACTGGAGCGCTCTGCACTTTGTTGTGGCGTTTTAAAAGACCGGAATATTCAGAACGTCATTCATTCGGATCTGTACAATCTTCACTCCCCCACTTTTGATACCATCCTCCTTTTGATGAATGGCACAGGGATAGCCGGAACACTCCATGGCTTCAATAATTTCCTTAAACACCTAAAAAAGCTACTAAAACCAGACGGGCAAATCCTGATTGATTCGTCAGATTTAATTTATCTTTATATGGACGAGGACGGATCGGCTTTGGTTGATCTGAATTCGGAAAATTACTACGGCGAATTGGTATATCAAACAGAGTATAACGGACAGAAAGGCACTGAATTTCCGTGGCTATATCTGGATCCTGAAAACCTAAAAGAACATGCCAAACAATGTGGATTGAAAATTGAAAAAGGAGATCATTTCGATTTTCTGGCAACAATCAAACATGCTTAACTATGAATAATCAACTATACCGTTCACTAACCTCAACCGAAATTGACTCGCTTCTGAAACGCCAATGTGTTTCTGACAATTGGGAGCAGGTAAAAGTACTCAGCGGGTTCAATCCCGATCGTTTTTCAAATGTTGAATTTACCGGTGAAATTCACCTCGGAGTTCAAAATGAAGAGATTGAGCTTTTTGGAGGTGTTCGAAAAAGATGTGGCGTCGCTCATGCCCATCTTCATAACTGTACGATTGGGAACAACGTTTACATTAATCACATAAAAAATTACATTGCCAACTATGTGATCGAAGATCATGTAGTTATTGACAATTCGGATATTGTGGCTGTGGAAGATTACAGCTTTTTTGGAAACGGCACCCGAGTAGAAGTACTGGATGAAACCGGAGGGCGGGAAGTTGTAGTTTACGACGAACTATCGGCACACCTAGCCTATATGCTCGCATTCTATAAATATCGACATACCGTAATAGCAGACATCGAAAAGATGATCGATGATTATTGCAACAGCATTCGCTCGAACAAGGGTTTTATTGGCAAATTTTCCAGAATTTTCAATTGCCGGGAGATCAGAAATGTAAAAATTGGCCCCTACACCCAAATCAATGGAGCAAGTATCATTTTAAATGGTTCGATCAATTCGAACCAATCGGCACCGGTATTAATCGGACATGATGCCAACATCCGGAACTTTATAGTATCGTCAGGTTCCGAAATTACCGACGGAGCGATCATCTCCAATTGTTTTATCGGACAGGGATGTACCATCGGTGCTCAGTACTCCGCACAAAACTCGTTGTTCTTTGCCAATTGCCAGGGATTTCATGGAGAGGCCTGTTCGGTTTTTGCAGGCCCCTACACGGTAACACATCATAAATCGACCTTGCTTATTGCTGGTATGTTTTCATTCTGTAATGCGGGCAGCGGCTCCAACCAGAGTAACCACATGTACAAATTGGGTCCAATTCATCATGGGATTGCCGAACGCGGCACAAAAACGACCAGCGATTCGTATTTGTTGTGGCCCGCCCGAATTGGTGCATTTACGTTGGTAATGGGACGACATTACAAAAATTCAGACACATCGGATATGCCATTCTCCTACCTAATTGAGAATGATGACGAAAGCTGGCTGGTACCTGGAGTTAATCTAAAAAGTGTTGGAACCATCCGCGATGTGCTGAAATGGCCTAAGCGTGATAAACGTACCGATCCGCACAAAATGGACAACATCAACTTCAACCTATTAAGTCCGTTTACCATTCAAAAAATGGATCACGCTATCCGCATTCTCCATGAAATCCAACGCATTTCGGGCGAAACGACTGAAGTTTTCTCGTACAACAACACCAAGATAAAGCGCGATGCCTTAAAAAAAGGATTACAATTATACCAATTGGCAATTTTAAAGTTCATTGGTAACTCTATCATTACCCGTCTAAACAAAGGCCACTTGCACTCGCCTGAGGATGTTGTTGATTTCTTGCGTCCAACAAGTGAGATTGGACTGGGCGACTGGGTGGATCTGGCCGGATTAATTGCCCCGAAAGAAGAAATTGTCAAGCTGCTGGAGGCAATTGAAACGCGGAAAATTTCGAACCTTAAGGAAATAGACAACAAATTCAGAGAGCTACATGCGAATTACTACGATTATGAATGGAATTGGACAGCCCAATTTATTGAGGACTATTTGAAAAAACCAATTACCGAATTTTCAATCAACGAGCTGATCGAGGTCGTCACACAGTGGCGTGAAAGCGTAGTTGAACTGGATCACATGCTTTATGAGGATGCCAGCAAAGAATTCCGCATCGATATGATGACCGGTTTTGGGATCGACGGAGATAATTCGATTAAGCAGAGAGATTTTGAAAAAGTTCGTGGTCGGTTCGAAGAAAACCATTTTGTGAAGGAAATCCTTCACCATATAGAACGGAAAACTGAATTAGGAGAACGTGTAATCGCACAGTTAGAGCGGTCTCGAAAAGTAAAAGTCTAAAATACAGAATCATATAAATTCAACAAAAAAGCTTCCTTTTCCGAGGAAGCTTTTTCTATTTTCGTCGCTACTGAACAAGCGACTTAAAAAAACAAATTATACAATAATCTTATACCCAAATTCCTTTTTTAGGTGGGTTACCATACGAATCAAACGAATCACCGTTTTCGCGTAAAGCCGCCTTTAAATCATCTACCGTAAATTCGAAACCATCTTCTTTAGCCAATGCTACGAATTTTTCCATCGTAAAGGTGTTATCATACTTAATCCGAAATTGTCTGTCTTCGGCACCTTTATCCAGTAAAGCAAAAACATTTTCCTTTGACATCTTTTTTAGTTTTAGAGTTAGTAAAAGCCCAAATATAATAATATATCCAATTGACACTTATTGCTAAAATCTAAATTTAATATAACTATATAGAATCTTAACACACCTTTCACTATCTTATTGATAGCTTTATGCGACTTTAATTAGACTTATGACATTTAAGGATTAGCATTCGATGCTAAAAAAATACGAAACAATGGATTATTCTGTTTATCGCCCCAGGGAAAAGGGTTTCTTTTGATAAAAAAAGGCTTCTTCCTGTAAAATGAAGCTACACTCACCGATCTGTCAACCAACCACTTGCCGCAAGATGTCCACAATTATAAATACTTACTTTTCAATAATCAAAAAAAAGCCACCATCCAAACGGACAGTGGCTTTTCAATATAATAAACGGTTTTTTTCTTATTCTGCTTTAGCAGCTTCTTTTTCCGCTGTGAAATCCATTGCAGCCAAACGTTTGTAGCCTGCCAAACGCCATTTTGCGTTTTCTTCGGAAGCAGCGAACAATTCAGCAGCTTGTTCAGGGAATGACTTTTTCAATGATGTATAACGTACTTCACCATTCAGGAAGTCTTGGAACTTGCTCCAATCAGGTTCCTTCGAATCCAATACGAATGGGTTTTTACCTTCAGCTTCCATCATTGGGTTGTAACGGTACAGTGACCAGTAACCTGCCTCAACAGCTTTTTTCTCTTCGTCTTGAGATTTACCCATGCTTGCACGCAAACCGTGGTTAATACAAGGAGAATAAGCGATAATTAATGAAGGTCCCGGGTAAGCTTCGGCTTCGCGCAGCGCTTTCAGGTATTGAGCCTGGTTAGCACCCATTGCAACCTGAGCAACATAGACGTAACCATAAGACATTGCCATCATACCCAAATCTTTCTTCCGGATCTTTTTACCTGAAGCGGCAAATTTGGCAACTGCACCAATCGGAGTAGATTTTGAAGCCTGACCACCGGTGTTTGAGTAAACTTCGGTATCCATTACCAAAATGTTTACATCTTCACCCGAAGCCAAAACATGGTCAACACCACCGTAACCGATGTCATAAGCCCATCCGTCGCCACCGAAAATCCATACCGATTTTTTCACCAGGTATTGTTTCAAGCTAACGATTGTTTTAGCGTATTCGGCGTCGTTTCCGGCCAGTACTTCCAATACTTTGGCTGAAACAGCTTTGCTTGCGTCGCCATCATCTTTAGCAGCAATCCATGCGTTGAAAGCTTCGGCAATGGTTTCGCTAACACCAGCGGCAATAGCTTCTTTCATTACGCTTTCAATACGATCGCGTTGAGCGTTAACACCTTCCGACATACCGAAACCATATTCAGCATTGTCTTCGAACAAAGAGTTAGCCCAAGCTGGTCCGTTTCCGGATTGTTTGTGTTTACAGTAAGGAGTTGAAGGAGCAGAACCACCATAGATTGAAGAACAACCGGTAGCATTGGCAACCATCATACGCTCACCATATAATTGAGTGATCAGTTTCACATAGGGTGTTTCACCACAACCTGCACAAGCTCCTGAGAACTCGAACAATGGCTGAGCAAACTGCGAGTTTTTAACTGACTTGAATTTATCAACAGTAGCTTCTTTATAAGAAACATTTTTGTCCATATATTCCCAACGAGCAACTTGATCTTCTTGAGTTCCAAGAGGCTTCATTTCGAGGGCTTTGGTTTTTGAAGGACAAACATCGGCACAGTTACCACAACCGGTACAGTCGAGAACTGACACCTGAATACGGAAATTCAAACCATCGAATTGTTTGGTTGGTGTAGCAACACGAGTTTCTGTTCCGGCAGGTGCAGCTTCAACTTCAGCTTTATCCATCAGGAATGGACGGATAGCAGCGTGAGGACAAACATAAGCACACTGGTTACACTGGATACAGTTGTCAGCTTGCCATTCAGGAACGTTTACAGCGATACCACGTTTTTCGAACGCTGAAGTACCTTGCTCGAATGTACCATCTTCGTAACCTACAAAAGTAGAAACAGGAAGATCGTTACCTTTCTGAGCATTGATTACATCGATGAATTTGCTGATATATTCAGGACGATCAGTTGCAGCAGCTTCTTCTTCCAATTTAATATCTTTCCATTCAGCAGGAACAGCAACCTCGATAACGTTTTTACCACCTGCGTCAACTGCAGCATAGTTCATGTTAACGATTTTCTCTCCTTTATTACCGTATGACTTCACGATAGCGCGTTTCATTTCTTCAACTGCCTTTTCGTAAGGAATTACACCGGTAATTTTAAAGAAAGCCGACTGCATGATCGTGTTGGTACGAGTTCCCAAACCAAGTTCTTCACCCAGTTTTGTACCGTTGATGATATAGAATTTAATTTCGTTTTTAGCCAAATAGCGTTTCATGTTATTTGGTAAACGTTTTTTAGTTTCTTCTTCATCCCAAATTGAGTTCAATAAGAATGAACCACCTTTTTTCAGCCCCTTCAATACATCATACAGTTGCAGATAAGCTGGAACGTGACAGGCAACAAAGTCGGGTGTGGTTACCAAATAAGTTGAACGGATTGGACTATCGCCGAAACGCAAGTGAGAACAAGTGAAACCACCTGATTTTTTAGAGTCGTACTCGAAATAACCTTGACAAGATTTGTCAGTTGATCCACCAATGATTTTGATTGAGTTTTTGTTAGCACCTACGGTACCGTCAGAACCTAAACCATAGAATTTAGCTTCGTAAATGTTTTCAGGAGAAATTTTGATTTCTTCCTTCAACGGCAACGACTTGAAGGTTACATCATCAACAATACCCAATGTAAATCCATTTTTAGGCTCGTTCATATCCAGGTTTTCGTATACAGCTAGGATTTGAGACGGAGTAGTATCTTTTGATCCCAAACCGTAACGGCCACCAACAATTACCGGAGCGTTTTCTTTTCCGTAGAACAAGTCTTTTACATCCAGGTACAATGGTTCGCCATTAGCTCCAGGCTCTTTACTGCGATCCAAAACAGCGATACGTTTTACCGATTTAGGCAATACGTTCATGAAATATTTTGCGCTGAACGGACGATACAGGTGTACAGACAACAAACCAACTTTTTTACCTTGAGTAGCCAAGTAGTCGATCGTTTCTTTAATTGTTTCAGTTACAGATCCCATTGCAATCACGATGTTTTCCGCATCAGCAGCACCGTAATAAGTGAATGGGTGATACTCACGACCAGTCAGTTTTGTGATTTCCTGCATATAACCTTCAACGATATCGGGAACGGCATCGTAGAATGAGTTTGAAACTTCTCTTGCCTGGAAGAAAATATCCGGGTTTTGAGCAGTACCACGAGTTACAGGAGATTCCGGGTTCAAAGCACGCTTACGGAATGCTTCAATAGTTTCCATATCAACCAACGGACGAATTTGTTCTGCATCCAGGTAATCGATTTTTTGAATCTCGTGAGACGTACGGAATCCATCGAAGAACGACATGAAAGGCACACGTGATTTCAGAGTTGCCAGGTGAGATACACCAGCCAAGTCCATTTCTTCTTGCACAGAACCTGCTGCCAACATCGCAAAACCAGTTTGACGAGCCGCATAAACGTCTGAGTGATCACCAAAGATCGACAATGCGTGAGATGCCAATGCACGGGCACTAACGTGGAAAACCGTTGGCAATAATTCGCCAGCAATTTTATACATGTTGGGGATCATCAACAACAAACCTTGAGAGGCAGTGTAAGTTGAAGTAAGGGCTCCTGATTGCAACGCGCCGTGTACCGCACCGGCAGCACCAGCTTCACTTTGCATTTCGGCCAAACGAACCGGACGACCAAACAGGTTTTTCTTTCCTTTTGCAGCCCATTCATCCACATATTCAGCCATAGTTGACGATGGCGTAATTGGATAGATACAGGCAACTTCACTAAACATGTAACTCATATACGCGGCAGCGTAGTTTCCGTCACACGTGATAAACTTTTTTTCTTTTGCCATTTTTTCTCAAATTAATTTTAAACTTATTCTATTTCAACTTTATCTTTCAAATACAATCGATTGCTCAATATAAAAAACCAAACAACCACAGAGGAACAACATTCCCCTTCCCTTCCTCAATCATATCTGCTGCTGCATAGCTTCCTGAATCAACCGGTTCTGTATACTTCCCCCCAACAGTGAAATGATATTTCGACTCTAATTTAAAGTCTCCTTTATCGGAACTTTTCACCTTATATTTATAGGAAAGCTGGTTGTAGAAAAAGGTTGTCCGCAAATTCCGGTTGTTTATATTCTCCGGATCTACAGCATACAGGATATTTGTATTGTTGGCATAAACCAGATCAGGTTTCTTCATCTGATCTTCATCGCCATTAGAGTATAAAAGATTAATCAATCGCGAATTTTTCAAATAGCGCAAGTAATTCATAACGGTTGCTCTTGAAATTTCCACATCATGACTCAATTTGCTCACGTTGGGTGTAAACGGAACTTGGCTACAAATAATCTGCAGCAACTTCCGAAGCTTTGGCAAGTACTTTAACTCAATCTGATTCAGATAAGTTACATCAATTTCCAATGCCAGATTCACATGTTTTAACAACGCTTCGCGATAAAACGATTTGCTATTGATAAAATACGGATAGTAGCCTGTTTCGAGGTAATCATTGAAAAAAGCGAGTGGTTTTACTTGCTGAGTAATTTCGGCGGCAATAGACTGATGATTTTCGATGATTTCGGTAAGCGTGTAGGACTTAAAATCAAAACCGCCTTTGAAGTTTAAATATTCCCGAAACGACAAGCCTTCGAGATGATAAACCCGAGCAATTCCTTTCAGATTATCGTGACCCTCCAAAACCCGCAAAACGGGCGATGACGAAAAGATGATCTGCAGGTCGGGAAAATTATCGTAACACTCACGCAACTCAGTATCCCATTCCGGATATTTATGAATTTGATCCAGAATAAGAACCTTCCCACCTTTTTTGTAAAATTCGTCGGCAAAGCTGTAAATCTTCCGTTTTGTAAAATAAAAGTTATTCAGATTGACATACAAACAACCCTTATCCTCCGCGAATTTTTCTTTCACGATATCCAACAAGAAACTGGTTTTGCCAACTCCGCGAAATCCTTTGATGCAAATCAATCGCCCATCCCAATCAATCTCATCCATTAAACCACGACGAAGGAATTCCTTTGGCGTGTCGGTTAATGATTGGTGTATTTGCATCAGATTTTCCATCTCAAATTCATTTTATGCAAACAAAAGTAAACAGAAAAATGATTTTTCTGCAATCCAGAGATAGCAATCCACCCCAAAAGATGCAATTTATAATTATTAAAAATAAGCACAGCTTGCTACAAGCACAAAGCAACGCCGAATTGCGCGATTCAAAATGAACACCTTATAAATTCCTATTAGCTTACAATGCAACTATCTCACCTTATGAGCATAGGCCCCAAGCAAGATTACTGCCGGCATAGGGGGATCGTTCTGTTGTAAAAATTGAGAAAGTTCGCAGATTGACGTTGTGTATAGTTGCTGATCGTTGTGCCCTACCCGGCTCGCAATTTGAATAGGAGTATCAGATGCCACCTCCCTATCTAAAAGTTCTGCGACGAGGATTTCCAAATTCTTCAGACCCATGTAGACCATCACCGGAGCATTGGCCTTTATAACAGAAGCTACTGTTTCAATATCGACAAAACCACCATTCCGCTTATGACCGGTATAAAACAGGGCCATACTATTAACTCCACGTAAAGTCACCGGAATATGAAAGGTCGTTGCCGCAGCCAGTCCGGCTGTAATCCCGGGCACAACTTCAATACACAAATTCTCTCTTAAGCAGAATTCGAGTTCTTCGGCTCCACGTCCAAATATAAACGGATCACCGGCCTTTAGCCGAACAACTCGTTTACCTTGCAGGGCATACAATTTTAATTGGGCATGGATTTGTTCCTGACGTTCGGTCTGATGTTGACCATCCTGATAATGCTTACCTGCGTAGATCTTAATACATTTCGGACTCGACAGTTCAAGAATATCCTCCCCGTGCAAGGCATCATATAAAATTATATCAGCCTGCTCAATACGACGCAATGCGCGTATCGTCAACAATTCCGGATCACCGGGCCCAGCTCCGACAATCGAGATCAAATGATCATTCGCCATGGTTAAAAATTGAAATAAGATGTCAATGCCATCCCTAAAAGATAAACATCCGGGTTAAACTAAAATCCAGCTCCCAGATAGCTCATCGGGCTGGGATATTTAAATTGATAATCGAGACATTTAATGAGCTTAGAACTATCCACAATTTTAAAAGGTTCTGCCTGGTCGGTAAAGCGTGGTGCCTGAAGTCCTGACAATTCAGATGCCTTCAAATAAAACTCCTTTCGAGACGGGTGCTCCGGACAACAAGCGTTGAACGTTTCACCCCAGACATTTTGCCGGATGATTTCCATCAAAATTGAAATACAATCGTCCTGATGAATCAGATTGACTGGCTTGCTTCCGTCAATCGCCTCGGTTTTTCGACTTAAAAAACGAGCCGGATTCCTATCGGCACCAATCAGACCACCAAAACGCACCATTGTTGTTTCGAAATTTCGGTTCAACCTCAATTCGTTTTCCACCTCAAGCAAAGCTCTTCCCGACGGTTTGTCCGGCAACAGAACATCCGTTTCTCGAGCAATCCTTCCCGATTCCGGATATACCGAAGTCGATGAAATAAAAATAACCTTTGTCAGGCTCACGGTCTCCAAATGTTTAATCAGTTGCCGGATTTGTGCCGGAAAAACGAGCTCTACATCTGGCCTGCGACGAGGCGGAATAGAAACGATCAGCACATCAGCATCAAAAAAACCAGGATCATCCAGTTCCAATTCATCTTCAGTTAAAACCAGCCTATAGGGCCAAATAGCGGCATGCTGGAGCAACTCCATTTTTGATGAACTTGTCACCGATCCTTTTACCTTGTAACCATTGCTAATTAACTTTTTGGCTAAGGGCATCCCCAACCAGCCAACACCTAATATTGAAACTGTGCGCATCATGCTGTTTATAACAAAAAAAATGCCGGCTGGTTGTGCACCCTCGCTAAAAGCCTAATTCCATCGATCCTCATTACAACGATCGAACTACAATCTAATCAGTGACCATACCTTTAAACTCAGGCTCACTAAGTTTCTTTTGCATACGGCCGATCGAAAATTTCACAAAAGAAAGCTCCTCCCGTTCGCTCGAAACATTCACCTCGTTCGGAAAAATTTTCCAAGCCATCATTGCAGTATTATTACCAACAGCCATAATCTGACCTTTGGGCGCCGGAAAATTACCCGATGCCTTGTAAGCTTCGATTGATTTTGGGGTGAAAAACAGATAGGCATCGAAAGTTTGGTTCAACCACTTTTCAATCGGTGTATTTTTGTACACTTCAATTTCGACTGGCTGAATTCCATGATTGAATAACTGTTCGTACAAATCATTCAACGGTTTATTTCCGCGCAGGTACACCACTTTTTGATCGCTATGATGACGAACAATCAACTCGCTAAGTGAAAAAATATTGGGATCTGTCGGGCGATGAACTTTCAAGCCAGTCTCTTTCAGAATACTTTCCTGTTTGGCACTTTGGCAAAAAATTTCGTGTTTTGATACCGCGCCAAATTGATTGCGGAAACGAACGAGCCACCGTGCCGCATAACTACTAGTAACCACCAGACTAACAGGCTCATTCCTGATTGATTTCAACAATTCGGTCTGCGGTTTTCTGAACTGAATCCGAAACATCGGTTGTTCGATAAAACGAACCGGCTGGCTGTTCAACCATTGCCGGGTTTTTTCCGATAGGCTTCCACCTATAAATACTGAGGGTAATTCCATCTCTTTAATGTTTAAACTCTTTACCATGAACTATTTCCTTCACATATCCTTTCCGAATGACAAAATCACCAAATCCTTCTCCTTGTGTCCGCTCTCCGGCATAAGCAGCTATAATTGGGCGTAATTCATTTAAAATTTCTTCTTCAGAAAGCGTTTCCTTGTAGAGTGCGTTTAATCGGGTACCATTTCGGCTTCCGCCTAAATATAAATTATATCGTCCGGCAGATTTGCCGATAAAACCAATTTCAGCCAGATATGGTCGTCCACAACCATTTGGACAACCGGTCATCCGGATAACAATGTCTTCCCGGAACAAACCAAATTCATCCAAAATCAACTCTAATTTGCTCATGAATTCGGGGAGATAGCGTTCGGCTTCGGCAAAAGCCAAGCTACACGTGTTGAGAGCCACACAGGCGATTGAATTCTGACGCAGACCGGAGAGCTTCAACGGCCAAACACCGTATTTTTTCAGAATAGCCGCTACCTTTTCCTTTTCATTCGTGTTGGCAATAATCAGGTTTTGGTTACCCGTTAGAATAAACTGAGCATCTACCTGCTCGGCAACCTCACGAAGAGCGGTTTTCAACTTCAATCCTTCGGTATCTTTCACCCGTCCACCTTCTATAAACAGGTTGAGACTCCATTTACCGTTTTTACCTTTTACCCAACCATAACGGTCTCCATTCCGTGTAAAATGATACGAACGGGCTTCTTGCAAATCGTAGCCCAAATACTTATTTAGCTCTGTTTTGAACCAATCTAACCCATTGCGATCGATGGTGTATTTCAAACGCGCCTGCTTTCTGTTTTGCCGGTTACCGTTGTCTTTTTGAACCAAAAGCACCTTTTCGGCCACATCTACTGCCTGATCGGGAGTACAAAATCCAATCACATCGCCTAATCGCGGATAGGTCTCCGGGACTCCAAAAGTAGATCCAAAACCTCCGCCAGCCACCACATTATAGCCTACAAGCTTGCCCTTTTCCTGAATAGCGATGAAGCCCAAATCCTGCGAAAAAACATCAACATCGTTGTAAGGCGGAACAGCCACACCAATCTTGAATTTTCGAGGTAAATAACGATCTCCGTAGATCGGCTCAACATCCTTTTTGCCATCGACCAATAAATGTTGATCCAGCCAAATTTCGTGATATGCTGTTGTTTGAGGGGTCAAATGAGCGGATATATCGCCAGCCAATTTATAAACCTGCGCGTGTATTTCCGACTCCTCCGGATTGGCAAACGACATGACATTGCGATTCACGTCGCCACAAGCAGCTATGGTATCCATCAATGCTGCATTGATTCCCTGAATGGTTGATTTCAGTTTATGCTTAAAGACACCATGCAGCTGAAATGCCTGGCGAGTGGTTAGTTTTAAGGTTCCATTTGCATGGCTATCGGCCAACTTGTCCATTTGCAACCACTGCTCTTTCGACGCAATTCCTCCGGGCAAGCGAACCCGAATTAGAAAAGACCACGCTGGTTCCAATTTTTGCTGCTTACGTTCCTTCTCCAGATCCCGATCGTGCTGCTGATAAATACCGTGAAATTTCGACATTTGCGTATCTCCATCGGCTATTGCACCTGTAACAGGGTCTGCCAGGCTTTCAACAAGTGTACCACGCAGGTAATTACTATCATATTTTAGTTTTTCAACTTCCGATAACTTACTCCAATCGATTTGCTCACTCATAATTTTTATGTTTTTTGCCGAATAAGTATTTATACCATCAAAGTAAGTATTTATACTTATCCAACCAAGTCTTACTACTATTTTTAACAAACAATTAAGGATTAAAACCTCTTATTTAACTTTTAGGTTGAATGCCTAATAGACATCGGCTTGAAACCGCTTTTCCTTTTTCAATTTTTTGAAATATTCCCGAGCTTGCTCTTCGCTCATGCCACCTTGCGTTTGAATAATTTCCAGCAAAGTTTTTTGAACATCCTTTGCCATGTGCTTCATATCACCGCATAGGTAGAAGCTGGCACCTTTTTGCAACCAGTTAAACACTTCTGCTTGCCGCTCAGCCAATCGATGCTGCACGTAAATCTTGTCTTCCTGATCGCGAGAAAAAGCCAGATCGATTTTCCCGAGAACTCCCTTTTTCAGATATTTCTGCCATTCAACCTGATAGAGAAAATCAGAATAGAAACGTCGTTCGCCAAAGAACAGCCAACTTTCTCCTTTCCGTTTCTGCGTTTCGCTTTGTTGAATGAACGCTCGAAATGGAGCAATACCCGTTCCGGCTCCAACCATAATTATTGGTGTGTTTTCATCCTTTGGAAGGCGGAAGCCCGGATTGCGCTCAATATAAACCGGCACTTGCTGGTCAATTTCAGTTCTGTCGGCCAGATAAGTCGATGCCGCGCCTTGCCGCTCTCGACCTTTATTTTCGTAACGTACTGTCGCTACTGTTATATGAACTTCGTCTCCTACGGCATCCTGACTGGAAGAGATACTATACAAACGGGCAGGCAACGGACGAAGCAAATCAACCAAATCCTGCGCTGCCAGCTCAAACGGAAATTCAATCAAAAGATCCAGAATATCATTTCCCCACAAGTATGAATCGAGCAAACCATCGTCGTTAAGAATTTTGGCAACAGCTTCAATCCCTGTCTTTTCAGCAAATTTTTGAATGACATCCCGGGTTAAAAGTGTAATCTCAAGCTGGTGACGTAGGGCAACCCGCAGACTATATTCAACTTTCTTCACTACGACCGGTGTTTCCGGATCAAGCTTCAATTGATCAATTATTCGATCGACCAGTACGGGCGGATTGTCGGCCAAAATACCGACCGAGTCTCCAGGTTGATACAAAATTCCCGAACCATTCAAATCCAACTCAACATGATAAACTTCCTTGTCGGAATCGCGCCCCGTAATTTTAGCTTTATCAATAACTGTTGCCCGAAAAGGATTCTTCTGATTGTATACAACTGCTCCTTCATCCGCACTTGCGACAGCCTTACTTTCTGGTGACACAGGATGCAAATCGGCAAGTTTTCCCAGAATAGCATTCATCCAAGTATTCGCATCTTCTTCGTAGTCTACATCACAAGTTACAATTGGAAAAAGCTCCTTGGCACCGGCCTTTTTTAAAGCATGATCAATATCGAGCCCGGTTTGGCAGAACAACTTGTAGCTCTTGTCTCCTAAAGCCAACACCGAAAAATTCAGGTTGGGCAAATTCGGTGCCCGTTTGCCGGTAATTAATCGATGGAAGTCTTCAGCCATTTCAGGCGGTTCACCTTCCCCGTGCGTACTCACAATCACCAGCAAGTTTTCTTCTTCGGTCAACTGCCTGGTATTGTAATCATCCATTGCAAACACATTCGATTGGATTGATTTTGCCGCCAATAATGCTGAAAGTTTTTTAGCTATTCCTTCGCTACGTCCGGTATGCGACCCAAACAAAATGGTTAGCTTCAAATGCGAAGCGGCAACGATTTCGGCCGAACTCTGAACCCGCTGAGCAGCTTCCGATGGTTTGTTGTAAATTGCCGTTAGTCCCTGAAAATACCCATTTAACCACATCAGTTGCTCAGGTCCCGATCCTTCGAGCAATATTTCCAGCGCCTTCGACTGCGCCTCGTTTAAAGGATTTAATTTGATACTCATTCGTTTTATATTTTTTGTTTTTAATTAGCAATTTGTGCGCTCGATTTTAAATTTGATACTCAATGTCGGATTGGTCGATGCGGCCAAATTTTATTCGGTTCCAAGTACGTTCGTGCAGGTAATAGAGGAACATCTTGGTAAATAACTCGACCCCTCCGATGGTAACAGCAAACTCTAGCTGCCCGGTAACCAACCAGGCGATAAGCATCGTATCCACTGTTCCAACAGTTCGCCACGAAACCGATTTCACAACACTTCGGTAAGCCTTTTCTTTCATGATCTATTTCGATTTTAATTTTTCACTTTTCTAAAAAAATGAGCCAAAAAAAAGCCCCTCTACGGTTTGTAGAAGGGCTTTTCGTTTTTATCGTTTGGCTATGCTTATAACAATATCAACTCCTTTCCTTCTGCAAAAAAGAACCACAACACATACACATCATCATGTTTGCGTTACACGGGTTAATATTTACAGAAGTATGCTTTTTCATCAGGCTAAAATATTATTCTAAAATCACTTACGAACTTTTCTCTCCACTCAAACATTCCGGATCGAAAATGGTTTAACAACGAGATTATCCTATATCGGACAAAGAACTCTTTTAGTTGCTTATTTTGCAAATATAGAAGTTAATTCGACATTTCGAAATACTTCGATATGAAAAAATTGCTCATTCTAAATAAGCGATTCCTTAAAATTCTATATTTCACCGAATTATTAAGCATTGAATTATCGCTATTTGTTTTCTATTAATTTCATTTTATTACTTTTGTGACAAAATTCAGGAAATAATGAAAGATGCGAAATCCTGCACAACAATTGATGAAGTCCGGCAACAAATTGATCGGATAGACCGGGAAGTAATGGAATTGTTGGCCAAACGCCAGGAATACGTGTGTGAAATTATCCGGTTTAAAGACGATGAAGAAAGTATTGTGGCCCCCGACCGTCAGGAACAGTTGTACCAACAACGCCGGGCTTGGGCTGAAGAGTTGAACTTATCTCCCGAGATGATTGAGGACGTTTACAAAACCATGGTTCGCCACAATATCCAAAAGGAACTGGAACTACACAAACAAACTAAAATTAGTTAAAATCATACATGTATAAATCAGATATTAAAGTAGTTGACTGCACCGTTCGCGATGGCGGATTAATGAACAAGTGGCAGTTTGATGACAAATTTGTAAAAGGAGTTTACACTGCTTGTGTTGAAGCAGGAGTTGATTATATGGAAATTGGCTACATCAGTAGCGAGAAGTCATTTAGCCGAAATGAAGTAGGCCCGTGGAAATTTTGTGCTGACGATGACCTTCGCCGGATAGTTGGCGAAAACGACACCAACCTTAAAATTTCGGCAATGGCCGATATTGGACGAATCGATTTTGACGATATCCCACCGGCCAGTGAAAGTTTAATCGACATGATGCGGGTTGCTTGTTATGCACACCAAACAGACAAAGCAATTGAGTTAGCACACCATTGTATGGACAAAGGTTATGAAGCAACGATCAATCTGATGGCTGTTTCGAAAGTGAACGAGCGCGATTTGGAGGAAGCCCTTTCTGATGTTGCTCAATCGCGTGTCCCGGTGTTCTATCTGGTTGACAGTTTCGGAAGCATGTACTGCGAAACCATCGAGCACTTATTGAAAAAATACATTTCAGCACTCCCTGATAAAGAAATTGGTATTCATGCACACAACAATATGCAGCTCGCTATGAGTAATACGATTACCGCTTTAATGGGAGGAGCTACCTATCTGGACGCGACTTTGCTGGGTATGGGCCGCGGTGCCGGAAATTGTCCGATTGAAATTTTGACCGCTTTTCTGAAAAACCCGAAATATCGCTTGCTCCCTTTGCTTAAAGTAATCCAGGAAGAAATTCTCCCGTGGCAACAAAAGATTGACTGGGGCTACCATATTCCATATCTGGTAACTGGAGCGCTGAACGAACATCCAAGAAGTGCGATGAGCTGGATGGACTCGGAACGGAAAGACGATTTCGTAGCATTTATGAAAGAAATGCACGATTACGAATAGCCTCAATCTTCTCGCTTAAAAACACCGAACCTTTTCTCACATCTCACTATAAACCAAGACCTGAATTTCAAGACCCTTCATAGCCCGAAGGGTTTTTTTATTTCCTGTTTTTCACGGGTTGAATTAAAAACTGAAAAAAAAATCGTTCTGCCGGAAAGCATTTCATTGTTTAAGTTTGTTAGTAGTATTATAACTACGAATTCTAATTCGTCACAAAAAGAAGTATTATGAAAAAATTAAGTATCCTGACTATTTTGTTTTTCCTTGCCTCTACATTTTCAATGCAAGCACAACTGCTAAAACAACTTAAAACCCTTACCGAGCCTGAAAACACAACTTCAACTGAAGCAGAAAAAGACTCAGTTGCCACGGAAGAAAATGAAACCAGCTCGGTTAATTTTAGTGAAGGCGAAGCTGGATCCGGCATCAAAGAAGCACTCATCAGTGGTGTTTCAAAAGGTGTTGCCATGGTTTCGAAAGAAGATGGCTACTTTGGTGATGACTTGATAAAAATACCGTTCCCGGAGGAAGTGGAATTTGTGGCCAGTAAACTGAGTGCTGTTGGTATGGGAGACCTGGTTGACAAAGCGGTGCTATCGATGAACCGGGCTGCAGAAGATGCCGCCTCTACTGCAAAGGATATTTTTGTTGGCGCTATCAAACAAATGAGCATTACCGATGCCATAAATATTGTCAAAGGAGAAAACAATGCCGCAACTAAATATCTGCAAGACCATACAACTACGGAACTATCGGCAGAATTCAGCCCGATTATTGATGGCTCACTGACGAAAGTAAATGCCACCAAATACTGGGATGACGTAATGAACGCTTACAATAAGCTTCCGATGGTTAAAAAGGTGAACCCAAACTTGACGGAGTACGTGACTGAAAAAGCTATAGCTGGTTTATTTGTGAAAATTGCTGACGAGGAAAAAGCCATCCGCGAGAATCCCGTGGAACGAACAACCGACCTTTTGAAAAAGATTTTTAAATAGTAATAGTCCGAAATCACTACAAAAAGTAGAGGCTGTCACTTAAATAAAAGGACAGCCTCTAATAATAAACTAAAATGTGAATTAATACCCCAGTACCCCCAAAATGATACATTAAATCTGCTTATGACTTCAACTAAATATGAACAGAAGTTACAAAAAGAACCAATCAGAAGCAACATATTGTATAACAGCAACAACTGATCTGCCTTATATTGAACAATAGCAAACGAAACCTATTACAACTCCTGTCTCACCGATCAAAAAGTAACAAAAGTTCAATTACACCGGTTTCATGAATTTTCATATTCGGAAATTACGCCCGACACGAAATGATGTAGCATTTGTAGATTTAGAGGTTTCAACATAAATTTCTGCGCCGCGTAGGTTTCTGCAATAGGGCGATACTCGAAACAACTGCTTAGTACTGCCAACTTGAATCTCCAACGCGACAATTTATCGAGTAGGTCGAAGCCTGTTCCGTCGGGCATTTCAACATCCAAAAAAACCAGATCCGGGTCGTGCAAGTGGATTAGAGCCAACCCACATTCAACACATTCGGCAGTTCCAACAATATTTACAGGGCCAAAACTCTTTTCCAAACTTTCCGCAAGCACTCTTCGAGCCATGGGATCATCATCAATTATCAAAGTAGAAATCATTTACGTACTCTCCTATTTTACTTCAGCCCAATTGCAAAGTACGTACCGCAAACACCCCTCAATCCGAAACCGCCAGAAAACCAATGTAATCTGAAAATTGACAACAATGAATCCATGTTTAAGCTCGGCAAATTGATCGAGATTTAATCAAATTGATAAATCTTTTGTCATCAGCCTGATAATTTGTTGCGAAGCATTATTTTTGGCCTAATTCTAAAAATGAAAACCTCCGTAGGTTAAACAAACACAAATTTCTTAATGAAACGAACAATCAAAGATTATTTGCTGGTAACACTGAAAGGAATAGGCATGGGTGCGGCTGATGTTGTGCCAGGTGTTTCGGGTGGTACTATTGCGTTTATAACTGGCATCTATCAGGAACTGATTGACTCCATAAAATCGGTGAACCTGAAGACACTTAAGCTCCTAATTGGCGGCCAGTTTAAAGCATTTTGGGATTCTATCAACGGAACCTTTCTCATCAGCTTGTTATTCGGAATTGGGATCAGTGTTTTGTCACTGGCAAAAGGGTTGAAATACCTGCTCGAGAATCATCCGATTTTAATTTGGTCGTTCTTTTTTGGACTAATTGTGGCATCCGCCATATACGTGGCCAAAGACATTAAAGAATGGAAGATCGGTACGTTTGTTTCGCTGATAGCAGGCGTGGTAATTGCCTATTTTATTACCGTCATCACTCCTGCCGAAGCCAACACCTCCTATGCCTTTATCTTTATATCGGGTGCAATTGCAATTTGCGCGATGATTCTCCCTGGTATCTCCGGAAGTTTTATTCTTGTTTTATTAGGCATGTACAAATTTATTCTGGGATCGCTATCGGAACTTAATTTACCGGTTATCGGTGTATTCTTAATCGGAGCAACTGTCGGTATTATCAGCTTTTCCAATATTCTGTCGTGGCTGCTAAAGAAGTACTACAACCTCACTATCGCTTTGTTATCCGGCTTCATGATTGGCTCGTTAAACAAAGTCTGGCCCTGGAAACAAGTGGTTGAAACATTCACCGACCGACACGGCGAAATTCGCCCATTGATTGAGAAAAATGTCATCCCGGGAAACTATTTCGAACTTACCGGACACGAAGCTCATCTCGGATTCGCACTTGCTTTGGCGGCTGCCGGCTTTGCTCTAATATTTGTTGTTGAAGGACTGACAAAAAAGTTGAAAAAAGCTTAATTAGAACGCGATACTGCAACTTCATATAAGTAAGAATCGATTTTACGCATCACCTGCCAACTCAAATATCATATACACTGACTAAAATTTTAACAAGAAAAAATACAAAAAAATGAAAACCTACGGACTAATTGGATACCGACTGGGCTACTCCTTTTCTAAAGGATTTTTTACCGAAAAATTTGAAAAAGAAAACCTGAAGGAGCACGAATATGTGAACTTCGAATTGGATAAAATAGACGAATTCCCAAGTATTTTCGAGAAAAACGATCACATTGGAGGATTGAACTGCACTATTCCGTACAAGCAGCAATTAATTCCATTTATGGACGAAATCGATGCTGAAGCAGCTAAAGTTGGCGCCATCAACACGGTTAAAATAATTCATTCAGAGACTGGTACAAAGTTGAAAGGTTTCAACACCGACATCTACGGATTTGAAAATTCGCTGAAACCCATGCTTGGGGAGAAACATAAAAAAGCGTTGATTCTTGGAACGGGTGGAGCATCGAAAGCCATTAAGTATATTCTCGAAAAATTAGGGCTAAGCTATGTATCGGCAACAATTGAGGATGAAGTGAAAGCGGATGAAGTTCGTTACGAACAAATTGACGAAGCGTTGCTTCAGGAGTGTTTGGTGGTTATTAATGCCACACCTCTTGGCACCTCTCCTAATATTGATACATGCCCAAACATTCCGTACGAGTTTCTGACTCCCGATCATGTTTTATTTGATCTGGTTTACAACCCAGAGGAAACATTGTTTATGAAAAAAGGAAAAGCTCAGGGAGCAACGGTTAAAAATGGATTGGAAATGCTGCATTTGCAGGCAATTAAATCCTGGGAAATTTGGAATTCGTAGCTAAGAGCTGATCTAAACCAGTGAATATTAGACTCTACTAATCTGAATTAATTCGCATATTAAATACAAAAGCCGGACATCTCTCAACTGTCCGGCTTTCTTTTTTGGGGTATATTGGGCTATAAGTCACGAAGGGAAAAAAAGAATGTCGATTTCTTCTGAATCTTCCTTCTGCTTTAGGGAAAACTTACCTGCTTTGGTCAAAGTCATTTTATGCTTTTTCATCAATGGCAGCAATTTCTTTTCTTCAGCAGCTGCCTGATTATCATCTATTTCAGTACTGTAATATATCTTTAAATTCGAATGTTTATCATCGTCAAACTGAAGCATGTAGGCCGTATGTTCAACAAAAACTAAATCGTCGTATGCATAGCTAATATCTGTTCCGGCCTCTTCCAGAATCATTTTCACTTCAGATAAGGGTCTAAATGGTATCGTCATTTTATTTCAATTTTCAAATTTGTTTACATTTCAACTAAAACCGGCACAACAGTTTTTGCTTTTTTAAAGATTCCCAAGTAACTACTTGCAGCTGGTTGACGAGCAACTACTACACGAAAGTCCACATGATGACGGATCTTCAACACTGTAGATATCGTGCTCTGCCAGCTGTTCGTCTTTAAAGTATTTTATGTTCTCGTCGACCAATTTACCACTCGGCTTAAGCACTTTTATATCATTATCTTTCAATATCTTAAAAGCCATAGGACGTACATTTGGGCTAATAATAGCCTTGACTATATCGTCTTCTCCTCCTTTTTTCAAATCCAATCCGAAGCGACTCATTAGCTCCGATTTACTGAAGATTTCATTATCTCCTTGCGTTATATCATGCACGCAATAAAAGTTCGCTTTGTAAAAGTCATCTGCCAGAATATTTACTAGTGCGGCGTTCTTTCCAATAATAGGCATACAAATCTTCATAACGGTCATTTTAGGGTTAAACAACAACTGCTCGCAAACAGCCGGATGCCAGTGCACTGTCAAACCCCGTACCCGAATAAACAAGAAGCTGTATATCAAACAAATAATGATTATACAGCTTTTAAAATCTTACATTTTGGTAGGGTTTTCAATCGAAAACATACGAAAATGTGTTATTCAACACACAATAAGCAATGGTACTTCCTACGGAGAAGAACCACGATCAAGGACAATTTGATTTGAAGAAGTTCAAACTAAGCAGGCTACTTTTAGTCAAACCGATTACAAATGAATCAGTGCTTCTCGTTTGCGACCGTCCATTAGAATGGTCATATCATCGTGAAAACGAAGATGTTTAACGTAGTTCAACTCCTCTATCACCTCTGCTCTTGACAACAAATCTGAATTCAACCAGGCATCGCGCGACTTGAAGGGGATCGAAAAATATCCAACATTCATCGATGTAACATTGTGGAAGAAATGAGAGCCCAGCGAACCATCAAGCGGAAAATCGGGCAACCCGACTTCTACGATTACGCGGGCTCGTGAAATTTCGGCCCAACTTACCGGTATCCCAACAAATGGATCACGCGTACCCCATCGGCCCGGTCCTACCAAAATGTAGTCTCTTCCGGACACATCTAGTTTGCGGTTAAACAAACTTATTTCTTTCGATATTTCTTTGGTTTTCGTTTTGTCGAAGGTATCTCCGGGTACAACAATAACATCCCTAATTCCATCTATCTGTCCGTTGCCCATTCCTCGTTTGGCAAACAAAAGTGTCTCCGACTCATCGACCTCACCCAAATCGATTTCCAACTCCTGTTCATGCCGAATCAATGGTTTAATCTGGAGCAAATAGAAGGTTGGTGCCCCATCCTTACTATCATCCAAATCGATGGCATACTCCATCTCGACTGGCGACCCCATAGCCTCGCGAAACAAGCGCAGTAAAAAATTGAGTGTTTCAGCCATTGGGATCAAATTGTACTTTAATATGTTCGCGAAGTTTATTACCCTGGGCCCCCGAACAGACAGATCTGTAATTAAATCATCGTTCTCTGAATCGTATACCGAAGCGCAGTGATCCAATACACCGTCTTTCTCTGCTTCCCTGATTGATATTTTTAGTATCCCTGCATCTTCCCCAACCTTCACCAAATCAGCCTTGGTATGACTCATATCCAATGCATAAAACTCACGTTGCGAATCTCTGATCTGATCTTTCAGACTACTCGGGTTAATTTGCGGATAACGTGGACAAAACCGATAAGCATTCTCACCTCCAACAACATACATACCAAGCCCTACCGCTGCAATGGCAAAACCATCGTCAGGTTCCATATGCGAAACCGGGTAATAATTGTACGACTGTGCTACTCCGCTAATTGTTGGATAAAATCGCCCATTGTACTCATGCCCGACCAGTTCCTGAATAACAATCCCCATTCGTTCTTCCTCTATCTTATAATTTACCGCATCGAAATATGAAACGGCCGAGTCGGTGAAAATACTGGCATAAACCAACTTCACGGCTGTTTCAAGTTGCTTGTAGCGAATTTCGATATCCGGGTCGTTGTTGGTCAAAAGGTAAGTTGCATAAACTCCGGAAAACGGTTGCAGCAAAGAATCTTCAAACAATCCCGACGAACGAACCGCCAAAGGACGTTCGATTTTCTCGGCAAATTTCCTCAGTTTTGCCTGCAACGAATCACTTAATGCCGAATCAACAAAAACAGCCTTAATGCGTTCATAGTCATTCGAACTGTAAATTTCGTCGTAAAGATTATTCAGTTCGATAAACCTTTCAAATTCAACAGCGCCAATGATTGATGTTGCGGGTATGCGGATATTAATTCCGGGAATTATTTTCTTAAAGTCGATATTCTCTATAAAGTTACACATGAAGGCGACACCTCGCCCTTTCCCTCCCAATGAGCCTTTCCCCATTCGAACGATATAGCGCTCGTTGCCAAGCAATTGTTGATCAAAATTAATTATGAGCCCTCTCAATTTTTTTATACGTACCCTTTCAAACACATTCAAACAAAACTTCCGGAGCTCCTCTGAATCCTTAAAATCTTCGAACCGATATGGTAGTAATTGTTCCGCAATATTAATCTCCCCGCGTGCCATGAGCCAGGTTGAGAACGAATTTCGCCGGCCGTGATAGGCCAGAGCTTCTGCCGGAATAACCTTAAACATTTCCTGAAATTCCTGCAAATTGTGTGCAACCATAATTGGGTTCGCCTGCATATCCTTAAAAACGAAACTTCCGAATCCCAATCGTTTATAAATGAAATTATGAATATCCATCGATAGACTATCGGAGTTTTTACTGATAAAATCAGCACCGATTTCCTTTGCTCGCGATGCGTTACGAACGTCTTGGCTCTGAAGCAACAAGGGAATCGGGAAACGCAGAATTTGCTTGGCGTAACGCAACAATTCAATCCCGGAATCCTCATCATCCTTTCCGTTGCGATGGAATTTGACGTCCGAGATTACTGAAAGCAGATAGTCACGGTACTTATTCATCATCTGAATTGCTTCTTCGTAGGTACTTACCAACAGCACTTTAGGCCGAGCTCTCATCTTCAATATCATGTGTAGCTCATCGGCCGCTTCGTCCTGAACCAGATTCTGCGTCTGCGTCATGATGTTGGTGTACAACATAGGCAGGTACCGAGAATAATATTGAATTGAATCTTCAACAAGCAAAATCACCCGGACATTCCCATTTCTGGTATCTGCTTCGATGTTCTTTTTATCTTCAATATATTTCACCATTGCCAGGAAGACATTGGAGTTTCCGTTCCAGACAAAAACCCGGTCTATCGACTCAAATTTATCTGCTGTCTCCTGAAAATAACGCAGGTCACCGTTGTTATTCACCAGCAGCAGGATTGGCACATGGCTCTTGGCATTGTGAATACTGTCGGCCATCTTCACCGGGATATTTTTATCCACACCAACCATGATGATAACCAGATCGAAATCGCGGTTATTTATCATTCGGATAGCCTGATCTTCGGTATTTACACTTGTGAAACGCGGATAAGTGTACAAGTTAAGTTGAAGAAACTCACCAAATATTTTATCGGTAAACTGCCCCTCCCTGACAATTGAATAACTATCATAAAGTGTTGCTACCAGTAGCACTTCCTTCACCTTTGTTGGCATCAGGTCTTCAAAAATGTCTCGGTCGTTCTTTTTGTGTTTGTAAATTGAATCAAGCGAAATTTCATCCAGATGTTCCATGGTACTCTATTTTAGCAATTTTGGCCATTCCCAAAATCAGCCAAGGGAATCGTACTGCGTTATTACCTGTTGAAATTAGAAAAATTCCGGATGATGGGAATAAAAAAAGGAGGCTTTCGCCTCCTTTTTTCAAACATATAGTTAATGCATTACTCTTCAACAAGTGAACACTTTTTCTGAAAAAACGGTACCGGATCGCTACTGGTTGGATCGTTTACTTCCCAAGTATTTCCTGAGCGTAACAAATCATCAACCTTTGTTATTTTTCGGGTTGACTGAATGTCTTGAATTTGCTTTACCACAGCCTGATCGTAAACAACAGCTGCCACACTTCTGATAACTCCCATGGCTACCGGAAAGTCCGGCAACGACATATTGATCAGCGCCAAATGCAAAGTCGGATCGGGATTTTTGGCATCGTGCACCAGGATGTCATCCAGAGTATAACCATCCTGACCGATCGTTACCACTTTCATTCGACCCTTTTCAAACACCAACCCTTTATCGTTTTCATTGCCAAAAACCATTGGTTTTCCATCTTCAAGGAACAATTGACGCTCGTTGCGGAATTTTGGATCAGCGATTTGCTCATGGATTCCATCGTTGAAAATCACACAGTTCTGAAGTACTTCTACCACCGATGTACCGGCGTGTTTTGCTGCTTCGGCGAGCACCTGCTGAGTATGTTTCACATTACTATCAACAGCACGGGCAAAGAAAGTTCCACTGGCTCCCAATACCAATTGGCCAGGCACAAAGGGATCTTCAACCGTACCAAAAGGTGAAGTCTTAGTTACCACACCTCGATCAGAAGTTGGTGAATATTGCCCTTTCGTTAAGCCATAGATTTTATTATTAAAAAGCACCAGGTTGAGGTCGATGTTACGACGAACCAGATGAATAAAGTGGTTTCCGCCAATGGCCATTGAATCTCCATCACCAGTGATAACCCACACATTTAAATCCGGGTTTGCTGTTTTAACTCCCGAAGCAATTGCTGTAGCACGACCATGAATGGTGTGAAAACCAAAAGTACTCATATAATACGGGAACCTGGACGAGCAGCCAATTCCGGAAATCACCGTGAATTTTTCGTGAGGAATCCCCATTTCTGCCATCGTCCGCTGAACAGCGTTCATAATAGCATAGTCGCCACATCCCGGGCACCAACGAACTTCGTTTTCGCTTTTAAAGTCTTTTGCTGTATAATTGATGTCAGTCATTGATTAGTCCTCCAATAATTTGTTAAAGTTTTGTTTCAGCTCCAACACTGTAAATGGCAAGCCTTTCATCTTATTCACCTGATGGTATGTAAACCCGGGAATTTTATCTCGCAAATAGCCGGCAAACTGTCCCATATTCAACTCACACACAACAATCTTCTTGAATCGGCTGAAAATTTCGGCAGTATTTTTAGGCAATGGTTTAATAAAGTTGAAATGAGCCAAAGAAACGCTTTTACCTTCTTGTTTCATTTCACGAACAGCACTCAGGGTGTGTCCATAAGTACCACCCCAGCTTACCACCAAGAGGTCGCCTGACTCTTCGCCACAAACTTCCAGTTTTGGCAACATATCGACAACCCGTTCAACTTTTTGCTCTCTGTATCCGGTATTGATCTGGTGATTTTCCGGATCGTGACTTACCGCTCCGTCTATGTTTTTCTCCAAACCACCTATGCGATGTTGGAAACCATCCATTCCAGGGAAAGCCCATTCTCTGGCCAGCGTTTCTTCGTCGCGCTTATAAGGCTTAAAGCTATCTTTATCTTTGGCTAATCGAGGGGTGATTACAGGTAGCTCATCCATTGACGGAACACGCCATGGCTCACTACCATTTCCAAGGAAACCGTCAGTTAACAATACGACGGGAACCATTCGTTCAAGTGCAATTTTCGAAGCCAGAAAAGCGTAGTAAAAGCAGTCGGACGGTGTACTGGCGGCAATAACCACAACCGGGCTTTCACCGTTTCGTCCGTATAAGGTTTGCAACAAGTCAGACTGTTCCGTTTTTGTGGGCAAGCCGGTTGACGGACCACCTCGTTGCACATTCACAACAACTAATGGCAGTTCGGCCATCACGGATAGACCAAGTGCTTCTGATTTTAAGGCAAAGCCAGGCCCCGACGTTGTTGTAATTGCCAGATTACCGGCAAAAGCTGCACCAATGGCGGTACAAATACCAGCAATCTCATCTTCTGCCTGGAAAGATTTCACTCCCAGGTCTTTCCGTTCCGAAAGAGCTGACAAGATATCAGTTGCAGGAGTAATTGGATATGAACCTAAAAACAGCGGTAATCCTGACTTTTCAGCAGCAGCCAGAAATCCCCACGCTGTTGCATTGTTTCCGTTAATGTTACGATAGATTCCTCGTTCAATAGCCGCTGGATGCACGATATACCGTGGGGTTTCGTGTTGCATGTTCATGCCGTAGTTGTACCCGTCGTGCAATACTTTCAGGTTCGTTTCGACCACCAGTGGCTTTTTTGCAAATTTCTTTGAAATATACCCTTCGATATAATCAAGCGGGCGGCCAAACATCCAGCAGACAAGTCCGAGGGCAAACATATTTTTACTCCGCAAAACCGATTTATTATCCAAACCATAGTCCTTTAGGCTCTCGCGTGTCATGCTCGTGATCGGCACCGGAATTTTAACGTAATCGACTAAATTCAGTTCAGCAAATACATCTTCGCTTTTAAACTGAGCTTTATCAAGGTTTTTCTGAGTGAATGAATCCGCATCAAAAATGATGGTTCCTCCCGGATTCATAAATTTCGCATTGGCTTTTATAGCGGCCGGATTCATCGCGATCAGCACGTGGGCGTAGTCACCCGGAGTACTTACATGCTTTTTTCCAAATTGTACTTGGAAACCAGACACACCACCAACTGTTCCTTGGGGTGCACGAATTTCAGAGGGGTAATCGGGAAAGGTGGAAATGTCATTCCCAAACAAGGCAGAAGCGTCCGAAAACAAGGTTCCGGTTAACTGCATACCATCTCCGGAATCTCCAGAGAATCTGATAGCCACTTCTTCAAGTTCGATAACTTTAGCGTCTTTCATTTGACAAATATTTATGATACCTACAATAATTCCTATAATTTCTAAAAAAAGGAGGCCTAAAAGTACTATTTTAACATTTGGCCATCCCCTCTGAAGGCTTGCCTTCTCCGGCGATTCAAGCAAAAATAACCATTTATTAATAAGCTAACGAGAGTCCCATAAATAATTTAGATGAATTAGTATCTTTACAAATCAATTTAAAATCAATAAACATAATGGCATTCATAAGGACACTTAGAGGGAAAACACCAGTCATTGGAAAGGACTGCTTTTTAGCTGAAAATGCGGCAATTATAGGTGATGTAGAAATGGGTGACGACTGTAGCATCTGGTACAGCGCCGTTGTTCGGGGTGATGTTCATTCTATTCGCATCGGCAATAACACCAATGTTCAGGATTGTGCCGTCATTCATGCCACTTACCAAAAATCGCCAACCAATATCGGAAACAATGTGATCATTGCCCATGGTGCAATTATCCATGGGTGCACCATTCACAACCATGTTATGATTGGGATGAATGCAGTTGTACTTGACGATGCGATCGTACAGAGCAATACAATTATTGCAGCCGGGTCGGTTGTAACCAAGGGAACGCTCGTGGAAGGCAACAGTGTTTACGCAGGTATTCCGGCGAAGAAAATCAAGTCGATTAGCCCTGAATTAATGGAAGGAGAACTTCACCGAATTGCGAACGCATACAGCACCTATGCCAGTTGGTATAAAGAAGAAGAACAAGATATAAAGTAACTTTTACCGAAAAAATAAATGAAACCTACCTTATTAATTTTAGCTGCGGGTATGGGCAGCCGCTACGGTGGATTGAAACAGATCGACCCATTTGGTCCAAACGGTGAAACGATTTTGGAATACTCGGTTTACGATGCGATACGTGCAGGCTTTGGCAAAGTTGTATTTGTAATTCGCAAAAGCTTTGCCGATGAATTCAAATCTCGATTTGATGAAAAGTTAAAGGGGAAAATTGAAGTCGAGTACGTTTTTCAGGAACTAAACAAACTTCCCGCAGGCTATACCTGCCCAAAAGAACGTGAAAAACCCTGGGGAACCGGCCATGCGATTTTAATGGCCAAAGAAGTCATCAACGAACCTTTTGCCGCTATCAATGCTGATGATTTCTATGGCGCTCCTGCCTTTCAGGTCATGGCCGATTTTTTCAAAACCGAAGTATCGGAAAACACCTACAGCATGGTTGGTTACCTACTGAAAAATACCCTCTCGGAAAACGGAACCGTAAGCCGCGGTATTTGCAAAACAGACAATGAACAGAATCTGGTTGAAATTACCGAACGTCACAAAATTGAACGCTCGGGGGACTCAATTGTGTTCGTTGATGAAAATGCCCATCAGGTAGAAGTTGGAGAGAACACTCCGGCATCGATGAATTTCTGGGGATTTCATCCCAATCTGTTTGCCCATCTGGAGAATCAATTCAAAAGCTTTTTGGATGAAAAAATGATGCTCCCTAAATCGGAGTTTTATATTCCTAGTGTGGTTTTTGAGTTGATAAAATCCGAAGAGGTAAAAACGAAAGTTCTGCAAGCTGATTCACCATGGTTTGGTGTTACCTACCCCGAAGACAAAGCCTGGGTGGTATCACAAATTCAACGTTTGACGAACAAGGGAATCTACCCCTCCAAGCTCTGGTAAGCATAAGTTGTTTCAGGTTTTGGTTTCCAAAATTGGAATTCAAAACCTGAAACATTTATGATACGCTAGAGATGGACTTTTCGGGCTTTCACTTCTTTATTCATAAAAAGGCTAGCACGAGGTTCAAACAGTTCGACTTGTTCTGTCGTCAAATAATCAACCATTCCCCCTTTCGTACAGTTTCTGTCTATTTCGGGATGCCGGTACAGGTAATCTACCAGACTCTCGGCTACAATCTTTCCTTGTTCAACAACTTCTACTTTCCTATTCGGCAAATAATTCCGGATACTATCGATGAGTAAAGGGTAATGCGTACAACCTAAAATCAACGTATCAATTTTCGGATCCTGCTCAAACAACCGTTTCATGTCCCTCTCGACAAAATATTCAGCTCCTGTTGTACCGATTTCCTGATTTTCGACAATTGGCACCCACATCGGACACGCTTGCTGGGTGGTTACTTTAACCCGACCTTCTGACCACTTTTCCAACTCAATCGGATACGACTTTGAAGCAACAGTACCAGATGTGGCCAGTACTCCGACATGGCCTGACCGTGTATACTTAGCTGCATATTCAACACTGGGACGGATAACTCCCAATACACGCTTTTCAGCAGAAATGAGTGGTAAATCTCGTTGCTGAATCGTTCTCAACGCTTTTGCCGAAGCCGTATTGCAGGCTAATATCACTAACTGGCATCCTCGATTAAACAATTCGTTTACAGCTTGCAACGTGTACTCATAAACGACGTCAAAGGACCTTGTTCCATAGGGCGTGCGGGCATTGTCGCCCAAATACAAAAAATCGTATTGAGGCATCGTTTTTACAAATTCGCGCAGAACAGTCAGCCCGCCATAGCCACTGTCGAAAACACCTATAGGATGCACATTGGAAGTCATATTCAATTTTTATCAAAAGTAAAAAAAGCCACCTGAAGACAGATGGCTTTTCCTTAATATCGTGAAGAATTAAATTCCCAACTTCGTTTTTACCAAAGGTAACAAATCAATACTTTGATTTGATTTATAGAGAACGTTATTCGTATCGAACACATAAATTACCCCTTGTTCTTTAGCAACAGCTTCGATCGTTTCGTTTGCCTTATTGAAGACAGGTTGCATCAACTCAGCTTGCTTTTGCTGTATTTTTTGTTGAGCACTTTGGTTAAACGTTTGAATGCGTTGCTGCAGATTTTGCAGATCTTCTTCTTTGGCAGAACGAACGATGTCTGTCAGTGAATCTGCTTTCTGAGTATATTCCGCTAATTTAGACTGAAATTCTTTTTGCATACTTAACAATTGATCTTCCAATCCTTTGGCTTGCTGTTCGAGCGTTTTTTGAGCAGCTGTTGTTTCAGGCATTGCTTGAATTAAAGCTTGAGAATCAATATGAGCAAACTTCAGAGTCTGAGCTTTAACCATTCCGGCTGAAAACACCATGATCGCTACCAAACAAATTTTTAAAACACTTTTCATGATCATTTATTGATTTTAATTTTGGTTGACAAATATAATTTATTAATTCTTATAACCAAGTTTTTGCAATACCTGGTCGCTTAAATCAAATTTGGGGTCTGTATACAACATCGACATGCTTCCAGCTTTATCGAAAATCACCACGTAACTACCTTCATTGGCGATATCCTGGATCGCACTAAATATATCATCCTGGATCGGCTTAACGAGTCCTTCGCGTTTTTTAAACAGATCTCCTTCCGGTCCAAAATACTGACGTTGTAACGTCTTATACTCTTTTTCTTTCGTGATGATTACATCTTCGCGTTTCCGCTTCATATCTTCCGACAGTAAAACTGCTTCAGACTGATAATCGTTGTACATTTTCTCAATTTCAGCGTGCATTGTTTCCAATTCGTTTTGATATTGAGTTGAGACTTGATCTAATTGTTCCTGAGCTGCTGTATAAGCCGGTATATTGTCCAGAATATATTCGGTGTCAACAAAAGCATATTTCTGAGCCATTGTTGCTCCCGCAACAAACAGGAAGGCTACAATAAATAATATCTTTTTCATGTTTAAAACTTTATTTGTTTCTACTGCAGATCATTTAAACAAAATCCAAGCCAAAAACGTAATCATCAGAACTGCTGACCAATAACGAAGTGAAACTGACTTCCGGATACTGAGCTGTCACCGTTAATATCGTCGAAACCATATCCCCAGTCGATTCCCATCAAACCAAACATTGGCAGGAAGATTCGAACACCTAAACCGGCAGAACGTTTCAAATCAAATGGGTTATAATCTTCGAAATTCATATAAGCATTACCTCCTTCAAGGAACCCGAGCACGTAAATCGTAGCTGAAGGTTTCAGGGTAACCGGGTAGCGTAACTCCAGAGTTACTTTATCATACATGTTCGAGCCGGTAGTCGGACTCAAACTGTAGTCTGAGTAACCACGCAACGAAACGATGTCGGCACCATAAAAGTTATAACCTGACATACCCGAGCCACCAACCCGGAATCGCTCGAAAGGTGAACGACGGTTTTCGTCGTAGTATCCCAAAAAGCCATATTCAACCTTGGTATGCAATATCAGATTTCTGTCTTTTGAGATCGGAGTATACCATGCACCCTTAAATTTCCATTTATGATATTCAATCCACTTGTAACGCTCTTCGCTGGTCAAATCAGCACTGCTGTAATCTACCCCATTTAACAATGAAAATGGCGGAGTGAACTGCAATGCCAGAGAGAACTCAGAACCGTTGCGAGGGAATAATGGCTGGTCGACAGAATTCCGACCAAATGTTGTTTTGAAACTGAAGTTATGGAACTGCCCACTGCCATCGTCATCGTCGTCACTCAGGAAGTAATAATAGTTAGCCATATTCTTCAGATTATAATGCTGGAATGATACTTCATGATACATCGTAAAGAAATCATCCGGCCATTTCAATCGGTAACCATACCCCAATGCAACAGACGATGTAACTTGTACTTGATCATCCGATGAATCTGTGTCTTCATAGCCATAACCGTAATACGATCCATAACCGTAACTCGATCCATAGCTAGAGTATCCGCTGCCATATGGGCTATACGAACTATTGTAATAGTTATTGGCAGAGTAATTTACTTTTGATCGAGAGAATGAGAGTGATAATGAGTTTGGTTTTTTGCCGCCGAGCCAAGGCTCAATGAATGACAAACTGTATGAGTTATAGAATTTACCACTCGTTTGCGCTTTAATACTCAATGTTTGTCCGTCACCGGTAGGTAGCGGGCGCCATGCTTCTTTATTGAGGATATTACGTACCGAGAAATTTGAGAATCGTAAACCGACTGTTCCAACAAACATACCGGCTCCCCAACCACCCGACAATTCGATCTGGTCATTGGCTTTCTCTTGCAATTCGTATTTAATATCTACCGTTCCATCCTCTGGATGTGGAATTGGAACCGGATTAATTGCTTCCGCATCAAAGTGTCCTAATTGTGAAAGTTCACGTACCGAACGAATAATCTGCGATTTGCTGAACAAGTCGCCCGGGTATGTGCGCAACTCCCGACGAGCCACATGTTCGTGAGTTTTAGTGTTCCCCTCGATCATAACGCGATTAATAGTCGCCTGATTTCCTTCGTAGATACGCATCTCAAAATTAATCGTATCATCCTGAATGCTGGCTTCAACAGGTTCGAGGTTAAAGAACAAATAACCATTATCCAAATACAGGTTACTAACGGCATCGTCATCTTCGTTCAATCGCTTGTCCAAGGTTTTTTGGTCGAAGACATCACCTTTTTTCACTCCCAGTACAGCGTTCATGTAGTCCGATGGGTAAACAGTATTTCCCATCCAGCGAATATCACCGAAGTAATACTTGTCTCCTTCGTCCAGATAAATATCTAGTCGCACACGACCGGTTGGAAGTGGTGAGACAGAATCTGCGACAATCGTTGCATCGCGAAATCCTTTTTCGTTGTATTTCGAAATAATGTTTGCTTTATCTTCCTTGTATTTATCCTCCAGAAATTTCTTGGATTTGAAGAAATTCTTGATTCCCCGTTCATTGGTTTTCTTCATGGCTTTGTTCAAAGCCGCAGGTTTCAAATTCTCAGCGCCATGATAAACGATCTCCTCGATTTTTACCTTTTCCTTTTTATCGACCATGATATCAAGGATCACGTTATTAACCTGAGCCGTATCATCACGCTGCACAATATTCACCTCGGTGTTCAGATATCCTTTTTCATGGAAAATACTCGTGATAATCCGCTCCGCATTATTCAGCTGGTTATCGGTCACCTGACTTCCTCTTAACAGAAGAACTCGTTCTGTAATATCATCGCGCTCGGATTTAGAGACACCATAAAAGTTCACATCGGCCAAACGCGGGCGTTCCTGTAAATAAATTTTCAACCATATTTGATCGCCAATAACTTTGCTGGCTTCAATTTTAACGTCGGAAAACATTTGGTTTCCCCAAAGCTTTTTGATCGCATTTGTGACGTCCTCCCCCGGCACTAAAATTTCCTGACCAACACTTAGTCCTGAAATTTGAATTAACACATCGGTATCCAAATAGCGTATTCCAACGACATCAATACCAGCAATGGTATATTTCTTGGGGCTTGAATAATAGATTGAAAAATTAGTTCCTTCTTCTTG
>NZ_JBFHIT010000036.1:0-48650 GCF_041596335.1 Mangrovibacterium sp. | reverse complement strand
GATGGAACTGTTGTTTTTAGAAAGAAAAGAGACAACAAATCGTATGTGTCTGTTGAACCCGTAGTGGAAGTCGCAGCAAACTAAGACGATTATAAAATACGTATTGAGAATCTCCTGTCTTGTTTGAGGCAGGAGATTTTTTATTTTATACATTTGCCAAGCAAAAAAAGCTACCGTTTTCATCGGCCTCGTCGTTATCAAGGAGCGTCATTGTTGACGAAACAAGGATAACAAGGGGAACATGACGACAAAGACATTATAAAAAATCACGTCCTATGCTCAACTTACGTTTTATTCAGGAAAACCCGGAGTTGGTTATCGAAAAACTGAAAAAGAAAAATTTTAACGCTGCCGATATCGTTGGACAAATCAGCGGGCTGTATAAAAAGAAAAACGAAATCCAGGTTCAAGCCGATCAGGTGAAGGCCGAAATGAATAAACTCTCGAAGGAAATCGGTCAGCTGTTTCGCGAAGGTAAGCAAGCCGAAGCCAACGCGGCCAAGGAGAGAACGACGGAATTGAAAGACAGTATCAAGCAGCTCGATGATGAGTTTGCCCAAATTGACGAGCAGGTGTTTCAGTTACAGGTGCAGCTGCCTAACTTGCCCGCCGATATTGTTCCCGAAGGAAGAACTCCGGAAGACAATGTGGTGGTGAAAACTGTCGGCGACATTCCTGATCTGGGCGATTCGAAACTGCCTCACTGGGAGTTGGCTTCAAAATACGACATTATCGATTTTGAGTTGGGTGTGAAACTAACAGGAGCCGGTTTTCCGGTTTATAAAGGAAAAGGATCGCGCCTGCAACGCGCTTTGATCAATTTCTTTTTGAATGAAGCGGAAAAAGCCGGTTATCTCGAAATTCAACCTCCGCTGATGGTAAACGAAGATAGTGGATTTGGTACTGGTCAGTTGCCCGACAAAGAAGGGCAGATGTATCATGTAACCGAAGATAACCTTTATCTGATTCCAACAGCCGAAGTTCCGGTAACGAATCTTTATCGCGATGTGATTGTTGACGCGAAAGATCTGCCAATGAAAAATACAGCTTACAGTGCCTGCTTCCGTCGCGAAGCCGGATCGTACGGCAAAGATGTTCGTGGATTGAATCGCCTGCATCAGTTCGATAAAGTGGAAGTTGTGCAAGTGGCTCATCCGGAGCAGAGCTACGGAATTCTGGATGAAATGGTCGCTCATGTTGAAGGACTGGTTCAGAAACTGGGATTACCATACCGCATTCTTCGTTTGTGCGGAGGTGATATGAGCTTCACCTCAGCTTTAACCTACGATTTCGAAGTGTACTCTGCTGCGCAGGAAAAGTGGCTGGAGGTGAGTTCGGTGTCTAATTTCGAATCATTCCAGGCTAACCGACTAAAGTTGCGTTATCGCGACGAGCAAACTAAAAAACCGGTGGTCGCGCATACCTTGAACGGAAGTGCGCTGGCTCTGCCCCGCATTGTGGCGGCTTTACTCGAGAACAACCAAACCCCCGAAGGGATTAAAGTGCCTGAAGTGCTGGTTCCGTTCTGCGGGTTCGATAGGATAAAATAATTGAATTTTCGATATTGAGATTGAAGGCTGTCCGAAGGGCGGCCTTTTTTTTTGTTTCGAAATTTTCGAACCTGAAATTTTCGGTCCCTCTTTTGCGGCGACTGGTTCACCGATCGCAATTCTTCTGCCTTAGCAGATTTCAACCAGCCGGATGTCAAAAGCGAGTACTGCAAACGGAGGGATTTTGTTTGAGCTTCCTTTTTTGCCCCAGGCGAGCTCTGAGGGGACCCAGAATTTATATCTGCTACCCGCACTCATCAGTTGCAGCCCTTCCTGTAATCCGTCAATCATTTCGTTTAAAACAGCTTCATCGGGTTTGTTTAGGCGATAGGTGTCTTCCAGTAGTTTGCCATCGAGTAATTGTGCGCGTTGGTGAATCCGAACAGTGCAATAGGCGTCAGGTCGGGGGCCATCGGTTTGTTCAACAATCTGATGTTGTAAGCCACTTGCCGTTTCAATAATGCCTTCTTTTTGCTTGTTCCGGGCTAGAAAATCTTCACCCAGTCTCCGGTGATGACCGGCCGCTCCTTTGTGGTTGTTTTTTGATTCGCGCTTTGCCATTTTGATAGGTAAATTAGGGTTGCAGGGCAAAAGTAGGCTAATGATTTAATAATTGAAAGACGATTTTTAGTGCAGGGAGGTTTTTGGCGGACAGATTGCTGTAAGAGTCTTGAATACTGTGCATAGCCAGTGTTTGCAGGTTTTTTCGAACGGTGAGGGTGTCGGTTTTTGGGGTAGTCTGGCAATATTCCAGATAAAAATTATTCGATATCCTGTAAAAAACAGATGAACTTTCCGGGAAATTTGTAATTTTGGTCGCCTGCCCCCTTTGGGGTGGAGGGGTGATTCGCGAATCAAAAAATAATATGAAGTTTTTATTAACTTTCATTTTTAACAGCTTATTTTATTTATAGATTTGCCGCTCTATTCTATTTTTGACATTAAATTCTAAGAAAAATATATCATTAACTTATAATTTGTAACACGATGAAGACAAAATTGGAGTATATCTGGCTGGATGGGTACAAGCCAACCCAGAGTTTAAGGGCTAAAACAAGAATTGCAACTAATTTCAGCGGAAAATTGGAAGACTGCCCGGTGTGGTCGTTCGATGGTTCTTCAACTGAGCAAGCTGAAGGCGGAAGCTCTGACCTTTTGTTGAAGCCAGTTGCACTTTTCCCGGATCCAGCTCGCAAGAATGCTTATTTAGTAATGACTGAAGTATTGTTACCAGACGGAACTCCACACTCATCGAATGGTCGTGCTACTATCACTGAAGAAGATGAAGATTTCTGGTTCGGTTTCGAACAAGAGTACTTCCTGATGGATTCTGAAACTAACAAGCCACTTGGTTTCCCTGTAAACGGATATCCAGCACCACAAGGGCCATACTATTGCGGTGTAGGTGCTAAATTTATGTTCGGACGTGAAATCGTTGAAGAGCATTTTGATCTTTGTTTGGAGGCTGGTCTGAATGTTGAAGGAATCAACGCTGAAGTAGCAACAGGACAGTGGGAATTCCAAATCTTTGCTAAAGGGGCACACAACGCAGGTGATGAAATCTGGGTTGCTCGTTACCTTCTGGAAAGAACGGCTGAGAAATACGGTGTTTGGGTTGACTGGCATCCGAAACCACTTGGTAAGTTTGCCGACTGGAACGGATCTGGTATGCACGCGAACTTCTCTAACGGTTTGATGAGAACTTGTGGCGATAAGAAAGTGTTCGATGCAATTTGTGAAGAGTTTGGTAAGCACATTGAAGAGCATATCTCTGTTTACGGAGCTGATAACGACCAACGTTTGACTGGTCTTCACGAAACAGCTTCAATTACAGACTTCAGCTATGGTGTTTCTGACCGCGGATGTTCATTGCGTATCCCTGTTGGAACCGTAGAAGATGGTTGGAAAGGTCGTATCGAAGACCGTCGTCCTGCATCAAACGGTGACCCATACAAAATCGCTGCTGTTATCATTAAAACAACACACAAGGCGATGGCTAAAATGTAATCATTGAATTGATACAATATAGAAAGCTGCTCTTTTTTTGAGCAGCTTTTTTTTTGTTTTTGAATATCTGAAAGGACGAATTATGCTTACTTTTGCAGAAATTTTTAAACCATGCCAGACATCAAATTTCCGGTTAAAAGAGATCTTTTTCTGGAAACAACTCACTCTCCTGCCCTAGTCGATCTTGTAGAACCGGAAATCGTTAGCCAATTGGTCGACTTCTGTTTTATTGCCAATCCGTACTATCCAACACCGGAGATGATGGATGAATTGTTGGCAAAGATCCCTGAAATCATTAAAGCGTATCCATCCAGCAACCCTCGCCTGGCTCGTGAGCAGCTTGCACAGGTTTTAAAAATTAATCCGGAATACCTGATTTTGGGGAATGGCGCGACTGAATTGATTACACTGATCGAAAAGGAACTGATCAGGGACATTGCCATCCCTATTCCAACTTTTAGCGAATACCTGGAAAAACTGCGCGATACAAATAGTGCCCGATTGTTTCAACTTCCAGTCGGGGATGACTATCAGCTTAATTTGAATGAGTTCGGAGACTGGATTGATGTCAATGCGATTTCTTCAGCATTGATTATAAATCCTGGAAATCCAACCGGGCAGTTTATTGGTTTGGACGAGTTGAAAGCATTTTTGGCGCGGATGGCTCATCTTGATGTCATTATTCTCGACGAATCATTTATCGATTTCAGCGGCGTGGAGCATCCCTCGTTGATGCCTTTTCTGGACGAATTTCCGAACGTGATTGTCGTACGCAGTATGAGCAAACACTGTGGTGTGCCCGGATTGCGACTGGGGTATTGTTGTACGGCGAATGAGGGATTTATTCAAACACTCCGGCAGGTTTTGCCAGTCTGGAATATTAATACCATTGCCGAATATTTCCTGTTGATGCTTCCCCGAACAGATCTGGAATACCAGCAGTCGGTTCGGCAGGTGGTGGCCGATGTGCGGCTGATGTACAGCAAATTGAAAACGCTTGATGGCTACAAGATATACGCAACCGGCAGCAATTTCATCCTGATTCGCATAAACTTTGGAATGAAAGCGCTGGATTTGCAAATGCGTCTACTTGAAGAATACGGGTTGTATGTGAGAGATTGTTCCAATAAAATCGGACTCGATCACTACCATATTCGGGTGGCCTCGCAAGGCGAAGCAAACGATGAAAAACTTGCCCGGGCGCTGGCCGAAATCAGTCGCGATTTCATTTAGTCCCGGCAGGTTGTTTACGAAATTATGGCCGACTCGCAAATGTAGTTCGGGATGATACCCGAGCCGCTTATACGTACTTTAGCCATGTCGGGGAGCGTGTTTCCTGACAGAACCAAAGCGGTGTCCATCCCAAATTTGTTTCCGCCTATAATATCGGTGTATAAGGTGTCGCCAACCATTAGGATTTCGTTTCGTTTCAGAGGTTTTACTTCACAGGCACGTTCGTAGGCAAACATGAACATTTGCGCATCGGGCTTTCCAAAGCGAATAAATTTCTTTCCAAGCACTTCCTCTACCAGATCCGAAATGCCACCAATGGCAACTGCAACATCGTTCTTACTAACCGGATAGTGGATGTCGGTGTTGGCGACAACAACGGGCATGTTGCGTTTTCGCAGCAGGTTGATCACCTTGTTGATGTCCTGATTCCAGTCGAAACCTTCATCGTCAAGAAAAACCAGGCATTTGATGTGGTCAATATCGTCCAGGTCGATATCCCGGATCGGTAGGGTTTCCAAACCGGCTGTTTCAATGTAATGAGCCGAGTCGCCCGTACCCAGATATGCGACCACTCCTTCTTTCACTTTTAGCGAGAGCCAATCGCGGGCAAGCATACCCGACGAGATGATTTTATCGGGTGTTATATTCTTAATGCCCCGTCGGATGTATCCGTCAGCAAGGCCTTCAGGACCGCGGGACGAATCGTTGGTTACCACGAAATAGTTGATGCCTTTTTCATCTAAAAACTCAAAGGTTCGTTCAATCCCAGGAATGATTCCTTTATGATTTTTCAATACACCAAACGCATCAAAAAAAATGGTTTTATATTTTGTAGCAATTGTTTTAAATTCTTTTGTCTTCATATTTAGAGTTTTAGGGCGCGCAATAGTTTTTCAACCTGAAAGTTAGTTTCGATTGTTGGAAAGTACGACTCGTAAGCTTCTTTCTGTAATTTATAGGTATAGGATTGTTGAAAGAAATAGGGACCATCCTTGATCACATAGTTAAGGATGAAAAATCGGTAACACTCCTTTATTAATCTTACTTCGGGTTCTGTAAGTGGGTAAATTCGATGATATTCCTTTAAAAACATGATAAACCGATCTTCCATGAGCGGATTAATCATGTAGCTGAAAACAGTTCGATCGCCAATGTCGGAACAAACGCGGCTGAAGAAGTAGAAGTCCATCACGCGACTCGAAATACGGAACCAGTCGTAGTCCCAGCGCGAGTAGAATTTTCCTTCGGCGGTAACCGAAAAGTTCCCGATATTCCAATCCACAAAAACCGGAATCGTTTCTATTTCAGTCATGTAGTTGTAGTGGTCGGCATTTTCAAGGAAGATGTTACATTGGTGTAAAATCAAGTCCTTTTGATCTGGTTTTGCGCAGAATTTCTGTTCGCGAATCGTTTTTTGAAGCTGGTGGATGTCGGTTACCACGCTTTTCGAAGCGATCGGAAGTTGAGCACTAATGTTGTAACAGGCTTTGTGAAAGCGAGCCAGTTCGCGGCCCATTTTTTTTACTTGTCTGTCTTCAAGCCGACGGGGTAACTTCGCTTTTACTTTGATGGGGTTGTAGAATACGACCCAGGCACATCGATCTTGTGCATAATAGCGATAGATAAAAAGATCGTTTCTTTTAACCAATGATTGCGCCAGGAAATTTTCATATGGAATTTCGAGGTTGTTCGCAAGGTTGTTTATGATGATATGATCCTCTTTGAAATGCTCAAATTTTCCGTAGTCGGAGAGCTTTGCAAAAACCGGTTGCCGATCGTAAAAAGAGACCTTGTAAACTGAATTGGTTGATACGTGCGCACTTACGTCAAAGATGCCCTTGATTTCATGCCGGTCGTCAAATTCCTTCCAGGCCTGTCTGATAATATGATAGTTGTCTATTTTCTCCATTGTTAAGCACTAATAAATCCGGGCTGAACAGCCGGGTTGCTCTTTTTTCTGTTAAATAATCTCGAAATAACGTTTTAGTTCCCAGTTGGTAACCGCTTTGCCAAACTCGCGCCATTCCCACTCACGTGTCTTTGTAAAATGAGCCGTAAACCCTTCACCCAACAGTTCGTTGGCCAGAGCTGATTGAGCCATTTGCTTGGTCGCGTCCAGCAGGTTTGAAGGAAGCTTGGTTACGTCCTGCCTGGCATAGGCATTTCCTATCACGGCAGGGTTTTCAAGTTTTAATCCCATCCGGATTCCGTATAAGCCCGATGCCAACGAAGCGGCCATTGCCAGATAGGGGTTGGTGTCTGATCCGGCGACACGCATTTCGAGACGGGTTGATTTTTCGTCACCATTTAGTACCCTTACAGCAGTGGTGCGGTTGTCGTAGCCCCAGGTTACTGTTGTTGGTGCCCATGCTCCGTCGCGCAAGCGTTTATAGCTGTTTATGGTTGGAGCATAAATTGGCAATAATTCGGGCAAACAATGCAATTGACCCGCCAGGTAGCTTTCCATTATCGGACTCATCGGTTTGTCCTCGTTACCGGAGTAGAACAGGTTTTTACTGCGATCTGCATTCCACAAACTCTGATGAATGTGACCGCTGCAACCCGGAAGATTGGCGTTCCACTTGGCCATAAAACTTGCCATTATACCATGTCGGTAGGCAATTTCCTTTACGGCAGATTTAAACAAGGTCGCTTTGTCGGCAGCCTCTAAAATTTCGTCGTAGCGAATTGCCGCTTCATAAACTCCGGGGCCGGTCTCGGTATGTAGCGATTCCAGCGGGATATTGAATTGGAACAATAAATCAAACAGTTCATTGAAATAATCGCGATTAAGTGAAGGGCGTAGCTGTGAGTAGCCAAACATGCCCGGCGTAATCGGTTGTAGGTTTTGATAGTTTCCGGCTTCAAGTTCGTTGGGCGTTCCCAGGAAGTTGAACCACTCAAACTCCTGTGCGAAAACAGCGGTGAATCCTGCGTCGGTGGATTGCTGGCGAATTCGTTTCAATAAGCTTCTTGGACAGGCGGTTACGGCATCGTCATGTGCAAAGTCGCCAAGGAAATAGGGGATGTTGTCGTCCCACGGAACATGGCGAAAGCTGTCCAGGTCGATGTTCGCTTTTTTATCCGGATAGCCGGTGTGCCATCCTGTCATCTCTACGTTGTCGTAGCATACATCATTGGCATCCCACCCAAAAACAACATCGCAGAAGCCGGTGCTTTTTTCGGTTATTTCTTTAAATTTTTCCAGCAGCAGGGTTTTCGATCGGAGTATTCCGTCGATATCGCAAATGGCAAATCTGATTTTTTGATGTCCCGCTTCTTCTAACTTTTTTATAATTTCAAGTTTTCCCATCTACTCTTTTCTTTCAACTTAAGGAATACGAAGATATTAAATTACACATAACGACTTAGGATTAAAAGAATGTTTGACGAAATATCCGGTAAATAGGCTGCTTTCTTTGATTTTACGACAATTTGATTAGAAAAATAACAACAGAATGTTTGTTGAGCAAAATGGCAAAGTCGTTGGCTTTATTTTGGCTTTGACTTTGGAAACAGCTGCTTTTTCTTCGCAAGGGGTATTTTTGATTGGAGGGGTGTTGTGAAAATCTGAGTTTTTGACGACAAATTGCGTTTGAAAGGAAGGTATAAAGGAAAAAAAGATCTAATTTTGATCTGCGGAATTTTCGCGGGATTATTTCGTTGGCCCTATTTGGGCGGTGTTTAAAAAATCCTAAGCTCAAAGCGAGCCGCGGGTTTTATTAAAATAGAAGATCTGAAACCTTAATTTTTGAAAAACTAAAAATGGCTGTATTTAGATTCAAGGCTTTAGATGAAGTCCTTGCACGTGAACCACTGCAAGTTCATCGGGAGCACAACCTTACCTCCGATTATTTTGGCGTAAAAGTTTTCGACCGGCCAAAAATGAAGAAATATCTGTCGAAAGAAGCATACAAAGCAGTTTATGATGCGGTTGACAACAGTGCGCCGATTGACCGGAAAATGGCCGATCAGGTTGCACAGGGCATGAAGGCCTGGGCAACTGAAAACGGAGCGACACATTACACGCACTGGTTTCATCCGTTAACGGACGGCACTGCAGAAAAGCATGATGCGTTTATCGTGAATGGAGAAGATGGTGGAGTTGTTGAGGCTTTTTCGGGTAAACTACTTGCCCAGCAAGAGCCTGATGCCTCGTCGTTCCCCAGCGGAGGTATCCGCCAAACCTTCGAAGCACGTGGTTATACGGCGTGGGACGCTTCGTCTCCGGCATTTATTGTGGACGGAACCTTATGTATTCCCACTGTTTTCATCTCATACACCGGAGAGGCATTAGATTATAAAACGCCTTTCTTGCGAGCTTTAAACGCGGTGGATAAAGCGGCGACTGAAGTTTGTCAGTTTTTTGATAAAACGGTGACGAAAGTGTCGGCAAATCTGGGCTGGGAGCAGGAATATTTCCTGATTGATGAGGCATTGTTTGTTGCTCGCCCTGACCTGGTACTTACCGGACGGACATTGATGGGACATGCTTCTTCGAAGGATCAGCAGTTGGACGATCACTATTTTAGCTCTATTCCAACCCGGGTGTACCGATTTATGGAGGATTTGGAGAACGAAGCCTATAAGCTTGGAATTCCGGTGAAAACCCGTCATAATGAGGTTGCTCCCAATCAGTTTGAGGTTGCTCCAATTTTCGAGGAAGCCAACCTGGCGAACGATCATAACCAGTTGCTGATGGACATCATGAAGAAGATTGCCCGTCGTCATAAGTTCATGGTTTTATTTCACGAAAAACCTTTTGCGGGAGTTAACGGCTCCGGAAAACACAATAACTGGTCGTTGACCACAAACACCGGAGTGAATGTGTATTCTCCGGGGAAGAATCCGAAAAGTAATTTACAGTTCCTGACCTTTGTCGTGAATACGCTGAAAGCAGTTTTCGACCATCAGGATTTGTTGCGGGCAAGTATCATGTCGGCAAGTAATGCGCATCGTTTGGGTGCAAATGAAGCTCCACCATCAATCCTGTCTGTTTTTCTTGGCACCGAAGTGAGCAAGATGCTCGACCTGATGGAAACCGCTGTGGTTGACCGTAAAATGACTCCCGACGAAAAAACGGCTTTGAAATTGAATATCGGGCGTATCCCGGAAATTATTCTTGACACCACCGATCGTAACCGGACGTCGCCGTTTGCCTTCACCGGAAACCGTTTTGAGTTCCGTGCAGTCGGCTCATCGGCAAACTGTGCTGCTTCCATGATTGCCTTAAATGCAGCCATGGCTGCCCAGTTGACGAATTTTAAAAATGAAGTTGAAGGCCTGATTGAAAAGGGAGTAAAAAAGGACGAGGCAATTTTTCAGGTGTTGAAACGCCTGATTGTTGAGACCAAAAACATCCGCTTTGATGGAAATGGTTATAGCGAAGAGTGGGTTGTAGAGGCTGAAAAACGCGGATTGAGTAATGTGAAAAGTGTGCCGGAGGCAATCTCTGCTTTTATCCGGAAGGATGTCGTTGATTTGTTTGCTGCAACCGAAGTGCTGACCAAAAATGAACTGGAAAGCCGTGCCGAAGTGGAGTACGAAAAATACACCATGAAGGTGCAGATCGAGGCACGGGTGTTGGGCGATTTGGCTATCAATCACATTGTTCCAACAGCTGTTCAGTATCAAACAACATTGCTTCAGAATGTAAAGTTGATGAAAGAAGTATTTCCGGCCAAAGAATTTGATTCGCTGGCTGCCGGCAGATTGGAGCTGATTCGGGATATTGGCGGACATATTTCAACCATTAAGCTGAAAGTTAAAGAAATGGTTGAAGCCCGTAAATTGGCGAATGTTATTGAAAATTCGGCTGAAAAGGCAAAAGCATATGAAGATTCGGTTTTCCCGTTTTTGGATGAAATCCGTTATCACATCGATAAATTGGAATTGGCTGTTGACAATGAGTTGTGGCCCTTGCCAAAATATCGCGAATTGTTGTTCGTGAAATAGCCTTTTGACCGGCTGACCTGCGTCACCCGGTTAATGATAAAAACAAGAATTGGAGCCTAGGATTGAGGGTTTGACTTTAAGTCAAGCCCTCAATTGTTTTCCGGCTACCGGCGAATTGGTTCGCCCTTGATTTTTGCGGCTATTAACCGGGGGCCTCGAGGTCGCTCAGTCCATTAAAGCAACCACCCGGTATGAACTAATTGTGCAGACTCTTCAACTTACTTCGACCTTTTGTAAAATAGAATTGATAAATTGGCAAGGTGAAATTTGCCCCGTTAATTGTGGGGGATGTTTACTGGTACATACAGTTGAAATGTTGTGAGTAGTAATAAAAGACCGATTGAACCATGAAATTCACAGAATATATTTGGAATTTATATAAGCATTCAGAAAAAGGAAAGACTGAATTACTAATGTTTGGAATGGAAAACATTGAAAATCTTTCTTTAAAATTTGAATTTGAGCTTATGGTTGAATTTTTGGATGAAAACGATAAACTTGAGAAATTTTATCCATATAAAGAATTATTTGAAGAGTTGGAAAATGGTAAAATAAATGATTTTAATGATGCAAAAAATCTTTTTAATGAGATTGCAATAAGCCCAATTGTTGAAGAAGAGCAAGTAAAATACAATTGGTTTTTTAATTTTATTGGTGCTTTTTCAACTGCTTTGTATCACCGTTTTCCGAACTACTTTTTACCATACTATTTCACCAAGGACAATTATTCAGACTTTTTGATTTTATGTGAAAACTTCGGAATTACCCTACCTCCAAATCCAAATAGAAACAGTCAAGAACAAAGAGCCTGGTTTTATTTTGAAATTTGTGAAACACTGCATATGTTTAGAATAAGACATAATATTCCAGCCGCAGAATTCCCCGCATTTTTGTATTGTTTCGGAATTGAAAGTTTAGAGAAAATTGAAGAAACTGAACTGCCAAAACCTTCAAGAGTTTATTTCTTAGGTGCAGGTGCAGGATTCGCTCAAGAAAAAGATAATCCGGACTTTGAATTTTTAGACAACTCAAGTAATCAGTCAACAAATACCTGGGGAGCAGGAGGTTTAAAAATTAAAAAAGGAGATTTAGTATTGATGTATTGTCTTAGTCCAAGAAAGTATATTCATTCTATTTGGCGTGCGATTGATGATAGTTTTATCGACCCATTTTCACATTATTATTATGGAGTAAAAGTCGGATTTCCACAAAAAATAAAACATATAACATTTCAGGAACTAAAGGACAATCCCATTTTTAGGGGGAACTCGACTGTAAGAGCTAATATGCAAGGTTTAAATGGAAAACCATTGACAACTGTTGAGTTTTCGGAATTGCTTAAAATGATTGAAATAAAAGGACAATCAATAAATGATTTGCCAAAATTGCCTGTTTATGAAAGGGGGTTTGATAAAATTGAGAATGAAAGAGATGTAGAAATACAGTTAATTGAGCCGTTATTGAAAGACTTGAATTTCAACGAGAATGATTGGATTCGTCAATTACCAATTAGGATGGGACGACAAACCAAATATTATCCTGATTATGCAATCCTGGCAAGTTCATCGAAAGGAAAAGAAAAGGCCAAAATTATTCTGGAAGCAAAATATTCTGTCAGTTCTGACAAGCAATTAGAAGAAGCATTTTTGCAGGCACGTTCTTATGGACTTCGTTTACGATCAGAAAAAATTATTCTTGCTGACCGAGATTTTGTTTGGGTTTATGAAAAACAAAATGGAGATTTTGAATTTAATCCAGTTTTAAAACTTCATTGGAATGAATTGATAAATTCAGACAATCTTTATAGATTGAAGCTTAAATTATGAAAGAAAGTACTGCCTATAATAAAATGTGAATATGATGTGTGCGTCAACGGGCAATTCATTGCAGTTCTTCGTTGCAATAATGCCAATTCGTCTTCGGCAATTGACGGAAAATTTGAAGTTATGAATAAACGAATTAGCCCGGCTCCCGAGCCAATCCTTTCGCGTTGAGTTTAATTTGACATGTGCGGCAGAAAGTGCATTGGAGCCTAGGATTGAGGGTTTGACTTAAAGTCAAGCCCTCAATTGTTTTCCGGCTACCGGCGAATTGGTTCTTGTGGGGCTTTGTTCTTGCCCATGTTCGATGAAGAAAAGTAGGCAGCACAATACTTTATTCCCGAATTTTGCGTTTTTCCTTACGTATAAAAAATGCTTACTTTAGCGTTTAATCAGTCATTATTTCATGAAGCCTGCTACTGTTGTTCGTCTGTCCTTATTCATCTTTCTGATGGTTTTTAGCGCGTGTACATCCAAAAAAATGTATCGTTCTGGTGTGGGGTCGTACGAAATGGGTGAATATTATCGGGCTACCGAGAAATACCGACGCGCCTACCGCAAAGACAAAGATCCTCAGCATCGATTGGAAATGGCCTACCAAATGGCTGAGGCCTACCGAAAGTTAGGCGAATATGGTCGTGCCGCCATTTGGTATAAGAACGCGATCCGACGGAATCATCCGGACCAAACGGCTATTCTGAAATGTGCCGATTGTTTGCGTGCCTATCAGAATTTTGACGAAGCAATAGTTTTCTATGAGCAATACCTGGGGTTGTTTCCCGACGATGAACAAGCGAAAAGGGGCCTCGAAGCCTGTCGGTTTGTACCCGAGTGGGAGAAAAATCCCACCCGTTTTATTGTCGCTCCGGTTCGTGAGCTGAGTTCGAAGTATAGTGATTATTCGGCTGTTTTTCTGGCTGGTCGCGATAACGAAGTCATCTTGTCTTCCATGCGTGAAAGTGATGCCGGAGGAAAGCGAATCAGTTCCATCACCGGACAGCCATTTGGTAGCTTATTTCGTTCCGAGTTTCAGTTGCAAAAGCAAAAATGGTCGGAGCCGGAATTGATTGATGAAAACGGGATTATCAACACTGATGAGGATGAAGGTGCCGCAGCTATTTCTCCCGATGGCGACCTGATGGTTTTTACGCGGTGCCGCTTTGATAAAATGAAAGATATGGGAGCGAGTTTGTTTGCTGCTCGCATGTCGCGCGGAAATTGGTCGGAACCGGTTTTGGTGCCTTTGGCCGACGATGATTTGATTGCTGCTCATCCTGCTTTTTCGCCCGACGCGAATACTCTCTATTTTGCGTCTGACCGGCCAGGTGGACTTGGAGGTACCGATATTTGGATGGCCTCACGCGACGGCAATTCGTTTTCAAAACCGGTTAATTTGGGTCCCGAAATCAACACGCCGGGCAACGAAGTTTTTCCGTCGGCCGATTGGGAAGGAAATCTTTACTTCTCATCCGATTACCATCCCGGGATGGGGGGACTCGATATTTTTAGAGCTACAAAAAATGAGGTCGGAAAATGGGAGATCGAGAATTTGCAGGTACCCGTTAACTCTTCCGGCGACGATTTTGGTATGAGTTTCGTTAACGAGGAAAACCTGCGCGGATTTTTTGCCTCCAACCGAAAGGGCTCTCGATCCGATGATATTTATTCCTTCTATTTACCTCCGAAAGTATACCGAATAACCGGAGAAATATTTGATAAAGAAACAGGTCAACGGATTGACGGAGCTCGGGTGCGGGTAATTGCTACCGATGGAACAAATCTGCGAATGCGGGCAAACGACGGAAAATTTCAAGTGAAACTGAATCCGGAAACCGACTATGTTTTTGCGGCCTATCGCGATGGTTACCTCAATGATAAAGTTCGGGAGACCACCATAGGTCTGACCGACAGCAAGGATTTTAATGTAAACCTATACCTCACACCAACCGATGCGCCAATAAAAGTGGAAAACATTAGTTACGCTTTTGGTGCCTGGGAGCTGAATGAAGGATCGAAAAGTTCATTAGATAGCGTAGTGCAAATTTTAGAACTGAACCCAACTATCACGATCGAGCTGATGTCGCATACCGACCATGTGGGCTCGGATCAGTTCAACTTCGACCTTAGCCAGAAGCGGGCACAGGCAGCAGTCGATTATTTAATTCAAAGAGGGATCAATCCGGATCGATTGGTCGCCAAAGGATACGGCGAAACCTGGCCGAAAAAAGTTACCCGGGCATTGGCGCGTCAATACGAATTCATGAAACGGAATGACGAGCTAACCGAGGCGTATATCAACCGACTAGCTGCCGATGAACAGGAAATTGCCAAGTCGATAAATCGACGCACCGAATTCCGGGTGCTTTCAACCGATTACCAGGAAAAATTTGAGCCAGAGAAGACGGAATAAAAAATTATCGTCCCCCTTCGATATGAATGCTGTCGCATTGACTCGTTTGTTCGCGAAAGCTTCTACTTTTGCAGAATAAGTCAGAAAATAGTTATTGAAAAAGCAGTGTATTATGGCCGAAAAATATTTCCCAACCTTACAATCAATAAATCGCGCAAAGTTGACAATCAACGAGGTACTTTCAGCGACTCCTTTAATGGAGAACCTGGCCTTGTCGGAGCAATTTGGCGCCCGGGTTTTGTTGAAGCGGGAAGATTTACAGAATGTTCGTTCTTATAAGATCAGGGGAGCTTTTAACAAGATTAAGAGTTTAACCGAGGAGCAATTGATGAATGGTATCGTGTGTGCCAGTGCGGGAAATCACGCTCAGGGAGTGGCATACTCAAGTTGGAAGTTGGGCATTCAGGCTAAGATTTATATGCCGACAACAACACCGAAACAAAAAATTAAGCAGGTGCAAATGTTTGGTCGTCAGTTTGTTGAGATTGTATTGCACGGCGACACTTACGATCAGGCCAGCGCCGAAGCCTGGAAGGATTGCGAGGAAAACGGCAAAACCTATATTCACCCGTTTGACGATCCGTTGATTATTGAAGGGCAGGCAACTGTTGCCTTGGAGATTATTCAGGATTCGACTTGCCAGATCGACTATCTTTTTATTCCGATTGGCGGAGGTGGGCTAATTGCCGGTGCCGGTAGTTATTTCAAACAAGTGAGCCCCAATACGAAAATTATCGGTGTTGAGCCGGCTGGCGCTCCTTCCATGTCTGAGTCGCTAAAAAAAGGCGAAGTCGTAACGCTTGAAAAAATCGACAAGTTTGTTGATGGTGCAGCCGTTCAGCGAGTTGGCGATTTGCCCTTTCAAATTTGTCAGGAAGTGGTTGACGACATCGTGTTGGTGCCCGAAGGGCGTATTTGTACCAAAATTCTTGAGCTTTATAATCGCGATGCCATTGTTGTGGAGCCTGCCGGCGCGTTGTCGATTGCAGCACTGGATTATTATGCCGATAAAATTAAAGGGAAAAATGTAGTCTGTATTGTTTCCGGAAGTAACAACGACATTACCCGCACCGAGGAAATTAAGGAACGCTCGTTGCTTTTCGAAGGCTTAAAGCATTACTTCATTATTCGTTTTCCGCAACGGGCTGGTGCTTTGCGCGATTTTATCGATAATGTGCTGGGACCCAAAGACGATATCACGCACTTCGACTACTCGAAAAAGAATAGTCGTGAAAAAGGACCGGCTTTCGTTGGCATAGAACTAGCAGACAAAAACGACCTTGATGGCCTCTTGCACCGCATGGAAGAACAAGGCTTTATTTATGAATATGTCAACGACAAACCCGATTTGTTCCAGTATTTAATTTGAAAGAATTAGCCTGAAATATCAAACGGGGCTGTCCAAATTTCACTTCATGGACAGCCCCGTTTTGAATTGTGATAAAAAATTAGTGAGAAATTACGAGGTGAAAAATCGTCTCCTTTCCGTCGTATCGCAGTCTGACAATGTAATTTCCATTCAGCAGTTGACTCAGGTCAATCGGAATTTCAGGTGAATAATCGAGCGTTTGCTGGATTCGTACTGTTCCCAGCATGTCGCTAACGGCCATTTGTATGCTCGCATACCTGCCGGGCGGCATTTGTACAATTGCTCTACCTGTGGTTGGATTCGGGTAGATAATTGGTTTGCCGCCAGTTTCAATGATCGCGGTTCCGGTTGGGAAAGTCAGGCATAGTTCAAAGCTATCACTTGCTTCGGCACCGGTCAGGTCGATAGCTCTAAGTCTCAAATCCCAACAACCTGCTGTTGCTTGTCCGGCAACAGTCAGCAACGAGTCATTCCTGAAAATAATCCCCGATGGTAGTTCGGCACCATTACTTTGCGTAAGGGTCAGGCTGAGTTGGTCGTTCAGATCCACATCATTGAACACAACTCCGATTTCGGAGCTGTACTTGGCCAGAACCTTATCGCTAGTCGTAAAGGCAAGGTCGGCTAGGCTTTGTAGCAGTACTGGTGGGTCGTTGACCGGATTTACGCTTAGGCTGAAATTGACGCTGTTTTGGAGGGCTTCAGCTGTGTTTTCCAACGTGAGAGTCAAGTCGGCTTGGCCGTTGGCATCCGGTTTGAGCTGAAGTTTCAACGTTCCGCTACTGTCTCCATCTGTGTAAACAATCTGGTACGACTCAATCAGCTCGTTATTTGTCGGACTCAGGCTAAATTGCAACGGTGCAGTCGCGCAATCGTCTCCGTCATCTATTCCTGTCAGGCTGATCTCCAGACTACTATCTTCATCAACTATTTGGTTATTGATGGCGTTTATTTCGGGATTGTTGACTGCTTTGATGCTTAAGTTCAACGTGGCTAGGCTATCGCAGCCATTAGCAGCAGTAAGCGTTTCAATATACTGCCCTGCAGCACTAATGCTTTGACTGCCGAAAGTAATTGGCAGTTCAATGGAGCATACAGTTCTACTTTCGGTCGATTCGTAAACTGGTTTTACAATTAGCTGAAGTGTAACAATACTGTCGCAACCATAGATCGATTGGAAGGTTTCCGTGTAAATTCCGGCTTCGTCGAGTTGTTGCGTGCCAAAAATGTAGGGCAGTTCTCTGGAGCAGATGGACTGTTCGTTAGTAACATCATAGGTTTCATGAATAACAATCGGATCCACTAGTTGAATTTCCTTTGTTTTTCCGGTCGCCGTATGGGTTACTGTTACTTTCACGGTATAACTTCCTGCTATTTCGTAATGGTGGATTGGGTTGAAAGTGGCCGAAGTTTCACCATCGCCAAATTCCCACAGTATTTCGTCAGTGTCGATCTCGTTCGCTGTAAATTGAATGGATTGTAACGGACAGCTATCAAAAGTGTCGGCTTCAGGAGATGCGTTAGGCGAAGGTTCCACGATAATTGTTTCTCCTGTAGCAGAACTCCATCTTCCTGATTTATCCTGAAATTGAATATTCAGAAAGTGTTCTCCGGATGAAAGCTGGTCAATGTCCAATACTTCATCTAAAATAACAACCTGATCAGGCGATTCTGTAGCTTTGGTTTGCAAGGTCGTCAGATCATCATCTATCCAATACCGGTAGGCTACAATTTCATTGCCGGGGAAATGTTGAGGAATGGTATACTTTGTGAAAAAGTGGGAGACGACAGATCCCCATTTGCCATTTGATTCGCGAAAGCGAAAGTTTAACCGGTGCAGTCCGTCGCGTAAAGAGGCGACATCATTTATTTGGTCCAGTGCTACAACTTCCGCGTCAGGCAGGTTTTCTGTTACAGCTTCATCGAAATTCTCGTTTAGCCAATACTGATATTGTGAAATCTGATGTGATGTTGGAGTTCCGGATCCCGGGTAATGAGAAAAGAACCGCGAGACCACCGGGCTCCAAATTCCCCTCTCGTCCATCAATCGGTGATGAATGGTGTGCAGACCGTAAGTTAGTGTTGAAACGTCGATCGATTCGTCCAGTTTCAAACTGTTGGTTGGGCTGGTCTCTGTGTTGACAGCCTCATCGAAACGATTGTCGAGCCAATACTGAACCCGGGTGATTTTTTCAGTCTCTTGCGTTGCCGATCCCCTATAATAAGAGAAGAATCTGGAGGTTGTTGGTCCCCATATTCCGCGGTCGTCTTTCGTGCGGAAATGTAACGTGTGTAGGCCGTAGCCAAGTCCCGACACATCGAATATTTCTTCAATATTTACAGGAGAGCCCGCAGTGAATGTCACTGGCTGAGATTCATCCGGCTTGTTGTCGAACCAGTATTCGAGCTTGGTGATTCCGCGGGGAGTCGAAGTTTCTGATCCCTGGTAAAAGGCGAAAAAACGGGACGACACTGATCCCCAGATCCCTCTTTCGTCCTTCACACGCGAATGGAGTGTGTGCAGCCCGAATTGGAGAGCCGAAACATCGATCACTTGATTGATGTAAATCGTTTCGGATGGTCCTATGTCCTGCTCAACCGAGGTCGTATAGTCGTTGTCGAACCAATACTCCCAGGTGGTCAGTTTATTTTGTGCCTGTATGTTTATCGCAATGACAAACAAACAGAATAACCAAATTATCTTTTTCATTCGGATTATCATTTATAGTTAACTCCAAATGATTAATGATCCTGTGCGGCAACAGTGATTTTTACGCCTAGCTGCCCTTCGGTTGCCGAGTCATCGACACTAACGATTCTGACGTGTGGATAAAACGGAACTGAACCTTCTTTGTACGGGATGGGGGCACCATAAATTCCTAGTGTGTCGGTCCCTCCTCCTTGCTGGTGGTAGTTGTCGTCGTATTTAAAGTCGTAGAAATTACCGGTAATCTCCGTGTAAACATTCTCGTTCCCAATGTTGATCATATTTCCGGAGGCTGTATTGGTGCTGGTTGTCGGGTCAAATGGTAATCCGGTTGAATACAGGTTGTCTTTAAAATCACAACTTGTTACAGAGAAATGTCCGGTGCTATAGGCGAAAATATTATCATGGAACTGGCATCCGTCAATGTATTGCAATGATCGATTGTAGTAATCATAGATGTTTAGCGAATTGTATCTGAAGAGAGATTGATAGAAGCTTACGATTGGCCGGTTAATTATGCATTTCTCGATCAGACAGTTTGCCGCATTGTTGCCGTGCACCACAGTGAGAACACATTCGGAAATTTGATCGTTCAGATCCGGATTCCCAGTGTTTACGGTTCGCAGCCTGAGTTCACCCCTAACCCGGCATCGTTTAATTAGTATGTTTTCAGCCTCATCCGTATTGCTGCCAAAAGTCAGGGAGCTGACAAATTCGATTCCTTCGAAACTTGAGTTGTCGCAGTTGCCGGTAAAACTGAGACCGCTGGTAATTCGAGTTTGTCCGGTTGCTGCGGTTGAGTCGGGATAGTGGCCAACACCGACCCAATGCAGTGTCTTGTCGATTGTAGTGTTTGTGATGGCAAAACCTCCACCGGGCAAATAGAGTGTGTCGCCGGCAGTTGCATTCGTAATCGCATCATTAATGTTAGAGAAAACAGTTGTAGTCCCATTTTGAACAATAAAACGTGGCTGTGCAAAACTAGAGATAGTCACGAGTATTAGCAGAATAAATAAATTTTTTTTCATCGTGTTAGTTTTTGGTTCTGAATTAAAAATAAGGCATTTGCGGTCAATCAAAACGAGCAAAAAGTCAAAAATTTGATTCATTTCGTATATTTGTTTTTGTCATATCGTCAATTTTGAATGGAATGCTGCGATACTTAATCATTGCTACGCCTTTAAATGTCACTGTTTTCTGGGCTATCGTTTTTCTATCAAATAGCTTTTGGAAGAACAAGGCTCGCTTTTGGCTTGGGCTGTTTATGTTGATGGTTGCTCTGCTTTATAGTTGTCATGCCGCTTTTTTCTTGGGGCACAACGATCTGTATATTCAGATGGATAGTCTCTATATGTTTTGTGGCCTTTCAGTTTATCCGATGTATTACTTTTATGTACGCTTGCTCACTTGCGACGTCTCTCCTCGTAAATCGTATTGGCTGCATCTTGTCCCGGCAGTTATTTTGTCTGCCCTTTTGTTGTTGTTAAGAGTTATCGCGACTGACGAAGTGGCCCAAGTCTATTATAATTCGGTTTTGATTGGTAACCGTTGGCCGGATGGAGGACCGGAGTTGGCGAAGCTGTTGGCTCTGGTTTTCTTTTTTGGACGCTTTGTTTTCGGTACTCAGGTATTTGTTTACCTTTTTCTTGGGTATCAATTGGTAAGTCAATACGAAGGACGAGTGTCGAATTTTTATTCCAATCTGGAAGGCCGAAAACTGATTTGGGTGCAAGTGCTGACCATTTCTTTTCTAATAACTTCGCTGCTGAGTACTGTTGCGAATATGCTGGGGCGAGGGTATTTTCTGGAAAGCGATTTATATCTGTCTGTTCCCTCTGTCTCATTCAGTATCTTGTTTTTTGTTATTGGCCTATTGGGCAATAAGCAGGATCAAACGATTCAGATGATGGAAGAGCAGGGCTTTGATTTGCAGGTTGTTGGTGGTTCAATTCCCGAATCTGCAAAAAAAGACCTAAAGGATAGCTTGATAAAACTGCTGGAAGAGGAAAAACTTTACCTGAATTCGGAAATTCGAATTACCGAGTTGTGTAAAAGGATGATTACAAATCGAACCTATCTTTCCCGCCTGATCAATGAAGAATTTGGGCTCAGTTTTAGTGATTTTATTAACAGCTATCGGGTTCGGTACGCCGGGGAACTGCTTGCTGCAGACAAAGATGAAACGTTGTCGATTGCGCAGGTGGCGGAAAAATCGGGTTTTGGATCTCTGAGTTCATTTAATCGTGCGTTTAGGAAAGCAATGGGTGTTGGTCCGGGTTCTTTTCGGAAATCGCTTAGATCGAACCACCCAATTTAACAGGGAATTAGAGTTATTCCTGAATGTTTTAAACGAAGCAGTATTCGCTTTCTGCATATTCCTCTAAAAATATTAACTTTGCCCCCCGAAATCAGAATCCAATTTTATGAGCGATAGCAGGTATAAGGCAAGGGGCGTTTCGGCTTCGAAAGAGGATGTGCATAATGCCATCAAAAACATCGATAAAGGATTGTTTCCCAAAGCGTTTTGTAAAATAATTCCCGACGTGTTAGGTGGCGATCCCGAATATTGCAATATTATGCATGCCGATGGTGCAGGAACAAAATCGTCGCTAGCCTACATGTATTGGAAAGAAACCGGAGATATTTCGGTGTGGAAAGGGATTGCTCAGGATGCCCTGATAATGAATATTGACGACCTTCTGTGTGTTGGCGCAGTGGATAACATTCTGTTGTCGTCGACCATTGGGCGGAATAAAAACCGGATTCCCGGAGATGTAATTGCCGCAATTATTAACGGAACCGACGAACTGTGTCGCGAGTTGCAGGAAATGGGCGTTGGCGTTTATCCAACCGGCGGCGAAACAGCCGATGTGGGCGATCTGGTGCGTACCATCATTGTTGACTCGACTGTGACTTGCCGGATGAAACGTTCGGAAGTTATTTCGGCCGATAATATTCAGGCTGGTGATGTGATTGTTGGTTTGGCGTCTTTCGGACAAGCGACCTACGAGAAAGAATATAACGGAGGAATGGGAAGTAATGGACTAACTTCTGCCCGTCACGATGTATTTGCCAACTACCTGGCGCAAAAATTCCCCGAGAGTTTCGATGCTGAAGTTCCGGCTGACCTGGTTTATTCCGGATCGAAGAAATTGACGGATGCAATTGACGGATTGGATATTGATGCCGGGAAACTGGTGCTTTCACCAACTCGTACTTACGCGCCTGTAATTAAGAAAATGCTCGACCAGCACCGGTCCGATATTCACGGAATGATTCACTGTTCGGGAGGAGCACAAACCAAAGTGCTGCATTTTGTTGATGATGTACACATCATTAAAGACAATATGTTCCCGGTTCCACCGCTTTTTAAACTGATTCAGGAAGAATCGAAAACCGAATGGCCCGAAATGTACAAAGTTTTCAACATGGGCCACCGGATGGAGATTTATGTGAAGCCGGAGTTGGCTGAAACGATTGTTGCCATTTCAAAATCATTCAATATTGATGCGCAAGTTGTCGGTCGAGTTGATGCTTGTCAGGGTAAAAAACTGACCATTAAATCCGAGTTTGGAACGTTTGAGTACTAGCTGCGCTTGCAGGCCCGTTCCGGAATTCCTTTCAGCAAAGGATCGTGTTTCGGAAAACTACGCAGCGAATTTGGATTTATTAACTTGTAAATAGGAACACAAAATATGGCAGATTATTCATTATTTGAAAAATACGAAAGCATCCAACACCGCTTCGATGAAGTTGGACAGCAGATTACCGACCCTGCGGTGATGAGCGATATGAAGCGTTATGTGAAACTCAACCAGGAATATCGTCGTCTGGAGTCACTGGTTCAGGCATTTAAAGAATATAAGAATATCATCGATAATATTGAATCGGGTAAGCAAATGCTGGCCGAGGAAAACGATCCGGATATTCGCGAAATGGCCAAAGAGGAAATTGAGCAAAGCGAAGAGTTGATTCCGGAAAAAGAAAAAGAAATAAAAATGCTGCTTGTGCCGGCTGATCCCGAAGATGGTAAAAATGCCATTCTCGAAATCCGAGCGGGTACCGGGGGCGACGAAGCCAGTATTTTTGCAGGCGACCTGTTCCGTATGTACTCCAAGTATTGCGAGAGAAAGGGCTGGCGCCTCGAAGTTACCACGGTAAACGAAGGTACTTCGGGAGGTTTCAAAGAGATTGTTGCAACTGTTTCGGGCGAAGGTGTTTACGGAATTATGAAATACGAATCGGGAGTACACCGTGTACAACGGGTTCCGCAAACCGAAACGCAGGGGCGTGTGCACACATCGGCTGCCTCGGTAGCCGTATTGCCCGAAGCGGAAGAGTTCGACATTGAATTGCGCAACGAAGATATTCGCCGCGATGAATTCTGTTCATCGGGTCCCGGTGGGCAGTCGGTGAATACAACTTACTCAGCCATTCGTTTAACACACATTCCAACCGGAATTGTAGTGCAATGTCAGGATCAAAAGTCGAAGTTGAAAAACCTCGATAAAGCGATGGTCGAACTCCGTTCAAGGATCTACAACATGGAGCACCAGAAATATCTGGATGAAATCGCTTCAAAACGAAAAACAATGGTTTCTACCGGCGACCGTTCAGCTAAAATCCGAACCTACAACTGGCCGCAAGGACGGGTGACTGATCACCGTATTAACCTGACTCTGTATAATCTTCAGGCAATCATCAATGGTGATATTGATGAGATTATTGAGAAGCTGCAGGTGGAAGAGAATGCAGAAAGATTGAAAGAAGCAGAAATTTAAATCGATTTAGTGAAGGCCAGACTTTCAGGTCAACGCCTCACTTGTAACCACCATATTACAATGAATAAAGAACAACTTTTCGAACAAATCAAAGCCAAACGCAGCTTTTTGTGTATTGGTTTAGATACTGATATTTTGAAAATTCCGGCTCATCTGAAAGATACTTCAGATCCGATTTTCGCCTTCAATAAAGAAATTATTGATGCCACGCACGATTTATGTGTTGCCTATAAGCCAAACCTGGCATTCTACGAAAGCCTGGGCGTTATTGGTTGGACAGCTCTGGAAAAAACAGTGAGCTATATTCGCGAGAGATATCCCGAACAGTTCATTATAGCCGATGCTAAACGGGGCGATATTGGGAATACATCAAACCTGTATGCCCGTGCGTTTTTCGATCGGATGGATTTTGATGCCGTGACTGTTGCTCCGTATATGGGCGAAGATTCTGTAAAGCCATTTATGACTTACCTGGATCGTTGGGTGATTTTGTTGGCTTTGACATCGAATAAAGGTGCTTTCGATTTTCAATTTATGAAAGATGAAACTACCGGAGACCACTTGTTTGAAGCGGTTTTGAAAACATCGCAAACCTGGGGAACAACTGATAATATGATGTATGTTGTTGGAGCAACCAAGGCTGAAAAGCTTGAAGAAATTCGTGCCATTGTGCCCGATCATTTCTTGTTGGTTCCCGGAGTTGGTGCTCAGGGTGGTAGCCTTGAAGAGGTTGCCAAATACGGAATGAATGACCAATGTGGTTTGTTGGTGAATTCATCACGTGCCATTATTTATGCCTCAAACGACGAAGATTTTGCTGAAAGAGCCCGTCAGGAAGCAATGAATGTGCAAGTTGATATGGAGGAGTTGTTGTTGGAGGCAGAACTTCTTTAGTCGCAGAATATCGTTCTTTAGGATTGTTTTGAATGGTCGTTGACCCTACAATGTTTATAATCAATCATAATCAGGCCCGGAGTTTTTCGTAAACTTCGGGCTTTTTGTTTAGTAGAAAAGTGCTGTTAGCAGTAAATACTTTGCCAGAAGTCCTAACCCGCTGTATAAAACTGCTTGTCGCAACGGATGTTTTAGCATTCCGGCAGCTAACAGAATCATAGGAGACGAAAGTGGGAGCAAGTTGAATAAAAAGATGGCGATGTTGCCGTATTTTCGAATTTCGTCTTCCGCTTTTTCGTACCGATGACGTCCAACTAATTTATCGATAAAGCTCTCGCTTAGTGAGTGACCGATGTAGTAATCAATTAGTTGTGCTCCAATTGCCGTGCTCAGCGCCACCAGGTTGAGCATTAGGATGTTTAAATGAGAGTGCAGGTAGTAAATGAAAGCCAGCTCAACGGGCATGAGCAGAAAGAATAAGTACCCCGAAAAATTGACAATGGCAAAGGAAAGTAAACTTTCTTTCGTTGCCCCATAAATTTCTCTTCCGATGGTGGTCGAGGCAATAATGATCGCAATCGCTGCAAGCAAGCAGAGAATGATGATTCGTTTGATTTTTGCTTTGCCGATACTCAACTGAATTCGATTAGTGTGTTTTTAAAGTTAACTGGTTTCCGGCAAATTTCCAGATGGCGTAAGTTAATTTTCTAGGGTAAGTTAAAAAACGAGGCGGTTTAACGAGGTTGATTTGCTCCTTCTCGGCCTTTTTTTTGAGCCCCGAAGAATACTGTTCTCTTTCGCGGTTGGGAAGATCTGGTTTGGCGATAATGAGCTGGAATGAATGACCATAAATTCAATCTGTTCAAATCGCTTTGGGATCAAAAAAAATGATGGTCCGACTTAAGCCCGGCCAAATACTTTGGCATTCAGTTGAAGGAGCTGCATGCTTGGTTTTCAATGGATAATTTTCTAAATTGATATCCATAGCCAAATCAAAACCAATGAACGAATTCTTCCTCCATTTTCTATGGAAACATCGGCTGTTTTATGCTGATTCTCTGACGACTACTGAAGGTGACACTATCCACGTTTTAATGCCGGGGAACGAGAATCCCGATGCCGGGCCGGATTTTTTCAATGCCCGAATCCGGATAGGTGAAACAATCTGGGCTGGCAATGTGGAGATTCATCAACGATCGTCGGATTGGCTGCGGCATAAGCACGAGCTCGATGCCGCGTATGACAATGTCATTCTGCATGTTGTAAAGGAAAACGACCTGGAGATTACAAATTCGAAAGGTAAAAGAGTGACCTGCGTGGAGCTGCCTTACCCCGAGGAGTTGGAACAAAATTACAGTCATTTGTTGAAGTCGAACGCATGGATTCCATGCGCGAAATCAATTCATCGTGTGCCTCCGATTACGTTGCAAATTTGGTATCATGCTTTAATGGTTGAACGACTGGAGCAGAAAACCCAGGAAATAAGAAGCCGGTTGGAGCAAAATAAAAATGATTGGAATGAAACGTTTTACCAGTTTTTGGCGCGTAATTTTGGCTTCAAAACCAATTCGCTTCCATTTGAAATGCTGGCTAAAGCACTTCCACTTTCTGTATTAGCGAAGCATAAAAACGATCTGTTCCAGTTGGAGGCGCTGCTCTTTGGCGCAGCCGGATTGTTAAATGAGGAATTAGTAGGCGACGACTATTTCCTTGCTCTTCGGAAAGAATTTTCATTCTTATACAAAAAGTATAAGCTGAAGCCCATTGAAGGTCATTTGTGGAAGTTTCTTCGCTTGCGTCCGGTAAATTTTCCGACGGTTCGGATTGCGCAGTTCGCCATGCTCATTCATCAGTCGTCAGCCCTGTTTTCGCATCTCATCGAAATTGAAAAGTTAGCCGGGATCCGAGAGTTGTTTCAGGTTGAAACATCGGCCTATTGGCAGACACACTATAAATTTAACCGGGCATCGAAGGAGAAATTGAAGCATTTGGGCGACACCTCTTTTTTCAGTCTGGTAATTAATACTCTCGTACCTTTTTTATTTGTGTACGGCGAATACCATCAGAAGCAAAAACTGAAAGATCAGGCTCTGACTTTTATGGAGCAAATTCCGGCCGAAAAGAATTCAATCCTCACAAATTGGGAACAGTTGGGTGTTGGGGCGCGTTCCGCATTCGACAGCCAGGCGCTCATCCAACTAAAGAATTCGTATTGCAATTCCAAAAAATGCTTAAATTGTCCCGTGGGAATGAAGTTGATCAATCGGAATAGTCACGAAAAGCATGAGCCAGTAGATGAATAAATTTCAGGATGTTTCAAACAGAACCTTAAGGGTTGGCGTATTGCTGTTGGTTTCCATGCTTAGTGTTGGCACCACTGGCTACATGTTCATCGAGCATTATTCGTTGATCGATGCATTTTTTATGACGATCATTACCATTTCTACCGTCGGCTTCAGCGAAGTACATCCGTTGAGTGGAGTTGGCAAAATGTTTACTTCGGGATTGATTATTACGAGCCTGGGAAGCTTGGCCTATGTTGGATCGAATTTGGCTCGCTTTGTATTCGATGGCGAACTAGTTAACTACTTAAAAACATATCGGGTGGATCAGAAAATTCAGAAACTAAGGAACCATGTCATCATTATTGGTTATGGTCGTAACGGCGAACAGGTGGCTATGGAATTGAGAGATTGCGGAATTGATTTTGTGGTCATCGACAAGCGGGACAATGTTATCAATCGAATTCGCGAGGATGTGAACCTGCTTTATATTCGGGGAGATGCAACTCATGAAGACGTATTGAAGCACGCTGGTGTAGACTATGCCCGGGCCTTAATTGCGACAACCCCGAGCGATTCTGATAATGTGTTTGTAGCACTCACAGCACGCAGTATGAATCCGAGTTTAAAGATTGTGAGTCGCGCATCGGAGACTGAATCCGTATCGAAGCTCCAGCGGGCCGGAGTAACCAATGTTATTATGCCTGAGCGGATTGGTGGTCAGCGAATGGCGAAACTGGTTACGCAGCCTGATGTGGTCGAATTTTTTGAGTACATTCTTTTACAGCATAGCAAAGATGTGAGTTTGGAGGAAGTTAGCTGTACCAATATGGCCGACTGTTTTGTGAACCGGCCTATCGAAGATCTGAAAAGTAAGGATAGCTCCGGTATTAATTTGGTGGGAATAAAAATAAGCGGGGCCAAATATGTGTTCAATCCATCACCTGAATTGACACTCAGTCGTGGCGATCAACTTTTTGTTTTAGGGTCGCCCAGTCAGATCAATAGCTTTCGGAGTTTGTTGGAACGAGGTTAGTTTTTAAAGGCTTATCAAAAGAATATCAGTCAAATAAAAGACATTGCGTCTCTTGTTTTCCAAATAATTTAATTACTTTTGCGCAGCTTTTTAGCGAATTAATTTTAAGCCGTTGTTATTGAGAGCGATGCTGCGGTTTAAACATTGTATCACAAAATAAATAAGAAATTATGTATTTGACTTCTGAAAAGAAAGCAGAGTTTTTTGAAAAGTTTGGAAAAGGCACAACTGACACCGGTTCAACCGAAGGTCAGATTGCTATGTTCTCATTTCGTATCTCTCACTTAACTGAGCACCTGAAAAAGAACAAAAAAGACTTCAGTACACAACGTGCATTGGTTAGCCTGGTAGGTAAACGTCGTAGTTTGCTTGACTATTTGGCTAAAAAAGATATCGAAAGATATCGTGCGATTGTTAAAGAGCTTGGCTTACGTCGATAAGATTTTTCATAATAAAAGGCAATATTTCTATTGCCTTTTATTATTTTTGATATCCCCACCACCACAAGAAACAATTTGTATTGTTAAATTTTAGTTCAAATTTTTATGAATCAAGCAATTATTAAGACGATTGACATCGGCGACGGACGGAATATTACGATTGAAACCGGACGTTTGGCAAAGCAGGCCGATGGAGCAGTTGTTGTCAGAATGGGTGACACCATGTTATTGGCAACTGTGGTGTCTGCCAAAGATGCGAAAGAAGATGTTGATTTTATGCCAGTATCAGTTGACTATCGTGAGAAGTTTTCTGCAGCTGGTCGTTTCCCGGGTGGTTTCCTGAAACGTGAAGCTCGTCCTTCAGACGAAGAAATTTTGGTTGCCCGTTTGGTCGACCGTGCGCTTCGTCCGTTATTCCCAGCTGACTATCACGCCGAAACAGCGGTGATGATCAGCTTAATTTCGTACGACGAAAATGTAATGGCCGATTCGTTGGCCGGGTTGGCAGCCTCTGCTGCTATTGCCGTTTCCGATGTGCCTTTCGAAACTCCAATTTCAGAAGTACGCGTTGGTCGTGTTAATGGCGAATATATCGTTAACCCAAGTGCCGCTCAGCTTTCTGAAGCGGATATTGATATTATGGTTGGTGCTTCCTTCGATAACATTATGATGGTTGAAGGTGAAATGGACGAAGTGTCTGAAGAAGACATGCTTAAAGCCATTGAAGTAGCACACACTGCAATTAAAGTTCATTGTAAAGTACAAGAAGAATTGGCTGCCGAAGTTGGTGTTGTGAAACGTGAATATTGTCACGAAGTAAACAATGCAGAGCTGAAAGCAAAAGTTGAAGCCGATTTGCTGCCAGCTTGTTACGAGATTGCCAAACAGCAAATCAAAGATAAGCAATTGAGAATTGACTCATTTGCGAAGATTGTTGACGATTACGTTGAGGCGTACAAAGCAGCAAATGAAGGAAACGAAGAGGTTGATCTGTCGGTAGACGAGAAATTAATTCGTCGCTACTACCACAAAGTTGAAGGTGAAGCAATGCGCCGCATGATCCTGGACGAAGGAATTCGTTTGGATGGACGTAGAACAGATGAGATTCGTCCAATTTGGGGCGAAGTTAACTATTTGCCTGGAGCACACGGTTCTGCCATCTTTACACGTGGCGAAACGCAGTCGCTTTCTTCAATTACCTTAGGAACCAAAATGGATATCAAGAAAATTGATAATGTAACATTCCAGGGAACTGAAAACTTCCTGTTGCATTACAACTTCCCTCCATTCTGTGTTGGCGATGCTAAAACACCTCGTGGGTTAGGTCGTCGCGAAATTGGTCATGGTAACTTGGCTTTCCGTGCTCTGAAACGCATGATTCCTGCTGATTTTCCATATGTTGTTCGTGTTGTTTCTGATATTCTCGAATCAAACGGATCATCGTCAATGGCAACAGTTTGTGCCGGAACCATGTGTATGATGGATGCCGGTATGAAAATGAAACGTCCGGTTTCTGGTATTGCGATGGGATTGATTTCCGATAAAAATTCTGACAAATTCGCGGTACTTTCCGACATTTTGGGCGATGAAGATCACCTGGGTGATATGGACTTCAAAGTAACCGGAACCGAGAAAGGGATTACTGCTACTCAGATGGATATTAAAGTTGATGGTCTTTCTTTCGAAGTGTTGACTAAAGCGTTGATGCAAGCTAAAGAAGGTCGTGAACACATTCTGGGAAAAATCCTGGAAGTAATTCCTGAGCCTCGTGCGGAGTACAAACCAAATGTACCACGTGTTGAAACAATCCAGATTCCTAAAGATATGATTGGACCAATCATTGGCCCAGGCGGTAAAAATATTCAGAAATTACAGGAAGAAACGAAAACAACGATTGTTATCGAAGAACGCGATGACTTTGGCTATGTTGAAATTTCAGGTCTGAATAAAGAAGCGTTGGATGCTGCCAGAGATCGGATCAAACGCATTATCGCATTGCCTGAAAAAGGCGAAATCTATAAAGGTAAAATCAAATCGATCACGACTTTTGGTGCTTTCGTTGAGATTATGCCAGGAAAAGAAGGTCTGCTTCACGTGTCGGAAATTGCCTGGGAACGGGTTCAAAATGTTGAAGACGTGTTGACTGTAGGCGAGGAAGTTGAAGTGAAACTGCTTGATATTGATCGCGACAATAAGCTGAAACTCTCCCGCAAAGTCCTTCTTCCAAAACCGGAAGGTTATGTCGAACGTCCGGAACGCGAACGTCCACCTCGTCGCGACGGAGATCGTCGTGACAATCGTGGTGGTGACCGTCGTGACAATCGCGGTGGAGACCGTGGCGACCGTCGTCCTCAAAGAGACAGAGACTAATACAAGAAAACCACAGATAGAAAAGATGCCTGCTTTTGGGGCATCTTTTTTTTTGAGCTATTTTTGACGGTAAATCAGTTTATTAAAGCAGTATATCATGGAGAATTGGTATCCCGATTTCGAGAAAACTTTGGTTGAACAGTTACAAGGCACGAACGAACGCGATTTGCGTTTTTTCCGAATCGAAGAGTATTTTCGAAATGCGGAACGGGTGGATTCCCAGGCTGAGAAGTGCCGCGAGTGTTACTCGTTCCGGTCACAGATGGATCAGCATAAGTCAACAGTTGCAAAGGCTGTTCAGCAACCCGGCAAAGAGCGTCGTGAACTGGATCGGCTGCAATCGCGCATGAACGACCACATGCGAAAAGCGCATGGCTACTTTCCGCCTTATTATCATGCCTATATGCAGTCGGTTTACTGGACGGTTTCCCTGATGGGACTGGCGTTTCTGCTAACCCTTGTTTTTCCCCATATTGAAAAGTTTGTATTCTATTCGCCGGCGTTTGCGATTGGTGTGTTAACCGGGCAAATCGTTGGGGGTAAAAAGGATCGGAAAATCCGTGCAACAAAAAAGATTCTGTAATGAATTCTGATTTGGCTTACTGATTGTATAATATACAACATTCCAAATTCGATTATTTTACAGATGAAACAATTAGTCTATTTACTTATTATGACGATAATGGTATCGTGTTCAGAAAAATTAAACTATCCGCAAACAGCCAAAGTTGATGTGTCCGATGAATATTACGGAACAGTCGTAGAAGATCCCTATCGTTGGCTCGAAAATGATACCTCGGCCCAAACAGCGGAATGGGTTGAAGTGCAGAATGAAGTAACCTTCGCATACTTGAATCAGCTGCCAAATCGCGATAAAATTAGCGCGCAGTTAACTGATTTGATGAACTACGAACGGTTTGGAGCTCCTTTTAAGAAAGCTGGCAAATATTTTTTCTATAAAAATGATGGTCTTCAGAATCAAAGTGTTCTGTACATGACGGAGTCATTGGATGGCGAAGCGACGGTATTGCTCGATCCGAATTCATTGTCTGACGATGGAACCATTGCTTTAGCTGGAATAACTATTTCTGAAGACGCGAAATACCTGGTTTATTCTATTTCGCGCAGCGGTTCCGACTGGAACGAGATTTTTGTGAAGGACATTGAAACAGGTCAGCTATTGGACGATCACTTGACATGGGTGAAATTCTCCGGTCTTTCGTGGTACGATGGCGGGATTTTTTATAGCGCCTACGATGCGCCCGAGCAGGGCAGTGAGTTGTCCAAGTCGAATGAATATCAGAAAGTCTTCTATCATAAAATTGGCACTCCGCAGTCGGAAGATATCCTTATTAAGGAAGATCGCGAACATGCCAAACGTATGTGGGGAGCCGGGCTCACTGAAGATAAGCGTTTTCTGGTTCTTTCATCAAGCGAGGGAACAAGTGGAAATGCGCTCGCGATAAAAGATTTGACAGCATCTGATTCTGATTTTGTAACCCTCGTGGATACTTATGAGTTCGATTTCAATGTGGTTGATAATGTCGGGAATGGTTTGTTTGTTCTGACCAATTACAAGGCGCCAAAGTATCGGTTGATAAAAATTGATACACAGCATCCGGGCGAAGAGCATTGGACAGAAATTATCGCAGAAAAGGGAAATGTACTCGAATCAGTATCATTTAATGGTGGCAAGCTGGTTGCAAAGTATATGAAAGACGCTCACAATGTGATCGAGGTTTACGCTGTTGATGGAACTTTTGACTACGAATTGGAGTTGCCCGGGCTGGGTTCGGTTGGCGGTTTCACCGGAAAGAAGGACGATACAGAGTCGTTTTTTAGTTACACTTCGTTCAATACCCCGGGAGAAATCTATCAATACGACTTCGGGAAGCGGGAGATGAAGTTGTATTTCCGACCGACAGTCGACTTCAATCCGGACGATTTTGTGGTAAAACAAGAGTTCTTTACTTCGAAAGACGGCACAAACGTGCCTATGTTCATTGTTCATCGTGAAGATATTCAGCTGGATGGAAACAATCCGACGCTGCTCTATGGGTATGGTGGATTCAATATAAGCCTAACTCCTTCTTTTTCATCAACAAGGATGGTTTTCCTCGAAAATGGCGGGGTATTGGCGGTTGCAAACCTTCGGGGTGGTGGCGAGTATGGCGAGGACTGGCACAAGGCCGGGACAAAATTGCAAAAGCAAAACGTCTTCGACGATTGTATTGCCGCTGCTCAGTATTTAATCGACCGTAATTATACTAAGCCGGAAAAGTTAGCCTTGCAGGGTGGTTCAAACGGTGGCTTGTTAGTTGGAGCGGTTATCAACCAGCGCCCTGATTTATTTCAAGTTGCGTTGCCTGCCGTTGGGGTAATGGATATGCTCCGATATCAGAATTTTACAATCGGCTGGGCGTGGGCCAGCGATTACGGACGGAGTGACGACAATGAAGAAATGTTCAGGTATTTATATGATTATTCTCCCTATCACAATTTGAAGTCCGGACAACAATACCCGGCAGTGCTTGTATCGACAGCCGATCACGATGACCGGGTTGTGCCGGCTCATTCGTTTAAATACGCAGCACGTTTGCAAGAGAACAATGCTGGCAATTTGCCTGCATTAATCCGGATTGATACAAAAGCAGGACACGGAGCCGGCAAGCCAACCGCAAAAGTGATTGAAGAATATACCGATATTTGGGCATTCACATTTTACCATTTGGGATTAAAAATGTAGGTAGAGACTTCGAAAAGCGAATTTTTATAGTGTAGTTTGTATCCCTGGAACAATTACGAATCCCGTGATTTTTTTTAATATGGAAATCAACTATTTGGTTATAGAAGGAAATATTGGTTCGGGGAAAACGACATTGACCAATATGATTGCGAAGGAATTTGGCGCCCGGACGTTACTCGAAGGGTTTGAAGACAATCCCTTTCTACCTAAATTTTACAAGGAGCCTGATAAGTATGCGTTTCCTTTGGAAATGGCTTTTCTGGCCGACCGGTACAACCAACTGAGTAAAAATGTTCCCGAGTTCGAGCTGTTTAGTTCATTTGTGGTGTCCGATTATTACTTTGCAAAGAGTCTGATTTTTGCTGCCAATACATTGAGTAATGATGAGTATAATCTGTATCAGCGGTTCTTTCAGATTGTGTACGATCGCATTCCCAAACCAGATCTTTACGTCTATCTGCATGTACGTCCTGAAAACCTTTTAAAAAATATCCGTAAAAGAGGGCGGGAATATGAACAATCAATCAGTATGGAATATCTTTCTCAAATTGAGAGTGGATACTTCCGATACTTCAAGGAGCGAACCGATTTCCCTATTGTATTGATTGATATGGATAAAGTAGATTTTGTAGCCAACAGTGAGGATTATAAAAAAATACTTGGTATCATTTTTGATAATAAATTTAGTCCCGGAATAAATCGGGTATTACTTGACGGATAACAGATAAAAATATTAAAAACAATTCTATTTTTGTATATTCGTGAGGGTTGAAAAACTAATCAATTTAATTTTGCTATAATGAAACATCTTAACTTGAAGTCTCTTGCTTCTGTTGCGTTAGCTGCGATGGTTTTATCGGGTTGCGCAAGCTTACAAAAAATGAAAAAGAATGCTGATCAGATCAGCTTTAAAGTAACTCCTGAAGTATTGGAAGCACACGGCGGCGACGTTGATGTGGCGATCAATGGCGTTTTCCCAGCTAAATACTTCAATAAAAAAGCTACTTTGGTGGCCACTCCCGTATTGACCTACGAAGGAGGAGAAACTGCCTTTGAGCCAGTAACGGTGCAAGGTGAAAAAGTTTCAGCCAACAATAAAGTTGTTAGTTATGCTACTGGTGGTAACTTTAGTTATAAGGATGCAGTTCCATTTGCCAATGACATGCGTAAGTCTGAATTGGAAGTCCGGGTTACAGCAACCAAAGGCGCCAAAAGAGTTGATTTTGAGCCAATCAAAATAGCTGATGGTGTTCTTGCAACTCCTAGTCTGGTTGTCAATTACCCGGCATCGATCCTTGGTGTTAAACGCGAAAAAAATACAACCGGTATTTACGATCCAAACATCGATCCTTTTCAACGTATCGTTCCTGACGAGTTTACAGCCGATATCCGTTATTTGATCAATAGCGCGGTATTGAGAAATACTGAATTGAAGAGCGAGGATATCGCGAAATTGCAGCAGTATACAAAGGATGCTTTCGAGGCAGAACGTAAAGAGTTGAAATCAGTTGAAGTTTCAGCCTATGCTTCACCTGATGGTGAATTGGGTTACAACACGAAACTTTCTGAAAAACGTGAAGGAACTTCAAGTAAATACGTTGAAAAACAACTGAAGAAAGATAAAATCGAAGCTGAATTGAAAAGCAAATTTACTCCTGAAGACTGGGATGGTTTCAAAGAATTGATGGAGAAATCTAACATTCAGGATAAAGAGTTGATTTTGCGTGTACTTTCAATGTATTCAGATCCGGAAGTTCGCGAACGTGAAATCAAAAACCTTTCGCAAGCATTTACCAGCGTAGCCGATGAAATCCTGCCACAACTTCGTCGCGCTAAAATTACGGCTAGTGTTGACTTGATTGGTAAAACCGACGCTGAAATCGCTGAATTGGCCGATTCAAATCCAAGTGCATTGAACCCAGCAGAACTGTTGTATGCTGCAACGTTGACAACAGATAAAGCTAAACAATTGTACATTTATGGTGCGATGACTGAAGTTTATCCAAAAGACTGGAGAGGATTCAGCAATAAAGGAATGGTGCTGGCTCAACAAGGTAAATTTGCGGAAGCAAAACCATTGTTCGAAAAAGCAGAAACTTTGGCTCCGAGCGAACCAATTATCAAAAACAACTTAGGTGCTTGTGTATTGGTTGCCGGCGACGTTGCTAAAGCTGAAGAGTTGTTCGGCGCGGCTGCAGGTGCTGGTCCTGAAGTAAATAACAACTTGGGTATTGTGGCCATTAAAAAAGGCGAATACGACAAAGCTGTTAAGTTATTGGATGGTTCTAAAGGACCAAATGAGGGATTAGCAAAAATTTTGGCCGGTGACAACAGTGGTGCTTTAAAAGCATTGGAAAGTTGTAACTGGGAAGGTTGCTATATGACTGAGTACTTTAAGGCAGTTGTTGGTGCTCGCACAGCAAAAGAGAACCTGATGTATGAAAGTTTGGAAAAAGCAGTTTCTATGCATGCCGATTTGAAAGCTAAAATTGCGACTGATATGGAATTTGCCAAATATTTTGGTGAATCACGTTTCCAGTCAATTGTGAAATAATACGAACTCACAGATACTAAAAAAGCGGTCTCAATAGAGGCCGCTTTTTTTTTGATGCTATATTCTGCTTAAAAGAGTTGAACGATTTTGTAGTCAGCAAACGTCTAGGCAAGAGATTTCCATTTCAACTTTTTGAAAATATCCCAAAGAACGATGCCGGCACTCACCGATACATTAAAGGAATGCTTAGTTCCGTATTGGGGAATCTCGATGGCTCCATCGCAGATGTCGACAATCTTTTGCTGAACGCCTTTTACTTCGTTTCCGAAAACCAGCGCGATTTTTTCGTTTGCAGCCGGCTCAAAATCAGGGAGCATAATGCTTTTGTCAATTTGTTCAATAGCGTAAACCGTGAAGCCTTTCTGTCGTAACTCTGCAATAGCCTCTTCTGTGTGCTCCGTGTATTTCCATTGGACGGTTTTTTCGGCATCAAGCGCTGTTTTGTGAATCTCTTTATTGGGGGGCGTCGCCGTTATCCCGCATAAATAAATCGCTTCAACAAGCAGGGCATCCGATGTCCGGAAAAAGGATCCAATGTTGTTGCAGCTACGGACATTGTCCAGTACTACAACCAAAGGCATTTTCCCGGTTTGCTCATATTCTTCCGGATTTAATCGGTTCAGTTCGTTTGTTCTAAGTTTTCGCATTCTACTAGTTCTTTACCAAGCTACGTTTTTCCGGCGAAAGGGCATTGTCATACAGCGAGCACCGCCACCTCCACGAGCTAATTCAGAGCCGGCAATAGTGATTACACACTTGCCGTTGGCCGGCACCTGGTTGGTTCCATTAATAATATCCTGAGCTTTGATCACCTCAAAACCACATTTGTGCAGCTCATTAATTGTGTTTACATTTCGTTCGTAGCCGATGATTTGTCCCGGTGCAATGGCAAAAAAATTAGCGCCGCTATGCCATTGCTCCCGCTCTTGGGTCCAGCTGTCTTTTTTGCCACCGCAGTAGATCGGTTGCATATCCATGCCGAGTTTTTTCAATGCTTTCACCAGATTCTTTTCTTCGCTGATTTTTACTACTTCGCCGTTTTCAACCTGAATATGGATGGTGTGATAACGAGAGGTTCCCAGAATCAGTGGTTCGTAAACCATACAAGCGTCCCGGTCCAGGAACGTAAAAACCATATCAAGATGTATAAACGACTCCGGCATATCGGGTAGTTCCTGCACCAGAATGTGGCGAATCGGTTCCTTCTTTGCCTTAATGCTTTCCAAGATGAAGTCAATTCCTTGGGTCGACGTTCTGATGCCTGTCCCAATAACCAGAACATCTTCGCGAGCAACCTGAAAATCGCCACCTTCTATGTTGATATTTGGCCCGACAGGAATACTACCCGGCTTTTGCGAATTAATAATTTTAGCTTCAAGTTTGGAGTGATGATTAAAAATGGCCTCCATAATCAGCGATTCACGGTCGCGGACCGCGTTCGCCATTTTGCCGATCACCACTTCATCTCGGAACGACATCGAAGCGTCGCGGGTGAAGAGGAAGTTATGCAAAGGCCATAAGCTAAACCGTTCCTGGCTGAGGTATCGGGTGAGGTTGCTTCGGCGGATTGGTACTCCCTGAATTAGCTGACGAGCCAATTCTGTCGGTTCCAGTTCGATGAGCTCCGGCAGGATATCCATGGCGTTTTCGCGCTGGCAGATTTCGTTCATCAGTTCCTGCTTCACAGGCTTATTTTGCAGGATGTCAGCAAGTAAGTCGGTTACTTCATAACAATTACTGACCTTCGATAGCACCCCTTTTAGTTGCTTGTATTCGTCGCCTGCAACCGACAAGTTTAAAATGTCGCTATATAAAGCCCGCTTGGCTGTTTCGGGTGTCATCTCTTCAACCTCCAACCCGGGCGTATGAATAATTACACCTTCGAGTTCTCCGAACTCAGAAGTAACATTCACCTTCATCTTTTCATTCATAAAATACCCTTTTGAAAATTTTGAACAAAGATAATAACTCGCATCAAAGCAGAATCTTTATCCTTCTTATTCCTTTTGGTTTAATAACACATTATCTTCGTGGCGTAGTCATGAAAAAGCAATTGCTCCTTTGGATATGGGTATTGATCGGCTTGGTTTCTGCCAGTGGTCAGCAAAACGATACCGTTCACTATTTGGGCAGCATACGGGAAAATGGAGATACAATACCGCATGTGAGCCTGAAGGCTATTCCTGTATTTCCGAAACGCCGTTTTAAGTCGAAGCGTTTGGAACGCCAATATTGGCGTTTAGCCTTTAAGGTTAGAAAAGTTTACCCCTATGCAAAAATTGCAGCCCGGTTGATGGACGAATACGAAGCCAAATACCAGGCAGCAAATAGTCCCAAAAAAGAACGACGGAAATATCTGAAAGCTGCCGAAGAAGAATTGTTCGACCGCTACGGGGCACAACTTAAAAAGCTGTCTATTTCAGAGGGGCGCATACTGATTAAGTTGATTGATCGAGAAACACAACACACTTCTTACGAGTTGATCAAGGATTTGAAGGGAGGTGTGTCGGCTTTTTTTTGGCAGGGAATCGCGCGCGTGTTCGGGAATGATCTAAAAGAAGAATACGATCCGGTTGAGGAAGATCGGATAATCGAAGAAATCATTTACCATATTGACGCGGGAACGTTTTAATGAAAAGGATTTTTGTTGCTATACCGGTTAAGTTGGAGCCTCAGCTGCTTGATTTGATTGAAAGGTTGAAAACTCAGTTGAAGGAGGAGGAAATTCGCTGGGTATCCCCGAAGAATTACCATCTCACGCTTCATTTTTTTGGGAATGTTAATTTGGGCAACGAGGAGGTTATCGGTCGATTGTTAGAAGAAGCTATTTCCGGTCAAAGGTCATTTCAATTTCAGCTAAACGGATTGCGGTTTTTTAATAAAGGCGAGCATCCGCAGGTTTTATTTATTGATGTTGCCGAATGTGCGGAGCTCAACGAGTTGGCTGCAAAAATGAAGGAGTTGCTGAAAAAGAATGGTTTTCCGATTGCCACGCAAAAATTTCGTCCACATTTGACGATTGCACGAATGAAGTCGGTGAAAGACCTAGAGCGCTTGAGTATAATTTTGAATCAGTCAAGCGAAGGACTGCGGCAGATTGTCAATGTGCGTGAGCTTACCCTGTATGAGAGTGAGTTGCATCCGACTGGCGCGGTTTATAAGCCACTAAACGAATTCATTTTAGAAGGATAGTTTATTTTCCTTTTCCGTTTATGACATCCATGATGCTGTAGATTAGTATTTTGAAGTCGAGGTAGAGCGATGCGTTTCTCATGTATACCAGGTCGTATGGAAGTCGTTCAAGCATTTCGTCCAGGTTCGACGCATAGCCATATTTAACTTGCCCCCAGCTTGTGATTCCCGGCCTAACTTTCTGGAGAAGAAGATATTGAGGGGCTTTCTTTACGAGTTGATCAATGAAATACTGGCGCTCCGGGCGTGGCCCAACTAAAGACATATTGCCAATAATTACATTGTAAAACTGAGGAAGCTCGTCCAGATGAGTTTTTCTTAAGAAACGACCGATTGGCGTTATTCTGGAGTCGTTACGGCTCGACAACGCTGGGCCGAGCGTTTCAGCTTGTTCGATCATGCTCCGGAATTTGAATATTTTAAATGGTTTGCCATAGCGTCCGATGCGCGTTTGTGAATAAATTACCGGGCCAGGTGAGCTAAGTTTGACTAAAATCGCGATTATAAGGGTGATTGGTGAGAAACCAATTAACGCGATGATTGATAGGTTGATATCAAGGATTCGTTTGACATTTGCCGCCCAAACCGGCATGATGCCGTGATAGATTTTAAAAAGCGGCTGCCCGTACAAATTGTTATCTTTTGAATTGCCTGAAAGGATGTCGTACAAATCAGGAATTCCCCACACCAATACATCAAACTGCTGCAATTGGATTAGTATCCGACTTAATAAACTGTGCTTCGAGGTGTCAACTGTAATGATGGCTTCTTCGACGTTTTGCGTTTTAATTATTTGCGGTATCGTTTCGATCGTTCCCAGGCAGGGTAAATACTGTTCAAGTGGATCCGATTCCAGGTCATTAACGCGGATGAAGCCAATAATCCGATTACCGGAAGGTTTGCTTTGTGTCATGAAATCCTTGTAAAGTCGAATCGCTTTCTTGTTGCCACCAATGAGTATCGTGTTGAAGCCAATTTTTCCCCGATGAATTTTATAGGTTATCGCGCTGGTGTGGATAATTCTGAAAAAGTAGGTAAGACTGAAATGGAGCGTGAATAAGGTGAAGAAGAGCTTGTAATAGCTTTCATGCGATTCAATATTGTCGTCGAGGAGCAGAATAAAGAACAAAAGAACTACACCGCAAAGCGAGGTGAAGAAGGTTTGTCCGAGTTCAATTAACCTCGATTTACGGCAAATGTTGCTGTAGTATCCGATGATGTAGTAAAACAACACCCAACAACAGGGTAAAATAATGAGTGCTGAAAAAAGCGTGGGCGAAAAATACGCTGAAGGATCAATGTCAATACTTATTCCTTCAATTCTGTTTTTGCGATAGGCGTAAAACAAAAACCAGCTGAGACAAGCAGCAAATACATCGAAAAAAAGATAGATATATAGCGTTCTTTTTTTATTCATTTGCGAGAGTAGGTTTAGCTCAGATCGTGGTTTCTATTTGAAACGACAAGTCTGTTTAAAAATTATACAGCCTGTCTTTTTTCGGAGAAAAAATTTCCGTTGTCGTTGATCCTTAATTTTAGGATTCGTAAAATCTGGCAAGCCTGATCCAAATGTTGCAGACCAACACAATACGAATTGTTTTTGCGGATTGATTGAATGAAATGCTCAACAGCGTTTTTTTCCGCTTCTACAAGTTGTTTCGGCTCGAAATTTTCGCTTTGAAATTTCAACACGACACTTCCTTGTCTGAAAATTTCGATACCACAATTAGTATCTTCAATTTGGTTCGAGAGCAGGATTCTGGCAACCGATCCTGAAGTAAAAGCCAGTCGTATTTCTATTACACTGTAGCCGTCTTGCCCGGGAATCGTCATGGTTTCGACTTTTCTGAGTTCACTGTGATCGAGGAAAGTCAAAAAAAGCAAGATGTGTTCGAGTGTTTTTTCTTCTTCGACTTCGGGCTTTAAAGCGACTCTAATGTTTGCCAAAAAAGGGCTGTGGCTACGTTTTATTTGGTTCAGGTTAACGGAGCTAAATATTTGAGGAATAAAGATTTGGGTGCGGGATTCAGCTTCAGCCGAAAGGTTGATCAGTTGTTTCAATTCTGACTCTGTAAAACTTGGGATTGAGCTGAAAAAGAGGTGGTTGCTCCGTTGGATCGCCTTCTTAATTAAATCGAACGACGGATTGTACTGATCGAAATAAATGGCTTCGGACGAAGTCGCCAATTCATCATCCAGAGGGGAGCGCATATTCTCGCTTAGACGACTGTGTCCTGCTGAAAGTCCAATGACCTTCAGTTCGTTGATATGTTTAAGTAGCTTTGTCGCTTTTTTCGCGCGATCATTGCCCGAAATAATGCACATATTGATCATTGCTGCAAATTAGAAATAAAAAGCTATTTTAAAGCTTTCAAAGCGATACAACTTTTCAACCGCTTGTCGTTGATAATGTCGGTTGCCCGGACATGGCAAAAGCGCTAAATAAACTATTTTTACAACTAAAAATTGATACAATGAACCCTCTGGATACCCTGAGACATCAGGGATTAAGAAAACGTTTGGTTGAAGGACTTCGGATAAAAGGGATAAAAGATGAGCGGGTCCTGAAAGCGATCTCGAAAGTTCCGCGTCACCTGTTTATGGATAGTGGATTTATACAGTTCGCTTATAAAGATCAAGCTTTTCCGATTGGGGCAGGCCAAACTATTTCTCAGCCATATACGGTCGCGTTTCAAACCTGTTTGCTTCAGTTGCAGCAGAATGACAAAGTACTGGAAGTTGGAACAGGCTCCGGTTATCAGGCTGCTGTTTTGGTTGAGATGGGTGCCAATGTTTACACGATCGAACGGCAACGTGAGCTGTTTTTGAAAGTTCAACAACAGTTGCCGGCTTTAGGCTATTTCCCAAAGTTTTTTTATGGTGATGGATACAAAGGATTGCCGACTTACGGGCCATTTGATAAAATTATTGTTACCGCCGGTGCTCCGGTAATCCCCGAAGATCTGATGCAACAGCTATCGATTGGTGGCAGAATGGTTATTCCGTTGGGGCCAACCGACAGGCAAACCATGACCTTAGTTGTTCGTGTTGGTGAAAATGAGTTTAAAAAAGAAACCCACGGAACATTTGTATTTGTCCCAATGTTAAAAGGGACAGAAAAGTAACCTTATTGAGTAGTCCGGGATGGAAGTCCGGAACTCATTACCTAAAAACAATTCAAATAAATGATACAAATCAAGAAGTTTACCTTTAATCCGGTACAGGAAAATACCTACGTATTATACGATGAAACGAGTGAGTGTATTATCGTTGATGTGGGATGCTATTTTGACTACGAACAAAAAGAGCTTGCCGATTTTATTGCCGATAAAAAGCTGACACCCGTGAAGTTGGTGAATACTCATTGCCATTTCGATCATATTTTTGGTGTCACATACTGCCGGACCAACTACAAAATTCCATTTTTAGCGCATCGCGATGACTTGTTTCTGATCGAAAATATGGTTGAACACGGTGATCGATTCGGGATTCCGACCGAGGCAGTTGATCCACCGGATGAATTTATTGACGAGAACGATCGTATTTCCTTTGGAAATTCGGAATTGGAACTCATTCATGTCCCAGGTCATGCTCCGGGAAGTTTGGTATTACACCATCCGGAACAGAAATTTATGCTCGCCGGCGATGTATTGTTCTATGGTAGCATTGGCCGTACTGATTTGCCGAAAGGTAATTATGAACAGTTGATTGGCAATATCAGGGAAAAGTTGCTGGTTTTACCCGAAGAAACAGTGGTGTATAGTGGTCATGGACCAGAAACCAGTATTGGGTTCGAAAAAAATTCCAATCCTTTTTTATCCTGATGGCTTATTAGTTCGGGGATTGAAAGATGATCCCATTTAATTTCCGGTAGAAAAGCGGTAAAAATCATTTTTTAACGGGCCGTTTCAGACTAATATTGGCAATACTCAAATAAAAGATAAACAGCATGGCAAGTGACAAATTTGTAGCCCGTCATATTGGGCCGCGGGAAAACGAAATTCAGGGAATGTTGGAAAAAATTGGTGCTCCTTCGTTGGAAGAACTGATTGACCAGACAATTCCGCAAAATATACGCTTAGATCAGCCGCTTCGTTTGGAGGACGGGTTGACTGAAAGGCAATATTACCGCAAGATTTTAACGCTTGCGAAAAAGAATAAGGTTTTCAATACTTATATCGGCATGGGCTACTACGATACCATTACGCCGGCTGTGATCTTGCGTAATGTGTTGGAAAATCCGGTTTGGTACACTTCATATACGCCTTATCAGGCTGAAATTTCACAAGGCAGATTAGAGGCTTTGCTTAATTTTCAAACGATGATTTGCGAAATGACAGCGATGGAGCTGGCCAACTCGTCGTTGCTGGATGAAGCAACTGCGGCCGCTGAGGCGATGATCATGCTGTTCAATTCGAGAAGCCGTACAAAGGCCAAAGCCGGTGCGAATGTCGTTTTAGTCGATCGGAATATGTGGCCACAAACGCTCGATGTTTTGCAAACCAGAGCTGTTCCCTTAAAAATTGAGTTGCGAATAACGGATGTTGCGGAATTTGAGTTCAGCGAGCAGGTGATCGGAATTATGCTGCAATATCCGGATGCTACGGGTGAAGTCTTTTCATACCGCGAACTGACTGAAAAAGCGCATGCCGCCGATGCTAAAGTTGCTGTTGCTGCCGATCTGATGAGTTTAGCTCTTTTGACTCCTCCGGGAGAGTGGGGGGCAGATATTGTCTTTGGGAATTCGCAGCGCTTTGGTATCCCAATGGGTTACGGAGGTCCACATGCGGCATTCTTTGCAGCTCGCGACGAGTTCAAGCGGAGCATGCCGGGGCGAATTATTGGCGTGTCGAAGGATCAACATGGTAACCGGGCACTGCGTATGGCGTTGCAGACTCGCGAGCAGCATATTAAACGCGAACGTGCGACCTCGAATATTTGCACAGCGCAGGCACTTTTAGCAAATATGGCCGCTTTTTACGCGGTCTATCATGGTCCCGAAGGAATTAAACAAATTGCTCAACGGATTCACCGCATTGCTGTTTTATTGGATCGTGAGATTACTGCGTTGGGATACAGACAGATGAACGAAAACTATTTCGACACCATCCGTTTCGCTTTACCTAAGCATGTGAAAGTTGAGGATATTGAATGGTTGTCGCTCGAGTTGGAGATGAACTTCCGGTATTTTGATAACGGTGAAGTAGGATTGAGCATTGATGAAACCACTAATCTGGACGATATCAACTGGATTATTGAGGTGTTCGCAAAAGCGGCGAATAAACCTAATCCGAAAATTACGATTTACCCGGAAGAAGATAAAATTGATGCTGCCTTAATACGGTCTTCTGCTTATCTCAAACAAGAGGTTTTCAATTGCTATCGCTCCGAAACCGAAATGGTTCGCTATATAAAACGGTTGGAGCATCGCGATATATCACTAACGCATTCTATGATACCGCTGGGGTCGTGCACCATGAAGTTGAACGCAGCAACAGAAATGTTGCCGCTTAGCTGGATTGAGTTTGGAGGTATTCATCCGTTTGTTCCTAAAAATCAAGCTCGTGGTTATCACGAAATGATGGAAGAACTTCGTCGGGACCTATCGGAGATTACCGGTTTTGCCGATGTGAGTTTGCAGCCGAACTCGGGTGCAGCAGGCGAATATGCCGGCTTGATGGTCATCCGAGAATACCACCTCAGTCGTGGCGACGATCAACGGAATGTTGTGTTGATCCCTTCGTCGGCGCACGGAACAAATCCAGCAAGTGCAGTTATGGCGGGAATGGAAGTTGTGGTGGTGCCCTGCGATGAGAAAGGGAACGTGGATGTAGATGCTTTGCGAATAAAAGCAGCAGAGTACCGCGACACGTTGTCAGCGTTTATGGTCACTTACCCGTCAACACATGGTGTGTTCGAGTCGTCGATTACCGAAATGTGCGAAATTATTCATCAAAACGGCGGACAGGTTTATATGGACGGAGCGAATATGAACGCTCAGGTGGGATTGACGAATCCAAAACGTATTGGAGCGGATGTTTGTCATTTGAACCTGCACAAAACCTTTGCAATTCCCCATGGTGGTGGTGGTCCGGGAGTCGGGCCAATCTGTGTGGCCGAGCATTTGGTGAAATTTCTGCCTTCGCACCCGATCATGAACAACGGGCACGTTGGTATTTCTGCGGTATCGGCTGCTCCGTGGGGGAGTGCATCGGTGCTGCCAATTACCTACGGTTACATAAAAATGTTGGGAGCCGATGGCTTAAAACGGGCAACAGAAATCGCGATCTTAAATGCGAACTACATTGCTTCGGCTTTAAAAGATACCTACGGCGTATTATATACAGGAGAAAATGGGCGTGTTGCACACGAAATGATTTTAGAATGTCGTCATTTTAAAGCGACAAGTGGAATAAGTGAAGCCGACATTGCCAAGCGACTGATGGATTACGGGTTTCATGCACCAACACTTTCGTTCCCTGTTCACGGTACATTAATGGTTGAACCTACCGAAAGTGAATCGAAACAAGAGCTCGATCGCTTTATTGGTGCGTTGAATTCAATTTATCAGGAGATTCAGGCCATCATCAACGGAGAATCTGATAAATCGGATAATCCATTGAAAAATGCGCCGCATACGGCAGATTCGGTAACAGCCGACGAATGGAGGCATAGTTACAGCCGGCAGCAGGCTGCATTTCCTTTAGCTTGGTTAAAAGAAAATAAATATTGGCCGCCCGTAGGACGTGTTGATGACGCTTTTGGAGACCGAAATTTGATTTGTACCTGTGCGCCGACAGAGAGTTATCAATAAGTATCAATTTAATCGCTCGCATTTCGTAACTTTGGGTAACGAATCTATATACTATGATTACTTACCCTATTGCAAAAATCAACATCGGTTTACTCGTCACTGAAAAGCGACCTGATGGTTTTCATAATTTAGAGACCATCTTTTACCCGATACAGATGCAGGATGTTTTAGAGGTTGTCGAGGCGGATGAGTTTCAATTCAACCAATCCGGCTTGGCGTTGGACGGTGATCCCGGTGACAATCTTGTGGTTAAGGCTTATCAATTATTAAAGCGTGATTACCAGATTCCTGCAGTGAGTATCCATTTGCATAAAAACATTCCTTCGGGAGCTGGATTAGGTGGCGGATCGTCTGATGCTGCCTATATGCTTCGTTTATTGAATCAGCTTTTCAACTTAAAAATAAGCGCTGATAAATTGAAGGAATACGCTTTGCAGCTAGGTAGTGATTGCCCATTCTTTCTGCATGGAAAGCCAGTGTATGCAACAGGAAGGGGCGAAATAATGGAAGATATTCCCGTTGAATTAAAGGAATACTATTTAATATTGGTGAAGCCTCCGGTTCATGTATCAACAGCTTTGGCTTATCAAAGCATTAGCCCGCAAAAGCCTCGATTGTCACTTAAAGGATTAGTTGGTTTTTCGGTTGGGAAATGGCGCGGAAACATCCTAAACCACTTTGAAAAATATGTTTTTCAGGAGCATCCTGAAGTCGGACAGATTAAGAAGACCCTGTATGATCAGGGGGCTGCATTTGCTTTGATGTCGGGTAGCGGTTCGGCGGTATATGGTTTGTTTCGTTCTGAAAAGAAAGGAATTGAAAATTATTTTCCGGCCGATTATAAGGTATTCCGGCAACGTTTATAACGACTGTTTTTGACTTGAAACAAATAAAAAAGGGGCCATATGGCCCCTTTTATTATTTAGCTGCGATTTCGATCATCAGAGTTCCTTTGGGGATTTTATCTCCCGATTTGACGTATACCTTCGCGATTTTGCCATCAAAAGGCATTTGCACCAGATTGTGCATTTTCATTGCTTCCAAAATCAGCAACGAATCACCTTCTTTTAACTTGTCACCAGGTTTTACAAATATGTCGATAATTGTTCCGGGAATAAACGAATGTAACATGTTTTCATTCGGTTTCTCCCATTTAATACGACGTCTGTATTTTTCGGTATACTCTGTTTTATATACTGCACTATGTACAATAATGGTTTCGAATTTTTCTTCTTCCATGATTGGATCTATTTAGATTAAAACGGAGGAATACCGTGTTTTTTTGATGGTCCGGAAATAGACTTGTTTGCGGATACTTTCAACGCGTGCAGCAGCATTTTGCGGGTGTCTTGAGGTTCGATAACCTCGTCGATATATCCCTTGGCTGCAGCCACATAAGGATTTGCAAATTTATCTTTGTATTCCTGGATCTTGATCTGGCGCATTGCTTCAGGATCTTCCGCTTCAGCAATTTCTTTACGGAATACGATATTTGCGGCTCCCTCGGGTCCCATAACTGCAATTTCGGCTGTTGGCCAAGCAAATACAAAGTCGGCACGAAGGTGACGAGAGTTCATCGCGATGTAACCACCACCATAAGCTTTGCGAATGATTACGGTAATTTTCGCGACTGTTGCTTCGCTATAAGCGTATAGGATTTTAGCACCGTGACGGATTACTCCCGCGTGCTCCTGATCGACACCAGGCAGATACCCGGGAAGATCCTCCAATGTAATAATCGGAATGTTGAATGCATCGCAATAGCGGATGAAACGGGCTGCTTTATCCGAGCTGTCGCAGTCGAGCACTCCTGCTAATACTTTAGGCTGGTTACAAACAAAACCAACTGTTTCACCCTCCATGCGTCCAAAGCCAATTACAACGTTCGGTGCAAACAGCTCCATTACTTCAAAGAAGTCCGATTTATCGGTGATTGACTTAATGATGTCGCGGATGTCGTAAGGCATTTTAGGATCAGCCGGAACAATGTTTTCAATCTTCTTTTTTGATTTAGGTAGGGCAGGTTCAATTTTAGCCGCCTTTTGAGTGTTGCTCCAAGGAATGTAAGTGATCAGTTTTTTGATTTGATCGAAACACTCCAATTCGCTTTCAGCATAGAAGTGCGCATTTCCGGTCACTTCAGCATGAACTCTTGCACCACCAAGGTCTTCCATTGAGATTTCTTCTCCCAATACGGTTTTGATAACACTTGGTCCGGTAATAAACATCTTCGAGATGTTATTCACCACGAACACGAAGTCGGTTAGTGCTGGCGAATAAACTGCTCCACCGGCACAAGGTCCCAAAATTACTGAGATTTGTGGGATAACACCTGAAGCCAGCGTGTTACGGAAGAAAATTTCACCATAGCCAGCCAAAGAGTTAACCCCTTCTTGTATACGAGCACCACCTGAATCATTGATTCCGATTAACGGAACGCGCATTTTCAGGGAGTGATCCATGATTTTAGTGATTTTGCGTGCATGCATC
>NZ_JBFHIT010000035.1:0-50460 GCF_041596335.1 Mangrovibacterium sp. | reverse complement strand
GAGCATGGAGTGTAAATCACGCTAACAAGAAGGTACTGAAGATAGCCTTAAACGCAAAAAGAAGGCCATGGCTCGATGGTATTTTTGCTAAAGTCGAAAACCTTGCCCCTCCTTTTCAATATCTTAATGCATAATGCGGGTTTAAAGGTCCGGCAAATGGTCCGTTCCACGCCTTTGTTTGGGAAGGTCATCTGGATTACTTCAGACCGGAAGACACGACCAATCCGCTAGGCGCCAACACCGATGCCTATTTCCCAAAACCATACTTAAACGGTGGAGGCCGGAACAATAAAAACTATAGCTATCACACCGATAGATTATTACAGAATGCTGCTTATACAAGATTAAAAAATGTACAGATTGGCTACACCGTACCTCGCAGTTTAACACGCAGGCTTAAATTGGACAAAGTAAGAATTTACGCTACCGGCGAAAATTTATTGACTCTTACCGATTTGATGTTCTTTGATCCTGAAACAAATACTTCAGGGCTGACAGGTAGTGCACAATCCTACCCTTTATCAAGAGTAATTTCTACAGGGGTAAATATTACATTCTAACAAAAAAACTAAATAATAATGAAAAATATATTCAAATTATTTATTCTGAGTGCCGTGATATCTTTTACTTCTTGTGACGATTTTTTAGATAGAACGCCCTTGGATGAAGTTTCTGAAGCTACTTTTTACAGTACTCCTTCAGATTTGCAAGCTGCTGTAAGCGGTTTTTACAACGACCTGCCGGGATGGTCTGCATTGTCCATCGGCTATAATATTTTGCCTGATATGTACTCTGATATGGGAACTGCACAAGAACCCAGTAACAGATTAAGTGGCTTGAGTTATGAGGTTCCTACTTCTGCGTCGGCAAGTGTTTGGAGCTGGGATGAAGTTCGGGAAGCCAACTGGTATTTAGCCCATGTTGACCAGGCTACGGGCGATGAAACACTCATAAACCAATACATTGGCGAAGGTTACTTTTTCAGAGCCTACTATTATTTCGAATTGTTGCAAAGATATGGTGACCTTCCCATCTTCCGGGAGTATTTCGATAACACCGATGAAGACTATGTCTACGCTGCCAGAGATCCACGAAATGAAGTCGTTGAGTTTATGATAGCGGATCTGGATACAGCGATTGCTAAATTGCAGTCGTTCCCCGATATTTCTTCAACACCAAGAATAAGCAGGGAAGTGGCCCAGTTGTTCAAAGCCAGAGTAGCACTGTATGAAGGAACTTGGGAGAAATACCATGCTGGCACTGATTTCGGAGTGACCGGAGCTGACGGATCGGAATTCTTACAAATTGCTGCCGAAGCTGCCGAAGACGTTATGAACAGCGGAGTGTTCTCGTTGTACAGCGATTACAAAACACTGTTTAACCAAATGAGTTACAGTGGAAATAGTGAAGTAATGCTGTGGAGAGATTACAATTCAATTGAATTGAGCATTGCCAATGTATTGCAGCAGCAATGGCCAAACAGATGTGGATATACCAAATTTGCAATCGATAGCTATTTGTGTACCGATGGAGATCCAATTTCGGTGAGTGACCTTTACCAGGGCAACACCAACCTGTCGACCATTGAAGTTAACCGCGATCCCCGATTGGCAGCATTAATTATGGTGCCCGGCGATCTGGAAGAAATTAAAGCCGATGGCTCCGAGGTGTATTGGGACTACCCGGATTTCACAAGCACGAATACTGGTTTAACCGGATTTGAGTCTGAAAAATACAGAAACGTTCAGTACGACGCTAACTATGGCGATTTTACCGAAGATACACCACGAATCATTTTTAGATATGCGGAAGCTTTATTGATTTTTGCAGAGGCTAAAGCCGAACTGGGAACCATCTCTCAAAGTGATTTGGACAAATCGGTCAATCTGTTGCGCGACCGTGTAGGTATGCCGCATATCACACTTGGGTCAATAACAACCGATCCTGATTGGCCAAATTATGGCTATTCTCTATCAGCAATTTTGTACGAGATACGCAGAGAACGTTCTGTTGAGCTAATGGCTGAAGGATTTAGAGATGATGATTTGTACCGGTGGAGAGCGCATTCGTTGTTTGACGGCGATCAACCCAGAGGTGCTTATCTGGAAGATGGCATTGTGAACACAACTTTAGATGTTGCCAATGCCAGCATCGACGATGAAGGATTTTTATTACCTTTCGCAAGTACAGGTATCTATAATTTCGACGAGTCTAAAGCCTATTTGTTGCCATTGCCATTAGACGAGTTGTCACTGAATCCAAACCTGACTCAAAATCCAGGTTGGGCCGATTAATATGGTGATTAAATAAAGTTGCTCGGTGAACAGTATTTGGTTCGCCGAGCAACTTTCGTTTAAACACATACTGACTATTTTTTAGCATCCGGTCATTCGGTTGCAGTTAGTAAAGTCGAAGGTTATCCGATGAGCTTAATTGAGCTTGTAGGATAACCTTTTTTCGTGGCAGCCTGTTTTGTTTCGTCTAATCGATCGGGTTAAGCGCATTTTTCCATTAAAGCATCAGCTTTGTTTAAGAGCGAAGGGGACGGAATGAGTCAGTTTATCATATGATAAACTTAGTGCAAGTTGTTGTCGTTGAATTGGATAATTCATTTTTATTTTATAGTGGTGAAATAAATTCAAGAAGGCAAAAAAAAAGTTAAAAATTCTTGTCCCTTTTTTAATCCCATGTCCTCCTTATATCATCAAATCTTGATATAACATGGAGTTGTATAATCGATTAATTGAAAATCCTTTGTTCTTTAAGTGGATCTATCATCCAACCATCGAGATAGAATCTTACTGGAGACAATATTTGGAATCGAACCCCGAAGAGGCAAACCTTATTTTGGAGTTTAAATCGCGCTTTCAAAAGCAACTCTCCTATAAAAATGAATCCCTTTCAGAATACGAAAAGAGGCAGCTGGCACGTCGGATTATCAGTCAGCTAGGGAGTGTTGATTTGCATAGAAAGAAGGTGTTGTTTGTACGTTCGATCATGCGTTACGCGGCGGTAGCCATTATTTCACTTATGTTGGGTGGAAGCCTGGTTTACCTTTACCTTCCGAAAGATGAAGTAGCCTTCCCAATAGAGAGCTTATCTCTGTCTCAAAATATCTCGGAACCGATTCTTATCCTCGGAAATTCAAGAGAAATCAGGTTGAAGAAAGATGAGTCGGAATTGGAGTACTCAGCCAACGGAGCCATTCGGATTGACAAAGAACAAGTCGTTCGCGAATCAGCCAAGAGCAACAGTCCATCCATGAATACCCTGATTATTCCTTACGGCAGTCGTTCAACAATTACCCTGGCCGATGGCACCAAAGTATGGCTAAACGCAGGTAGTCGGTTGGTGTATCCGTCGCGGTTTACCGATAAAACGCGCGAAGTTTTTTTGGTCGGAGAGGCCCTGTTTGATGTCGGGCATGATAAAGACCATCCGTTTATTGTAAAAACCAAAGACTTGTCGGTAAAGGTTCTGGGTACAAAGTTCAATGTAACGGCTTACCCCGAAGATCAGAGCATTCAAACGGTGCTGGCACACGGAAGCGTTGAGTTGATAAAATCAAAAGCCGGGCTGTTCGATCGGCCTGTTTTACTCGAACCGGGACAAATGGGTTTTTGGAGTAAAGAGAATAATGAAACTATTGTTAGTCAGGTTGATGTGTCGAGCTATACCTTGTGGGCCGAAGGCTTATTTAGCTTTGCCGATGCTGATTTAAGTCGGGTAGTCAAAAAGCTTGAACGCTTTTATAATATTCAGTTTAAGTATGAAAATCCGATGGATGGAACGATGATCATCTCCGGAAAGCTGGATGTGTCAAAAGATCAGCGGGAAGTATTCGAATACCTCGAAAAGTTGACCCGGTTGAAGTTTGAGAAAATAAACGCCTGGACCTATGTTATAAAATAAACAAACCGGAAAATGTGCGACCATTTTCCGGTTCTAAATACCATTTCAATAACAGTATTTTTTAACAGTAAAAACAACAAATTTATGAAAAAAAATGGGTTGAACGATTCCCTTGACCCGGGAGTCTTCCAAAAAATGAGTAAAATTATGCGAATTCTTTTTGTTCTGATTTTTGGTATTTCGATGGCAGCTCAAGCAAAGAGCTATGCGCAAAATACTCGGATCGATGTTGATTTAAACAATTCGAGTGTACGGGAAGTGATAAATTATGTGGAGAATAACAGCAAGTTTATTTTCCTGTACAAGAATTCTGATTTGGACATGGAAAAGCGGGTTAGCCTAAAATTGACCAATGCTTCCATTGACGAAATCTTGAGTGTCATTTTTTCGGACGATAATATCTCGTATGATATTTACGACCGACAGATTGTTGTGCGTGGTGTTGAGAAACAAGTTCAGCAAACACTGCAAGGAGATCGAAAGATTACCGGGATTGTTAGTGATGACCAGGGAGAACCGCTTCCAGGCGTTTCGGTTATTGTTACCGGTACTACAAAAGGCACCGTTACCGACCTCGATGGTAAATTCAATTTGAATGTTCCGGGCACTGCTGCTTCAATTACTGTTTCATTTATTGGTATGAAAGCGCAGGAAGTACTGATTGGTCAAAAGAGCCAGTTTGTTATCGTACTGGAACAGGATGTTGAAGGGATTGACGAAGTCGTGGTGGTAGGTTACGGTACGCAACAAAAAGCGAACATTACAGCCTCTGTTTCTCAAATTAAAGGCGATATTCTTGAAAACCGTGCCGTTACAAACGTATCGAGAGGTTTGCAAGGTGCCGTTTCCAACCTTAATATCACAAGCACAAGTTATGGTGGCGAGCCCGGAGCTTCAATGGATTTAAATATCCGGGGGTTGGTTACCGTGAATTCAGATGGTGATGTTGAAAATGGATCGCCGTTGGTATTGGTTGATGGTGTTGAAATGGCTATCAACGATGTTAACCCGGAAGATGTGGAGACTATTTCAGTATTAAAAGATGCTTCGGCTGCAGCCATTTATGGTTCACGGGCGGCTGCCGGTGTAATCCTGATTACCACCAAAAATGGTAAAAATATGAATGGTGGCATGAAGATCGACTATTCAAGCAACTTCTCGTAGGCTTCACCTACAAAATGGCCGGATCAGGCCAGCGCGATTGACTTCGCCTACACCATGAACGATGCGGCTACCAACGTGGGCTCAAGTGTGTACTACACCGACGAGGAACTCGGGTATATTATTATGAACATGGAAAGCCCGGGCAGCGCGCCAACTTTGCAAGTTGCATCAGATGGTGTAAGTTGGGATCAGTCGAACGTAGGTTTAGGTGCTACTGCCGCAACCGACTGGAAAGATTTTCTATTTAAAGACTGGGCTCCCCGCTCAAAACATAACATCAGTTTTAGAGGTGGTACTGATAAATTAAATTACTATGCATCAGCTGGATATTACAGCGAAGATGGTATTAATGCTCATGCCGACGAATTCTACAAACGTTATAACTTTGATGTTAAAATCAGCGCCAAACCTTATGATTGGTTGAGTTTCGACCTGTTGACAAAACTATCAAAGAGTGAAGAAAAACACCCTTGGGATTATTCATACGGCGGTGGACGTATTTTCGACTTGCTCTCGAAGATTAAACCTACCTTACCTACGGTTGACCCGCTCTTTAACGAACCCTTGGTTCAAGCCTATTACCCATTATGGGATACCCAATGGCAGGACTACGAGAAAAATCAAGTAACCTTATTGCCTCGTGTGGTTATTGAACCGGTTAAAAACTGGTTAATCAACCTGGAATACAACTATAAGAGGGACAATAATATAAATAGTTACACAGCACTGCAGTACGAGTATCACCAAGCAGACGGAAGTTCCGCGTATACGCCTACCGAGTCATTAACTCAGGTGAAGCCAACCTTGTACCACAACGAGTATTACTCGCCAAACATTTACACGTCTTATTCCAAAGACTTTAACGGACATAACTTTAAGGTCTTGGCAGGTTATCAAAGCGAAACACAGGATTACTACAGCTTGTCGGTATCAGCCAATACGTTAATCACCGACAATATTCCGTCAGTGTCAACTTCGGTTGGCGAAATTACGGCTAGCGATGGTATTTCAACCTATTCGACCCAAAGTTATTTCTCAAGGTTTAACTACGATTACAAGGGGAAATATTTATTTGAGATGTCTTACCGTTACGACGGCTCTTCAAAATTCGAAGAAAGTCAGCGTTGGGCTGGATTCCCATCTTATTCGGTAGGTTACAACGTTGCGAAAGAAGATTTTTGGCCATTTAAGGACGACATTCAAACATTTAAGCTGAGAGGTTCGTACGGTCAACTCGGAAACATGAACGTTAGCAATTTCACCTACCTGTCAACCATGAGTGTGAATGAAGGAACTTATTTGTTCGGAGGTGAATGGGATTACTACGTAACAACTCCGAGTTTAATTAGTGAGAATTTAACTTGGGAACGGGTTAAAACCACCGACGTAGGGCTCGATTTATTGGCGCTAAAAGGAAAATTAGGCTTCTCTTTCGACTGGTATCGTACTGATATCTCTGATATGATGGCCGATGGGGCAACTTTGCCTTCGGTACTTGGAACCGATGAGCCAAAAACAAACAGCGGAACTATGCGCACACAAGGGTGGGAAACAGAACTTACCTGGAAACATAAGTTGGGCGACTTCTCTTACAATGTTCGGTTTGTACTTTCTGATTATAAGAGAACTGTGGTCGAGTGGGAAAACTCAACAGGTTTATTGTCTGATTGGTACGAAGGACAAAACGTTGGCGATATCATGGGGCTGGAGTGGGCCGGTTGGTTCGAGAGTGCTGATGATGTAAGCAACTATGGCATCAACCAGACTGCAATCTACAGCTCATGGGAAGCTGGTGATACCAAATATGTTGACCAAAATGATGATGATATTATCGATATTGGCGACAATACCGTAAGTTCTCCGGGCGACCGCGTTGTGATTGGTAATACTACTCCGCGCTACCAGTATGGTCTTACTCTTGGTTGCGAATGGAAAGGTATCGATTTCAGCGTGTTTATTCAAGGAGTTGGTAAACGTGATTACTATATGGGAGGGTCGGCATATCGCGGACCGGCTAACGGACCATACCATGCAAACGTTTACGAGTATCACCTGGATTATTGGAGAGATGAAACCAGTATCTTGGGAGCAAATCCCGATGCGCATTGGGCCAAACCATACTCTGCAAACCCCGGTAAAAATAACCGCAACTACAAGTATAGTGTCGACCGCTATGTAGAGGATGCTTCGTATATGCGTTTAAAGACAATCCAAGTTGGATATACTTTGCCTGGCCGTATTACCAAAAAAGTGAAAATGGATCGGGTTCGTATTTATGTGAGTGGTGAAAACTTGCTGACATTTACCAAATTCCCAATGTACGATCCTGAATCAATAACTGGTAACTACAGTAATGCGATTGCTTATCCATTGTCGAAGGTGATTTCAGCTGGTATTAATGTTTCATTATAAATTTTAAAATGAAACAAACAGAGTCTATAAATTCGATATGCAATAGTCGCACATTGCTAATCACATAAATTAAAAATCAATGAAATACGTTATATATCTATTATTGTTCGTCTCGCTTTTTCCATTGGCATCCTGCGAGGACGACCTCTTGGACACAACACCTCAAGATGAGCTTACTGATGTTAACTTCTGGACATCATCCGGCGATTTAGAACTGTATGCCAATAGTTTTTATCAGAATTTACCGGGTTGGGCAGGTTCTGGAACTGGATATTCCGCTAATCCGGATAATGGCACCGATTTGTCGATGGGTACCTCTGCTTCAGAACGCCTATTAGGTAATGCTAGTGTACCCTCTACTTCCTCGAGCAGTGTTTGGTATTGGGGTAACGTGCGCAAAGCGAATTATTTTCTCGATAATGTCGACCGGGTTACCACCGGCGAAGAGGAAGAATTGAATCACTATCGCGGCGAAGGCTATTTCTTTCGTGCCTATTATTATTTCGATCTTCTTCAATCTTATGGCGATCTGCCAATCATCGACCAATACTTAACTGACGCGGACCTGGACATTTTGTATGCCGCGAGAGATCCCAGAAATGAAGTGGTTGATTTTATGCTGAACGATTTGGATAGCGCCATCTATTTGTTGAAGGCAAAAGGCGACGCGGCTACAGCTCGTGTTTGTAAAGAAGTAGCTATGTTGTTTAAGGCTAGGGTGGCATTGTACGAAGGTACCTGGGAGAAATACCATGCCGGAACCGATTTTGGTGTTGAAGGCTCTGATGGTTCCGACTTTTTAGCGATTGCCGCCGAAGCTGCTTATGACGTTATTGAAAGTGGTTCGTATTCGTTACATTCTGATTATTCCAGCGTCTTTAATCAAACTGACTTGAGCAGTAACAGCGAAGTTATGCTTTGGAAACAGTACGATTATTCAACCTATGGAAAGAGCTATGGTAACGATTCACAAGTATGGCCAAACCGTAGCGGTTATACTCGTTTTGCCGCTCGCAGCTACCTTTGCACCGATGGAAATCCAATTTCGGTGAGTCCTCTTTACGTGGGCGATCTTACCCTTTCAACCATCGAAACAAATCGCGACCCTCGTTTGGCTGCTACTATTATGGTTCCCGGCGATGTGGTTACCATTAACCTCGATGGAGTCACCACCTATTTCACCGTCACCACCTTCACCGGTACAAACTATTGCCCGGGTGGTATGGAAGGTCAAAAATATCGGGTACCCGAGTTCGATGCGAACTTAGTAGCTGTTACCAAGGACCTGGCTAAAATTAGTTTCCGCTATGCCGAAGCATTGTTAATATATGCCGAAGCTAAGGCCGAGCTTGGAACGATTAGTCAAGCTGATTTGGACATCTCTATCAACATGTTGCGCGATCGGGTAAGTATGCCTCATTTAACGTTGGGTGCCATTGTAACCGACCCCGATTGGCCAGCTTATGGTCATGATTTGAGTGATGTGCTGTACGAAATCAGAAGAGAGCGTACTGTAGAGCTCATGAGCGAAGGTTTCCGTTTTGACGACCTGATGCGTTGGAGAGCGCATACCTTGTTCGTCGATCAACGTCCTCGCGGAGCGTACTACGAAGCAACAATTAAAGCTAAAAAATCTGGTCTGTCAGTCGATAGCGAAAACTACCTCGACCCGTATTTAACAGCAGTTGGTGCCTCTGGCTACCAATTCGATCCGGAACGAGATTATTTGAGCGCCCTTCCGGCAGATGAATTAATCGTGAACGAAAATCTGGAGCAAAACCCAGGTTGGTAGTCTTTAAAACGACTGATTAGTTAAAATAGGAGTGAAAAGTGGATGCGAATCCGGCTTTTCATTCCTATTTTTTTTGCTCTGTCAGCCGGGTTTCAGCGCTCGGATTTGCGATGGGCCTGGGAGTTAACTTTACATTCTGGATTGATTTGAGGCTTGTTTTTTATCGACCCGATATCGGACTTTTTGATCCCCGTTGTACAAGCAAATTGTTCAATAATTTGTTCCGGTTGAGCAACCGAAGGTGGCAAAGGGTCATCAGTTTTCGGTACAAAAAAGGGTTCTTCGGTTCCCTAAATACGTCATTTTTATCGGCCACTCAATTCGGCAATAACGATGCCCGGAAAACCTGTGCGGAGGGTAGAAACTTGACTTGCAACGCTGTATCGGCTAGTTACACCGGTTTTTGTACAAAATCAAACACGATATGAACAAACTTAAAGGCTTTTTGGAGCATTTGGTTGCAAATTCGCATATCGGAAAGATTTATAAGAAGACAACAAATAAAAACCAGAATGAAAACTCATCCTTATTTATACGGAGCTTTGGGCCTCTCGATGCTGGCAGCGATAGGTTGCTCGAAAGCCAAAGAGGAAAGCGGCAAGCGTCCAAATATTCTTTTTATCATGAGCGATGATCACGCTTACCAGGCTATCAGCGCATACGGATATGGACTAAATAAGACCCCAAACATTGACCGGTTGGCAAACGAGGGGGCGATTTTTACCCGGGCTGGTGTTACCAACTCAATTTGTGCTCCCAGCCGGGCGGTTATGCTTACCGGAAAACATAGTTTTGTAAACGGAAAAGTTGACAATATCCAACCTTTCGACTGGAACCAGCAGACCTTTCCCAAGGTATTGCGGGCCAATGGCTATGAAACAGCCATGATAGGTAAAATCCATCTGGATGGAAACCCACAAGGGTTCGATTATTCAATGGTGTTGGAAGGACAGGGGAGGTATTACAATCCCGATTTCATTATAAACGGTGAGAAGAAACGGATTACTGGTTACTGTACTGATATTGTTACCGATGCAGCCTTGGATTGGCTTAAAAACAGGCGCGATCAGGACAAACCGTTCTGCTTGCTTTATCACCAAAAGGCGCCACACCGAAATTGGATGCCTGCGCCTGAATATCTAAACCTTTTTGATTCTGTGAATTTTACGCCGCCTGCCAATTATTTCGACGATTATGCCGGCCGTGGAAGCGCGGCCAAACAGCAGAAAATGAGGGTTGACGAAATTATGCGCATGGGGCTCGACCTTAAACTTTTGGTTGATGCCAATGGAGATTCAACTAATATGGTTGAAGACTTGAGACGAATGACCCCGGAGCAACAACAGCGAATACTTGATGCTTATACAAGTGAAACAACTGAATTTAATGCCGCGAATCTCACGGGTGAAGAACTTTCGCTGTGGAAATACAACCGATACATGAGGGATTACCTCAGCTGTATTCAATCGGTAGATGATGGTGTTGGCGAACTACTGGGATTTTTAGAGGAAAATGGCTTAGATGAAAACACGATAATCGTATATACATCAGACCAGGGTTTTTACCTCGGTGAGCATGGTTGGTTCGATAAACGGTTTATGTATCAGGAATCCTACCAAACTCCCTTGTTGGTTCGCTATCCAAAAGAAATTGAGCCGGGCACCAAAATCGATAAGCTGGTTCAGAACCTCGATTTTGCCCCCACACTGCTTGATTATGCCGGGGTAGAAATACCAGCCGACATTCAGGGACAATCGTTCCGGAAACTGGTAGCCGGTGATACCGATGAATTCCGCGATTTCGCGTACTATACTTACTACGAATATCCGGCAGAACATAGTGTGAAACGGCATAATGGCATCGCCACTGAACGCTACAAGCTAATCCATTTTTATTACGATGTCGACGAATGGGAATTATACGATCTTGAAAAGGATCCTTCGGAAATGAACAATGTGTTTAACGACCCGGAATATGAATCTATCAAAGATGATATGATGCGAAAATTTAAAAAGACACGCAAACATTATGGCGATAGCGATCAAAACGATCAAAAATTTATCGACCTGTTTGTGAATCAAAATCATCGGCATTAATAAAGCGACATCTTCAACCTAAACAATCAATAAAAATGAATCTCGTTTTTTGGCTGATTATTTTGAGTGGAGTTGCAGTATTTTCTCAATCCCAAACGAACTGTTTAGCTGTTCTCAACACCGGAAAATTGTGAAAATATCCCTGAAGTAAACGTCAGAACGAAGTAAAATCTAGATACAATAAAATCAAAATGGTAGAAAATCTTAAACGTATAGCGATCCCGGTATTGGCATTCACATTGTTCGGATGCGATGGCGTAAAAACCAGCCAGGTTGAGAAACCCAATATTTTGTTTCTGTTTACCGACGATCAGCGTCACGGGACGATTGGGGAACTTCAGCAGGAACTGGTGAAAACCCCGAATCTGGATAGGCTCGTTCAAGCAGGAACGACGTTTACCAATTCCTATATTTTAGGCGGAGCAACTGCTGCTGTTTGTTCTCCAAGTAGGGCCATGTTAATGACCGGAAGACACTATTTCAATATCGAGCCTAACGTTTATGCGCAGTTTGCGTTCCCGAAGGAAGAACAAGGGAAAAGCGACTTGTTAACTTTCCCCGAGTATTTTAAAGCCAATGGCTATACCACTTTTGCAACAGGAAAGCAACATAACGGTTCCATTTGGTTGGAACGGGGATTTAGTCAGATAAAATCGGCCTTTTTAGGTGGAATGACCACGCACTTTGGAACTAAAGTGCAAGACTATTCGCCTGAAACGGGATGGTCTGAACCCTACAAGCAGGTCGATAAATTCAGCAGCGAGGTGTTTGCCGATGCGGCGGTGGGATTTTTAGCGAATTACAAACAGGACAATCCCTTCTTAATGTACGTTGCCTTCACCGCACCACACGATCCACGAACAGCTCCCGAAGAATACCAGGATCAATATCCGGCTGAAAGTATCGAAGTGCCTGATAACTTTATGCCGGAACATCCGTTCGAAATTGCCGACGACAAAATCCGGGATGAACTTTTAGCTCCATTTCCGCGGACAAAAGAACGGATTCAACAAGAAATTGCCGACTACTATGCTATGATTACAGCAACCGATGCTCAGATCGGCCGTGTGCTTAAAGCGCTTGAAGAGTCGGGAAAAACTGAAAATACTATCATCGTATTCTCGGGCGATAACGGGTTGGCGCTTGGGCAACACGGCTTGCTTGGTAAGCAAAACGTATACGAGCATAGCGTGGGTGTCCCGTTGGTTTTTTGTGGCCCCAATATTCCCCAAAATACAAGGGTTGAAGCCTTAGCCTATTTGCACGATGTTTTCCCAACACTTTGCGGATTGACCGGATTGGAAATCCCCGAATCGGTTCAAACGAAAGATTTAACTCCGGTAATAAAAGGAGAAGCCGAAAGCGTTAGAAGCAGCATGATGTATGCTTATAATTCCTGGCCAGGAGATCTTTTACAGGGGCATAGCCTCAAACATAACCCCGGGGGCGGACACCGGGCTGTGCGTAAAGGCGACCATAAATTAATCGTAAGTGCAAAACACGATGTGTTTACCTATCAATTATTCAATCTGAAGAACGATCCTCTGGAGCTAAATAACTTAGTTGATGATGAGAAATATACATCGGTCAGGGAGGATTTGCTGCAGGAGTTGCAAAAACTGATTGATGAAACCGGCGACCCGGCTGATTTGAGTAAAAACGAATTTGGACTGTACGACAATCCGGAGGCGTATAACTTTAAAAATAAGGAATAAGATATGATAAGCGTTAGTATGAAAATAAAGGCCATTCTTTTCTCGCTGTTTTTTGCAGGTGCAGTTGGTGTTCAGGCACAACAAACGGATTTTACCTGGGACGAACTGGCTCAACAATACGAATGCCCGGAATGGTTTCGCGACGCGAAATTCGGGATTTGGTTCCATTGGGGGCCTCAAGCTGTTCCGGAGCAGGGTGGGGGCTGGTATGCCCGCCACATGTACATGAACGATGTTGGCCGCCAAAAATTTGGTAAAATGGCGCGCCTCTACCACGAAATGACTTACGGACATCCTTCCGAATTTGGATTTAAGGATGTGATTAATACCTGGAAGGCCGAAAAATTTAATGCCGACGAACTGGTGCAATTTTCCATCGCGAACGGAGCCAAGTATATCGTTGCCCTGGCGAATCACCACGATCATTTCGATTTGTTTAACTCCTCGCATCATCCCTGGAACTCGGTTAATGTTGGCCCCAAACGCGACATCATCGGCGAGTTTGCCGCTGCCACGCGAAAGGCAAATCTAAAATTTGGGGTCACCTGTCACGACGACCGCTACCTGAATTGGTGGCTGCCGGCTTTCGGAGCCGACGAAGACGGACCTAAAAAGGGTATTTCCTACGATGGAAGGCTCACCAAAGAGGATGGCATTGGCAAATGGTGGGAAGGATTAGACCCGGCCGACTTGTATGGCCCGGTTCCCGAAGACCGAACCCCCGAAGTGATTGAAGCGATTAAGGAGAACTGGGAAGAGCGCCATCTGGAGCTGGTGGATAACTATAGCCCGGATCTGCTGTATTACGACGGACTGAACTTTTCGTACGGCGAACATGGCAAAGAAGTTTGCCGCCGTTTGTACAACAACAGCCTCAGCCAAAACGGCAAAATCGACGCTGTGATGCTCCTTAAAAAACTGGAACCCGGAACGGTGAACGAAGTGGAAAGCGGCGGTAGCAATACGCTGCGCGAATATCCGTGGCAATCTGAAATTACCTTCACCGACTGGTTTTACAAAACCGACCGTCACCTCACGCACAATGCACGAACCATTCTGGAAATGCTGGTTGAGGCGGTTAGTAAAAACGGAAACCTGTTGCTAAATATTGAGCTTTTCCCCGACGGTACCATTCCGGCCGAGCAAAAGGAAATCATTAAAACAGTTGGACGCTGGCTTCAGGTAAATGGCGAAGCGATTTATGGCACGCGCCCCTGGACCGTTTATGGCGATGGGAAAAGTGTTCGCGGCGAATTTTGGGAAACGGTTGATGGCGAAATCCGGAACGCAGCCGATAATGCAGCCGATATGAAAAAAGAAGGAGAGCACTACAACCAGCGTACTACGGCAACACCCGCCTATGCGAACGACGAGGTTCGGTATACCACCAAAGACGATTACTTTTTTATCACGGTGATGAATCCGGCCGAAGGTTCCATGGCTATTCCAACGCTTGGTACGAACAGCAAGGTGAACCCCGGAACGTTCAAATCCTTTACTCGCTTGTACGATGGCGCCAAAATCGCTTTCAAACAAACCGGTGATCGGTTAGTCATTGAAATGCCTGCCGTAAACGGAGAAAGTTATCCGGTTGTGTTGAAAGGCGAATTTAAAAAGTAGAAGCGATAAAATTTGGCAGATGCTCAGGGGGGCGGGAGCCTCGCAAACCCAAAAAAAAACTACGTTCGAATGAAGACAGGAAAAAGAAAGAATATCATTGCAACGCTTGCTTTGCTGGCTATCAGCCTTTGTGGCTATGCTCAGTATGATGCCGCGCTGTTTTACGTTGAGCTAAAAGAAGGAACTGACATTGAAGCAAACCCGGTTAAACAAACGGAAGCGAAATCGGAAGCGAAGGGCATCTTGCTGCGAATCTATCCGGAAATAACGTTTCAAACCATCGAAGGAGTTGGCGGAGCTTTTAACGAAATAGGAGGCGAAGCGCTGATGGCCTTAGGCATGGAACAGCGCAATGAAATCATGAAAAACTTGTTTGCTCCGGATGCTGCCAATTTTTCGTTGTGCAGAACAGCCATTGGAGCCAGCGATTTTGGAATAGATGCTTATAGCTACAGCGAAGTTCCCGGGGATTACACCATGGATAAATTTTCAATCGAACGAGAAAAAAACAGCGTTATCCCCTACATTCAAACAGCCTATAAATATAACCCGGATATGGCGTTGTTCGCATCGCCCTGGAGTCCGCCGGGCTGGATGAAAGAGTCTGGCCTAATGGATCGGGGAACCGAAGTTCCGGAAAAAAACAGATTGAAGGATGATCCTGAAATTTACAAAGCTTACGCGTTGTACTTTGCAAAATATGTTGAAGCATACGCCAAAGAAGGTATCCGGGTCGACCGCATTGTCATCCAAAACGAGCAGGATATTTCAACCAAGTATCCTTCGTGTAACATGCCTCCGGCCCAAATGGGCGAATTTGCCCGGACTTACCTAAAACCTCAGTTCGAAAAAACTAGGTCGGAAACGGAAATTTGGGCAGGTTCTTTTCGTACGGCCAACCGGGTCGATGGACTGGAGTTCGTTTCAAACAAAAACTGGAGAGAGGCAGTCGATGGTATTGGTATTCAATATATCAACCCGTTACATATTGAAAATATGCGGAGCGTTTTCCCCGAAATCCGCTTTTTACATACCGAAGGAATCTGTTTTGGTGGCGCAAATAATATAAAAGAAGCCTATTCCCGTTTCGATGAGGTTGCCTCGTTCATCAATCATGGTGTTCCGAATTATTGCTACTGGAACATGATTCTGAATGAAACGGCTACCAGCGGATGGGGATGGAAGCAAAACAGCCTGATAAACATCGACCGCACGGAAAAGACGGTGACCTACAATCCGGATTATGCCGCCATGGCATTATTTGGACGGTTTATGCGTCCGGGAATGAAACGCGTAGCCTCCGCTTCGTGGTACAGCGAGACAATTACTCTGGCCGACGATAAGAATGTCTATTTCTTCGTCAAGAATGACTCGGATAAGGTTAAAACCTTCGACATTTGGTTAAAGGAAGAACAAGCTAAAGTGGTTGATATTCCCGCAAATTCATTGTCTGTTGTGGTTCTAAATTATAAGTAAAACCAGATCATATATCGAAGCAGAATTAAATAAACCTGACCTTAGGTTTTCTGAGGTTTCAGTTTAAAAAGTGGTTCAGACTAAACCGAAAAAACAAAAACAAATCATGTTGAATATTAGAGCAATTTTATTGAAAATCACCTCCCTTGTTGTCATGCTGTTTTTGATGACGACCCTTAACGGGCAGGAAAAGAAGTTACCCTATCTCGACGAATGTTTAAGCTTTGAGGAGCGCGTGGACGACCTCGTTTCGCGAATGACTTTAGCTGAGAAAGTTGGGCAAATGATGAACAATGCGCCTGCCATCCCGAGGCTCAATGTTCCCGCTCATGAGTATTGGAACGAGTGTTTGCATGGCGTGGCTCGTGCAGGCGAAGCAACAGTGTTTCCGCAGGCCATTGGGCTGGCGGCTACCTGGGATACCGACCTGATTTATCGTTCGGCAGTTGCTATTTCCGATGAGGCGCGTGCCAAACATCACGAAGCCCAACGCAAAAACTCATACAAACGCTACGAGGGCCTGACTTACTGGACGCCGAACGTCAACATTTTTCGCGATCCCCGATGGGGACGTGGTCAGGAAACTTACGGTGAAGACCCTTATCTGACTGCCCGCATGGGGGTAAACTTTGTGAAAGGACTACAGGGCAACGATCCCAACTACCTGAAACTGGTGGCTACACCCAAGCATTTTGTGGTGCACAGCGGCCCCGAGCCCGAACGCCACTTCTTTGATGCTGCGGTGAACGAACGCGATTTCTACGATACCTACCTGCCGGCTTTCGAGGCGTGTGTGAAAGAGGCAAAAGCCTATTCGGTGATGGGAGCCTACAACCGAACCAATGGCGAACCTTGCTGTTCAAGCCCTTATCTGCTTACCGACATTTTACGCAACGACTGGGGCTTCGATGGCTACGTGGTGTCCGACTGTAATGCCATCCGCGATGTGTGCGACTACCACAACTTTGTGAACAGCCCCGAAGAGGCTGCCGCTGTGTCGGTGCAGGCTGGTTGCGATCTGAATTGCGGTTTCCGCTACGCATACCTGGAAGGCGCTGTGGAGCAGGGTTTGATTACCGAAGACGAAATTGATGTGTCGCTGAAACGCATTTTCATGGCTCGTTTTAAACTGGGAATGTTCGATTCTGAAGAAAACGTGCCTTATGCCAAAATCCCAATGAGCGTGGTAAGTTCTTCGGAGCACCGGAAACTGGCACTCGAAACAGCTCAAAAGTCAATTGTTCTGCTGAAGAATGAAAACAAAACCCTTCCTCTTAAAAAAGACCTGAAATCGATCGCGGTGGTTGGGCCGAATGCCAACGATGTGGACGTTTTACTAGGAAACTACAATGGTTTTCCTTCTCGCTATACAACACCACTAACCGGGATTCAGGAGAAAGTTGCTGCCGGAACGAAAGTCTATTTCGAGGCGGGTTGCGAATTGATTGATACAGCTGATGCGGCAACACTCATTCCCGCTGAATATTTATCGTTTCAGGGGAAAAGCGGTTTGCAGGCCACCTATTTCAATAGTGGAAACTGCACCGGTGAAAGCCTGCTTTCGCGCATCGAGGAAGCAATTAATACCAACTGGCACTTGTATCCGGTTGCCGGTTTGACGGACGCTGAGTTCTCGGCCCGTTGGGTCGGAAAAATCAACGTGGATGCTACCGGAACTTACGAAATCGGACTTCAATCGAAGAGCGGCACCAAGTTAACTGTCGACGGGAAGGTGCTGGTTGATAAGATGGGCGAAAAAACGAAGCGCCAACAAATGGAGAAAGTCTTCCTGAAAAAAGGAAAAGAATATACGCTGGAGGTTGAATTGCACCATAAAGGGGTTCCTTCCGAGTTGAAATTATTGTGGCGAAAGCCAAACCAATCGTCGTTCGACCGGGCCGTTGAACTGGCTTCAAAATCGGATGTTGTGGTTTTTGTTGGCGGAATTTCGGCCGATGTAGAAGGCGAACAAATGCGCGTGGACTACGATGGTTTTGATGGTGGTGACCGCACCAATATTGAGCTGCCTGAAATTCAGAAACAATTGATTCAAGAGCTACACGAAACCGGTACTCCGGTGGTTTTGGTTCTGCTTAACGGTAGCGCACTGGCGGTGAACTGGGAACAGGAGAACCTGCCAGCCATCGTGGAGGCCTGGTATCCCGGCGAACTGGGTGGTACTGCCATTGCCAATGTGCTTTTTGGCGAATACAATCCTTCCGGTCGTTTGCCGGTTACCTTCTACAAATCGCACAAAGATTTGGCGCCCTTCGTTAATTACAGCATGAAAGGCAGAACCTACCGTTACTTCCAGGGTGAACCCCTGTATGCTTTTGGCCACGGATTAAGCTATACTGATTTCGCTTATGAAAACATGCGCTTGTCGGCTGAAAAAATTCAGGCTGCCGATTCTCTTCTGGTAACAATCGACCTTAAAAATAGTGGCGAACTTGCCGGCGACGAAGTGGTTCAGCTGTACATTACCGATGTGGAAAGCTCGGTCGTTCGTCCGTTAAAAAGCCTTCGGGGTATCAAACGCGTTTCTCTGGATGCCGGAAAAACATGGCAGTTGACTTTTTCGGTCACTCCCGAAGATCTTTCTTTTTTCGATGTCCAATTGAAGAAGAAGATTGTCGAGCCTGGAGTTTTTGAAGTGGGCATTGGCCCCTCCTCTGATAAATTGACTAAATTGACATTTGAAGTTGTTGAATAATAACCAGATAGAAATAAAATCATGAAAAAAAATATAACGTTTGGCATTCTTGGGGCTGTTGCGGTATCTGTTTTTACAGGCTGTAACACGGCCGAAAAGGAAGCTCCACAACAACCAAACATCCTCTTTATTCTCTCCGACGACCATACCTCGCAGGCGTGGGGAGTTTATGGTGGAATATTGAAAGACTACGTGCATGTACCAAATATTAGCCGCTTGGCCAATGAAGGGTGTGTGCTCGACAATTGCCTGGTATCCAACTCAATTTGTACGCCTAGCCGTGCAACAATTTTAACCGGACAATACAGTCATGTAAATGGCGTAAAAACATTGGCCGGAGCGCTGATGCCTGAACAAAATAACATTGCGAAAGTGCTAAAACAGGCTGGCTACCAGACTTCGGTAATTGGTAAATGGCACCTCAAGAAAGAGCCAACCGGTTTCGACTATTATTGTGTTTTGCCGGGGCAGGGACGCTATTGGGATCCGATTCTGAAAACGAAGGAAAACTGGGCCGATGAGCACGAAGGAGGAATCCCTTACAAAGGTTTTAGTACCGATGTTATTGCCGATAAAACCATTGAATGGCTCGAAAGCCGCGACAAAACAAAACCGTTCATGGTTTTGTGTCATTTCAAGGCAACGCACGAACCATGGGATTATCCGGAGCGCTTTAGTCAGTTGTACCGCGACCAGAATATTCCTGTTCCGGGATCGTTTTACGACCATGGCCCCGATGACACAGGCCGTTCGTTTAAAGGGCAGTCGGTCGATAACCTAAAAAAACGGTATCTGTTTGCTTCCGAAAATCCGGACAAAAAGGACGACTTCATGTATTACCCGGAATTGCCCTTTTCGGTTGAAGGCTTAACCGACGATGAAGCTCGCTACAAAACCTACCAAAAATATGTGAAAGACTATATGCGCTGCGGTGCAGCCATCGACGATAACATTGGGAAGCTGCTCGACTATTTGGACAAAGCCGGATTGGCGGAAAATACGATTGTGATCTATACGTCCGATCAAGGTTATTTCCTTGGCGAACATGGCTGGTTCGATAAACGAATGATTTACGAAGAATCGGTGCACATGCCGTTTGTTATTCGCTATCCGAAGGAAATTCCCGCAGGAACCCGCAATCAGGATATCATTGAAAATGTAGACTTCTCAGCTTTGTTTGTCGATTATGCAGGGGCCGAATATCCTGAAACCATGCAAGGACATAGCTTTCGCGAAAACCTGCAGGGAAATACCCCGGACGACTGGAGAAAGGTCGGCTATTATCGGTATTGGGAGCACCAAACCATGCGTCCCGGTCACTTTGGAATTCGGGGAGAACGGTACAAGCTCGCGTTCTTTTATGGGAATGGATTTAAGGACAATAAGTTCGAAGAAGGAGAGGAAACCGGCAGATACTGGGATTTCTTCGATTTGAAAGAAGATCCGAACGAATTGCAAAATGCTTATAACGATCCAAAGTACCAGGATATCATCAAGCAGATGAAGGAAGAGATTTTGCGTCAGCGTGAATTGCTGGGTGACACTGATGCTGACAACCCTGAAGTACTGGAGATAATAGCGGCACACTGGAACGATTAAAGCAGAGGGAAGGAATGATGATTCGAGATGTCCTATTCTTTTCCCTGTCTTGGTTTTTTGGCCGTCGCCCCAAAAACCATTCGTGAACAGAATGCAATTGTAAACCCATTATTATTTGGGCTGTATTTCCGCTTTTATCGCTGTTCGTTTGGCGAACCGGGAAATTCCCGCGAGAGCTGGCAAGTAACTATTTGGAACAACAATCGCAAGTCAAAAACAAACTTGTATAACAATGACTAAACGCACTCAATATTTCGCTGTATCTCTGCTGTTCATTGGCCTGACGGCTTGCGTAAATAAATGGCAAGGGACAAAGACATCAAAGCCCAATGTGATCTTAGTCATGACCGACGATCAGGGATTCGGCGATTTGGGTTTCAACGGTAATCCAAACATCCATACACCGGTGCTCGATCAGTTTGCCGGCGAGAGTGTTCGCTTCAGCGATTTCCTGGTATCATCAGTTTGCGCTCCTACCCGTGCAGCTCTGCTGACTGGCCGCTACGCCCTGCGCACCGGTGTGCGCGATACGTACAAGGGGGGAGCAATTATGAGTACCAACGAAATTACCATTGCCGAGGTATTGAAACGGGGAGGCTATAGAACCGGAATGATTGGAAAATGGCATTTGGGAGATAACTATCCCTTCAGACCCGAAGATCAGGGCTTTGATTATGTGCTGCGCCATTTGGCTGGTGGTATCGGGCAGTGGGGCGACTGGCCCAATCATTTGAAAGGGAATACCAGTTATTTCAACCCAACACTTTGGGAGAATGGTAAAATGGTTGAAAGCGAAGGGTATTGTACGAATGTGTTTACCGATGCGGCACTAAGCTTTATTGAAGAAAATAAACAAGAACCCTTTTTCCTGTACCTGGCCTTCAACGCGCCACACGATCCCTTACAGGTTCCGGATGAGTATTACCAAATGTACAAAGACCTGGATCCGGCAGCGGGTTTCGAAAACGACGGAAGACCTTTTCCGGCGATGACCGAACCGATGAAAGAGAAAGCCCGGAAAGTATATGCCATGGTTTCAAATATTGATGATAACATGGGCCGGCTTTTGGCAAAAGTGGACGAGCTAAAGCTGGCTGAAAATACACTGGTCATTTTTATGAGCGATAACGGGCCAATTCCATCCCGCTATCTGGGCGGACTGCGCGGACAAAAATCGTCGGTGTATGAAGGAGGAATACAGGTACCCTGTTTCTGGAGGTACCCCGCTTCTTTCAGCGGAAACCGCGATATCAATATAACCGCGTCGCACTTCGATGTTTTCCCGACAATCGCGGAATTATGTGGGGTGGGAATTCCAACCGACCGCGAGATTGATGGTGTTAGCCTGCTGCCTTTGCTTACCGGCGAACAAAAAAAATTGGACGAACGCTCTATATGCCGTTACTGGACACGCGATTATCCGGAAAAATACCAAAACATGATGGTTCGAAGAGGAGAGTTTAAACTGGTCGGCAATTGCGGCGAATCAGCCGAAATTGAAGACTTTGAGTTGTTCAATCTCGAGACTGATCCGTATGAGTTGACCAATATTGTGGAACGCAATAATGAGACTGCCAAAGCATTAAAAGAAGAGTTGGACAATTGGTTAAACGGGCTGCTCCAATCGCCTAATCTGTTGCGTTCACCGCGAATGCTCATCGGAACGGAGCACGAAAACCCAAGCGTTTTAAATTTAAACGATGTGCATTTTACAGCTCACGAGGATGTGCCAAAGGGGGTCGCGTATTGGAAAGCAGCCATCGAAAAAGCGGGAAATTACAAACTGACTCTGCATTTCAAGACGGAAATTATAACTGATTGTCAGGTGAAATTGCAAATTGGAAAAAGCGAAAGAACGTTTTCGTTTCAGAAACCAATGAGCGATCAAATTTCTATTGGTGAGATTAATTTGAATATTGGGGAGGCTGATATTGTTCCGGTCGTTCTATTAAAGAAACAAGATGGAATGGTTTACGAAATGCCGTTCTACCTCGAAATAAAATTGGAAAGCTAATAGGCGATTTCGGCTATTGCAATCATTGTCATAAGTTGTTTAAGTTATTGAGTTTAGAGTATGAGTAAAAAGAAAAATATTATCGTGTTGCTGCTGGCTTTTACAGGGTTATGCCTGGCGCAGACAGCCTCTGCCCAGTCGGGTAACCGCTTGTTTTACGAAAAGCCTGCCGAGCTTTGGACTGAAGCTTTGCCGGTCGGTAATGGCCGGCTTGGCGCCATGATTTATGGTGATGTGCAGCACGAACACATTCAGTTTAACGAAGAAACACTATGGACCGGCGAACCGCATGATTACGCTCATCAAGGTGCGAGCAACTACCTGGATGAAATCAGGCAACTGTTGAGCGACGGAAAACAGCTGGACGCGCAAACTCTGGCGCTCGAGAAATTTATGAGTGTCCCACTGCACCAAAAAGCCTATCAACCGTTTGGCGATTTGTATCTTAATTTTCCTGATCACGCAAATTACACCGGTTATTTACGCGAGTTGGACCTTGAAAATGCGCTCTGCAATCTGTCTTATTCAGTTGAAGGGGTAAAATACAGTCGCGAATTGTTTGTTTCGTATCCCGATCAGGTGCTTGTGCTAAACCTGACATCGGATCAGGCAGCTGCCTTGAATTTTCATTTATACCTGGATGCTGTTCACGAACAAAAAAATGTTGTAACCGAAAAAAACGGGCAAACGTTGGAAGTTCAGGTAAAGGACGGCGCGTTAAACGGAGTGGCTGCCCTTCGGCTCAGAACCAATGGGAAGGTGAAGACTGCCGACGGAAAGTTGTGGGTGAGTGGAGCATCGAACGCGACGATCTATTTATCAGCTGCCACGAATTATAAAACGTACAACGACGTGAGTGGTGATGCCGGAAAACTGGCTTCAGATTTTCTGCAGAAAGCACAAAAGAAGTCCCTGCGATCAATCAAAGAAGATCACATCAACGACTATAAGAAATTGTTTGACCGTTTTCAGCTAAATTTTGGCGACAACGGGCGCTCACAAAAATCGACTGATAGCCGAATCATTGAATTTTTTAACGATCCGAACGACCCGCAATTGCTGTCATTGTACGTGCAATACAGTCGTTATTTGATGATCGCGTGCAGTCGTCCGGGTACTTATCCGGCAACCTTGCAGGGAATTTGGAACGATAATATCCGGCCACCCTGGGAAAGCAAATACACTGTCAACATTAACACCGAAATGAACTACTGGCCGGTTGAATTGACAAACCTTTCCGAGTGTCACGAGCCCTTGTTCAAAATGATTGAAGAAGTGGCACAAACCGGTAAAGTAGTCGCTAAAGAACACTACAATTGCGATGGCTGGGTGTTACACCACAACACCGACATCTGGCGGGGAGCGGCGCCAATAAACGCGTCGCATCACGGAATTTGGGTTACCGGCGGCGCATGGTTAAGCACCCACATTTGGGAACATTATCTGTTTACTCAGGATAAAGAGTTTCTTCAGGAGAAATTCCATCTGATCAAAGATGCTGCGCTGTTCTTTAGCCAGTTTCTGTATGAAGATCCCAAAACCGGATTTCTGATCAGCTCACCTTCCAATTCGCCCGAAATCGGTGGCTTGGTGGCAGGTCCTGCAATGGATCATCAAATTATTCGCGCACTTTTTCGAATTTATATTGAAGCCGCTGAAATATTGAAGGTTGACAACGAATTTTCCAGCCAAATTGAGGCAATGATTCCGAAAATTGCTCCTAACCAAATCGGACAATACGGACAGCTGCAGGAGTGGCTCGAAGATAAAGACGATCCGGAAGTCAAGCATCGGCACGTGTCACACCTGTGGGCTGTTTATCCCGGAAGCGAAATCAATCCAGAAGAGACTCCTGAACTGATGAAGGCCGCCAAACAATCGCTCGAGTTTCGTGGCGACGGAGGAACGGGCTGGAGTCTGGCCTGGAAAATTAACTACTGGGCTCGTTTTCTAGACGGAAACAGAGCTTACAAAATGATTCATAGTCTGCTGAGTCCGGCCGTAAAACCGGATGGTTCCGTAGGTGGAGGGTCGTATCCGAACTTGTTCGACTCGCACCCGCCTTTCCAAATCGATGGCAATTTTGGTGGCGCTTCGGGGATTATCGAAATGCTTGTGCAAAGCCACCTTGGAAAAATAAACCTATTGCCCGCACTGCCCGATGCCTTGCCCGAAGGGGCGATTTCAGGGGTTTGTGCCCGCGGCGGTTTTGAGCTGTCTTTTAAATGGAAAAACGGAAAGCTCGAACAGGTCGAACTGTGGTCGAAGGGTGGCAATACCTGTCGGTTGGTCTACAGGGACAAATCGATTGAATTTCCGACACAAAAAGGCAGCAAGTATCAGTTGAATAGTAATTTGAAATTGGTTGAATAGCCTTAAAACAAACGTCAAATGAAGACATTACGAAATAAAAGCATTCTCCTTTCAGCCGTTGCGGTGGCATGCGGCGCGGGCTTTACATCGTGTATCAAAACTGAAAAAGCCCCCAATGTCATTATCATTTTTACCGACGACCAGGGCTACAACGATGTGGGCTGTTTTGGCTCGCCCTTGATTAAAACGCCAAACCTCGACCAAATGGCGAAGGACGGCGTGCGGTTCACCGATTTTTACTCGGCTTCATCGGTTTGTTCCCCTTCGCGGGCCGCTTTGCTTACAGGTTGTTATCCGCCGCGTGTGGGGGTTCCGGCAGTTTTGTGGCCAGCCAGCGAAACCGGCCTCGCCAACAAGGAACTCACGATTGCCGATATGCTTAAGCAGCAAGGCTATGCAACCGCCTGTATCGGTAAATGGCACTTGGGCGATCAACCCGAACATTTGCCAACTGCGCAGGGATTCGATCAGTATTATGGAATTCCTTACAGCAACGACATGTCGATCAACCGGGGCTTTAAGTTGTCAGCAAACATGGTTTATAATGAAGGAATGAACCTCGACAGCCTCCGGGAAGAAAAATGGCGCGGAGGGAAAGTTCCGTTGATGCGTCAGGATGAAGTGATTGAATATCCGGTCGATCAAACGACCCTTACTAAAAGGTACACCGAAGAGGCGGTCGCTTTTATCCGTGAAAAGCAGGACAGTAATTTCTTCCTGTATTTTGCCCACACCATGCCACACATTCCGCTTTATGTTTCCGACGAATTTAAAGGGAAAAGCGCCCGTGGATTGTATGGCGATGTGATCGAAGAAATCGACTGGAGCGTTGGTCAACTTCTGAAAACAATTAAAGAACTGGGCTTGGATGAAAATACCTTGGTGGTGTTTAGTTCTGACAATGGCCCGTGGGATCTGAAAAACGGCCATGGCGGAAGTGCTAAACCTTTGCGCGGACACAAATTTGCAACCTACGAAGGTGGCATGCGCGAACCAATGATTGCTCAATGGAAAGGAAAAATCCCGGCAGGATCGGTATGTCATGAGATCGCTTCAACCATTGATTTATTGCCAACTATCGCGCAATTGACCGGTGGAAAACTTTCGGAAGCTCCGATTGATGGTAAAGATATTTGGCCGCTATTGTCTGATCCGGAGCAAAGCAAAACACCACACGAGGCTTTTTACTACTACTTAAAGGAGACTATTCAGGCCGTGCGCTCCGGCGATTGGAAATTACGGATTGATGGGGAGAAGCTTGAACTGTATAACTTGAAATATGATATTTCTGAACGTACGAATCTGGTTGACGACTACCCCGATAAAGTAACCGAGTTGAAGAAACTGATGACAGATTTCGACAACGATTTAAAAGCGAATTTGCATTAAAACCAACGACTTATTCTTCAAAAATATAGAACATGATAACGAATAAAATAGACCAATTTCTGATTCTGCTGTTTGTGCTGTTTGTGTTTAAAAATCCGGCACTGGCACAGGAAGTTGCCCCTTATAAGAACCCGGATTTACCGGTTCAGCAGCGTGTCGACGATTTACTGAGCCGAATGACATTGGAAGAGAAGTTCTGGCAAATGTTTATGATTCCGGGAGACCTGGAAGACGATATGAGTCGATATAAAAATGGTTGTTTTGGCTTTCAGGTGGCAAGCAAAGGCAAACAAGCCAACGCCGCCGAGCAATTAATGGACTATGGCTCGTCGGGAACAGCACGCCAGATGACCGATAAAGTGAATAAAATTCAACGGTATTTTGTGGAAGATACCCGTCTGGGAATTCCATTAATTCCGTTTAACGAAGCTTTGCACGGCTTAACCCGCGACGGTGCCACTGCTTTTCCGCAGGCGATCGGTTTGGCTGCTTCGTGGGATACTGCCCTGGTGGCCGATGTGGCCCGGGCGATCACAAACGAAACAAAATCACGCGGAATTCGCCAGATTCTTTCGCCGGTATTAAATATTGCACGCGATGTTCGCTGGGGCCGTGTGGAGGAAACTTATGGCGAAGATCCTTATTTGACGACTCAAATAGCGATGGCTTTTATCAGTCAGTTCGAAAAGGAGGGAGTCATCACAACTCCCAAACACTTTGTTGCCAACATTGGTGCCGGTGGCCGCGACAGCTACCCGATCAGTTTTAACGAGCGTTTGCTCGAAGAGATTTATTTCCCGGCCTTTAAAGCGGTGTTTCAAAAAGCTGGCGCCCGCTCGGTAATGACGGCTTACAACTCGCTCGATGGTTCGCCATGTACGGCTAACGAGTGGCTGTTACGCAAAAAATTGAAAGAAGAATGGGGCTTCGACGGTTTTGTGATTTCTGATGCCGGCGCAACCGGTGGCTCCAATGTGCTGCATTTTACAGCGGCAAATTATGCCGAATCAACCGAAGATGCCGTTGAAGCCGGATTGGATGTGATGTTTCAAACCAATTACAACCACTATCCACTGTTTTGGGAAGCATATGAAAAAGGAATGGTCGACGAAAAAGCGATTGATGAAGCGGTGAGCCGCATCCTGAAAGCAAAATTTGAGTTGGGCTTGTTCGAGAATCCATACGTCGACCCGGAGCAGGCTGCCTACTGGAACGGACACAAATCGCACCGCGAACTGGCGCGCGTGGCTGCTTCAAAATCAATGGTTCTTCTGCAAAACAAAGATCAACTTTTACCGATTAGCAAGTCGGTAAACAAGTTGGCCCTGATTGGATACGATGCCAAAGCCGCCCGTTTGGGTGGATACAGCGGCCCCGGTAACGATGTGGTTTCCATGTATGACGGGGTAGTGAATGTGCTGGGCGATAAAAAAGTACAATGGGTTGAAGGGGTTTCGTTTAAGGAAAAAACCTACGAGACCATTGCGACAGAATACCTCTTGACAACCGAAAATGGCAAGACGGTAAATGGCCTGAAGGGAGATTATTTCGACAATATTAAGTTGGAAGGAACGCCCAAAGTAAGTCGCGTTGATCAGCGTGCTGAAGGTGGCTGGACTCTCTTTTCACCACACGAGGATTTGCCCTACGACTGGTTTTCGCTTCGCTGGACAGGTAAACTGAAAGCTCCAAAAGCTGGAACTTTCAAAATCGGTGTTGAAGGAAACGACGGATACCGCCTATACGTTGACGGAAAGTTGCTGATCGACAATTGGAAAAAGCAATCGTATCAAACCATCTTGAAAGACTTCAATTTTCAAGCCGGTAAAGAGTACGATCTGAAACTGGAATATTTCGAATCGGCCGGAAATGCCAAGCTGAAGTTGATTTGGAATGCGACAGTCGAAAACCGCGTTGAAGAACAAATCGCTGAGGCTGTTGAATTGGCCAGACGCAGTGAGATCGCTGTTGTTTTTGCGGGCATCCATGAAGGTGAATTTCAGGATCGTGCACTGCTCGCTCTTCCCGGTCATCAGGAAGCGCTAATTAAGGCAGTGGCGGCTACCGGAAAACCAACCGTGGTCGTACTAACCGGAGGTAGCGCTATTACCATGAGCAACTGGATGAAAGAAGTTGACGGTATTATTATGGCCTGGTATCCAGGCGAAAATGGCGGAAATGGTTTTGCCGATGTGTTGTTTGGCAACGAAAACCCGGGCGGAAGACTGCCGGTCACTTTCCCGGTTGACGAAGCACAGTGCCCTTTATATTACAACCATAAACCAACCGGCCGTGGCGACAACTACCATAACCTGACCGGACAACCGCTGTTCCCATTTGGCTTTGGATTGAGCTATACTACCTTCGACTATTCTGATTTGAATTTCAGCAAAAACAGGATCGCTACAAACGAGTCTGTAAGCATAACCTGTACGGTGAAAAACACCGGAAAAACGAAAGGCGACGAGGTGGTGCAGCTGTACCTTCGCGATGAATTGTCTTCTGTTTCACGGCCAATCAAAGAGCTGAAAGGCTTTCAGCGTATTTCGCTAAATCCGGGAGAATCGAAACAGTTAACGTTTACGTTGCTGCCGGACGATTTGTCGATGCTGAATGCGGCTATGGAACGGGTGGTGGAACCGGGTGATTTCCGTATCATGATTGGCGCTTCATCCAAGGATATTCGTCTGCGCGGAATATTAAACGTGAAATAAGCAGGATTGTGTCAGGCATAAACAGGAATTAGAATCCTGATTATGCGAGTTTCATCCGGCAATAAAAAGACCTATTATTTACTGTTGAAATAACTACAATAAAACTGATAAAAATGATGGCTATAAGACTAAGTTTATTTGCTGTGTTGCTGAGCTTCATGGCCTGCACCAAAGCTCCCGAAGTAAAATTGATCAGTAGCACCGACAAAAACCCCTGGGTTGAAAAAGAACTTGCAAAACCTTCTGCCGATGACCTGCCTCAGGTGGTCGTTAATATCGACACAAACAAGCAAGAGCAAACCATTACCGGCTTTGGCGGATGCTTTAATGAAATGGGCTGGGAGGCTTTGAATATGGTAACTCCCGAAGAAAAACAACAATTGCTCAACGACTTGTTTAACTCCGAAACGGGCTGTAAGTTCAACTTGTGCCGTATGCCAGTCGGTGCAAACGACTATGCAGTAGACTGGTACAGCCACAACGAAACAGAAGGCGACTTTGCCATGGCGAATTTCTCCATCGATCGCGACCGCCAACGGTTGGTTCCTTACATCAAAGAGGCTCAAAAGATCAATCCCGAGATTCGTGTTTGGGCTTCACCCTGGTGTCCTCCTTCGTGGATGAAACACAACAAGCACTACGCTTGCAGGGCCGATGCCAACCAAAATGACCTGGCTCCTGAGCTAAGCTCTACCGAAGAGCTGGTTTCGCGCTTCATCACCGAGCCGGAGTACTTTCAGGCCTATGCACTATACTTTTCAAAATTCGTAAAAGCCTATGCCGGCGAGGGCATTAAAATAGAGGCTGTTCATGTTCAAAACGAACCGAACTCGGCGCAAAACTTCCCCTCGTGTGTTTGGAAACCGCAAGACCTTGGAATTCTGATTGCTGACTATCTGGCGCCACAATTTCAAAAAGATAGTATTGACGCGGAAATCTGGCTGGGAACGGTTGAACGTCCACAAATCGAACGTGTTGATGATGTGCTTCAATATAAAAATACCATGGACTATGTGAAAGGCGTTGGCTTTCAATGGGCTGGAAAAGGCGCTATTGAGAGTGTTCATGCGAAATATCCCGACATGCAATTGATGCAAACTGAAACAGAATGCGGCGATGGCTCAAATGACTGGAAAGCGGCCGAATACACCTTCAGCCTGATGAAACACTACTTTGAAAACGGCACGAACGCTTATATGTACTGGAACATGATCCTCGACGAAACAGGCAAAAGCCAGTGGGGATGGAAACAAAACTCGATGATCTCAATCGACAGCAACACGAAAAAAATTAAATACAACCCGGAGTTTTACCTGATGAAACACCTCAGCGCTTTTGTACAACCCGGAAATGTGAAACTGGCTGCTGATGGTGATACCGGAAATGTACTGGTATTTTTTGATGAAGCTGCACAGCAAGTGATTGTGTTGGCCTACAACGAAAAAGATGAAAACAGCCTGTTGACCCTAAATATTAACAATAAGCCGGTTCAGACTGAGCTGATTGCAAAGTCGTTCAACACATTGGTCGTCAGTATTTAGAGGGAAATAACGGTATGCAAAGAAGGAATTTTATCAAATCTCTCGGTGCAGCAGCTGTGCTTTTGTCAGCCGCACCAACCGCAATGGCACGAAAGCGGAAACAGGATTGCAATGAGCAAATTTGCCGCGAGGCATGGAACAATTTGCGGCTGTTAACCGGGCCGGCTTTCGATTACGTTCACCCGCAGCCGGGCTTGCCTAATGTACTCATTTACGGCGATTCGATTTCCATTGGCTACACACCCGAAGTGCGAAGAATTTTGGCCGGAAAAGCAAATGTTTTCCGGACTTATCGAAACGGTGGTGCTACGCAGCACCTGATCCCGGGAACGGAAACCATGCAAAAAACCATGTTTCAGCCGCACTTGGATGAAGGCTGGAATTTCACGTGGGACCTCATTCATTTCAATGTGGGTCTGCACGACCTGAAATATGTGACCAACGGAAAACTCGACCTTGAAAATGGCAAGCAGGTTTCTTCAATTGAGGAGTACAAAACCAAGCTCGAAGAGATTTGTGTGTACCTAAAGGATAAATTTCCGAAAGCCAAACTGGTTTTTGCCACCACAACACCGGTGCCTGAGCAGGCTGAAGGTCGCATTGCCGGCGACAGCATTCGCTACAACAAGGCAGCCATGCAGGTGTTGGCCAATCATCCTTCAATTGTGATTAACGACCTGTATGCCTTCGTCGAACCTAATTTTGAGCAGTGGTGCATTAAGCCGGGCGATGTGCATTATAACGAAGTGGGAAAAAGTGAGCAAGGCAAAGAAGTTGCCCGTGTAATTGTAGAAAATTTAAAACGATGAGAAAAACAATAACTCTGTTAGTAGTTCTAATGGCCACTTTGGCCGGGGTGGCGCAGGAGTCGAAAGTCGCCTTCATTCCGCAACCCGAATCGGTGGTTTTGAAAGAAGGGCATTTCAGCCTGACACCAAATACCAAGGTGATTATTCCGGCTGCCTTTGAGGCCGATCTGAAACCGTACGTCAGCGAAAAACTGAAAAACGATGCCGGTTTCGCGGTTTCGGTGAAAACCGGAAGCCGAATGCCTGCCGCCAACTGCATCTTTTTTGAACTGGCCGATAACGCCGGATTCGAAAAAGAGGCATACAGTCTGGAGGTTACTCCACAGCGGGTGGTGGTAAGTGCAGGCGATTATGCCGGATTGTTCTATGGTTTTCAAACACTCAGACAAGCCATTCCGGTGGGAGCTCAAAGTTGCCAAATTCCATGTCTGGTGCTGAATGACCGTCCTCGCTTCGAGTGGCGCGGAATGATGCTCGATGCCTCGCGTCATTTTCAAACCAAAGAGTTTGTGATGAAACAGATCGACATTTTCGCGGCCTATAAAATGAATATCATGCATTGGCATTTAACCGACGATCAGGGCTGGCGAATCGAGATCGATCAGTACCCAAATCTAACGAAAAAGGGAGCCTGGAGAGCCGACCGCACTGGCATTCACTGGTGGGATCGCGAGCCCGCCACTGCCAATGAGCCCAAAACGGTTGGCGGCTTTTATACCAAAGACGACATTCGCGATGTGATTGAGTACGCCCGAATCAGAAACGTGGAAATTATTCCGGAGATCGATGTGCCGGGACACAGTAAGGCGCTGGTGGCTTCCTATCCGTTTTTGTCGTGTGTTGACTCAGCTAACTTTGAGGTAGCTGTTGGCGGAAAAGCACCCGACAATGCCTTGTGTGCCGGAAAAGAAACGACCTACGAGTTTTTGAACCATATGCTCACCGAAGTGGCCGATTTGTTTCCGTCGCAATACCTGCATATTGGTGGCGACGAGTGCAATAAAATGAACTGGAAAAAATGTCCGCATTGCCAAAAGGTTAAGGCCGACAATAATCTGCACGACGAAGAGGAGCTGCAAAGCCATTTCATCCAACGGGTAAACAAACTGGTTACTGCTAAGGGCAAAACCATGATTGGCTGGGACGAAATTCTGAGCGGCAAAGGTGCCAAAGGGGCAACCATCATGGCTTGGCGTCGCGGAAAATACACACCCGAAATCGAGGCTCCGAAAAATGGGTATCCAACCATTATGGCTTCATACACCCATGCCTATATCTGCCAGGTGCAGGGACCAATAGCGATGGAGCCCGAAGGACCGCGAGTGGTGCTTCCGCTATCAAAGGTGTATAGCTACGAGCCTATTCCTGATGAGCTGACTGTCGAAGAAGCCAACTTGGTGAAAGGTACCGAAGCTTGCCTTTGGGGCGAGTTCCTGCCCACCGAAGAACATACCGAATACATCACCTATCCGCGTGCTTTAGCTAATGCCGAAGTGGCCTGGAGTCGCCCCGACGTGAAAAACTGGCCGCGCTTTCAGCAGGCTGTTGAAGCACATTTCCCGCGGTTGAACCGCGATGGCATTAACTATTCAACCAGCATGTACACGGTATATGCTCCATTTGCGATCGACGAACTTCATGGTAAGGCAATTGTGTATTTAGAGACAGAAACTGTTGGATACGATATTTACTATACTCTTAACGGCGAAGAACCTTCAGCAACCACTACCAAATACAACGGCAAGTTTGAGGTTCCGCTGAAAAGCTTGCTTAAGGCTGGTTTGTTTGATAAAGAAGGGAGCTTATTGGGTAAAATAACGGAGATACGACTAAAATAAATGAAGATGTTCAACTTAAAATATTCAGTAACCGGATTTATGGTGGGGGCTGCTCTGGTGACCGGATGCAGTCAGAAAACCAAGTTGGAAAAACCTAACATTGTTTACATCATTTGTGACGATTTAGGCTACGGCGATGTTCAATGTTTAAATCCTGAGAGGGGTAAAATACCAACTCCTGCGATGGATAAACTGGCGACCCAATCGGTCGTGTTTACCGATGCGCATGGCGGTTCTTCAGTTTGTACCCCAACCCGATACGGCGTTTTAACAGGCCGATATGCCTGGCGTTCGCGTCTGCAAAATGGTGTGCTAAGTGGTGGCCAGGAGTTTGAACCGCTCATTGCTGAAAACCAGCTTACGGTTCCGGCTTTGCTGAAAAAAGCCGGTTACCAAACCGCGATCATGGGCAAGTGGCACCTTGGCTTTGGCCTGACCGATGAAAACGGGAATCAAGTTGAAGTATATCACGGAAAGAATAAACCGGGAAACGCGCCGATTGGCTCCATTATTCCCGACGGACCGGTTACCCGGGGATTTGATACCTATCTGGGCTTCCACCATTCCGCATCAATGGAAACGGTGATCAAAGACAACCGGGTGATTGATCATATGCCGACCATCAAAATGTTAGGTTTTTTGGGCGAGAACGCTACTCAGTACATCGCCGATAGATCCAGGGAGGACGAGCCTTTCTTCTTATATCTGGCGCTCAATTCACCACACAGCCCGGTTGTTCCTTCAGAACAATGGCAGGGGAAAAGCGGAATGGGCGATTATGCCGACTTCGTTATGGAAACCGACTATGTGATTGGTGAGGTGTTGGATGCGCTGGAGAAAAATGGAATCGCTGAAAATACATTGGTAGTTGTTACCAGCGACAATGGTTGTTCGTACCCGGTTGCCCGAGGGCAACAGTTGGAAAAAGAATATGGGCATTATCCCAGCGCCCAATATCGTGGTTCGAAATCAGATATCTGGGAAGGTGGACACCGAATCCCGTTTATAGTTCGTTGGCCGGGCGTTGTTGAGGCGAATACACAGAATGACGAGCTAATCTGCCTCACCAGCCTTTTGGCTACCTGCGCCGAGATTACAGGAGTGGAAATGCGCGATGATGCAGGTGAAGATTCCTTTAGCATCCTCCCTTTGCTGAAAGATCAGCAGGCTAAAAGCCCTTACCAATCGGTGGTTCACCACTCCATTCAAGGCAAGTTCTCCATTCGCAAGGGCGACTGGAAACTGGAGCTTTGTCCGGGGTCCGGAGGTTGGTCCGGTCCCAACGACAAGCAGGCCCGAACCAACGGATTACCTGAAATTCAGCTCTACAACCTCAAATCGGATGTGGCGGAGAAAAACAATGTCAGCGATCAACACCCCGAGATCGTGGAACAACTATCCGCCGAATTGTTGCAAATCGTTCATCAGGGACGTTCAACCCAAGGCAGCGGATTGAGTAACGATGTGGAAGTTGATGTTTTTAAACGGGATAAGTAGAAATTAGCATTGATATGAAAAGTTTCGGAAAGATAATTTGTTACGGATTGGTTGGAGTTCTGCTGGTTTCGAGCTGTGGTAAAGCAGATGAGAAACAGCCGGTGGACTACATTAACCCGATGATTGGTGCGGTGACTTATGGGAAAAAGACCACCGATGCTCACGGATTTGGTAAAACCTTTCCGGGGGCAGCCACGCCTTTCGGTTTGGTGCAGCTCAGTCCGGATACCTATACAGGTGGCGACAATGGTAGTGGATATTCTTACGAACACCCAACCCTCGAGGGTTTTAGCTTTACCCACATGAGCGGCGTGGGCTGGTTTGGCGATCTGGGTAATTTTCTGGTGACTCCAACTACCGGCGCACTGATTACCAACCGGGGTGTTCCCGAAAATCCGGAAGATGGCTACCGTTCGCGCTTCTCGCACGATACCGAAGTAGCCGAAGCCGGTTACTATGCCGTAACGCTCGACGACTACCAGGTGCGTACTGAGCTGACTGCGACTCCGCGCGCCGGGATCATTCGTTTCACCTTTCCCGAAAGCGACAGCTCACGCGTTCAGATCGATTTGTCGCGCCGTGTTGGCGGAACGTCAACCGAGCAATTCATAAAGATTGAAAATGAAAATACCATTTCAGGATGGATGAAATGTCCGCCCGAAGGTGGCGGCTGGGGAGCCGGTGCCGGAAATGCCGACTACACGGTTTATTTTTGGTGCCAGTTTAGCAAGCCGCTTTCCGATTACGGAGTTTGGAGTGCCGACATTCCGGGCGATGGCCGAAAAATGCGCCACATCCGCCAGGACGATTATCAGCTGGCTGTAAAGAATGCTCCCCGCTACCCGAAAGCCACCGAAATGCAGGGCAAGCACCTCGGGTTTTATACCAATTTCGACACCAAACAGGGCGAAGAAGTATTGCTGAAGTGTGGAATTTCCTTCGTGAATGTGGAAGGCGCCCAAATGAACCTGGAACACGACATTGACCATTGGGATTTTGACGAAGTACGCCAACAAGCCCGAACCCGTTGGAATGAAGCGATTGGAAATGTTCAGGTTGAAGGTGGCTCGGAAGAGGAGAAAATCATTTTTTACACGGCACTGTACCATACCATGATCGATCCGCGTACGTTCTCGGATGTGAACGGCAACTACATTGGTGCGGATAAAAAAGTACACCAATCCAGCGATTTCACCTACCGCACAATTTTCAGCGGTTGGGATGTGTTTCGGTCGCAGTTTCCGCTGCAAACCATCATCAACCCCTCGCTGGTAAACGACGAAGTAAACTCGCTGCTGCAAATGGCCGAGCTTAGCGGTCGCGGTTATCTGCCACGTTGGGAAATGCTGAATTCCTACTCGGGCTGCATGCTTGGCAATCCGGCCGTGTCGGTAATTGTGGATGCCTGGCAAAAAGGAATCCGTAACTACAACATCGAAAAAGCATTCGAATACTGCAAAAACAGCGTGGATACTTTTGGTAACGAGCCCCTGGGCTTCACGCCCCACAGCACCTCCAAAACATTGGAATATGCCTACACCGACTGGTGCCTGGCTCGTTTTGCCGAAGGGTTGAACAAACCTGAAATAGCTTTGGAGTATGATGCCCGTAGCATGAATTACAAAAATGTTTGGAGCGATGAAGTGAGCTGGTTCCGAGCTAAAGATGCCGAAGGAAACTGGACCGAATGGAAAGGGAAAACGGTGCACGGGCAAGGAAATATCGAGAGCAACCCGCTTCAACAAGGCTGGTTTGTTCCGCACGACCTCGAAGGGCTGAAAAATTTGATGGGTGGCGAAGCGGCTTACCGCGATTCACTGATCGCCTTTTTTGATAAAACACCTGCCGACTTTCTGTGGAACAATTATTACAACCACGCCAACGAACCGGTTCATCATGTGCCGTTTATGCTGAATACCGCGGGAGTGCCGCACCTCACCCAAAAGTGGACGCGCCGCATTTGTGAGGCTGCGTACGGAACCGATCCATACGGGCTTTGCGGAAACGAAGATGTAGGGCAAATGTCGGCCTGGTATGTGCTGGCGGCTATGGGCATTCACCCCATTTGCCCGGGCGACAACAAATACCAAATTACCAGTCCGGTGTTCAGTAAAATTGAAGTTCGCCTTGCCCCGGGGTATTACTCAGGTACGAAATTTACCATCCAGGCGAATAACAACTCGCCGGAGAATAGTTATATCCAGTCGATGAAGTTAAACGGGAATGACTTGAACCGTTTTTGGATTACCCACGACGAAATTGTAGCCGGCGGTACACTCGAAATGGAAATGGGCCCGGAGCCAATTTTATAGTGCTACCCGGAAGAGCCCTTTTGAAACAATAGGAAGCAGAAAACACTGCAAGAACGAAGAGAGAAAAAACAAATAAAATAAAATAGACAACCATGAGAAAATTAATTTTACTTGCCGTTTTTAGTATCACGATACTCGCGACACATGCGCAGCAATATTCTTATCCGATGCGCGAATACACGCCAACAGCAGAAAACCTCGAAGCCCGAAAAGAGTTTCAGGACATGCGCTTTGGTATGTTTATTCACTGGGGCGTTTACAGTATTTTGGGCGATGGCGAATGGGTCATGCTAAACCAGAAAATTCCGTTCAACACCTATAAGCGGTTGGCCGACTTCTTCAATCCGCTGGAATTTAACGCGAAAGAGTGGGTTCAAATCGCCAAGTCGGCCGGAATGAAATACATTACCATCACAAGCCGTCACCACGACAGCTTTAGCATGTTCGATACCGAAGCTTCGGATTATAACATTGTTGATGCCACCCCCTACGGAAAAGATCCGCTGAAAGAATTGGCCGAAGAATGTAAAAAAGAAGGGATTAAACTGAATTTCTATTACTCGCTTTTAGACTGGGCACGCGACGACTACGGTTTTGGTAAAAAGATCGTGGATGGTGTTCCGGAAGATACCGACTGGGACAGCTACATCGCCTTTATGAAGGCGCAGCTTACCGAGTTGCTGACCAACTACGGCGAAATTGGCTGCATTTGGTTCGATGGTCACTGGGATCGTAAAACCGCTGACTGGAGATACGATGAAATTTATGCCCTGATTCACGAATTGAGTCCGAAAACACTGATTGCCAACAACCACCACCTTACGCCAATTCCGGGTGAAGACATTCAAACTTTTGAGCGTGACCTGCCCGGAGAAAACAAAGGTGGTTACAGCCACGGTGTACAGGTGAGCGAATTGCCGTTGGAGTCGTGCGCTACGATGGCTAAATTTTGGGGATTTGGCTTGAATGACAAGAACTTTAAAAGCACTGAAGCCATCATTCATTTTCTGGTGAAAGCGGCCGGAAAAAACGGAAACTTGCTGCTGAACGTTGGTCCAATGCCAAACGGTAAAATTCAACCTGAATTTATTGAAACACTAAAGGAAGTGGGCGACTGGACTTCAACCTATGGCGAAACGGTCTACGGAACTCAGGGGAATCTGATTTCATCGCAGGATTGGGGAACGATTACTGCCAAAGGGAAAGAGTTGTTTGTTCATATTTTAGAGACACCCGGCTTACCCTACATTTTCATTCCTGAGTTTAACGAGAAAATAACTTCAGCTTATTCTTTCGACGGAAACGTGAAAGTAAAATACAAGCAAGTAGAAGAAGGTGTTTTCATTTTTACTGAAGGTATTCCTGCTAACTCGGTTGATCAGATCGTGAAACTAACGATTAAATAAATTAAAAGGTTTAAAGCGAAGTGGTGAGACTTCCGAATGTGCAATTCTGATACAAGCCGGATCGTTTCCGGGTTCACGGCAGATGTTTAACAATCAAAACAAGAAAATGAGCAAACACAGTTTATTCATCCTATTGGCAATTTTCATTTTTTCAGCAAGCCTGAGGGCTCAGCAAACTGTTTCGTTTCCTGAAGGAATGGTTGTCGGATCAGTCAGTCAGGGCGCACGTTCGGCAGTTTTTACCGATCCTGTTTTTTACCGCTTCAATATAAACACGAATTATACCCCGGCTGAAGATGACTCAGTTGGAATGGGGAGAAGGGGAAATGTGGAGCGCTGGGCGAAAATCGAGTCAACCGAAGGCGTTTTTAAAAGTCCTAAATTGAATGGCGGATATTTGTTCGTTACATACAATTCGGAGAAATCCGGAATTCAAATTCTGGAAGTTTCGGGTCACTCCGAGATTTATGTGAATGGAATTCCGCGCGGTGGCGATGTGTACAACAAGCATTTAATGTTCCTTCCCATCGAGCTAAAAAAAGGTGAAAACACATTTTGGGTGAAGGGGTCACGGGGCGAGGTGAAAATGCAGTTGCTCGAGCTTGAAAAGCCTATCGCTTTTATGCAACGCGACATGACGATCCCCGATTTTCTCACGACGGAAAACAATCTGAAAGTGGGGGCGATCCGGATTCTGAATTCAACCCAACAAACACAAGGAAAGCTCCGAATAGTGGCCGAGGCAAACGGAGTGAAAACCGAAACTGCTGTTTCATCAATTGTTCCGCTTACGATGCGGAAAGTAGCTTATTCCGTAATGGATTCATTCACAATGAAAGATACTGTTCGGGTACACTTAAAATTGTATCTGGGCAACAAATTGATCGATGAAACAAGCATTCCCTATTTTGTGCGGACTCCGGAAGAGCGCTACTCCCGAACGTTTATTTCCGGTATCGATGGCAGTGTGCAATACTTTTCGGTACGCGAAGGAAACATAGCCCCCGACACCAAACCGGCCATGTTTCTGTCGCTGCATGGCGCTTCTGTTGAGGCCAGAAGGCAAGCTGCCGAATACAAAGCGAAAGATTGGGGGCATGTAATTTGTCCGACAAACCGTCGCGACTACGGGTTCGACTGGGAAGACTGGGGGCGCTTGGATGCGCTTGAAGTTCAGCAGATTGCCGAAGAAATGTATGGCACCGATCCTGCCCGGACTTTCCTCACCGGTCACTCAATGGGTGGGCACGGAACCTGGCAGCTGGGGGTGCTTTATCCGGGAAAGTGGGCGGCTATTTCTCCTTTATCAGGTTGGTATTCGCTTTTTTCGTATGCCAATAAGGAGCAATTAACCGATCCCTCGCCTCTTGAAAATAGGTTTGTCAGGGCAAGCAATTCGAGCAATACACTGGAAATGTCGCGGAATTATCTGCAACACGGAATCTACATTCAGCATGGCGATTCCGACAATGTGGTTCCGGTTGAGCAAGCGCGTTTCATGCGCGAACATCTCGGGCAATTCCATCCCGATTTCGCCTACCTCGAATATCCGGAGAAAAAACATTGGTTTGGCGTCGACTTTTCGAGCATCTTCAACTATTTCAACGAACACAGCATTCCGGAGAATGGCGATGTGAAAACCTTTGAATTCCGGTCACCAAGCCCGGGTGTTTCGGCTGAAAGTCGTTTTGTAACGCTCTGGCAACAGGAAAAGCCGTACGAATTTTGTGGCGTAAACGTCACGCAGACCATTCCGAACGAGACGCAAAAGAAAAAAGGAGAAATACTGAAAAACCGCCTGATCACGGTTGAATCCGAAAACCTGAAACTATTTAAACTTGACCTGAAACATTGCGCAGGAGCAGACACCCTTCAGGTTGAAGTAGATGACGATTCATTCGAAAATCTGGCAGCATTTGCCGGTAATGAAGTTTGGTTTGCCAAAGAGAACGAATCGTGGAGCCTGACTGATAAACCGGAGAGTACCTTCGGGAAAAACCCGCTTCGCTACGGAAATTTCAAAGACGCGTTCCGGCACAACATGGTTTTTGTGTATTCAACTGCCGGAACCAAAGAGGAAAACGATTGGTCGTTGAACAAAGCACGTTTCGATGCCGAAACGTTTTATTACCGCGGAAACGGCTCAATCGATCTTGTTGCCGACAAAGACTTTACGCCCGAAAAATTTAAAGACCGTTCGGTTATTCTTTTCGGAAATGCAAGTACCAACGCGGCCTGGAAATCGTTGCTGGCTGATTGCCCGGTTCAAATTAAACGCGGTGAATTGAACGTTGGAGACAAAACGTTAGCAGGCACCGGCTATGGCGCTTACTTCATCTATCCGCGTAAGGACAGTAAAATCGCGTCGGTAGGTGTTATCTCCGGTTCCGGAATTGATGGCTTTCGGGCCGTAACTCCTAACCGGTACTTCAGATCGGGGGCCAGCATCCCCGACCTGATGGTTTTCACCTCCGATATGTATGTTGAGGGAATTAATGCGGTAAAAGCTGCCGGTTACTTTGGCAACGACTGGAGTATTGGAGCTGGAGATATTGTTTGGAATGAATAATAACATTAGAGCTTAAAATAATGCGGTATATACAGACGATAATCGTGGGATTGTGTTTGGTTGCTATGTTGGAATGTTCAGCCACAAAAAGGCAGAAACAGCAACCTAATTTCATCTTTATTTTGGTTGATGATCTGGGTAAAGAATGGGTTTCGAGCTATGGAGCGCAAGAGATTGAGACCCCAAATATTGATAAACTGGCGTCAGCAGGCATCAAGTTTAACAAGGCCTATTCCATGCCTCAATGTACACCCTCCCGTGTCGCCTTAATGACCGGCCAATATCCATACACCAACGGTTGGATCAATCATTACGATGTTCCGCGATGGGGGCACGGGGTGAATTTCGATTCGCAGAAAAACCCAAGTTTTGCCAACGTACTGAGACAAGCCGGATATAAAACCTGTGTCGCCGGGAAATGGCAGATCAACGATTTCCGTATTGAACCCGACGCCATGGAAAAGGCCGGTTTCGATGCCTATTGCATGTGGACCGGCTACGAAAGCGGCAACCCGGCAAGCGACAATCGTTATTGGGATCCGTACATTCATACCAGGGAGGGCAGCAAAACCTACACCGGTCAGTTTGGGCCCGATGTTTTTTCCAGTTTCATTATCGACTTTCTGCGCGAAAACAATAAACAGCCCATGTGTGTGTATTACCCAATGGTGCTCACTCATGCACCCTTTGTACATACACCGCTCGAGCCAAACGTCAAAACCAAATTCGAAAAGCATAAGGCCATGGTTAGGTACACCGATTTCATTATCGGAAAGATTGCAGACGCGTTGGACGAATTGCAGATTGCCGACAATACCTACCTGATTTTTACAACTGATAATGGAACAACGAGTTCAATTATTGGGAAAAGAGATTCTGTTTATGTAAGAGGAGGCAAGACATTTTTGACTGAGAATGGGATAAACTCGCCGTTTATTGTGGTAACTCCCGATCGGCTGAAAAAGGAAACTGATGCCCTTGTTGATTTCACCGACATTTATCCAACCTTGCTTGCATTGGCCGGAGTCGAACATTCGGACTCATTCAAAATCGATGGCCAGTCTTTCGATGGCGTACTGAAAGGAACCAACAACAAAGGCAACCGTGATTGGGCTTTGTCGATGGGTGGATTAACTGCGGTTATCAGCGAAGATAGTCTGATGCGAAACCGGTTCGACTTTAGGGATCGTATCATTCGATGCGAAAGGTACAAGGCCTATGTTGATACGCTAAAGCAAGTGGTGCGTGTGTTCGATATGGAGCAAGATCCGTATGAAACAAACAACCTGATCGGAAATAGCGATATGGCTCCGGTAATCGAGCATTTTGATTCCATTCTTTTCCACATTCCTGCGCACGATAGCAGTCCGGCCTATACCAGGCTAAAAAGCTTGGGCGGCGACGTTTCTGTTGAAGAGTTAAAAAATGAAGCAGCTCGGGGCCGTTCACGGGGCAATATGCTTCGGTTGGCTAAGGAAGAAGATTTTTTCAAGTTAAAAAACGAATATAAAAAATAGAGATCATGGGTAAGTTTATGAATTTTACTTTAGCAGCTATACCAATTGTTGCTGTGTTATTGCTGGCATCTTGTGCAAATCCCAGCTTTAAGCCGGAAGATATTTCGCTGGTTCCCCAGCCCGAGAGCCTCGTGGTTGGCGAAAGCTCATTCCGCTTCGATGCGCACACACGCATGGTCGTTAACGACGAAGCACCGGCAAAAGCGGCCAGTTATTTGAATCAGCTTTTTGAAACGGCTGCAGGGTTTAGTTTGGTTGTAACCGACAAGGCTTCAAAAAATGCGGTCGTTTTTCAGCAAACAGAAGGCATGGCTCCGGAGGCCTACAAGCTCGAAATAACTACCGGACAAATTGTGATTCAGGCAGCCGACGAAGCCGGTTTCTTTTATGGGGTGCAAACCATCCGGCAATTATTGCCTCACCAAATTGAAAGCGCCGCTAGAACCGATGCCCAATGGGTGGTTCCCTGCGTTGAGGTGAACGATAAACCCCGCTTTTCGTGGCGTGGCATGCACATGGATTTCAGCCGCCACTTCTTTAATATCGACGAGGTGAAAGATTTTCTGGATTACATGGCCTTGTACAAGCTAAATATGTTTCACATGCACCTGACCGATGATCAGGGTTGGCGGATTGAAATTAAAAAATACCCTCTGCTGACTGAAAAAGGAGCATGGCGAATTGAAAACAATCAGGACACCATTTGCAACGAGCGGGCGGTGGAAAACGAACTTTATACCATTGATCCGAGCAACTACCGGGAAATTGACGGACAGCGCAAGTACGGCGGTTTTTTCACCCAGGATCAGATTCGCGAAATCGTGGCTTATGCCGACGAGCGCTGCATCACTGTTGTTCCCGAAATCGATATGCCGGGTCACTTTCTGGCAGCCATCGATAATTACCTGTTTTTGTCGTGTACCGGCGAACCCGGCTGGGGACGCGTTTTCTCAACGCCTGCCTGTCTGGGAAAAGAAACCACCTATGAGTTTATGGAGAATATTTTGGACGAAGTGGCTGACCTGTTTCCCTGCGAATACATCCACATTGGTGGCGATGAGGTGCGAATTGAAATCTGGGAGGAATGTCCAAACTGCCAAAACGAAATAAAAACCAACAACCTGAAAGACGAGCACGAGCTGCAATCGCACTTTAACCGTCGCATTGAACGGTTTCTGCAATCGAAAGGAAAACAGCTGATGGGCTGGGACGAAATTGTTGAGGGTGGTTTAACTGCCGATGCCTCAGTGATGTGGTGGAGAGGCTGGAGACCTGAAGCTCCGAAAATTGCGGCTGAAAATGGCAATGATATCGTGATTACGACGACGGCTGCATATTATTACGATTACCTGAACGATCACAATGCCATGCACCGGGTTTATGAATACGAGCCTGTTCCTGCCGATTTTACGGAACAAGAAACTGCTCACGTTCTGGGAATTCAGGCTAACCTTTGGACCGAGTGGATTCCGAGCTTCAAACGCTTGCAGTATCAGGCGTTCCCGCGTTTGCAGGCCATGGCCGAAACTGCCTGGACTAATAAGGAGTTGAAAGACGTGGAAGATTTCGACCGCCGAATGGTGCAGCAGTTTGATCGCATGGACCAATTGGGCATTTACTATTATATACCGGCTGTAGAAGGTTTGTCGAAAGAGATTGTTTACGTCGACAGCACTTTGGTGACCCTGAATTTAGCCTATCCGCTGGCCGGAACCGAAATTTATTACACACTCGATGGTTCCGTTCCTACCCAAGAATCAATCCGTTACACCGAACCGTTTTTTGTGAGTGACGAGGGTCAAATTAAGGCGCGTTCGTTTCGTGGCGACCTTTTTAACGATATCGCAACAGCTCAAATTGAGCATCAGGACTATCGGGAAGCATCTTCGGTTGTCCCGGCTACTAACGGTTTGAAACGCTGGGTGGCAAAGGCAGGTTTTTCGAAAGTGGAAGAAATTAAGCTGCCTGCCTCGCACGAATGGGCTGCAGTTGATAGCATCGGATTGGGCGAATTTAACGAACAGGCCGATTTCGCGATGGTTTTTTCAGCTTATATCAACATCGAGACCGATGGTATTTACGAGTTTGAGTTGAAGTCGGATGGTGGCAGTTTGCTCTACCTCGGCGATGAGCTTGTTGTGGATAAAAGCGACCAGCATGGGCCGTTTAAAAAATACGAAAAAGTGGCCCTTAAGCAAGGGTGGCACTCATTTGCTGTGCACTATTTGGCAAGCAGTAAACCTCGCGAGATCAGCGTTTATGTGACACAGCCTGATGGTACACGCGAGCTGTTGACGAACGCTATTTGTAGCTACGAATAATAAAAAATTAAACCAATAGATTATGACTTCTTTTTGTTTTCGATTTATATGTCTGTGCATTTTCTCCACTCTTTTGGCTTGTTCAAGCCAAACGAAGGAGGAACGCAATTTCACGGCATCAGTTGATCCAATGATTGGTTCAGGCGGACACGGACATGTTTTTGTTGGCGCTAATGTTCCGTTCGGAATGGTTCAGCTCGGGCCAAACAACATTTTTAAAGGATGGGACTGGTGCTCCGGATATCATTATTCCGATTCAACGATTATCGGGTTTTCGCATACGCATTTAAGTGGTACCGGAATTGGCGATTATGGCGATATTTTGTTCATGCCGGTTGTGCTCGACAGTGTTCCGACAGCCGACTTTACCTTTGAGCAATGGGCTTCGAAATTTACGCACAATAAGGAACTGGTACGCCCCGGTTACTATTCCGTTCATCTCGATACTTACAAGATTGATGTTGAACTGGCCGCCACCGAACGGGTTGGCATTCAGAAATACACCTTCCCGGCAGGAAAAAAAACACAGCTTATTGTCGACCTGAAAACAGGAATTGGCTGGGATAAATTAACCCAGGCGAAAATTAGCAGGATCGACGATCAAACAATTTCAGGCTATCGGTTTTCAACCGGATGGGCTAAGGATCAACGGATTTATTTTACGACTAAATTCTCGCAAAAAATTAAGTCAATCAGCTACCTAAATTCAACCTTAGGAGCCGACGAACCTACAAATATCGCTTTAATCGAGTTTGAAGGATCGGGTGAGTTGATGGCTAAAACAGGTTTATCGCCGGTTAGCGAAGAAGGTGCAGCCAATAATTTGGCGAAGGAAGTGGCAGATTGGAATTTTGACGCGGTTGTGCTTGCCGCTGAAAAAAGCTGGAACAAAGAATTGCAAAAAATTGACGCGAAATTCAGTTCTGCCGATGATGAAAAGATCTTCTATACCGCCCTATATCACAGCGTTATTTTCCCTTCGCTTTTCAACGATGCTAATGGCGATTTTGTGGGAAAAGACAGTACGGTAGTGAACACCGGACATCAAAATTTTACGGTATTCTCGCTTTGGGATACGTATCGGGCACTGCATCCGCTGCTGACTATAACACAACCCGATAAAGTAAGCGATCTGGTGAATACCATGCTTGAAATATACAAAGTTCAGGGCAAGTTGCCGGTTTGGCATTTGGCCGGAAACGAAACAAATACAATGGTCGGAAACCATGCCATCCCGGTTATTGTCGACGCGTATCTGAAGGGTTTTGAAGGCTTCGACCCGGAGCTTGCGTACGAAGCGGTGAGAGCTTCGTCGATGATCGATTTCCGGGGAATGAACCATGTGAAGGAGTTGAGTTTTTTGCCAGCCGACGAAGATGTTGAATCGGTTGCTCGCGCGTTGGAATACGCCATCGACGACTGGTGTGTGGCCGCGATGGCTCAAAAACTTGGAAAGAGCGATGATTTTGAATATTTCAGCAAACGGGCAAAGCTTTATCAATTGTATTTCGATAAGCAAAAGCAGTTTATGCGTGGCCGTTTGGCAAACGGAAATTTCCGCGAGTCGTTCGATCCGGTTCACTCGAAACACCGCGAAGATGATTTTTGCGAAGGAAACGCCTGGCAGTACACCTGGCTTGTTCCGCACGATCCGTATGGCTTGATCGATCTTTTTGGCGGCGAAACGGGTTTCATTACAAAACTGGATTCATTGTTTACCATTAGTTCCGAACTTGGAGAGGGAGCTTCTCCCGATGTCTCAGGACTGATCGGACAATACGCGCATGGCAACGAGCCGAGCCATCACACAACCTATTTGTACGCTTTTGCCGGACAGCAATGGAAAACGGCAACGAAGGTGCGTGAAATCATGAAAACGATGTACCACAATGCTCCCGATGGTTTGTCTGGGAATGAAGATTGCGGACAGATGTCGGCCTGGTACATTTTTTCATCCCTGGGTTTTTATCCCGTCAATCCGGCCAATGGTGTGTATGTGTTCGGTAGTCCTGTCGTTAACGAGGCTACTATTCACCTTCCGGAAGGAAAAGAATTTGACATTGTTGCAGAAAACAACAGCGACCAGAATATTTACATCCAATCGGTTGAGTTAAACGGGCAGCCCTACGAAAAATCGTATATCACCCATCAGGAAATCACTGCCGGTGGAAGCCTGAAATTTGTGATGGGGCCAAATCCAAATGTCGAATTCGGCACAGCCAACGAAAACAGGCCGCAATAAATCAATCAGAATCATGCGATCAATCAATCATATAAAGATCAGAAACCGAAAAATACCGGGGGGTGTCAATCTCTCGCTGTTTCTTGTTTTGTTGCTATCGGTTCAAACGGTTGCCGCTCAAAAAATTGTCGACTATGTGAATCCGTTTATCGGAACAACCAATTTTGGAGCAACCAATCCGGGGGCGGTAGTCCCGCAGGGAATGGTTTCGGTGGTTCCGTTCAATGTCTCTGGTTCGGCTGACAATACCTTCGACAAGGATTCACGCTGGTGGTCGACCCCCTATGGCTGGGAAAACAACTATTTTACCGGTTATTCGCATGTAAATCTTAGCGGCGTGGGCTGTCCCGAGTTGGGAGTTATTCTGCTGATGCCTACCAGTGGCGAAGTTACCGCAAGTAACAAGGCTTATGGTTCAGCCATGAGCAGTCAGCAAGCATCGCCGGGCTATTACAGCAACCAGTTGACTAAATATGGCATTAAGACTGAAGTTACCGCGACCGAACGGGCAGGACTGAGTAAATTTACATTCCCGGCCGGAAAATCGAATATTCTGATTGATTTGGGAGCCGGCCTCACCAACGAAAACGGCGCGATGATCCGGGTGGTGAACAACCGGGAGATGGAGGGCTGGCGCATGACCGGTAGTTTCTGTTACAACGACGGCAGCGAACGTCCGGTGTATTTTGTGGCGCGTTTCAGCCAGGCTGCCGACGAGTTTGGAGTCTGGAAAAAAATGCCGGCCATGAAAGCCGAAGCATCCTGGACTAAAACCAACAATCAGTTTAAATATTACGAAAGCTTTAACCAGCACATGGCTGGCGACAGCATTGGAGCCTGGATGACTTTCAATACGAAACCGGATACAGAAATACTTGTGAAAGTAGGAGTTTCGTACGTGAGCATTGACAATGCGCGGGAAAACCTGGACGCGGAAATCGATGGTTTCGATTTTGAGAACGTTGTTGAGCAAGCAGCCGAAAAATGGGAAAAAACCTTGTCGAAGGTGAAAGTGAAAGGCGGAACCGAAGATCAAAAGACCATTTTCTATACGGCCTTGTATCATACCCAGCTGCATCCGAATATTATTCAGGATGTGAACGGACAATATCCGGAGATGGAGTCCAATGGCATTGGTAAAACCTGCAACAACCGCTACACGGTGTTTTCGCTTTGGGATACCTATCGCAACCTTCATCCGTTGATGAGCCTTATTTATCCTGATAAGCAATTGGACATGGTTCGTTCGATGGTGGACATGTATCAGGAAAGTGGCTGGATGCCGAAGTGGGAGCTGAATAGTAAGGAAACCCACGTGATGGAAGGCGATCCGGCTATTCCGGTGATCGTTGACACCTACCTGCGCGGGTTGCGCGATTTTGATGTGGAGGCAGCCTGGCAGGCGATGCGAAAATCGGCCACCACCAAGGGATCGGATAACAAGCTGCGTCCCGATATCGACGACTACCTTCAGAAAGGCTATGTGCCGCTCACCGAAGAATTTGACAATTCCGTTTCGCATGCACTGGAGTACTACATTGCCGACTGGAACCTGGCTCAATTGGCAAAATCAATTGGCAAAACCGAAGACTATCACCAATTTTTGAAGCAATCGCAAGGGTACAAAAACTATTTCGATGCTGAATATGGGGTGCTTCGGCCGAAGCTGGCCGACGGTAGCTTTCTTACTCCTTTCAACCCAAGGCAAGGCGAAAATTTCGAGCCATGTCCCGGTTTTCACGAGGGAACAGCCTGGCAATATACCTTTGCGGTTCCGCACGATGTGGAGGGATTGATGAAATTGATGGGGGGAAAGAACGCTTTCGTTCAGAAGCTTCAAAAGGTGTTTGATGAAGGTCTTTTCGATATGGCCAATGAACCCGATATTCATTATCCGTGGCTTTTCAATTTTGTGAAAGGAGAGGAATGGCGCGGCCAAAAAGAGCTTGCGCGATTGATAGAAACCTATTTCAAAAATACGCCCGATGGACTTCCGGGGAATGACGACTGCGGGACACTTTCGGCTTGGTTGGTTTACGGAATGATGGGCTTCTACCCGGTTTGTCCGGGAAATATGGATTACGCGCTTGCCAATCCGGTCTTCGACGAAGTGAGCATTGAGCTTGACCCAAATTTTTATCCGGGGAAAACCATCACCATTCGAAAAGCCAAATCAACTAAAACTGACGCATTCGTTCGAAGCATTCGTTGGAACGGGAAAACAACAAAAAACTTTTTCATCAAACACAACGACCTTGTTTCGGGGGGCGTTCTGGAATTTATCAGGTAAGAAATAAAGCTAGTTAGTTAAGAATATGTCTGTAAAAGAAAGTAAAACCAACCATCCTGCACGCTGGGTTCCATCCGTTTATTTCGCCATGGGATTGCCATTTGTAGCCATCGCCACAGCATCGACCCTGATGTACAAAAATATGGGGATTTCCGATTCGCAAATCGCGCTTTGGACTTCGCTGATCATGTTGCCATGGACATTGAAATTTCTCTGGAGTCCGTTTCTTGAAATGTTTAAAACCAAAAAACATTTTGTTGTCGGAACCCAAATCCTGACCGGAATTATTTTCGGTTTGGTAGCGCTTTCGCTGCCGCTGCCGGGGTTTTTCAGGTATTCCATCGCTTTATTGGCTATCGTCGCCTTTAGTGGCTCAACACACGATATTGCAACTGATGGGGTTTATCTGAATGTGCTGTCGCTGAAAGAACAGGCCAAATACATTGGTTGGCAGGGAGCGGCATACAACATCGCCAAAATCCTGACCGGAGGAGCGTTTGTCTTTCTGGCCGGTGAACTTGAAGTTCGCATGGGAGTGACTACCGCATGGATGGTGGTTATGTCGGTTTATGGTATAATCATGCTGACATTGGGTTTGTATCACATTCGGATGCTTCCTTCGGGAGGAGCCGCAAGTGGCGTGAAATCGATGAACGAAGGCCTGCTGACTTTGTGGGATGTGCTTAAAACCTTTTTTCAGAAGAAGGATATCGTCTGGTACATTGTTTTCATCATCTTTTATCGTTTTGCCGAAGGCTTCGCGATAAAAATTGCTCCGCTGTTTTTTAAAGCCGAACGGATGGATGGCGGGCTGGGCCTGTCGACCTCCGAAATCGGCATCGTTTACGGTGTTTTTGGAGCGGCTGCTTTTGTACTTGGATCGCTGATGGCCGGCTATTTTATTTCCGGAAGAGGATTGAAAAAATCGCTGTTCATTCTTTGCTGTAGCTTCAATATACCATTCGCTGTTTACGCTGTTTTGGCGCTCATGCAACCTGAAAGTCTTTATTTTATCGGTACTGCGGTTGTTCTTGAGTATTTCGGGTATGGTTTCGGTTTTGTTGGCCTCATGCTGTTTATGATGCAACAAGTGGCACCCGGGAAATACAAAATGGCGCATTACGCCTTT
>NZ_JBFHIT010000034.1:0-53694 GCF_041596335.1 Mangrovibacterium sp. | reverse complement strand
TTGTCTTCGATATTGATAATCTCAGTCGAATATTCGTTGCCGTTTATGGTAAATTTAAATTTTTTCATTGCTGTAAATTTATATGCGGGGATTTTTTCTTAACGTATAGATTTTCGAATTCCACGGAGAATAGGTTCTGGCTACTTTTTTAATTGTCAGCACGGTATTTTCTTCATCGTGTAATTCTGCTTGGTAGAGGTATAGAGACATTGCGATAGCTGCGTTGATCTCACCTGAGAGTTGGCCTTCTTCTTTGGCTGGTTTTGCTCCGGCTTCGGCTGTCTGGGGTTTAGATTTAGCACGGGTGGTAAAACGTTTTCCAACAAATAAGTAGAAAAGAAAAAGAATCGCTAATGCAGAAAATACAACTGACATAGCGACGATTACCATTCCAATTCCTGACGGATCGTGTTCAACAAATTGGTCACCAGCTGATTTTTTTCGACTGTGATCATTTTCAGAACGCGGGGTGGTGTGAGTCATTTTTGTCCATTCTTCCTCGTCGATATGCGTTCGGGCATAGGAAATATCTACCTCCTGACTCATTGGAATGTTCAATTCATCGATCAAACTACGCCCGTTTGTATCGAACAGGTATAAAGTTTGCCCCTGGTCGATCACAAAGTTTAAGTGAAAGATTCCACGAGTTGGTTTATTGTCTGCGAAAAACAACACAAAGCCGCGCGGAGGGATCATTGTTTCAGGTGAATCATTCGGAATCCAGTATTTCGTTGGATTTGCCTTATCGTCGGTCAAGTAGCAGCCACCAATGTTTACAGTGCTGTAGGAAGAGTTGACAATTTCAATCCAGGAATTGTGCTGACCGTATTCGTCGACAAAGTTGGATTCATTGAGTACCAAGATCTCATTAAACTTTAAATCGCTGGCTCCCTGCGCTATAAGCGACTGGGAGCTAGCGATTAGCAATAAAATAATGAGCCCGGAAAATAGTTGATTAAATTTTCTGTGCATGATCATATTTTATAATGGGATATTGGTGTGTTTTTTCGGTGGCATGACGTCTTTTTTAGTCGCCAATGACTGCAATGCGCGAATAATCCGGAATCGGGTATTGCGTGGTTCAATTACATCATCAATGTAGCCGTATCTAGCCGCATTATATGGGTTTGCAAATTTATCCTTGTATTCAGCTTCAGCTTCAGCAATGAAGTTTGCACGTTCCTGATCGTCTTCAATCGTTCTGATTTTTTTGTTTTGAAGAACTTCGATCGCACCTTTTGGTCCCATAACTGCAATTTCACCGGTTGGCCATGAGTAGTTGATATCGCCGCGAAGGTGTTTTGAACTCATTACGCAATATGCACCACCGTATGATTTACGCAGGATAATTGTAACTTTTGGCACAGTCGCTTCACCATAAGCAAACAGCAGTTTTGCACCATGTGAAATGATACCACCGTATTCCTGAGCAGTACCAGGCAAGAATCCTGGAACGTCAACCAAGGTGACCAAAGGAATATTGAAGGCATCGCAGAAACGAACAAAACGCGCTGCTTTGCGGGAAGCGTTGATGTCGAGTACACCAGCCAGGTAGTTTGGTTGGTTCGCTACAACACCAACAGAAATTCCGTTGAAACGGGCAAATCCAACAACAATGTTTTGTGCATAGTTCCGGTGAACTTCCAAAAATTCGCTATTGTCAACAATTGAATGGATGACGTCTTTTACATCGTAAGGTTTATTCGGATTGTCCGGAATAACGTCGTTCAACGAATCTTCCAGACGATCGATTGGGTCGTCGCATGGCATCAATGGTGCATCTTCAAGATTATTTTGAGGTAAGAAGCTCAGCAACTTACGAACGATAGAAATTCCTTCCTGCTCATCCTCTGCAATAAAGTGCGATACACCTGATTTAGAGCCGTGAACAGTTGCACCACCCAGTTGTTCGTCGGTAACAACTTCACCAGTTACTGTTTTAACCACTTTAGGGCCGGTAACGAACATGTAGCTGGTGTCTTTACTCATTAAAATAAAGTCAGTAAGAGCAGGAGAGTATACAGCACCACCGGCGCAAGGACCGAAAATAGCTGAAATCTGAGGGATAACACCAGATGCCATGATGTTGCGTTGGAAAATCTCCGTGTATCCGGCCAAAGCTGTTACACCTTCCTGAATACGTGCGCCACCCGAGTCGTTGATACCGATCAATGGGGCACCCATTTTCATGGCCATATCCATTACTTTGCAAATTTTCAGTGCGAAAGTTTCTGATAATGAACCGCCAAATACAGTAAAGTCTTGAGAGAATACATAAACCAGGCGACCATCAATTGTTCCCTGTCCGGTTACAACTCCGTCACCTAAAAATTTGGTTTTTTCCAACCCAAAGTTTGTACAACGGTGAGTGACAAACATGTCAAATTCTTCGAAACTGCCTTCGTCCAATAGCAAATCAACCCGTTCGCGGGCAGTCAATTTGCCTTTTCCGTGTTGCGCTTCAATTCTTTTCTCACCACCACCCAATTTGGCTTGGTTTCTAAGGTCTATAAGATGTTTAATTTTATCGTGATTGTTCATTTTAATACATTGAAAAGTTGGTACTCAAATAAATTATTCGGCACAAAGTTCGGTTAGTACGCCCAAGGTTGATTTTGGATGAAGGAAGCCAATGTTAAGTCCTTCAGCTCCTTTGCGTGCCGACTTGTCAATCAGGGCAACACCTTTCGACTCTACATCGGTCAAGGCTTCATTTACGTTATCAACCGCGAAAGCCAAATGGTGTACTCCGGGGCCTTTCTTTTCAATGAATTTTCCGATTGGTCCTGCTGGATCAGTTGATTCTAAAAGTTCAATTTTAGTGTCTCCAACTTTAAAGAAAGCTGTTTTAACTTTTTGATCTGCAACTTCTTCAACTGCATAGCATTTCAATCCTAATACGCCTTCATAGTAAGGGATAGCTTCTTCCAAACTTTTTACAGCGATTCCAATGTGTTCAATGTGAGATATTTTCATTTTTAATGAATGATTTATGTGATGATTAAAAGAATGTTTCTGGTTGTAGCTCGTCGAACTTCCAAATTGCTCTGGAAAATGTGAAAATGAATGAATCGAACCTTTGTACTGAGTTTATTTGCATTACTATAAAGGTTCGAACGAAAGCTAATACAAGCAAGCATGATTGTTAGATCATGCTTGCTGAATTATATTAGTAGGTTTTTTTTACGAAATGGAAATGAGATCCAAACCGTTCAAAAGCTGCCTGGTCGAGTGAATCGCGATGATCTGGGTGAGAAACAGAGATCAGCAATTTAGCACGTTCCTGTAATGTTTTACCATAAAGGTTTACAGCGCCATATTCTGTTACAACCCAGTGCATGTTCGAGCGGGTACTTACAACTCCTGATCCTGGAATTAAGATCGGGCTGATTTTCGAAACTCCTTTGGCTGTTACCGAAGGAAGAGCGATAATAGGCTTTCCACCATTTGAGTATCCGGCACCACGAATGAAATCGATTTGACCACCGACACCTGAATAGTGTTTGATACCGATGGAGTCGGCACAAACCTGACCTGTCAGGTCGATGGCTAAGGCTGAGTTAATTGCGGTAAGTTTGTCCAACTGGCGAATTACACTTACACTATTTGTGTAACCTACATCCATCATGGCAACGCGGGGGTTATCGTCGATGAAATCGTAAAGTGCCTTGGTTCCCATTAAGAATGAGGCAACCATTTTACCTTTGTCTAGTTTTTTGTGTTTTCCGGTCACAACTCCTTTTTCAACCAACGGAAGAATACCGTCTGCGAACATCTCGGTATGCACACCTAAATCTTTGTGGTTACCCAGTTGAGCCAACACAGCGTTTGGAATACCACCGATACCCATTTGCAAACATGCACCGTCTTCAACCAATTCAGCTACGTTTTTACCGATTTGAATTTCAGTATCGGTAAGTTCGGCCATATCGTGGGCATACAACGGAATGTTACATTCCACAAAAATATCGATTTCGTCAATATTGACCATCGCATCACCGAATGCACGAGGTACATTTGGGTTAACAGCTGCAATTACAACATCAGCGGTTTCTATAGCCGCCAAAGTTGAATCAACCGACGTACCGAGTGAAACATAGCCATGCTTGTCCGGAACCGAACACATGATTAGGGCAACATTAACTTTTAAGTAGCCGTCGCGAATCAGCTTTTGTGTTTCGCTCAGGAAAACAGGGATATAGTCGGCATAACCAGCCTGTGTTTGTTTTCGCAGGTTTCCGCCAACAAAAAATTGTTCTGCAACGAAAACACCTTCAAACTCAGGATCAGCATAGTCGAGCTTTCCCTCCACGTGAATGTGTTGGATTTTTACATCGTATAGTTCTCCGTTCCGACCACGTTCAACCATTGGCTTAATTAAAGTATGTGGTGTGACAGCCACGCTACTTAGGTGAACACGATCTCCGGATTTTATAACTTTTACAGCCTCTTCGGGCGTAACGTATTTGATTTGTTTCATAATAGGGAAATAGTATAATTTGCTCTGAAAATTGTGGTGGTAAAGATAAAAATTTACGATGGTGAGGGCACAATTAGTGCCTTATTTAAAGCCGTTTTAAGGAAAGCCATCGTATTTCTAAATTTAATGTTAAGAAAGCCCGTTAATATTTGCATTATTGTGATATAGGGAATATAAAGATATATAAATCTTATTTCTAGTGGCCTAGAATAGAAACATTAAGTTTCTTTCTACATTAAACGTAAATGTTTTGTTTAATCGAGCAAATGTTTATAATGAAAGGTCAGATCATCGACAAAATTGTCTCAATTACTTTGTTGGCTCCGGCTTCAATTTGGTCGATCGTTGCATCCAGCATATAGCAGGGAGTGGTTACGACTTTGTGATTACGATCAATTACAATTTCGCCATGTGTTGTCTGAGTATGCTTGCCTCCCATGTTTTCAATAGCGCCGGCAGTACCCGAATCATTTCCAATCGTAACTTCAACATTGCCTAGTACCCGTGTGATGACGGCCGGAGAGATGCACAGCGCGCCAATAGGTTTACGGGCGGATGCGGTTGATTGAATTGCGGTGGCAACATCTTGGTTGACAGAGCATTTGTGTCCGTCGAACGCGAACGTGCTCAGGTTTTTAGCAGCTCCAAATCCACCCGGAAAAACAAGCGCGTCGAAATCTGCTGCATTGTATTCTTTAAGGTCACTTACGTTTCCCCGAGCAATGCGGGCTGACTCAACCAGTACGTTGCGGCTTTCATTCATTACCTCGCCCGTGAGATGGTTAATTACATGAAACTGGTCGACATTTGGGGCAAATAGGGTATAGGACGCACCTGATTTTGCTATGGCCAGCATTGTAAGGGTAGCTTCGTGAATTTCGGCTCCGTCATAAACACCACAACCAGAAAGGACAACTGCGATTTTTTTTTGTTCACTCATGACTTGTCAAATTTTAGTTCTTAAAATTAGCGAATTTCTGAAAGAACAAAAAAGCCAATGAAGGGCGATATCCGTTCAGTGGCTTTTTTTGAGTTGATCATCGGAAATCCCGACAAGTTTATTTTATTTCGTCTAAGTCGTAGGGGGTTTCCTGATAGACGTAGTAGTTCAGCCAGTTTGTAAAAAGTAAGTCAGCTGCCGAACGCCAACGGAGGATTGGTTTTTCGTTCGGATCATCATTTGGGTAATAATTTGCGGGGATCTCGATCGGCAGATCTTTTGATACATCTCGCTTGTATTCACCATCAAGCGTCATGCGTGAGTATTCTGCATGGCCGGTGATAAATATCTGACGTCCATTGCGGGCCATCACCATATTTACGCCCGAATGGTCGGAATAGGAGATGATATCTAATCCGTCAACTTTTTTGATGTCCTCCGCACGAATTTCAGTGTGGCGAGAATGAGGTACAAAATATTCATCGTCAAACCCTCTGAAAATCGGGATTTTTCGATCTGAAATCCGATGCTTGAAAACACCGAACATTTTCTTTTCAAGCGGATATTTGGGGATGCCGTAGAAATGAAACAAAGCAGCTTGAGAGGCCCAGCAGATAAAAAGCGACGAGGTGACATTTGTGAGTGACCAGTCCATGATTTTCCTCATTTCGTCCCAGTATGTGACTTCTTCGAAAGCCAGAAGTTCAACTGGTGCTCCGGTAATAATCATACCATCAAACTTCTTGTTCTTTACCTGATCGAAAGTTTTATAAAAAGCAGCCATGTGTTCGGCAGAGGTATGTTTGTGCTCATGGTCTTTGATTTTCAGAAAATCAATTTCGATCTGCAGGGGCGAATTGGATAGCACCCGCAGTAAATCAGTCTCGGTTGTGATTTTTAGCGGCATCAGGTTGAGTATGATGATCTTTAAGGGGCGAATATCCTGGTGAGAGGCGCGCGTTTGATCGATCACGAAAATATTTTCCTGAAGCAGCAATTCAATTGCTGGCAGTTTATCCGGAATATTTAATGGCATAATTGACTCCTTTTTTTTACAGTGCCCGGAACCAACGGTTCCGGGCTATTGAATTCGGTTTAAATCTTATTTAAAGCCTGTTCAAAATCGCCGATAATATCGTCGATATGTTCCAGACCTACAGATACGCGTAATTGAGCAGGGTATACACCGGCTGCTAATTGTGCTTCGGCCGAAAGTTGCTGGTGTGTGGTTGCCGCTGGCTGAATAATCAGGGTTTTGGCATCTCCAACATTGGCCAGGTGACTCACCAATTCCAGGCTTTCAACTACCTTTTTAGCTTCTTCAACACCGCCTTTTACAATCACCGAAAGCATGCTTCCGGCTCCTTTTGGCAGGTATTTCTTCGCCAGTTCGTAGGATGGGCTGCTTTTCAGTCCCGGGTAATTCACGCTTTCCACTTTCGGGTGGTTTTCCAACCATTCGGCAAGTTTTTGTGCGTTTTCAACATGGCGATCCATTCTTAGCGACAGCGTTTCCAAACCTTGTAACAACAGGAATGAGTTGAACGGGCTGATTGCTGGGCCAAAATCGCGCAAACCTTCAACACGGGCTTTAATAATAAAAGCAATGTTTCCAAATGGGCCGTCAAAGTTAAAAATATCCCAGAATTTTAAACCATGATATCCTTCGGAAGGCTCAGTGAAGCCCGGAAACTTGCCATTTCCCCAGTTGTAGTTTCCGGCATCGACAATTACACCACCGATGCTGGTTCCATGGCCGCCAATCCATTTGGTAGCCGATTCGACGACAATATTCGCACCATGATCAATCGGGCGGAACAGGTAGCCACCACCAGCAAAGGTATTGTCAACCACCAATGGGATGTCATATTTTTTTGCTACCGCTGCAATCGCGTCAAAATCAGGAACAACAAAGCCCGGGTTGCCAATTGTTTCGAGGTAAATAATTTTTGTTTTCTCGTCGATCAGCGCTTCAAACGATTCCGGTTTCAGGTCTTTGGTTAACCGGGCTTCCAGGTTGTGTTTTTTGAACGAAACTTTGAATTGGTTGTAGGTTCCACCATAAAGGTAGGGTGAACTCACAAAGTTATCTCCTGGTTCGAGTAGCGTATTAAATACCAGAAATTGAGCCGCATGGCCCGAGGCTACCGACAGTGCTGCAACTCCACCTTCCAGCGCTGCAATCCGTTGTTCGAAAACATCGGAAGTTGGGTTCATGATTCGCGTGTAGATGTTTCCAAATTCCTTCAACCCAAAGAGGTTTGCCGCATGATCGGCATCTTTGAATACGTACGAACTGGTTTGGTAAATTGGTACTGCCCGAGAGCCTGTAGTTGGATCGGCTTGTTGACCTGCATGTAATTGCAGCGTCTCGAATTTTAAATTTTTGTTTGTCATTGTTTTTATTTTAGATATCTGTAATTTTTTTATTTCCTGATATTGATAACCTAAAAGAAGACTTAAGGTTCTATGGATTCGTCTATTTGAAAAAGATTTTGTGAATTTCCTGAATTGCTTTGATTTTGTCGTTTTCATCCACAATTAAGTAGCTTACTAAATCTGATGCACCGGAGCCACTGATTATGACATTAATTTTGTTATGGGCAACGGCTGAAAAAAGCGAGGCGGAGATACCATGATTCTGCTGCATACCGTGTCCCACAATGGCGATTAGCGACACTCTTTGGTCGAGTGTGACTTGGCTAACCGAAGGAAGGTGTAAGTCAGAAGTGAGTTTTTTAGCCCGTTCTGCTGAATCTTTATCAATAATGATGTTTATGCTGGTTTGAGCCGTAATTACCGAACGAATATTGATGTTGTTTTTATTGAATAGCCCGGTCACTTTTGCCAAAATTCCGGGCTTGAAACCGACCCCGGGGCCATTAAGTTTTAAAATGGCAATATCATCGGTATAGGCAACGCTTTTAACTACTTGTTTGGCAACGATGCTTTTCGAGTTGATTTTTGTTCGAAGGATTTTTTTTCCGTCGTTCAATTCGTAGACAAGGATCGGGATGCGTTTCTCGATTAAAGGCTCAACAATTCGAGGGTGGATGCCTGAATAATTGAAATAAGTCAGTTCCGATGCTTCGGCATAAGTCAGGTCGGAGATGTAGTCTGCCTGATCAACGAATTGTTGGTCGGCTGTTTTAAATGGTGTTCCGATTTGCCATAATTCAAGACCATCGGCATTCCGGATTGATGCCAGTGTTGCCGCGGTATAATCCGCAGCCCGGTAGCCTATTCGGGCAATTTTGCCGGCGCTGGTAATACCGTATGATCCCGGAATAAGTGTAATTTTACCCAAGGTGAGCCCGGCAATTTGTGTCGAAGATTCTTCCATTTTGATACTGGCATTGCCAAATTCCTCACTCACGATGAGTCCCATCGTTTCCGGAAATACAACATCAGCCTGTATGTGATTGTGCTTCAGAATTCCAAAAAGCAAAATGGTCGCTATTTTTTCGGAAAACGAAAGCACCTGGTCTTGCAATGATGGAGAGAAATCGCCGGTGTAGTAAATACCTTTCAGCAGAATTTCCAGTTTTTCAAACCAATTGTCTAATTCGGCAACTTCGCATAGTTCGAACACTGTTTTTATCTGATCCACTTCAGCATGGATCTGCCGGATCAGTAATTCCGGGTTGCCGTTTGAACTGATGAGGTTCTTAATTCCTCTCGAAAGCAGATTCTGAATCTCTTTAGGTGATGAAACAACAAGTACGTGTTTTGTGCTGGTTTGGTTGAGCAAATTCACCAAACTTTTTATGATAAGCGGCTCTTTTAGGTTGTTGCCGCTAAACCGGACAATACATTCGGGCATAGCCTAATATTTTTATGGAAAATAGTGGAAATCTTAAAATCGGATTCTATACGCCTTCAATCCATATCCCAGGGGAATACCGAATGAAGGCTATCGCATGCACATAGACATGGAAGGCATGAAAACAGCAGTAAGCATCGTAGAGCTGATGCTTGCAGAATTTGAATATGTGTTGCTGTTAATCATCCGTGTGTGTAAATAAACTGTCACAAACCTAGGAAATAGTTTTAAAACTAGCAATAACTTATTTAGAAAAACTTTAAATAAACAACTTGTGCAGACACCATGCTTTCGAATCATTTTGGATAGGAGCTGTGGTTAAAAGACTAGTAGATAGGGATTTGGTGCGTCTTTCGGAGTGTTTTGTTTTCTTTTAGTTTGCCGGAAACTGAACTTGTTTGAAGTCGAACTCAAGCGTATGATCATCAATAGGAATAAAAATCCGAAGATAAGAAGCATCTGGTGTGGCCGGGAAAAACACTTTCCCGTGCATGGAGAAGTTGGTGTCGAGCGTTGTTTTTCGGATCGTTCCGTTTTCCCAGGCATCTTTTAGTTCGTTCAGGTTTTGGACTTCAAACCGAGCTTCGTGTCCGGCAGCGAAGGATGCTTCCATAATACCATCGGTAACTGCATGGCGCAGGTTGTTGTTGCGAGGGTTTTCGGTTCCAATAATGGCATTTGCCACAACGCTTGCCCCAATTCCCATAATCACGAGTCCAACCCGATTTTTGCTGACCGCTTGATTTCTGGCAATATCCTTATCGAATTGCTGAATTTTTATTTCCGGATCGATTGCTGTTATTGGTTGCTGACTTTTGGGGTTCATCAATGGATCAAAAGCTTGGTAGCTGAATTGTGCCGGATCGACCAATAAAGGCATGTTTGAGCGATTGGTAATGTGAAAATCGAACCAATATTGGTCGTCTTGCAGGCGGTCGAAGCCTATTTCGTAAGCTACGCCGTAAATTGAATCGGTCAAGATTGGCTGGCCATACAACCATTTGCTGGTTTCCTCCTTCGGCAATAGCTTGACGATGTTTTTGGGGGAAGAACAAGATTGAACGATTAGTGCAACTAGAATAATTACAAACAAGAGGGGGTGTTTTGTTTTCATGATTCCGGATTTTTTCGATCTTTTGCACAAGTTTTATACCAGTTCAGGTTTTTCTGCCAACAAATTTCGAATAACAACAGATGCTACGTGGCAGCCAAATAGCGGAGGCATATACGAAATGGTACCGACAGCTGATTTCTTATTGCGACCTTCTTCAATCCGAACACGTTCTTTTTCAACTTCCTCGGGCGAGAACACCACTTGTACGCCTTTTCGAACGCCTAATTTGTAGAGACGTTTGCGGAGCATGCGTGCCAGTTTGCAATTGTACGATTTGGATATATCGCAGTTTTCAATCAAGGTTGGATCGAATTTGCCACCTGCTCCCATGGAGCTTACAATGGGCAGATTGCGCTGTACACTGTGGTATATCAAAAATGTTTTTGGAGCAAGTGTGTCGATGGCATCCACTACATAGTCGTAGTTATCTGCTTCCAAAATTTCAATCATCCGTTCATCTTTCAGGTACTCGTTAATAACGTTCACCTCAATGTCGGGGTTGATATCACGGAAACGAGCTCCCATAATTTCAGCTTTGGGCTTTCCGTCGTTGCTAATTAGCGCCGGTAGCTGACGATTGCGGTTGGTGGTTTCTACCTCGTCGCCGTCGACAATGGTCATTTTTCCGACACCAGCCCGACAGATTTGCTCGGCTGCGTAGGCACCAACGCCTCCCAGTCCAACAATCAATACATGCGCGTTGACCAGTTTTTTCAATCCCTCCTCACCCAACATTAAAAGGGTACGCTCCTGCCAATTCTTCATTTTAAAAATACTTGGTTAAAATTCTGCGATAGTTGTTCTTTCAGCTCATTTGAAGAAAGATCCAGCTTTCGGGCCGCAAAAATATAAATACTTTCAACAATCTCAGTGCTTTCGTCGGTTTCAAAAAACAGGTGTGTGAGGGGGATTTCCCGGAGCGATTGGTTGAGTTTCTGACGATCGTTCAATAGGGTAGTGCCGATTGAAAAATAGAATCCTTGATGGACCAACTGTTTCGTGGTTTCGGCGTTCCCCTGGTAGCCATGCAAAATCCAGGGAATTTTACTGCGGGTTTTTTTCTTTAATTGAAGGAGGTCGGAATAGCTTCGAACGGCGTGCAGGACGATCGGTTTGTTTCCTTCCTCGGCCAATTGCAATTGGGGCATGAAAAACTCAGTTTGTATGTCAACGGAGGTTTCCAACGTACGGTCGATGCCGCACTCGCCTACAGCTAAAACCTGCGGATGCTTCAGTGCTTCTTCCAAGTGGTTAATCCACCGGCTGCCTTTAGCCTGATCCAAATTCCAGGGGTGCAATCCCACCGAATAAAGTTGATCGGCTTTTGGCGCAAAGGGGAGTAACACCGAATGGTTTACCAACCCAAGTTCGTTGTTGGGTAAGCTAAAGTGTGTATGTAAATTTATAAACTTCAAGGTTCCGTTTCTTGGGGTCAAATTTTTGGGTTTACAAATCGGCCCATATCCGGGCCAGCGAAAATCCGGGAGCATCTATTTGAAGATCCAGAAAGTAGCCAAAAGGTGTTTGAGCGGTTTCGTAGTCGGCATTTTGCAGCCTTTTTTCAGCCCGGTTGAAAAGCTCGTGAGTGAAAGCCACCGAAGCTTTTGATTCCGACAAGTGCGCGAACGAATGCAAGATAATTCGGTTTGCCTGATTCTTGCGGGCAGTCCATTTCAGATGGTTCACCAATTTCTTTTCCCGGCTGCCAACATCCTTTTCTTCGTCTTTCTCTTCAACCTGAATGAACGCTAAAATCGCGTCGGTGAATTCACGCTGCTCATTGAGATCGTCAACATGATCCAGATTTTTCTCCGCAGTTTGGTAACTAAAGCGGTTAACATACATGACCAGTACCTTCATTTTTCAAAAATAATGAAAAGTTGGAAGGTTGTGTGATCCATTTGGAATGGAAAAGGACTGGATTGTTAATTTGTCCGGAGTCATCAATTTCGTCTGCTTTGTATTACGGCTTATTTTCATAAATTTGGTTTAGCTCGAAAGTACCCTATGCGATTTAAAATTATTCTTTTTCTGTTCCTATGTTTCGCGACTTTGCCCGTGTTGGCACAACTGTCGCAAGGAGGCAGCCCGATTGCCATTCAGCAGTTGAAAGTTGCTGGTGGAAATGAGTATGTTGAACTCCACATTCCGGATTCGGAAATCGAATTGGTTGAAAAGCTCAAAACCGGAAAAATGTTGGAAAAAGCTTTTCGATTTGCCTACGCCATTCCTGTTGACTTTTCGACTCAAAATTCGGGAACATGGATTGAAAGCGGCGATTACAAAGTTTGGCAGCTTAAACTGGAGTCGCCGGGCGCGTTATCGTTGAATGTTATTTTTAATCGCTATTATTTACCCGAGGGTGCCCGATTATTTCTGTATTCAGAAGATCAAAATGATGTGTTGGGGGCATTTACATCGCAAAATAATAAAGCCGATGGTATTTTGGCGACAATGCCGGTTGAAGGGGATAAACTTATCATTCAGTACGAAGAACCACTTGACGCGGATTTTTCGGGAGAGCTGGAGTTGCAATCAGTTAATCACGACTTTGCCGGGTTGAAAGCCTATTCCGGCGGACGTCGACCTTTAGGCGAATCCGGCACATGCAACGTGAATGTAAAATGCGATTACCTGGATCAGTATCGGGATGCAGCCGATGCGGTTTGTCGGATCTTGATTGCCGGAACAGAGCTGTGCACGGGAACTTTGTTGAATAATACTCAAGAAGACGGAACACCTTATTTATACACCGCAAATCATTGTATTCAGAACTCGAGTGATGCGTCGAAGAGTGTGTTTTTGTTTAATTATGAGTCGCCCTATTGTCAGAATATTGATGGAGAGGTGTTGAACTCAATTAGTAGCAGCAGCTTAAAGGCGACTTCCACAGAGCTGGATTTTTCGCTTGTTGAGTTGAGCGTGGAACCACCAAAGAGTTTTCAACCTTATTTCCTTGGATGGGATCGTTCGTCGACAGTCCCCGATTCAACTGTTTCAATCCATCATCCGCTAGGTGACATCAAGAAAGTGGCGATCGATCGCGATTCGCCTGTCATCAGTTCTTATTCCTCCGATTATTTGTCAGGCGCTTTTTGGAAAGTGCGTCAATGGGAAGAAGGAACCACCGAGTCCGGCTCGTCGGGAGCTGGTTTGATTGACCCGGATTTGCGGGTACGCGGTTCTTTGGTGGGAGGCGAGGCTAGTTGTGATAATCCGGTTAATGACTATTTTTCTCAGTTCCGTTATGCCTGGGACAATTTTTCGTCGTCCGATATGCAATTGAAAAGCTGGCTCGATCCGAATAATACTGGCGCGACCTCCCTCAATGGGATGGATCCGTTTGCTGAGGAAGAACAATGTACCGTTGTAACCAATCTGAAAGACAATGATTTGCATGTCGACGGATTAATCGATCAGAACAATGAAGGTGATGGCTATTATAGCGGAACCAATAGTTTTGGCTTTTCCGAATTTGCTGAGTCTTTTCAATTTGATACCTCGTGTAAAATTCAAGGGTTGACGCTTGGTGTTTCGCGCAAATCGATAACCGGAAGCGGGGCATTTTTAACTATTTCGGTATACGAAGGCGGAGATCTTCCGGGGAGTTTAATTTATAGTCAGGATTTTAGCTTGAGCGGCGTGGTCGAGGGAGTTATGAATTACTTTTCTTTTGATGAGGAAGTTAGTACCGACGGCAGTTTTTACCTTGCATGGTCGATCGAAAATATGAATTCGAACGATATTTTTGCCGTTTATCTGGCCGAACGAAGTAACGATAGCTCAAATACTTACTTTATTTTCGATGGTGGTGAGTGGTACAGTTTTCAGGACAAAAGTAACACGCAAAGCGGAACGGCTGCAGTGATAGAGGCTTTGGTTTGCTACCAACAAACCGAAGCGGAAGTGGACCCGTTTGGGGAGGAAGATCTGGAATTTGTTGCCTATCCCAATCCATTGCGTTTTAATGAAGAACTAGTGATCCGATTTCAGGACGAGGTTGAACCTGTTGATCCTGAGATATTCGACTTGTTGGGACGTTCTTGTGCGGTGAACACAACAAGTACAGAGCCAGACCGGATCGCGATAAGTTTCAATGCTTTTCGGCCGGGAATATACTTCGTTCGGTTGACCAGCGCTACCAACGGAACCGTTTATAGCCAAAAGGTACTTTATCTGGGAGGCGAATAATTTGTATTTGGGAGTGGCTCAACCCGATGTAACAAACGATCAGCCTTTTATGGAGGTTTGTAAAATGGCACTGTGAAATTCATCTCTCTGTTTTAGTCAATTAATTTTTGGGTGAAGTCGATCAGTTCATCGATTGCAGCTTCGTTGTAGGCAAGTTGGTGTGCATTTGCCCAAGCGCCCCTGTCGTTGTCGAAATATTTTCCGGTAATTCCTTCGTGTTCTTTCGATTGTGCCAAATCACATAGAATATCAGCCCCTTTTTCTGCGGGAGACCAATGCTGCCCGTAGGCTTCGTTGGCCATTTTAGTATTCAACAGAGAGCCCGGGTTAACAGCTATAACTGAGGTTTCATGCAGTTCTGTTGCCAGGCGGAAACTCCACATGGTTAGTGCCAGTTTGCTTTGAGCATAAGATTCGTTTACTGATATGGGGGATTTACCGAGCATGGCATCGTACGAAATAGCAGCCTGTGCGGCCGAACTTAAATTGATGATGCGTGAGCCTTTGGTTTTTTCCAGTAAAGGGAGAATCATAGTTGTTAGGAGGTATGGAGCCAGATAGTTCACTACGAACCTCAGATCGACACCTTGTTTGTTGAGGATATTTGAACTTTTAAAAACACCTGCATTGTTGATCAGTACATCAATGCCGGGGAGTTCACGGTTGATCTTGTCGGCCATTTGTTTAACGGCATTCAAGTCTGACATATCGGCCACTAAACCGGAAATATTTTGGTTGTTTGTATCAGCTTTTATCTCCGCTATAGTAGCGGAGACCTTTACTTCATTTCGGCCGTGAACGAAAATTGAATGACCTTCTTTGGCCAGTTGGATTGCAGCCAGTTTTCCAATTCCGTCGGTGGCACCTGTTATCACTATATTTTTCATGGCGGTATCTTCTTTATTAAGCTTCAACAAAACGTAAGATTTCATCTACATTTTTGCGCGGTGTCGGGTTGGCGTGTTCACCGTCTTCGTATCCATAAACAATCAGTGCAGCAACTGTTTCATCGTCGGGTAGTCCCACGATCCCAGCGATTGATGTATCGTTAATCACACCCATAATGCAGGTTCCAACACCTTTGGCATGAGCGGCCAGACAAAATGTTTGGCAGGCAATCCCGGCATCAAAAACTTCCCAAACATTCGCTTTAGAGGTGGCATAATCATCACCTTCGAGTTTCCCGCTTTTGCCTTTTACAAAACTCAATACGGCAACGCCTTTCGCTTCTTTGAGGGTGTTAACGTTGTAAATAAAACCATCCACTCCGTCGGTCGCGAGTTTCCGGATCAGCGTTCTGTCGTCGACCAGTGTATAGCGTGCCACCTGAAAATTACCCCAGGAAGGTGCCCATCGACTAATCGATACAATTTCCGTCATGGTTTCACGATCTACTTTTTCGTTCTTGAATTTGCGAACGCTTCTGCGCTCTTTAATCATTTTTATTGCATCCATTGGGTTTTAATTTTTTCGTTTAAAATGAAGTCAAAAAGTTCTTTATGCGATCTGGGTCATTTCATTAACAATGAATTCGTCAACGGCACCTTCAGTTGCTTTTTTGTATTCAGCGAGGTTGGCGTTGTTTATGTGTTTCAGCCATAAAAGCCGATTCTCCCAGTTCTCAAAAAACAGAAAAAGGTTTTCATTCTCGTTGTCCTGATGCAAATCGTAATAGATGCATCCTTCTTCCTCGCGGGTAACGTCAATTAGTTTCAATAATTCTGTTTTTACCAATTCCCGTTTACCCGGTTTGGCTAAAATTCGTGCTGTAATTGTAAGTTTCGTGTTACTCATGATTTTTTGTGTTTCAATTGGTAAATCTTTTATAGTAGATGTGAGGTTGACAACCGATCAACCTCACACTGGACGATTTACAACAAGCCATTCAATACATTTTTGCCGATAACCCGGCCACTTTCTTGTTGAATGTGGGCTTCTTTGAGTGTTTTGGCGCCCATGCTGCCCAACGTTTTGGTAACCGTTGAAATCAGTTTCCCTTCGTCGATAAGTGCTGATACCCGGTTTAGCAATTCATGTTGCTTTTCCATGTCGGCGGTTTGAAACAAGGAGCGGGCAAACATGAATTCCCAGCTAAAACTTAGCGCTTTCAGCTTTATTGACGCAATATCCAATGTCTGTGGGTCGTCGATTAGTGCGATATGACCACGGGGTTTGATTAATTCAACAATTCCCGGAAAGTGCTCTTCTGTTCCGTTGAGAGAAGCAACATAGCGCGGTTCCAGTCCTAGTTTTTTAACCTGATCAACCAGTGATTCGCGGTGATTGATAACATAGTCAGCACCCATCTTTTTTACCCAGTCGATGGTGTCGGGGCGCGATGCAGTTGCAATTACAGTAAGGCCGGTCAGCTTTTTTGCCAGTTGAATTAAGATTGAACCAACACCACCGGCAGCCCCGACAATTAGCAGGCTGTCGCCTTTTCCGTCGCCTTCGTTCAAAGCGAACGAGTCGAATAAAATTTCCCAGGCAGTAATTGAGGTCAGCGGGAACCCGGCTGCTTCAGCAAATCCGAGAGATTTTGGCTTCAACCCAACAATCCGTTCGTCAACAGCCTGAAACTGCGCGTTCGATCCGGCACGGGTGAATTCACCGGCATAAAAAACTTCGTCGCCAGCTTTAAATTTACTCACCTTGTTTCCAACTTCGCGCACAATGCCGGCAGCATCCCACCCGATAATTTTTGTTTGTCCTTCTTCGGGCTCGAACTGAGGCATGGCCCGAATTTTTACATCCACCGGATTAACCGATATGCCTTTAACTTCAACCAAAAGGTCGCGCTCGCCAATTTGCGGAGTCGCTGTTTCAAACTCGATCAGTGCGTTTGGCGCAGTAATCGGTCCGGCTTGTTTGTATCCAATTGCTTTCATCTTTTTGTATTTGTAATTTTTATATTCTGTTTCTGAATTTTTGATAGTACAAATGTACGATGTTCAAGATGAAGGAGGATTGTATTCGAATTGGGTTAAGTTGTATTTATATTGGAGATTTTATTGCGTTAGAGTGCATATTGCCTTTGTGTTAGCTTTTGTTTCCATCTAATTCCTATTATAGGTTAGGGTGAGCCAATATTGGTACAATGAAGGGCGGGAGGCAGGCAATGTACCCGATAGATACATTTAAAAAGAAGGCTCGTGGAAGAAGAGGCATCAACATGCACTGCTTATTTATAATAGCGCATGTTGATGAATGTGCAGATTGCACATGAGAGATTTTACGTTCGCGCTTAGTCGACAACGATTAAGCCCGGATTACTGCCGGAAATACTTTGGCCTCCATCAGCAGTTACCAAAAAGCTGTTTTCGATGCCGACCATACCAAACCCTTTAATACCTTTCTTTGGTTCGACGGCAAAAACCATGTTTTCCTGAAGCGGCATTTTAAAGCCTTTGGCCAAAACCGGTAATTCATCAACCGTTAAGCCAATTCCATGGCCCAAAAATTTTACTTGCCGTTTGCCAAAGCCCATAAAGTTTTGTTTGAATTCGGGCGATAGTTCCGACATAATGCTTTCGTAGATCGCTTCGGGCGTGTTGCCGGGGCGAAGCCTATCGGCTACCCGGTATTGAATGTCGACACATTGGTTGTGAATTTGTTGTACTTCGGCTGATGGTTTGGCGCCGAATAAGTAAGTCATGGTTTTATCCGAGTGATAGCCGTTCACTCCCAGTCCCATATCAATAAAAACCAAATCGCCTTTACTGAGTTTGCGGTCTCGGTTTCCAAGGCTCGGAACAGCAGCGTTCAACCCTTGGTTTCCACCCGGGCCATCAAAATTGGTTGGAACCAGCGAGTTTTCGCCAAAGCCCAACTGAGCCACAACAATATCAGTGTCATGCATAGCAAAACGGGCTGTTCCCTGATGGCCTTCTTTTACCATAAGTGCATACAGCTCGGTTGCCAGCTCTGTTTCGCTCATGCCCTCGCGCAACAGTAGTGGAACTTGCTCCTCCAATACACGCTGATGAATGCGTCCGGCTTGTTTCAAAAACTTCAGCTCCCAGTCGCTTTTCACCGCGCGGGTCATCGAAATTTGAAAATCAAGTGCTTTGAATGATTGAAAAGGGAAATGTTTTTGCACCCTTTGAAACATAGCCAGCGGCACAAATTCAGTTTCGAGATAAACCGTTGCAGGTAAATGGTGGTAACCCGCGGCTGCATCCCGATAGCTTTCCATTGGCCTGAGATCCGAAAATTCTGACTCGGCCAGGGCTCGTTCGTAACTGCGGCGTACCCAGTAGGTGGCTCCGTTGTCGCGTTCAACAATCAACATCCCTTCCGACATGCTTCCTGTAAAATATAGCAGGTTGATTTTGCTGAAAATCATTGCCATTTTCCACTCCGGATTGCTCTCATTCATCAGCCGACAAAAAGTCGCCATTCTTGCAAGCAATTCCGAAGCCGGTGTTTTCTCGCTCATAAATTCTATTTTGAATGCAAATATAAACTTTCCTGATTGGAGTGGGGCGTTCGGATAGCGGGTGCTTGCAAGCTAAGGTTTTCGGTTTTTTGTTGAAGTGCCAAGCCTTTTGATTTGGTCGAGCTGTCAATTGCTTTTCTGTTTTAGAGCCTATTAGGGATTGAGGAAGTTGAGGCTTCCATCTGCCGACTAGGGACTTAACCGGATAAGTTTTGCCTCTTCATGCCAGGTAAATGATGGGAAATATAGAACGAGTCTAATTAAGACATGTTTTTGGGCTTTGGATAAAAAAAATATTGGCAAATATCGCTATCTTTAATTTAGAACGATTCATAACCAGCCAATGAATCTGATTTAAAGCCATGGATTAGAGCGTATTGCAGAAAGGTGCTGTTCGAATTATGGCGATACCTTCAAGATAAGAACCCCCAATTTAATTGCCTTTTGAAGTTTTAGGCTGGAGAATCAACCCAGTGTGTCATTTTTGCGGAAGGCCGCATGGAGATCCGCTCGAATAGGCGCAAAGATCAAACAGAGTAAAAGTTCCAAACTGCCATGTTTCCCGAAGGAAGCTAACACGGAGCATTGGAATCTGGCAAAACTACGAGGGCGGACAAAAGTGGAGTTGTTTGTAGCTGACATGATGGGGGAGAGTGATGTTGTTGATTTTAAGGCATAGAAACCAACATTGGTGATATGCAAACATTGTGGAAATGAAAATTTAGCGGGTGCGCGTTTCTGTGATATTGAGTTTTAGTTACTGTTAGATAGAATGTGAAACCAATAAAAGTAAACGCTATGAAACCGATATTCTATTTGTTCTTATTCTTTGTTGTCTCCTTACAGTCTCAATCTCAGAGTATAACGCTTAATAAATCAGAATTTAAGCCGGGAGAATCAATCAACGTTACTTTTTATGCCTCTGCATTGTATTTTGAAAATGCTTGGATCGGAATCGTCCCGTCAAGCGTACAACATGGCAGCGAAGCAATAAACGATAAATACGACCTGAGCTATCAGTTTTTAAGGAAGAAAAAAGCTGGAATTTTTCAATTTGTTGCACCTCAGAAAGAAGGGGAATATGATTTCCGGATGAATGATTCTGACAACAATGGGAGAGAAGTCGCCTCAGCAAGTTTTATTGTACGCTCCAATGATTCGGATCAGAGTTCTTCCACAGGCAATAATAATGATCGTGATTCTCACAGTCACAAGATTACAGGAACTTATACAACCGATTTTCAGGACATGACGCTGAGCATTTCCGGTAATCATGTAACCGGCACATACAAATTCAAGGATGGCAAAATTGATGGCATATTGCAAGGAAACCAACTTGTTGGTACGTGGAGGCAAAGCAACGGACGCGGGAAGTTGGTTTTTGTTTTCTCTGACGATTTTTCTTCGTTCACCGGCAAATGGGGATACAACGAAAGTACGCCTACTTCAAAATGGAACGGTAAAAAGATTGGATCGTCAAGCTCAGCAGGAACAACTTCATCATCACAGACTAAAGTGCCGAGTTCACCCAAAAGTGATTCTCACAGTCACAAGATTACAGGAACTTATACAACCGATTTTCAGGACATGACGTTGAGCATTTCCGGTAATCATGTAACCGGCACATACAAATTCAAGGACGGCAAAATTGATGGCATATTGCAAGGAAACCAACTTGTTGGTACGTGGAGCCAAAGCAACGGACGCGGAAAGTTGGTTTTTGTTTTCTCGGACGATTTTTCTTCGTTCACCGGCAAATGGGGATACAACGAAAGTACGCCTACTTCAAAATGGAACGGTAGAAAGATTGGATCGTCAAGCTCAGCAGCTTCCGCTGGTTCAGTCGAAAGTAGTGTACCGGTTAATATTGCAGGAAGCTGGAGTACCTCCGGGAGTAAGGACCATCGGGGTCGAATTCATTTTTGGCAAAACGGAAGTGATTTTATTGCCATTGCTGCCTGGCCCGATGAAGCTACCGGTATGTGGAAAAGTTACAAAGGTGAGGGGCAAATCGAAGGCAGACAAATGAATTTCAATGTATTACCGTCAACCACCGATGGCACAAGTGCTGATCAGGGCTATACTTATCGCATGACGATCTCTGAAGACAACAGTACAATTACAGGACACTATACCCGACATGGAAAACGAACCGTTGATACCAATTTTTATTACAAGTTGGTTAAATAAACGATCGTGCAACAAAGCTAAATCTCGTTGTTCCAGTAGAAAATACTAATAAAGCGAAAGAATGAAATTAAAATACCTGTTAACCACATTCGTAATTTTATCCATCGTTTTGCTGTTTAACAAACAAGGTTCTGCACAGAAGATGCTTAACGAATCGGAAACGGCATGGGTAAACGAAGCAAAGTCTGAAATGGAGAAGGCTCTGAACGATCCTTCGTTGAGCGATCAGCAACGGCTCGAAATGGTGGAACACAGCACCAGAGTTTTAAAAGAGTATGGGCAGCCTCCCGCTTTTCCGGAGGATGCCATTCCGCTAAAAAAGCAAACCGATGCACGTTTTGAACAGCTAAAATCGAATATTTCAGAACTATCAAACTGGTCGTTAGAGCTTGAGTTTCAAACTTTGGAGCAAAAAAACAAAATCATCAATTCCATGCAGATTTCGGTGGTTGAAGAACAAATCAAATTTCTTATTCCCGGTGTTACACCCATTCAACTTTCGAAAGATGTGGTGAATACGGTTTTCGACTGGAACATAACCGATGGTGTAAACGAAGGTGCCCGCGGCGATGCCAAAGGGCTGGCTGCCCGGTTTAAGCAACTTGCCGAATCGAAGGAGCTGATAAAAAAAATAAATGAGTTGGTTGAAAGCCAGAAGGAAGAGCTCAGGGAAGCGTATGATGAAAAGCAAAAATACGATGAGCTGGATGATAAACTGCGCCGGAAATTTGAATACACGCAGGCATCAACCATTACCCAGCGCGGATACGAATGTGCACAACTTGCAAGTGCTGTAAATATGGCATTTAAAGCCAACGTTTTGGTGGGGACCTGGAGATTCGGATTTGAAAAGACCGGCTATTTCTACTGGACGTTTTACAACGATGGCACCTGGAAATTTGAAGATAAAATGAATGACGGGGAAGAACCGTTGAAAGGCAAATATTCGCTTGCGGGAAATGTGTTAAAACTCTCGGGCCCGAAAAGTCAGTGTGAGGAGGTTGAGGGGAGTTACAATGTTATAATCGAACCCGAGGAATTTCGAATTCGGGCAACTCAGGATCCCTGCATGAGCAGGAGATTTACCTTAAGCCATTTATGGAGGAAATAGAATTACATTACTATTAATTGAATCAGATATGAAAAAGATGATGCTTAGTATTTTGCTGGCAACAATGATGTTGATTGTCGGAAGAAGCGATGCTTTTGCAGCCCGTTTCGCTCAATCGGGAACAGTTGAGGGGGTTTACAAAACTAACTTTAAGAATCTGACCTTAAGTGCAAACTACAATTTTGTATCGGGGACATATGAGAGTGGAAATGGAAAGCTACAGGGAACTTTAAACGGTAACATACTTACCGGCACATGGACCAACAGCGGAAGCAATAAAAGTGGAAAATTTGAATTTATCTTTTCGTCTGATTTTTCATCATTCACCGGAAAATATGGCTACAATAATAGTTCTCCCTCTTCAAAGTGGAGCGGAACCAAAATTTCCAGCCCACCAAGTTCTGCAAATACAAGCACTCCCCAAACTTCTATATCCACAAAGCCATCTGTTTTACCATCTGGGCAATTTTCTTCAAATAGCCAAATTGTGGGAAGGTACAGTACTAATTTTAACGAACTGTCTTTAAATACAGATGGTAATTCTGTATCGGGGACATATGAGAGTGGAAATGGAAAGCTACAGGGAACTTTAAACGGTAACATACTTACCGGCACATGGACCAACAGCGGAAGCAATAAAAGTGGAAAATTTGAATTTATCTTTTCATCTGATTTTTCTTCATTCGTCGGAAAATATGGATATAACAACAGTGCTCCAAATAGTAAATGGAATGGCAAAAAAATTTCCGGCATACAAGTAGAATCTTCAAAATTATCAGGAAGTGGTGCCCAGGTGTTCTCGCCGGACACTCATGGCTATGAGGGAATTCTTGGCGTTTTCAAAACCGATTTTGATAAAATGATACTTTATGCAAATGGAGATGAGCTTTTTGGTGAGTTCCTTTATAATGGGGGAAGAATTAGAGGCACAATTAAAAATCGTATATATACTGGTAATTGGTCTCAAACCAATGGAAAAGGGAAATTTGAATTTATATTCAATTCAGACCATAGCGCATTTGAAGGGAAACGGAGTTATGACGATGAGGCTCTAAACGAAAAATGGAACGGAGTGAGGACACGTGAGGATTATGATGGACGAATACACAAGCTGTCAGGTGGAGTGTATTCAAGTGGAACTGCAACAAAATCATCTTCACCTCAAACTCAAAGTTCAAGCAATAAAAATTCCAATGGAAATAATCAAGGAAACAGTAATAATATAGTAGGTACGTACAAGACTACTTTTGGAAACCTATCAATAATTAAAAGTGGGAATGGGGTTGTTGGCTCGTATGAAGGGGGAAATGGGAAACTAGAAGGAACTTTAGAAGATAACAAACTTACAGGAAACTGGAAAAATAGAGGGAGCGGAAAAAATGGGAAATTTGAATTTACCTTTACGTCTGACTTTTCTTCATTTACAGGAAAATTTGGTTATAACGAAGGTGTTCCTTTTAAGAAATGGAATGGTACAAAGTAGATTCGTTAGTTTAAGTAGTCAGTATTACTCCAATTAAAAATGGCCTATTCAAACAAAATACACGACCAGTCATTCGACCGATATCTGACAAGCAGTAAAAAATGGAAATTTCAGTTTTCGTTGATTATTGCTGTAATTGCAGTTGGTGGGTTTTTTCTCTATGGAGCATTAAGCGATGAAATGGATAATCCAGAGGCGCTGCAAATCGGACTGGTAATTGGCTTGATGTTTATCGCAATTGGCTTTTTTTCGGGGAAATCAAAATCGGCAACCCGCGACTGGGATGGAGTTGTGGTCGACAAAAAGATTAAAAAAACATACAAGGACATTGGAGAACTCGGTTCAAAAGCTGAGCGTTACGTGTTCACGGTATTCATAAAATGCGAAAATAGGAAAGTGCACGAAATTTGGTCTGAGAACGACGATACGGTTTATAACTACTATAAAATTGGCGACAAAGTGCGGTATCATGCAAAGCTAAATTCGTACGAAAAATTCGATAAATCGGGCGATACAATTATTTTTTGCAACGCCTGCGCATTTTTACATGAAATAGACGAGGAAGTCTGCCGTAATTGCGGGTGTCCTTTGTTAAAATAGCAAGTTAAAATTATCCTATAAAATGAACGATCGAATCTCAGGAATAAAAAACAAACAGCGCTCCGCTTCGCGCATTTTTATGGTGTGTACGCTCGTAGCTGCAGTTCTAATGCTTCTGCCGTTTTTCGAAGGGAATCCGCTTAGTGAAGTTTGGGCGTTGGCATTTTTGTGTTTCTTTTTAACCTTCAGTTTTTTGGTTGTAGCAATCATTTTTCGAAGCCGGGCTAAAAAAATGGATAAACTCCAAACCGGCAAAAAACTGTTGATTCATCTGGAACTGGATGATGAAATGCTAAAGCAATATGCTGTAACAATGAAAAGAGAGAGTAAGGATAAAAACAAAGCCATAATGTGGATCATCGCAATTTCGTTTTTGGTTATTACGGTCCCATTTTTGTTTTTTCTCGATACCGATGAACGAGGCGGTTTCTTACTTATCATTGCTTCCATTGTGGCGTTCATTTTTGCAGCCTCACGTTTTTTTCCGCTGTACTATTACCGTAAAAATATGAAAGGAGATAAGCAAATTTTAATCGGGGAGAAGTATGCATATTTCAACGGATATTTTCACAACTGGGATTACCCAATGTCGGGCTTAACAAAAATAAAAGCCATTAAAACTCCGTTTCATGGAATTCATCTGGCCTACTATTATACCGATCGTACCTGGAAACACGTGCACGAAATTAAGTTTCCGGTGCCGAATTATTTCGATCCAAAACCACTCGTAAATCAACTGAAAATGGCAAATAGTTTAAAAGAATAAGAAGGACGAATTTCCAGCGAAAATCAGGTTTACTTAGTTAATTCTTTTTGTGAAATAGCCCAATATAAAAGCAACTCCCCAATAGATTAAAACTTTATACCAAGGCTTAAAATCACTTGTCGGACAATTGATTGCCGGGCAGCAGCCTAAATAATGAACCGTTACAAAACTATTTCCCTGGGTTTTTAAAAATACGGGGCCTTGTACCTTTTTCGAATGGCCGTAGTATTGTTTTCCTGAAGCGGTAAATTCGTAAGCATACGTGTAGGTGTATTTATTACGGATGGTTTCGTCTCGTTCTCCCAATTCCCGGCGAAAATCGGTTACTCTTGCCTGGGTTGGAGTTCCCGCCACCCACAAGGTACTCAGAAAAACGCCATAGAGAATAAATAGGGCGGCAGCACCACCAATGATAAGTTTACCAGCGAGCGATTTCTTTTCTTTCTTTTTCATGCATCGGCTTTTACGTTTGCAACAATAGTTCTGGTTTGGTTCGTCTATTCCATTTTAAACGAAAATTGGTGATATCGTTTTTGCTAAGATACTCCACAGATCTCTACTTGTTTACTAGCTTAGCCCAAAAACTCCGTATGTTTTTTGCTTTAAAAGCTAAAATCGTTCATCACAATTTCTCGCATGGTTAACCGTGGGAAGTGAATGTGGGGGTAATTATCTGTTTGCTAGTTGTTTAGTTTTGAAATTCATTTCCCTGATTATTTGACCAATATTGGCCGCTATTATTTTTCGCATTATGTATATTTGAACAAGCTAAATCATAGAGACAGGAGCTGTTGCCCAAAAAGAGCCGGCAAATCCTGTAATTTTAAAAGAAACTATATCAAACTAAATTAATAATGAAAAAGAATCTAACGATCTTGCTACTGCTGTATTGCACTTTTTTTAATGGTTGGGCGCAGGAAGCTAAAACAAACATGTATCTGGTAAATGATCAGTTGGTGTTCGACGAGGCCAATGGAATGGTGGCCGTTGAGGCTGAGTTTTTTTACCAGCAAACAAATACCGAAAAACGGCAATGGTATGTAACGCATAAAAAGAGTATTCCGGCAGTTCAGCCCGATGCTGACGAGGCTCATATTGCCGGGGCAAGTAATAATGCTTACATCGAAATCCTTCCGGATACCCGTGCTACTCATAGCGATCAGTTGATTGCCGCGGAAAATTTCTCAAACGAACCGGGAATGATGGCTGTTGTTCATTACAAGGTGAACATCAATAAGCCGGGGCGTTATTATGTTTGGGTCCGCAGTCATTCAACCGGATCGGAAGATAACGGACTCCATGTGGGGATTGACGGAACATGGCCAGAGCATGGCCAACGGATGCAGTGGTGCGATGGCAAGAACGACTGGACATGGGAAAGCAAGCAGCGAACGGACGCTGAACATTGTGGTGTTGCGAAGGAAATCTACCTCGATATCGACCGGGCTGGAATTCATGACATTCAATTTAGTATGCGCGAAGATGGCTTTGAACTGGATAAATTTTTGCTGACTGACGACGAGAATTACAGGCCTGAAGGAGAAGGTCCTCAGTTAAAAATAAAATCGGGTGAAGTGCCGGCGCGGTTTCCGAAAGTGGCACTTACTTATTTCGATCAGCTCTCGAAAATAGTTCCGGGAGTTGTGGCCATGAAAGCAACACGGTTTCCGGTGGAAGCAACAAATTTCTACCTCGATAATAACTGGCTGGCAGTTAATCCTGAGCGCAGTAAAGAAGCCCGAACTACAAGCTTGTTTACTGGGACTGATGGAGTTTACGACCTGGTATTTGTTGGGGTGGGCGAAAACGACGGACAATCGTCGTATGAGGTCTTAGTAAACGAAAAAGAGGTTGGCCGTTTGATAGTACCGCTAAGTAAAAGCTCGTTTGAAGAAGGTGTTCAGTATAACGATTTGTGGGAAAACATCAATCTAAAGAACGGCGACAAAATTACCGTGATCGCGAAAGTTGGTAGCAAAGATGGACAGGAATTCAGTCGCGGCCGTTGGGCAGGGCTTGTTTTTGCGCCCATGACCAAAGGAAAAGATGTGCTGGAGTTGGCGAAAAGCCTTTCGACTAGACAGGATGTCGGTCAGAACGCGGTAACCACAGGTGGTGTGGCTGAATCGGCTCCAAAGGAGGAAAAGCCAGAAGTGGTTAGTAAAAATGGGAACGGCGAAGTTGTTATCTCCGGAGAACTGAAACAATGGCATAAGGTGACGCTTACGCTCGATGGTCCGTTTGCTGCCGAAACCGATCAACGTCCGAATCCATTCACCGATTACCGCATGACGGTCACTTTTACGCACGAATCGGGCTCACCTTCCTATCGGGTGCCTGCTTATTTTGCGGCCGATGGAAACGCGTCGGAAACCAGTGCTTCGGAAGGAATCAAATGGAGAGCGCACCTTTCTCCTGACAAAACCGGAACGTGGAACTATTCAATCTCCTTTTTGCAAGGTGCAATGGTTGCGGTTGCCGATATGCCATGGATGAAAACACTGGCTGCATACGATGGAATCAGTGGTTCGTTTGAAGTGGGGGAGACTGACAAAACAGGGTGCGACCTACGGGCCAAGGGACGATTGGAATACGTTGGAAAACACCATCTTCAGTTTAAAGGAACAGGCGAATTTTTCTATAAAGCCGGTAGCGATGCTCCTGAAACCTTGCTCGGTTACGAAGATTTTGATAATACAGTGGCAATGAAAGCTAAAGTGCCACTTAAAAAACTAGTCGCTCATCGTCAGGATTACAAGGAGGGCGATCCAAGCTGGAAAGGCGGAAAAGGAAAGGCTTTGATTGGTGCTGTCAATTATCTGGCGGATAAGGGATTGAATGCCTTCTCGTTTCTGACATACAACGCTGGTGGCGATGGCGACAATGTTTGGCCATTTGTTGGACGCGACGATAAAATGCATTACGATTGTTCAAAACTCGATCAATGGGGAATTGTGTTCGACTTTGCCCAAACCAAAGGAATGTATCTTCATTTTAAAACTCAGGAAACCGAAAACGACGACAATGTGCGTGGGCACGATAAAGAAGGACTTGTTCCGGAAGCGCTTGATGGTGGTGATTTGGGACCTGAACGCCGCTTGTATTACCGCGAATTGGTAGCTCGGTACGGCTATTTGTTGGCGCTCAACTGGAATTTGGGTGAAGAGAATACGCAGTCGGGAGAAAATCATATTGCCATGGCCGATTGGTTTGCAGAAAATGATCCTTACCGACATAATCTCGTCCTGCATACTTTTCCCAACGAGCAGGATAAAAGGTATGAGCCATTGCTTGGTAATAAATCGGAACTAACCGGCGTTTCGTTGCAGAACATGTGGGACGCGGTATTCAAACAAACACTGAAGTGGGTGGTTGAGTCGGATGTAGCCGGCAAACCTTGGGTTGTGGCAAACGACGAGCAAGGTTCGGCAGGCAAAGGTGTTCCCGCCGATCCGGGCTACAAGGGGTTTGATGCAACAACTGTTGGATATACCATCCACGACGTACGTAAACAAACCCTTTGGGGCAACATTATGGCAGGTGGTGCCGGTGTTGAGTATTACTTCGGATACCAGCTTCCTGAGAACGATTTGGTGATGGAAGATTTCCGCAGCCGCGATAAATCGTGGGATTATTGTCGCATTGCCATTAACTTTTTGTCGGACAACGGAATTCCGTTTCAGGACATGAAAAACGCTGATAAACTGATCGGGAATACCAACATGGATAAGGACAAACATTGCCTGGCCAAGCCGGGCGAAATCTATTTGGTTCAGCTCGCGTATGTGATTTCTTCTACACTCGATTTATCCGGTGTTGCGGGTGATTTTACAGTCGAATGGTTTAACCCGGCTACTGGCGGAAAGCTACAAGTTGGGAATGTAAAGAAAGTTAAAGGTGGAGGAGTAGTTGAACTGGGGAAAGCTCCTGTTGCCGGTGGAGACGACTGGCTGGTTCTGGTACGTAAAAAATAATTCCAAAAACTTAACTATAGATGAAAAACAACAATCTGAAGTTTCTCACGATAACGACAGTTGCTCTTTCCTTGGTGTCTTGCAATAAGGAAAAGGCGATTGAAAAGCCCAATGTATTGTTCATATTAGCCGACGACTTGGGCTATACCGATTTGAGCTGTATGGGGAGTAAATACTATGAAACTCCAAACATCGATCAGATCGCTGAAAATGGAATGGTTTTCACAAATGGATACGCAGCCTGCCAGGTATGCAGCCCATCGCGCGCCAGCATTCTGACCGGTAAATTTCCGGCCAGGCATGGAATCACGGATTGGATCGGTGAAAAATCGGGCGAGGAATGGCGGACGATGGGACGGTCTTCAAAATTGCTTCCTGCGGGCTACGAGCACCGTTTGTCGGCCGATTTTGTTACGCTGCCCGAAGCATTGAAATCGTCGGGATACAGAACTTTTTTTGCCGGCAAGTGGCATTTGGGCGACCAAGGCTCCTGGCCTGAAGATCATGGGTTTGATATCAATATTGGTGGCTGGGACTCCGGAAGTCCAAGAGGGGGTTATTTTTCACCTTACCAGAATCCCAATCTTACAAATGGACCGGATGGTGAAAACCTGGAAATGCGGCTGGCCAGCGAAACTGTTAAGTTCATGCGGGAAAACAAAGACAAGCCGTTTTTAGCTTATTTGTCGTTTTACGCGGTTCATGGCCCTTTGCAAACCACCCGCGAAAAATGGGAAAAGTACCGTGCTAAAGCTGAAGAAATGGGAATTGCTGAGTCTGGATTTGAAATGGAGCGAAGATTGCCTTATCGCTTGCACCAGGACAATCCGGTGTATGCCGGCCTGGTAGAGTCGATGGACGATGCGGTTGGCTTGGTTTTGAATGCCTTGAAGGAAATGGGGCTCGACAAAAATACAATTGTAATTTTTACCGGCGACAATGGTGGTGTTACTTCGGGTGATGCTTTTTCAACAAACAATGCGCCACTTCGGGGAGGAAAGGGGTACCAGTGGGAAGGTGGTATTCGCGAGCCGTATTTCATCGCTGTTCCCTGGTTGAATCTGGGCGGGGAGAAATGTGATGTTCCGGTTTCGGGAACCGATTTTTACCCTACAATCCTCGAATTGGCGGGACTACCACTTCAACCAATCCAGCACAATGATGGCGTTAGCTTGTTGCCCCTTTTGAAGGGAGGGCAAATTGCCGAACGTTCGCTAATTTGGCACTATCCGCACTATGGAAATCAAGGGGGTGACCCAAGTTCAATCATTCGGAAAGGTGATTGGAAATTGATTCACTATTATGAAGATGATCACGAAGAATTGTACAATCTAAGAAATGACCTGGCTGAAACGACCGATCTTTCTGAACAAAATCCGGAACTGGTTTTCAGATTGCGGGAGGAATTGTTCGATTATTTGAATCAGGCGGGCGCAGAACTCCCGCTGAAAGACCCCGAGTATTCACCAGAGGACGAGCAACTATATCAACAGAAGATTATCGATAAAAACCTGCCTCGTTTGGAAAAGCAACGACTGGAAATGCTCTCAAAAGACTACCAGCCAAACAATGATTGGTGGGGAAGTATGGTGACTGTAGATTGAACGAGGTTTTAAAAACATCCGTATATTGGGCGTTTTTAGATTTCGCAGGTAGTAAAAGTTTTAATCATTTTAAATTATGAATATCAGAATCTTAATGTTGATTGTGTCGGTTGGTTTGTTTGCTTGTACTTCACGAACTGGTGGAAAAGCGGAACCGAACAGCGATACAACGGAAGAAAGTAAGGTCGAACCTCGGGAAGAAAGCTCCGGTCTAATGACTGATGCGGAAATGGTTTATTTTGAAGGAGGAACATTTATGATGGGCTCGTCAACCGGAACCGAGCAGGAACAGCCAGTTCATCAGGTTGAAGTAAAATCATTTAAAATAGATAAGAATCCGGTAACGGTGAAGGAGTTTCGTCGGTTTATTCAGGCAACCGGCTATCAAACCGATGCGGATAAGTTTGGCGACTCCGGAGTTTTCGATTTCGAAACGTCTGGTTGGACTCTTACTCCGGGGGCTAATTGGGAATATCCGTTGGGAGCCAATATTTCCCGTGCGGACGATAGCCACCCGGTAACCCATGTTAGTTGGAACGATGCTGTAGCCTTTGCCGCATGGGCAGGGAAGCGACTGCCAACCGAAGCCGAATGGGAATTTGCTGCACGTTGTAGTGGCAAAAGTGCAAGCCGGTTTAGTTGGGGCGACGAGCTCGTTGTCGACGGAAAATACAAAGCCAATGTTTGGCAGGGAAATGACCCGTCGGCCAAACAGAGTGCTGATGGTTTCACTTTAACATCGCCGGTTGGTTACTATGGTGAAACTCCTTGTGGACTGACTGATATGGGAGGGAACGTATGGAACTGGTGTTCGGATACTTTCAAACCCTATCTCGGAAGTAATTCTCCCGATCCGCAAAATGCTGAATTGAAGGTGATTCGTGGTGGCTCATTTTTCTTCGACCAAAACGGAGAGAATAGTTTCACAGCAACTGCAAGAGGATCGAACACGGCGGAAACAGCTTTGTTTAACACTGGTTTTAGGTGTGCGATGAATGCTGAATAACGGGCTCCTGCTTCGTTTAAGATGTGGTAATAAACTTGCCGGGTAGTTCGTTCCCTGACTTATTAAAAACGGTCAATCGAACTTTATAAGAAAACAAGAATGCCAGCCGAATTTCGGCTGGCATTCTTGTTTTCGAGCCTCTCATGGGACTCGAACCCACGACCTGCTCATTACGAATGAGCTGCTCTACCAGCTGAGCTAAAGAGGCAAAATCAATGCTTCAAAATTAATTGTTTGGAGCATTGATTCAACTTAAAATCAGGAGAAAAATAGGATCAAAACTTCTTTTTAAAAACAGCGGAGTTTCTACTATTTGGCAAAGGCAATTTTGATTACCTCGTCGAAATAGGATACAAAATGAGCTGTAATTCCTTCTTTTAAAAAGTCCGGTAGTTCCTCAAAGTCTTTCTTGTTTTCGTCCGGAAAAATCAACTCAAATACTTTTACCCGTCGGGCGGCAATTGTTTTTTCGCGCACACCACCGATTGGCAGCACTTTCCCGGTGAGAGTCAGTTCACCGGTCATGGCCAATCCTTTTTTGATGGGTTGATTTATTGCCAGCGAGTATATTGCCAGCGCCATCGTAACACCAGCCGAAGGGCCATCCTTTGGAGTTGCTCCGGCAGGAACATGGAGATGTACCAAATGGTTTTTAAAGAATTCGAAATTGTCGTCGGGCAAGATGCTTTGTATGTATGAGTAGGCTATCTCTGCAGATTCCTGCATCACGCTGCCCAGTTGTCCGGTTTGCTTCAATCCAGGGCTTCTACCTTTAATGCCTTGCGCTTCAATGTAAAGAGTCGCGCCCCCCATTGCTGTCCACGCCAACCCTAATGTTACGCCGGGGATCGACTTTTTGTACAGTCCTTCGGTGGTGAAGATGGGGTGACCGAGGAAGTCCTTCAAATTGTTTTGGCTTACATTGATTCTGCTGTTTCCGTTTTCCGCTTGCAGTAGGGTGGTCATTCGCATAATTTTCTTGATCTGATTCTCCAGACTGCGAACGCCGGCTTCACGCGAATAACCATCCACAATTTGAACCAACGCGGTATCGGTGATCTGAATCTCATTGGCTTTTAAGCCATGCTCCTTACGCTGTTTTGGGATTAGGAATCGCTTCGCTATTTCCACTTTTTCTTTCAGGATATACCCCGACAGTTTAATGATCTCCATGCGGTCGAGCAAGGGCTGTGGAATTGTATCGAGCTGATTAGCTGTGGTAACGAATAAGATGTTGGAAAGGTCGAATCGAACATCGATATAGTGGTCCAGAAAGTCGCTATTCTGCTCCGGATCGAGTACTTCGAGCAAAGCCGATGCCGGATCTCCCTGATAGCTGGCTCCGATTTTATCAATCTCATCGAGCATTATTACGGGATTGGAAACACCGGTTCGTTTTAAGCATTGAATGAGTTTGCCGGGCATGGCTCCGATGTAGGTGCGGCGATGTCCTTTAATTTCAGCTTCGTCGCGCATTCCGCCAACCGAGAACCTAAAAAACTGCCGTCCCAATGCATCGGCAATCGATTTTCCGATCGAGGTTTTTCCGACCCCAGGAGGACCAACCAAACAAATGATGGATCCTGAAACTTTCCGGCGTTTCACAATTGTACTCACAAATTCGAGAATACGCTGCTTGACATCGTTGAGGCCGTAATGTTGTTCATCCAAAATCTTTCTGGCTTTCGCCAAATCGTAATTATCGTCCGAAAAAACGCCCCACGGCAGGTCAGTCAACCAGTTCAGGTAGGTTCGTGAAACCTGGTATTCGGCAGAGCCATTTTCTAAAGTGCGAAGTTTGTTGAGCTCCTCTTCAATCGTTTTCGCAACTTCGTCGGTCAGTACCAGCTTTTTGATCTTCTTTTCTATCACTTCAATTTCACTGGTTTTGTCGTCTTTTTCCAGCCCTAATTCCTGCTTAATTATTTTGAGCTGTTCGCGCAGGAAAAACTCTCGCTGCTGAGTCGATATTTTTTCTTCAATCTGCTTTTCAATATGTTGCTGAAGTTCGTTGAGCTCAATTTCCTCTCGCAACAATTTTAGCAACAGGTCGCTTCGTTTGAAAAGATCCACCGCTTCGACCAGTGGCTGCAGTTTGTCTCCATCAGCCGTTAGAAACGAAGCTACCAAATCCATCAATAGGCCGGGCTTTTCCATACCAACTTGCGATAGTGCCAGTTTCATCTGTTCCTGGAACATGGGATTGAGCTTAATTAGCTGTTTCACTGAGTTGATGATGGCTAGTGTGTAAGCTTTTAGCTCGTTCGAAACGGGTTGTTTTTCATCATATTCAAACTCCACCTGCCAATGTGTAATCGCTTGTCTGGTTAATTCTTTTCGGTAGTAAAACCGGGTGATTGCTTGTGCAAAAAACTGGATGTTGTCGTCACTCTTATTAATGACTTTCAAAATTTTCAACAGCGTACCGGTTTTGTGCTTTTCCGATTTGAAAAAATCGGTCGAATTAGTCGTTTTGATGTACGATACACCGATGAATGCATTATTCTTTTCGATGGAATAGAGAACCGATTTTACAATTTCGCGGTTCACAAAGCTGAGTGGTAGTGCTAAACCGGGGAAAACGGGACGGTTTTCGAGAGGAAGGACAACAATATTATCCGGGTAAACCTCCGACACCAGCACGATTCCGGCATTTCCTGTGGTATTGTTTTCCATGGGAACAAATTTTGTTTTATTAATTACTTGCTTTTACTCTTCAATTTAGAACATGTTTTCTTTTTTCGAAAGAGCTTTCTCAATTCATTTTTCAAACGTAAAACCAAAACTGAAAAAACTTACGGAATGGCAGGAATGACTGTCAGTTTTGAATTGCGGAGGGAAAAAAGTGTCAGTTTTTTTGCGAGATTGAAGGGGATGAAAGAAGGAATGGTGCTTTACGAGCTTCAATAGGATGAGGTACTTCTTCCTCACGACTGGTTTGGAAATAAAAAATCCCGGAAGGAAGAACCAACCGGGATCGTATTTTGAATCGGAATAAATATTCGATTAGTAGGCGTTGATGATCGCCAGGAAGTCATCGGCTTTCAATGAAGCACCACCGATCAGACCGCCATCAACGTCCGGGTTAGCGAACAGTTCGTTGGCATTTTTAGGGTTACAGCTACCACCGTAAAGAATAGAGATTTCGTTGGCAACGTCCTGTCCAAATTTGGCAGCCATTGCATCGCGAAGGTCTTTGTGCATTTCCTGAGCTTGCTCAGTTGTTGCTGTTTTTCCGGTACCGATTGCCCAGATTGGTTCGTAAGCCACGATTACTTTTTTGAATTCATCAGCGCTTAGTTTGAAAATAGTTTCTTCCAATTGCTTGATAACGAATTCTTTTTGAGTACCTGCTTCGCGGATTTCAAGAGGCTCGCCACAGCAGAAAATCGGAGTCAAACCGTTTTCTAAAGTCAAAGCCAGTTTTTTGTTCAACGTTTCGCTGGTTTCACCGTAGTATTCACGTCTTTCAGAGTGACCTAAAATAACGTAGCCTGCTCCGGTTGATTTCACCATCGATGCAGAAATTTCGCCAGTAAAAGCACCTTTGGCCTCAGCTGCACAGTTTTGAGAAGCAACACCAACACGGCTGGCATCAACTGTTTCAACAACTTTGGTGATATGGGTAAATGGAGTTCCAAGCACGACAACTACATCTTTTGCTCCTTTTGTGGTAACCAGTTCGTTTACTGCTTTTGCTAATTCAACACCTTCCTGAAGGCTTGTGTTACATTTCCAGTTACCGGCAACAACTTTTTTTCTCATGTCTTATTTGATTTGTGGATAGAAATTTATGATATAGAATATTATCGCGCCAAATTTAATGAAAGGTAACGATACCGAAGCAATTTTTGATCAGTAGAAATTTAATTTAACCATTGTTTAAACCGGTTAGAGGAGAGGGGCATTCTGATTTTGTCCCGATCCGTAGAGCTTTCATCGGTATTGTTGATTTGCTCAGTCGGTTGTTTTCATTCGATTTAAAAGTTCGCTGCTTAAATCCGGATTCTGTAAGTTTTTTAACCAGAATCGATTGGAATTCATATTCTGTGTTGCTAAAAATATGATTTAGAACAGGTGTAAAGATCGCAAAATGTAACATTTGCTGACAATGGTTGCTCTTTGAGTTGAATATTTAGTTAATTTTGCACTTGCTAAATAAAACTGACTGCCAATGGAAAGCTTGTTTGTCTTTATGCAATCAGGGGAGAGTTGTGAAAAATTTATTCCCCTGACCGCAGAATTGTCGTGCGTGAGAACATTTTTCTTTCAAACAACCGAGGCTTTTCTGATGGCGTCCGCCCAAATTTCTCCTGATGCGGTTTTGGTTCACCAAGCCGATTTGAATCAATTCAGCAAAATATATGAAGACCTAGGGAACGGCGAAGATAAATTGCCGGTTGTGTTGGTTGTATCATCGGAATCAAATTCCCAAATTCAAATTCCACAGGCAATAATATTGTCCGAAAATTGTACTAAAGACGAATTGAAACAAGTTTTGGCGACAGTTTGTCGGAAAGCGATTATTTGTGAGAAGGCTGATCTTTTGGATAGTATTGTACAAAAGCTGCCAATCGCGATTTTTTGGAAGGATCTGGATTTTAAATTCATGGGGTGCAATCAGCTTTTTTGCGACTATGCCGGATTGTCAAGTCCTGAGGATATTGTCGGTCTGACCGATAGTGATCTTTATCCGGAAGAAACAGCAACTCGAAACCACCTGTCAGACCAGAAAGTGTTGACGACCGGCGAGGCGATTCTGAATTACGATGAAAAAGTCGTGCATTTCAATGACAGCTTTGATATTGTCCGAAAAAGCAAGATCCCGGTCAGAGATGACTCAGGAGAGATTATCGCAGTTTTAGGGATTTACGAACGAATAACCGAACAGGTGCAAGTTCAGGAGCATTTGAAAAAAGAAGAACACGATTTACAAGTGCTATTGGACAATATCCCGGATACAATTTATTATAAAGATAGAGACTCGAGGTTTACTCGAATAAACAAAGCACAGGCCCAAACCATCGGTATTGCGGATTGCAAAGAGGCGATTGGCAAAACTGATTTCGATTTCTTTGATCCGGTTCACGCTCAACAGGCGTTCCGTGACGAACAAGAGCTGATGACGAGCTGTGTGCCTGTAATTAACAAGTTGGAGCGGATTGAAACCGTTATGGGGTTCCGCTATGTGACATCGTCGAAAATTCCAATGATGGATGAATCGGGCGAGTGCGTTGGATTGGTCGGCGTAAGTCGTGATGTAACTTCTGAACAGCTTTTCAAAGAAGAATTGAAACGAGAGAAAGAGTTACTGTTTGCTTTAATGAACAATATTCCTGATCGAATCATTTTTAAAGATTCAAAACTGCGGTATGTTCGGGTGAACAAGGCTCATTGTATTGCCAACGGCATCGAAGATTATAAACAAGTTATTGGAAAAACATATGCTGATATCAGCACTCATGAAAATGCACAGGATTCGTTTAAGCACGAACAAGCGATTTTCTTAACCGGTGAACCGCTCATCAATCACATTGAGAAGAAATCCGGTAGCAACGGAGAAAGTGTCTGGTTATCTTCAACAAAAGTACCGATTAAGAATGATCGGAACGAGGTGGTTGGATTGGTGGGAATTTCCCGTGATGTGACGTTGCAGGAAATTGCAAAAATTGAATTACAAAAAGCGAAAGAAAAGGCTGAAGAAGCTAACAAAGCTAAAAGTATGTTTTTAGCTAATATGTCCCATGAAATCAGAACTCCGATGAATGGAGTCATTGGAATGGCTGATATTCTGAAAAGGACAAAGTTGGATGAAGTGCAGCGTGAATACCTCGATATAATCATGAAATCGGGTCAAACGTTGCTGGCAATAATCAATGATATTTTGGACTTCTCCAAGATAGAATCAGGAAGACTTGATCTTGAATCAGCTCCGGTTAATATTCGCACGATTGCGGAGGATGTAGCTGATATACAGGCAATACAGGCAGGTGATAAAGGAATCGATTTCCTTACTTATGTCGATCCGGAAATTCCCGAGTTTGTATTAGGTGATTATGTCCGGTTGAAGCAGGTGTTAACCAACCTGGTTAGTAATGCCGTGAAATTTACAGCCAAGGGTGAAGTTTGTTTGTCGGCTGAACTTATAAGCTCAACAGATAAGGAGGCCGAGATTCGATTCGAAGTGCGGGATACCGGAATTGGGATTCCGATTAGCCAACAGCAAAAGCTATTTCAGTCGTTTACTCAAGTCGACAGCTCCACAACTCGGAAATATGGAGGTACAGGACTCGGTCTGGCGATTAGCCAACGTCTGGTTTCAATAATGGGAAGTGAAATCACGCTGGAAAGTGAAGGGGGCAAGGGATCGAAATTTTCGTTCCAGCTAAAAATGACAGAGACGGAAGGAACAAGTCGTAATTTTTCTATTCGGAATATATCGTTTGAAAACCTTAATGTATTGGTTGTTGATGACAACAAGACTAATCGACTAATTTTCCGCGAATATCTCGAAAGCTGGTCGGTGAAAGTGTATGAGGCGTGTGATGGTGCGGATGCTCTGGCGCAGTTGGCTCAATTTGCTCAAAATGGAATTATGTTAGATCTGGCTGTGCTCGACTACCAGATGGCAGGGATGGATGGCATGGAGTTGGCGCTCCGTATTAAGCAGGTGCCACAGTATGCCGATTTGAAATTGATCCTGGCCTCGTCAGTCACCGATGCGATTGGTAGGGCTGAATTGTGTAAATCTGATTTCGACTTTTACTTGAACAAGCCTGTGAAACTGGAAAAACTATATCAGAGCGTTGCTACTGTTTTGGGTAGTTCCGGTAGGTATGAACTGGAGATCGATAAGCTTGGGGAGTTTAAGTCTGATTTTAAGAAGAAACGGATCATGATTGTTGAGGACAACAGAATCAATATGAAGGTTGCAGAGCATAGCTTAAAAGATTTCTGTCCGAACTTGACTTTAGCTTATAATGGAAAAGAAGCAATAGATTTGTTTGAGAAGGAACAATTCGATTATATTCTTATGGATATTCAAATGCCTGTTATGAACGGAGTTGAAGCTACCAAGTTAATCCGTGAAATGGAGCAGCAGCGTTCAACGGAGAAGGCGGTTCGGATAATTGCAATGACGGCCAATACCATGAAAGAAGATGTGGAGCACTGTATGCAGATTGGCATGGATGCATTTCTGGGAAAACCTTTTAAATTGGATGATCTCCTGAAAGTAATCGATCCGTCATAAACCGGACGGATTGATTTGAAGCGAGGGGCGGTGGAGCTAAAAATTCAAGGTATGCCAACCTTCTTTAAGGTAGGTTGTGAGAGGGACTCCCATTGGGCGAACGTCAATCTCTAAATCAGTCAGAACTTGGTCTACCCCGTAAAGCTTGGCACAGGCAATACACGCTTCAACAACCACCTCGGCTTCCATCATTTTATGGATTTCAGCCTGCAGCTCTTCGTCTTCAGCCAGTAGTTTTGCCGAAGGGCCCCAAACAATCAGAACAACTTCGTCGAACCAGCCTTGTTTTTTTGCATTTAGCGCATACATGAAGCAAACCTTTTCGGCAACTTCCGGATCTTGGCTCGACCAAATTATGGCCACCTTATTACTGTTGTCATTCATTTTATTGTCTTGAGCATAGGTGAAATTAGACAATCCTGTTGTCAATAAAAGTATAAATATGAGTTTTTTCATGGCGCAGTCTTCAATTCAGGCAACAAGTTATAGAGCATTTGACGGATATCAAAACCTGAAAACGATATTTAAACATTTATTATTACTTCTTTCGGGCTTTTAATCTCGGTGCAAGTCTTTCATTTCCAGCAGATCGAATTCCGAAAAGTTGAGTTTGTTATCGGCGATAAATTGTTTGTTTAGCAGGAATAGTTCGCTATTGAATTTGTCTTGAAGCAAGGTGTTTTCCTCCGAAAATTCCTCATCGTCGAACTCTGTAAAATTAAGTTCGCAAACCGAAAGTTCCCATTGTTCATCGTTCATAAAAAGAAGTGGCAGGCCGTGTGTGCGGCAAATGAACGGACGACTTTCGTAGATCTGACAATAGTGATTTTTTAGAAAGACACAACTTCCGTTTGTCGACTCCATGGTTTCTGCGGCTTTCACTTTTAAAGCCTGTTCGATGGCAAAATACTCAACCGGAAAAATCTGGTAATTCATACAACACAAATCGCAACCCTTTTTGCATTTCATGTGGGTTTTGTGCAATTCCTCCAGTGCCTCGGCGCGCCGATCAACATTGGCAATGAAAGCGTGGTAGTTTGAGAAGTTATAGGCCATAATTCTAAATTTTGAAGCAAAAGTAGTTAAAGATGAAATTATTCTGAAAAATCTTTTGTGCGATGAACATTTTTCTCCTTCTATTAGCTTGTTGTTAACATCAGGGCGTAATTATTCACAAAAGAGGCGTTTTACTCCGCTACTGCCCGATTCTTTTTAAGTAATTTCTATCTTTGCAGCGTTTTCTGAGAGGCCTTTGTGAGGGCCGCAAAACTCCGGAGGATCGCTCCGGTGCAAGATCAAATAAATGGTCGGATGACCAAAAAAACATGTCAATTTTATCTTAAACAGATTTAACATGATTTCATTCTTTAGAACTCCTCAAAACAGTGTAATTGCTGTACAATCAGTAGCTTCCTTTGCTGATGCTGACATCGAAAAACTGGGTTGGCTGTTTGGCGAAGCAACATTTGTTGCCAGTGAAAACCTGAACGGTTGGTTTGTCGGTCCGCGAAAGGAAATGATTACACCCTGGAGTACCAATGCTGTTGAAATTACCCAAAATATGGGGCTTTCAGGCATTATCCGTATTGAGGAATTTATGGCGGTGCCGGATTCTTCAGCAGGGTTCGACCCAATGTTGCAGCGGATGTACGATGGCTTAAAGCAAAGCATTTTTACAATTGAGAAAAAGCCAGATCCGATTATTGGCATAGATGATATTGCTGCCTACAACGAACAGGAAGGTTTGGCATTGAGTGAGGATGAAATTGATTACTTGAATTCTGTGTCAGAGAAAATGGGACGTAAACTCACAGACAGTGAAGTGTTTGGTTTCTCTCAGGTAAACTCGGAACACTGCCGGCACAAGATTTTCAATGGTGTTTTTGTAATCGATGGGGTAGAGCAGGAATCTTCTCTTTTTCAGATGATTAAAAAAACATCGAAAGAAAACCCAAACAAAATTGTTTCGGCGTACAAAGATAATTGCTCGTTTGTGGCTGGGCCTACAGTAGAGCAATTTGCTCCAAAAACGCAGGACAAGGCAGATTTTTTTGAAGTAAAAGACATTGAAACTGTGCTTTCACTGAAAGCTGAAACACATAACTTTCCGACTACAGTGGAGCCGTTTAACGGTGCCGCAACCGGAACCGGAGGTGAAATTCGCGACCGGATTGCCGGTGGTAAAGGTAGTTTGCCTATCGCGGGTACAGCAGTCTACATGACTTCTTATCCACGCACTGAAGATGCGCGCAGCTGGGAGCAAGCCACCGAAGAACGACCATGGTTATATCAAACACCCGAAGAAATTCTGATTAAAGCATCGAATGGTGCCAGCGACTTTGGGAATAAATTTGGCCAACCGCTAATCTGTGGTTCTGTTCTCACATTCGAACATTTCGAGAATTACAAGAAATACGGATTCGATAAAGTCATCATGATGGCCGGCGGTATTGGGTTTGGCCGCAAAAAGGATAGTTTGAAAGAATCGCCTAAAAAAGGTGATAAGGTGGTGCTTTTAGGAGGCGACAACTACCGTATTGGCATGGGCGGTGGCGCTGTATCGTCGGTTGCCACCGGTGAATTTAAGAATGCGATTGAGTTGAATGCGGTTCAGCGAGCAAACCCTGAGATGCAGAAAAGAGCATACAACGCGATTCGTGCGTTGGCCGAGTCGGATGTAAATCCAATTGTATCGATCCACGACCATGGCGCCGGTGGTCACCTAAACTGTTTGTCGGAATTGGTGGAAGACACCGGTGGCCTGATTGATACAGCTCAATTGCCTGTTGGTGACCCAACTTTGTCGCAGAAAGAAGTGATTGGAAACGAATCGCAAGAGCGAATGGGATTGGTGATGCACGAGAAGGACGTTGACTTGCTGAAGACAATCGCCGACCGTGAACGTGCACCAATGTATGTTATTGGTGAAGCAACCGGTGATATGCAGTTTACCTTTAAAAATTCGAAGACTGGAGAAACGCCAATCGACTGGCAGCTTTCGTATATGTTTGGTAATCCACCAAAAACGGTTTTGACAGATACCACTTCGACTGAAAAATTTGCTGAACTGGCTTACGAGCCTTCAAAAATAGAAACTTACCTGGAAGACGTTTTGCAGCTCGAAGGAGTAGCTTGTAAAGACTGGTTAACAAATAAGGTTGACCGCTCAGTTACCGGCCGAATTGCAAAACAACAGGGAGCAGGTAAATTGCACCTTCCATTAAACAACCTGGGCGTAATTACCCTCGACTATCAAGGTAAGAGTGGTTTAGCCACTTCAATCGGGCATGCACCGGTGGCGGCAATGGTTGATGCGGAAAAAGGCTCAGTCCTTTCAATTGCCGAATCGTTGACAAATATTATCTGGGCGCCTATGCCCGACAAAATAAAGAGCATTTCGTTGAGTGCAAACTGGATGTGGCCGGCTAAAAATGAGGGCGAAAACGCCCGTATTTATAAAGCGGTGAAAGCAGCCAGCGATTTCGCTTGTGCTTTGGGAGTAAACATCCCAACGGGTAAAGACTCAATGTCGATGACACAAAAGTACAAGGACGATGTTGTTTACTCTCCGGGAACGGTAATCATTTCAGCCTCGGGTGAAGTAACCGATGTGAAAAAAGTAGTTGAGCCTGTACTGGTAAACGATGCCACTAAGCCGCTGTATTACATCGATTTCTCCTCAACTGCGCTGGCATTGGGAGGAAGCGCATTTGGCCAGATCATCAATAAAATTGGTCAGGATGCACCAACTGTTGCCGATACCAAGTACTTTGTAACGGTCTTCAATACGATTCAGGATTTAATTGAAGAAGAATTGATCGTAGCCGGACACGATGTCGCTTCCGGAGGTTTAATTACCACATTGCTGGAATTGTGTTTTAGCGATAATGACAGCGGATTGAAGTTGGATTTGAGCGGTATTGGTGAAGTCGATAGCGTAAAAACATTCTTCAACGAAAACCCAGCTATTGTTATTCAGGCAGCTGATGCGGCAGCTTTGGAAAGCAAGTTGACTGGCGCCGGCGTTCGTTTTGTGAAAATTGGCGCTCCTGCCGAAGCCCGCGAATTTACTGTGGTGAACGGTAGCGATACCTTCAACCTGGATGTCGACTCACTGCGCGAATTGTGGTTCAAAACATCTTATCTAATGGATCGCAGACAAAGTGGTGAAGCGTTGGCTCTGGAGCGTTTTAAAAATTATAAGAAAAACGAGCTGGTATACGACTTTAAAGACTTTTCAGGAAAGGCTGCCGATTACGGAATTGATTTGAAACGACGCACAGCAAGTGGTGTGAACGCGGCGATTATTCGTGAAAAAGGAGTAAATGGTGACCGTGAAATGGCGTACATGCTTTATTTGGCTGGTTTTGATGTGAAGGATGTGCATATGACCGACTTGATTGCCGGCCGTGAAAATCTGGAAGATGTAAATTTGATTGTTTTTGTCGGAGGATTCTCAAATTCAGATGTAATGGGATCAGCCAAAGGATGGGCAGGTGCTTTCAAATACAACGAAAAAGCGCGTGTTGCGTTGGAAAACTTCTACAAGCGTGAAGATACACTTAGTTTGGGTGTTTGTAACGGTTGCCAGTTGGCTGTTGAATTGGGCTTAATTTACCCGGAACACGAGAAAATGCCAAAGATGTTGCATAACGAATCGCACAAATTCGAATCGGCTTTTCTGGGTGTTGAGATCGCTGAAAACAACTCGGTGATGCTAAAAACGATGGCTGGAATGAAGCTGGGAGTATGGATTGCTCACGGCGAAGGTAAGTTCAGTTTCCCTTATGCCGAGAATGAATATAACATACCGTTCAAATACAGCAATAAATTCTATCCCGGAAACCCCAACGGATCTGACTTTGATGCCGCAGCTATCTGTTCGAAGGATGGTCGCCATTTGGCGATGATGCCTCACCTGGAACGTGCCTTCCGCCCTTGGTTGTGGCCTTATTATCCTGCCAACCGAAAAAAGGACGAGCTGGCGCCCTGGATTGAAGCATTTGTAAATGCCCGCAATTGGATTATCGAAACAAAAGCATAGTCACAAGGCTCTCTTCGGAGAGCCTTTTTTGTTTCTTAGCCTATTTTATGTGCTGAATTGTTCCATTTTGTAGGTTAATTGGCCAAAATTCATAGGTTGATTTTATCAATAGTTCAATAAAATCGACATCTTTGTAATAAGGCCTACTGCTATGAGTCACCTTTTACTTTTACTCGTAATTCTGCAAATTAATCTGGTTTCTGCTAAAACCGATAGTCTGGAAAGCCTGCTTTCGGAGCAAGTTGGTGAGGAAAAGATATTGACGTTGTTACAACTTGCCAGTCAGACTGAACGAGTTGATACGGTTAAATGCTTTGACTATATCCGCGAGAGTATTGCAATAGCTACTGAAATGGACCGGGTTGATTTAATTGCTAAATCTAATTTGCACTATGCGGAGTGTTTGTACGATCTGGGTGAGTATTCGAACGCAGTCCCCATTTACGAAAAAGCGATAACACAATACGAGAAAGTCGACAGCATTGAAGTGATCGGTGAGATCTACAATTCAATCGGACTTTCTTTTTATTTTTTGGGAGAATTTGAGAACGCGTTGGAAAGCCAAATAGAGGCCGTGAAAAATTTTGAGCGTACTTCGGATTTGAACGATCTGGCTCGTATCTATTGTAATATGGGAATGGTGTATAGTCAGTTGGCCGATTATGACTCTTCAATTCAGTATTACCAAAAAGCCGGACAAATTGCGAAACTTCTGGGCGATAACGAACGGATAGGCAATAGTAATAATGGGGTAGGAAATGGGCACTATGATTCCGGTCGGTTAGATTCTGCAAAAATTTACTATTTGTTGGCACTGAAGAAATTCAAACAAGAAGGAAATGACGAGCGAGTTGCCGCTGTAATCAACAATCTGGGAAATATTTATACCGAAGAAGGAGACAGTCTGGATGTAGCACTTTCGTACTACGGGACGGCTTTAAAGATCTATGAGAAATACGGAAACCTGCGAAATCAGGTATACGTGATGGAAGGATTGGGCTGTTTGTACTGCGAACTTGGTCAATACGATAAAGCGCTGGAAATTTTTGAAACTGGAGTGAATATAGCGAAAAAGGAAAAATTTGGGTTTTATATCATTCAGCTTTACTATAAAGACATGGCTCAGGTATACGAAAAAACCGGGCAAATTGAAAAGGCCTACGCAACGTACAAAACCTATAAGACATATCTGGATAGTTTACACCAGGAAGAGCGTTCGTTTCAAGCTGCAGCCATTGAGAAAAAATACGAATTCTCCAAAAAAGAGGCGCTAATTTCAAAATTGAATACGGATAAAGAATTGGCGCAAATTCAATTGGAAAAAGATAAGGCGTTCCGAAATCTGGGGATTTTTGCCATTCTGATTTTGCTGGTCATTGTAACTTATGTTTCTTTTGGAAATTATAATAGGAGGAAAATAAATAAAGTTCTCACCCAGAAAAACATTCAAATTGAAGCCCAACGATATGAGTTGGAACAGTTAAATGCCTCGAAAAATAAGTTTTTCTCCATTATAGCCCATGACCTTAAAAATCCGCTACATACTGTTCTTGGCTATTCTTATTTATTACACCACGAATACGAACGTTTTGAGGATAAGGAAAAAAAGCGGTACGCTCGAGATATCTATCATTCCACGAACAATATCTTTCGGTTGTTGCAAAATCTTCTGGATTGGAGTCGGTCGCAAACCGGACGCCTGAAATACGAACCAATCGTTTTCGAGCTCAGTTCGCTGCATGAAAAGATCAGCAACTTATTGAGACCGGCTGCAGATCTAAAACGGATACAGTTGAACTACAGGGTGCCCGGTAACATTTATGTTTTTGCCACACCAATGATGATTGAAACGGTGATGCGTAATTTAGTAAGCAACGCCATAAAATTTACTCCCCCTGGCGGCTCCGTTTTTATTAGTTTTAGTTCTACTGATAACGAGGTGTCGTTTTGTGTTCGGGACACTGGTATTGGAATGACCAGCGAGGAATTAACGCAGTTATTTTCAATTGACTCGAAGATTAGGAAAAAAGGAACCAATAATGAAGATGGTTCAGGTCTGGGCTTGGTTTTATGCAAGGAATTTGTTCAGCTGAATAAAGGCAGGATCTGGGCGGAGAGCCAAAGCGGAGTGGGGAGTACCTTTTGTTTTACAATTCCGTTGGCTGCTGAAAAATCCTAATTACGCTCGTCCACGAGCATTGCTTTCGCTAGTTGGTCTGCTTTATTCTTTCCGACCAATATCTCAGTTATTTTAAGCGCAAAAGCAAGTGCAGCGCCAACTCCTTGTCCGGTTAAAATATGTTCATCAACGGCCAACAGGCTTTGTTGCACCTTTGCCCCCATTAATTCGGTTTCAAAGCCAGGATAGCACACAGCCATTCTGTTATTGAGAATATTTAGATGTCCAAAAACAATTGGTGCAGCACAGATGGCGCCTAAAGGCTTTTTTTGTGCGTGAAAATTCAGAATTTGTTCTTTAAGACCTGAATGCTCGTCCAAATTCCTCGCCCCCGGCATGCCCCCGGGAAGTACAATCATGTCAATGGTGTTATAGTCAGTTTCTTCAAATAAAACGTCTGCTTGAATAGAAATATGATGAGAGCCTGTAACTAATTTCTTACCTGTTACCGATACGGTTTCTACATCCAGACCAGCCCGTCTTAAAACATCAATTATTGTAATGGCCTCAATTTCTTCAAATCCTTCCGCTAAATGAACTGCTATTTTTTTCATGACATTTCCTTTAAGAAACTAAATGTAGTAAGGAAAGTATTAAATGCAAAAAAAATGACCCGAGAGTCGGGCCATTTCTAAAAATTGAAAGTGTTACTATGTCTAAAACTAATTTGCGTAATCTTTTAATGATTTCTCCAATTTCTTGCGAGTGAAGAATATGCGACTTTTAACTGTACCCAATGGTAAGTTCAAATATTCAGCAATTTCTTTGTATTTGTAGCCATCTAAAAACATGGTAAATGGAACCTTGTATTCATCTTCCAAAGCGTTGATGTTTTTCAGAATTTCTTTTGAACTGAAAAATGAATCGGGAGACGGATAAATTTTATCCTTTGAAAATTTCAAGTGGAAATCGTTGTTAGATCCATCGAACGTGTTTTTTGCTTTAACGTTTCTCCGATAGTTGTTAATGAATGTATTCTTCATAATCGTGTAAATCCATGCCTTAAAATTCGTGTTCTGAGCGAATTTATCACGATAGGTCAGCGCTTTCAAAAAAGTTTCTTGTAATAAGTCTTGCGCTTTCTCCTGATCAGAAGTCAAACTCAGTGCGTAGTACAATAATTTGTCTTGCAATCCGAGCAGCGCGTTGTTAAATTGAAGTTGTGTCATGGCAGCGTGATTTAACGTTATTGTTTAGAACAAATATAAATAACCTTCTGCGATAATAAAAGATTATTCAGTCTTTTATTATTCGATTTTATTTATTCACGATAAAAAAAATTGATGTTGAAAATGCTTAATCTTCACAATTAAGTGTTTACGATAGGAAATCATCTTTGTTAAAGGAGATGTAAGTGTTATTGAACAAATTTGTCTTTTATCAAGTTACGTTAAAAAAGAGAACAATCCTATTGAAATTCGCTGTTGTATAGTTCGCTCGGGTATTATTTAATTATTTTTGGGGCTTTCTGTAATGGAAAATTTATCAATGAAAAAGTTATTTAACAACCACAAGCGGGCTGATGTACTTCACTTCAGACGTTGGAATGGGCATGGCTATTCATTGTTTCAGGCTTTAAAAAAACAAGTTCACATTGCTGCTTTGGCAGTGGGGTATTTGTATGTAAGTCTGCCGCAAGAAGCGTATGCACAAACCGACAGTTTGAAATTGAATACAGATTACAACCTTGATGAGATCGAGGTTAGTGCCCAGCGAGCGCCTGTTACGTATTCGCAGGCCGCACGGATTATTTCCGTGATTGAGCGTGAGCAAATTGAGGCGGCACCCGTCTCCAGTATCCAGGACCTTTTAGAGTATGCCATGGGAGTCGACATCAGGCAGCGCGGTACATATGGTGTACAGGCTGATGTTTCTGTCCGGGGCGGGTCGTTCGACCAAACTCTTATTCTTCTCAACGGGATCAACATCTCCGATCCGCAAACCGGTCACCACAATCTGAATGTGCCGGTTAGTTTAAAAAGCATCAAACGTATCGAAATCTTAAATGGACCATCGGCCAGAGTTTATGGCCCGAATGCCTTTTCCGGTGCAATAAATATTGTAACCGAACCAGGAGCTGAAAATAACCTGGGGGTAGATGTGGCTTTGGGAGAACATGGATTGCGTGATTTAAATGCGTCGGCCAATGTAAAAACAGGGAAGCTGACAAACTTTATCGCAGCGAGTAACATGTCATCCAACGGATACATTAATAATACCGATTTCGATACCTACAACATTTTTTATCATGGGAAGCTGAAAACAGAACCGGGAGATCTGGATTTTCAAGCTGGCTACTCCGACAAGGCTTTTGGCGCGAACAGTTTTTATACGCCAAAGTATCCGAACCAGTTTGAAGCGACCAAAACAACTTTTGCATCGGTAAAAATGACTACCGGAGAGAAGTTGCATTTCACACCGGCAGCATATTGGCGACGCCACCAGGATCGGTTTGAGCTGTTTCGCGATAGCCCGGCAAGTTGGTATTCTGGCCACAACTACCACATGACCGATGTTTTTGGGTTGAATTTGAACAGTTGGTTTCAGTCGACCTTGGGGCGGACAGCTTTTGGCGCAGAATTTCGTTCCGAGAATATTTGGAGCAATGTGTTGGGAGAAACCTTAGGCGATTCTATAAAAGTTCCGGGAGAAAGTGGTCAGTATTTTTACAAAGGGCACTCAAGGACAATTATATCATACTTCGGCGAACATACGCTGTACCTGAATAAATTCACAGCCTCGTTTGGGGCTATGGCGAATTGGATTTCGGATCTGGACAATGAGTGGAACATCTATCCTGGCGTCGACCTGAGTTATAAACTCTCTGAACGGCTGAAGGCGTATGCATCGTTTAATAAATCGTTGCGGATGCCAACCTTCACCGATTTGTACTATTCCGGACCAACCAATGAGGGAAATGCAGATCTGAAACCTGAGCGTTCAACGACATATGAAGCAGGGGTGAAATATCGTAGCCCGGCCGTAAAAGCGGAGGCAGCCTATTACCATCGAATTGGGAAAGATATGATCGATTGGGTTCGCGAAAGCGAGGAGTTTCTGTGGGAAACACGAAACCTGACCGAGATTAAGTCGGATGGGCTGGAGTTGAGCGCCGATTTAAACTTTCGACCGCTCACCGGTGAGCATTTCTTTTTAAAACATATTGGTTTAAATTATGCGTTTAACAGTTTGAAAAAAGGTGAAAGCAATTACTTCTCGAACTATGTTCTGGATAATTTGAAACACAAACTGGTGCTGAGTTTGGATCATGCCATTTGGAAGAATTTACATGCTTCGTGGAAGGTCCGTTATCAGGAGCGTAACGGTAGCTATTCCCGGTTCGAAGATGCTGTTTATGTGGAAGAGGCTAGTTATGAGCCATTCTGGTTGACTGATTTGAAAGTTTACTACAAAACATCATCAACACAGGTTTACCTGACCATAGCGAACCTGTTCGATCAAGATTACGTCGATATGGGTAATCTGGAGCAACCCGGGAGATGGATGAATGTTGGTATTCGACATCAATTTGATTTCGGTAAGTAGTTAGTAATTAGTGTTTAATCATAAATTGAAGGCTTCCCGGACGGGAGGCCTTTTTTATACATCAGGAATGTATTATCTTCGCAGTCTTAAAATTTAGAAAACAGATTATGTTGAAAGGTATATTGTCAATTTCAGGTCAGCCAGGTTTGTTCAAGCTGGTTGCCGAAGCAAAAAACAGCATTATTGTGGAGTCGCTGGTTACCGGTAAGCGTATGCCGGCTTATTCAACCTCGAAAGTAAGTTCATTGGAAGATATTGCCATTTTTACGCAGACCGGCGAGGTTGCTTTGAAAGAAGTATTGAAAACAATTTCGGAAAAAGAAAATGGTGGCGAAGTCGCTAAATTGGATGGAAAAGCTCTGAAGGCGTATTTTGGCGAAGTGTTGCCGGAATATGATCAGGATCGGGTTTACACGTCCGATATGAAAAAGGTGATTCAATGGTACAACCTGCTTCAAAAAAGCAATTTGCTGAACCTGGAAGAAGAGGAAAGCGTAGAGGAAACAAGCGAAGAAGAAAAATAAGATAAGGCCATGCAATGCATGGCTTTTTTGTTTAGAAAAGCTTGGGTTGAAAACTGCTCCCGTTTGCCTCTCCAGCCTGATGCTTCTGCATAATCAGCTCAAATAACTTCACTGTTGCCAACGCATCGCCACTAGCGCGGTGGCGACCGTCGATCAAGATGTTTAAATCATCACAAATCTTCCCCAACGAATACGAAGCGTGTCCCGGAAAATATTTTCGACTTAGTTTTACGGTACACATGGTTTTACACTTATAATCGTACCCCAACCGCTTAAATTCTTCCTGAATGAATTTGTAGTCAAACGAAACGTTGTGGGCAACGAAAATAGCACTGGTGGTCATCTCGACTATTTTTTTAGCGATCTCAAAAAACTTGGGCGCCCGGGCGACCATTCGATTGTCTATTCCGGTCAGTTGGGTTATGAAATAAGGAATTTCGCATTCCGGATTAATGAGAGTGCTGAATGATTCAACGATTTCTACTCCATTGTGCCGGTAAAGCGCGATCTCTGTAATTTTGCCGTCTTTATAACTTTGCCCGGTGGTCTCTATGTCGATAATAGTATACAAATTCGATGGCTGTTTCGGACAAAAATAGGGATTAGCCTTCAAACTTTGTGATGGTCGATGGAAAAGTTTCGCTCTTTCATCAGCCGGCGAACGGATTGCAAGGTTAATAATTCAAGCTAGGAGATGCTGAATGTACAACTATTGGTTCAGGGAAGCCAATAAAAAGTCCTGTGTGCTTCGATGTAAATCGTCGATATGTAGTGGTGTTTTATTTTGAATTTGATACTGATAATTAGTTTGTTACATGCGTTTGTTTAGGCGCAGACCCGGATTTTGAACGAAACGGTTGATTTTTGAGATGCTGGTCGGCAGATTACGGGCATTTACACGATTCATGCTCCTTCAACCGCGAGGCTTTTTTTGGGGCATTCCGCAAGTGTTAAGGCAGAAACTATTATCTTTGCGCTTCCCTAAAAAAATAAACAAACATGCTTATTGAACAACTAATTAAAGCGAAAATCGCAGAGGCTGTCCTTCAACTTTACGGACAAGAATTTGATCCGAAAAATGTGCAGGTTAACAATACCCGTAAGGATGTGGATGGTGATCTCACAGTGGTGGTTTTCCCTTTCCTGAGAATATCAAAAAAGTCACCCGAGATAACAGCGACCGACTTGGGGCAGTTTCTGCTCAATCAAGTAGCGGAAGTTGCATCGTTCGATGTGGTTAAAGGATTTCTAAATATTACCATCGCTACTTCATACTGGATTAATCAACTAGCTGAGGCGTTTAACGACGACGATTTTGGTTTTACAAAACCGGGTCCCGATTCACCTCTTGTTATGGTCGAGTATTCATCGCCCAATACGAACAAGCCGCTTCACTTAGGCCATATTCGGAATAATTTACTCGGATTCTCACTCGGTGAGCTTCTGAAAGCCAATGGCAAACAGGTTGTAAAAACCAATATTGTAAACGACCGCGGAATTCATATTTGTAAGTCGATGTACGCCTGGCAAAAATGGGGTGAAGGAAAAACGCCGGAAAATACGGGAATAAAGGGAGACCATCTGGTTGGCGATTTTTATGTGCTGTTCGATAAGCATTATAAACAGGAAATTGAAGAACTAGTTGCAAAAGGAGTGTCGAAAGATGAGGCTGAGCAGCAAGCTCCATCAATAATAGCGGCTCGCGAGCTATTGCTAAAATGGGAGGCAAAAGACCCCGAAACCATTGCCCTGTGGAGCATGATGAACCAATGGGTATACGCTGGGTTCGATGTAACCTATCAGGAATTGGGGGTTGATTTTGATAAGATTTACTACGAGTCTGACACTTATTTGGTAGGGAAAGATGAAGTATTGCGGGGGCTGAAAGAAGGAGTTTTTGAGCAAAAAGAAGATAATTCTGTCTGGGCCGACCTTACCGAAGATGGCTTGGATCGTAAAATTTTGTTGCGCAGCGACGGTACATCGGTGTATATGACTCAGGATATTGGCACGGCCAAACTTCGCTTCGACGATTATACGATCGATAAGATGGTTTATGTAGTTGGAAATGAGCAAAACTATCATTTTCAGGTATTGTCTATTTTGCTCGATAAATTAGGATATAGTTGGGGAAAAGACTTACACCATTTCTCCTATGGTATGGTTGAATTACCGCATGGAAAAATGAAATCGCGTGAAGGAACGGTTGTCGATGCTGATGATTTAATGGCTGAAATGATTGAGGTAGCGCGCAAAACTTCGGAAGAACTCGGCAAACTTGAAGGCTACACGGAAGAAGAAGCCCTGGAAACCTATAAGACAATCGCTTTGGGGGCGTTGAAATATTTCATGCTGAAAGTTGATCCAAAGAAGAATATGTTGTTCAATCCTGAAGAGTCGATCGACTTTAACGGTAATACAGGCCCATTTATCCAATATACCTATGCGCGTATTCGATCTGTATTGCGCAAAGCTGAAGACAAGGGGATTGTCCCGTCCGTTGATTTTGGCTCTACTCTGCAAATTTCAGAGAAGGAAACCGAGCTGATTAAAACCATCTCGCTCTACCCGTCTGCAATTAAGGAAGCTGCCGAAGCATATAGTCCTGCGGTAATTGCGAACTACGTTTATAATTTGGTCAAAGAATACAATCAGTTCTATCACGATCATTCTATATTGAATGAGACGGACGAGAATGTTCGGGTATTCCGCCTCGTATTGTCAGCCAATGTGGCTAAGATTATAAAATCAGGTATGAGTTTGATGGGGATTCGCGTTCCGGAAAGAATGTAATAAATTAAAAAGAATATGGGGGTCCTCTGACCCCCAAATTCTAGAAAATTGCGATTCGTGAAAAAGGGACTTTTTAATCTAAATTAATAGATAATATTTTTCTATAGAGTATTATATGTTTACTTTCTGTTCGCGAAAGGTCAACCGATTAGATGATTGTTGAAATTTTCAAGTTTTCAAAAGTAGTCTTTCGTAACTTGAAGTGATCTTTTCAGTTATTGAATGTGAATGGATAGAATCAGGGATCACAAGTTTTTCACTTTCATTTTTCGCTCTCTTATCTTTTAATTCCGTTAAACAGGAAAAGGAAACCCGAAGAATTAAAATATTTTTTTTAAAATTCTTCTTCGTTTTATTTTTGTACTTTTGCACGAGCTTTAAAAAATCAATTGTACTTCTGCTATGTTTGAAAATCTTAATGAGAAGTTAGAACGGTCGTTTAAACTGCTGAAAGGGCAGGGGAAAATTACCGAAATCAATGTTGCTGAGACATTAAAAGAAGTCAGAAGAGCCTTATTGGATGCTGACGTTAACTTTAAAATAGCCAAATCATTTACCGAAACGGTTAAGGAAAAAGCCCTTGGCGAAAACGTTTTGAACGCCGTAAAACCCGGCGAAATGATGGTGAAAGTTGTG
>NZ_JBFHIT010000033.1:0-53782 GCF_041596335.1 Mangrovibacterium sp. | reverse complement strand
AATCCCAGCCATATTCAATCCGAAAAGCAGGCCGCCGTTAATGGCTACAAAAGTGGTCCAGTATAAATAACCTGCACCGGTTGGTTGATTCTGTTTCATAAAATTCGCGTATTAGCTTTTTTTCGTTTTTCAATTTTATTTCATTTCCTTCAGAAGGAAAACCGCGCTGTCAAACTGATCGGAGATGTTCAATTCGATACCAACATTCATCAGGTAATCACCTGCAAAAGTTTGTCCGTCACCCCAGAAACGAACGCGTCCATTCTTATTAATTTCTTTAACCTGATAGTGTTTCGTTTCGTCAAGACCATTCAATTTGACCGTTGGAAAAACACCCCGGGTATGCGGCGCAATGCTGAAGGCAAACAACACGGCCTCCGCTTTATCTTTGGCGACATACATTTGCGAAGCCCATCCCCCATCGTCATAAGGCGAAATCAAGCGGTACAAATCGCCGACGGTAACCAGCGGACGAATCGTCTGCTTATAGTTTCGAATGGACTCAACAGCAAATTCACGCTCCTTTCCCTGAATATTTTTAGGTTGAAGTTCCATCCCCAGACGGCCTGTTGTTGCCACATCAAAGCGAAACTTCAACGGAGTCATCCGTTGCGTCTGATGATTCGGGCTGGTTGAAACATGAGAAGCTGAACCGACAGGCGGATAAATTAAGCTTGTTCCGTATTGAATGAAAATCCGGGACAATGGATCGGTATTATCCGAAGTCCAGTATTCGTTGTGATATTTTAACGCGCCATAATCCAACCGACCGCCTCCTGACGCACAATCCTGGATCATAAAGTTGGGATATTTGGCCCGGATTCGCTCGTAAACCGTATACAATCCCTTGGTGTACAACACCCAGAAATGCGTTTGTTCCGAAGCCGGGAGCCAGGTCGATCCGGCCTGTTCCACATGGCGATTGGCGTCCCACTTGATGTATTCAATCCCCGGATGCGTTGTCAATAGACTATCAAACACGTTGTACACAAAATCCTGTACTTTTGGGTTTGACAAGTCCAGCAACAGTTGATTCCGCCAGGCAATTTTTTCGCGACCGGGACTTTGCACAATCCATTCCGGGTGATTTTCGGCCAACTCACTTTCCGGATTAACCATCTCCGGTTCAATCCACAAACCAAATTTCAATCCTTTCGAATGAGCGTAGTCGATTAAATAATCCAGACCACGAGGCAACTTATTTTTGTTCGTTTGCCAGTCGCCCAGACCGGCATCATCGTTGCTTCTCGGGTATTTGTTACCGAACCAGCCGTCATCCAGCACAAAGGTCTCAATGCCCAATTCAGCGGCATCGTCCATCATGCCGGTCAGGGTATTTTCATCAAAACTGAAATATGCACCTTCCCAACTGTTGAGCACGATATCGTGTATTTGATCGCCACCGACCATTCCGTATTTACGGCCCCATTCGTGCAAATTGCGTGAAACTTGTCCTCTCCCCTCGTTGCTGTAAGTATAAATCATTTCGGGGGTTGTAAAACTTTCGCCCGGGTTCAGACTCCATGCCGACAAAAAAGGATTGATGCCTGAAATGATATTCAACTTTTTCAATTCATCAAGCTGAAAGGCCAACCGGTAATTTCCCGACCAGGCCAGGCTTCCGCCATAACAATCGCCTTCGTTTTCCAGAGCCGGGTGGTTCAAGCTTAAAATGAAAGACGGATTTTCAGTTTGTGTTGTCCGAACGCCTTTTTTACATTCAATTACTTTGATTCCATTTTCCAGCTTTTCTTCCACCATTCCCATTTCACCTGCCCAAGCACCGTAGAAATGAGTCAAGTAGTAACTTTCAGCTTTGAGCGGAAGAAATGACGACGCAAAATTCGTCAAATGAACCGGTCCTTTTTCAAGGTTTCGGATGACTACCCACTGGCTGATTACATCTTCTGAAAAAAAAGCGTTCGTGTGTAATTCAACTTCAAAATCATAAACCCGGTCTTTCAGGTGAATGACTGTTTTTTCCAGATCCGACCGTGAATCATCCCTTTCAACCGAAAGAAATTCCAGTTCCGTATTCAAACTTCCATCGGCATGAATCGCCGCCAAGGCTGGCTCGTTAATATTGCCCAAGCCAAAAGTCGGATAGGCTTCGTACGAATAATCGCGGTTTGTATCCGGTTTCGGATACGCTTTTTGTTTCAAAAATCCGGCAGGCGATGCAGTTGCCCTCCCGAAATATTGAAATACCAGCCTGTTCGTTTGATCAACAGTGTAAACCAGCGATGTGGATTTGGTCTTGATCTCAATCACTTTTGTGGTTTGTGACATCGCCAAATCACTGAAAGACAGAATCAGACAAAGAATGAGAAGATATTTCAAGGATTTCATTTGCATTGTTTTATTAGTTTAGCCGAAAACAAGAACTGTTGTTCACACAGCGTTGCTTCATAGATCATACAATTACCAGATCGATTTTACGCTAACAATTTCTGATTTTGTGAGGGTCACCGGATGACCTTCGGCGAAAACGGTCAGTTTTGTAAACGGTTTTGTACTGAAGAATATCTCCGTCATTACCAATTCGCCTCCGTCAACAAAGATCTCTGCAGAAGCGGCATCGACAAAAATTTCCAGTTTCAGCTTGGCATTTGCCTCATAGGGCGCTATATCCACCCCTGTGAATTTATCGGAGAATCGCATATCGCCCGACTTCGTACGGTCGAAAAAGAATTGGTTATCGGCTGAAGAATAGCCGAGTTTGAGTTGTTCGCCCAAGTCGTTCTCGAACACCAGGCCAACTGATTCCGGAACTTGTTCTCCCAATTCAAATTCGAACGATAACCGACTTTGATTCAAATTGATGCCATGTAAATCCATTGCTTTCCCGCCTGCTATTTCCATCACTTCATTCTGAACTGTCAGCTTCCGGTCAGTAATCAGATCCATTTCTGCAACCGGAGCCGATTTCAGTTTGTAGCCTCCGTCCCCCTTCGCCAGGCTTAATACTCGAGGTAAAGTCATGGCGCTGCGCCACCTTTCGGTTGGAACGACCTGCGCATAATCCCAGTTGCTCATCCAGCCCATGAAAATCCGCCGTCCGTCTTCTTTCGGCACATCCGACCAGGTTACGCCCGCATAATTGTCGCGCCCCCAATCAACCCAATTCGTTTCTTTCGAGTCTGCCACAAACTGGCGGCCGTCAAAGTCGCCCAAAAAATATTGTGTCCCGGAGCCGCCGTTTGGTCCCCCGGGATTGATGTTGACAATCAGCACCCACTTAATCTCGTCGGTCCCTTCAACAGTCATCGGGAAGATATCAGGACATTCCCAAACGCCGCCGTGCGCGCCGGCATCGGCACCAAACTCACTCTCGAATTGCCATTCTCTCAGGTTGGTTGATGAATAAAAATGAACCCGATCGGCAACCGAAAGCACCATGCTCCAGCGCTTGGTCTCCTCGATCCAATTCACTTTCGGATCGCGAAAATCGGGAACACCCGGATTACCCAGCACCGGATTCCCGTCATATTTATTCCATGAACGCCCTTTATCCAAACTGTAGGCAATCCCCTGGGTTTCATCTTCCACCACACCAGCTTTTTCCTTTTCCATGTCATGGTAGGTGAAAATGGCGATCAACGGAGGATTTTCTGCGGTGCCAAAGCCACTGGAATTGTTCCAGTCAACCACCGCACTTCCTGAGAAAATGTAGCCCAAACTATCGGGATACAAAGCAATTGGCATATGTTCCCAATGCACCAAATCGGTGCTGATGGTATGCCCCCAGTACATGGGGCCCCATACGGTGCTATCGGGGTAATATTGATAAAACAGGTGATACTCACCATCGTAATACACCATCCCATTCGGATCGTTCATCCAGGCCGAATCAGGTGAGAAATGGTACTGCGGACGATAATTCTCACTGTAATAGGCATTCGCTCCGTCGGCATCTGCTTGCTGCTTTGAATTGGACGTACACCCAAAAACAGCTATCAACAGCAGGAAGAAAATTGAATTAATATTTTTCTGATACATAGTTGATGAATTTTATCTGTTAGTATAGTTTTAAAATTATTGCCAAACTGAGTTTAGTTCCGTGATGCTTCCTCCGTTTAACCTGATGGTTCCTCCATCAGCAAACAACTCGATGGAGTTCCAATCTCCGGTAAAAGCAAATTTTCGCGTTAAGGTTACAAGCCCGTCCATCGCATACAGTTCAACCGATGTCTGGTCGACGATGATCTTAAAATTCATCGTTGGTTCGCTCGTCACATAAGGAGCATAGTTAAAGCCGTCCCAGGTATCGGGATGTTGCTGACTGATTGCCGGCTCGGCGATGAAAAAATAGCGACGTTCCGAATGGTAGCCCATAATTAGTTCTTGTCCTTGTGTGTTTCTCATGCGAACACCAAACACCTCGGCCATACCTAAGTAAAGCCGGTTATCGACGTCAAAAGAAAGATTTATTTCAAATGGAATACTCAGTGTTTCTTTGATTTTCAGATTGCCTGACATGTCCGTTTCTGCCAGCTGTTGTGTTTTATTTTCAAGGCTTTTCAAACTCGCCATTGGCTTCGAAACCAAATAATAATCATGGTACATTTCTTTCAGCGACATTTCCCGCGGAAAGCTGAAGACTCCTGATTTTTCAGGATGAATGTTGAATTTCGTGTAGATTGAATTCTCAATAGCGGACATAAAGCAGGCTGGTTGGCTATTCGCAAAATAGTCGCCTAAAACAACTCCGGCATAGCTGTCGCTGCCATGGTCAATCCACTTGGGTTTGTTGTGGCTCGCCCGGTAAACGAAACCGTCAAAATCGCCGACAAAATACTGAATACCGCTTCCTTCGTTCGGAGAGCCTGCATCTGAGCTGATTGTCAGTACCCATTTCAGTTCTTTCGATTCATCCAGTTCCATCGGAAAGAAATCAACCGTTGTCCAGTTGCCATCTTTCAGGTAAACATCGTCGCCAAACCGACTTTGGTATTCCCAGTCCACTAAATTACCGGAAGCATAAAAACGGATTTCGTAACCGGCCAATACAAGCATGAGCCATTTCTGGCTTTCCTCGTGCCAAAATACCTTGGTATCGCTAACCCGGTCATAAAGGTTGTCCAGAACAATTGACCGATCCGCTGCCGCATGCCAGCTAAGGCCGTTATCGCTACTGTAGGCAACCTCTAAAAACTGCGCCGATCCGATGGCTAAATTTTCAGGATCAACAGTATTGTAAAATGCGATCATCGTGGGTTCACCGGCAGACAGGCCACTAATATTATTCCAGTCGTACACCATGCTGCCCATTCCCATTGAGAGGGTTGAATCAATCTCTAAATCAAACGACTGATGTTCCCAGTGAGTTAAGTCATTACTTACCGATTGTCCCCATCTGTAGATGGATCCGTTACTTAAGTACCGATAAAAAAGATGGTAATTCCCGTCCTGATAAAGCAGATCAACCGGCAGATCCAGTTCGTCACCAGACAGCCTGAAATGAATGGCTGATTCTGTTTCGTGCTCTTTTTGGGACGATTGGCAAGCTATCAGCCCCAACAAAATCATCAGGGGAATTAGAATCTTTCGTTTCATTGGTTTTAGTTCAGGTTTCTATTTTAAAAGCGGTTTTAAACATGGAGTAAACCCTATTTGTCCACTCCATGTTTTTTATAGCCGGTTAGTATCCGGTATTTTGTATGTACAATCCTTTCGTGAAGTCAATTTCACGCTGTGGAATCGGGAAATATTCATCCCTTGCAGCTGTGAACTTGGCATTGTTCAGAAAATCCTTTCTGGTTTTTTCTTTGGCCAGATAAGCATTCAGCGTTGGCTCAGCAACTCCCCAACGAACCAAGTCGAAGAAGCGTGGGCTTTCCAATGCGAATTCCAATCTTCGCTCCCAGCGCAAAGCCATGCGGGCATTCTCCTGAGTCCAGGATAAATTGACACCATCATATTCAGCAATCTCGTAATTTGAAGGTGCAGTTCCATCGGCAAAACGGGTTCTGCCGGTACTTTCGGAAGCACGCTGACGAATTTGGTTGATCAGCGGCCGGGCCATGTCCTGCTGTCCTAATTCAATATAAGCTTCCGCCTGCATCAATAGCACATCAGCGTACCGAATGATATCGATGTTTTTGGAAACCCCCATAAACGGGCCTTGCTTTTTGTAGCATGAGCAATCGGCAGCCTGCTGCTCTTTCATACTTTGGAAATAACCGTAAACACCGGCATCGCGAATCCAACTGTTTTTGAAAATATAGGCCTCTTCGTTCCGGTATTTGTAGGGGTGTCCGTCCATACCAACTGAATGGTCGATACGCGGATCAACCGGAACGCCTGTTGGTGTGAAATCAGCAGCGCTCAGGGCAACATCATTAAACGTGTTGAACTTTGGCAGCCCGTTTCCATCGGTAGCAAATGCATTCACCATATTCTGACTCGGCTGGTGAAATCCACAGCAACCGTATTGCGGTGCTCCGTGCGGATAGTTCAATCCGTTTTCAAAATTCAAACGTCCGGCAGTTGTTCCGTCGCTAATCGAGAACTGGATCGCAAAAACCGATTCGGTTCCGTTATCATAGCCATTGAGGAAGTTTTCGCCAAAATCAGGCTGTAAGCTGTAGTTGCCCGATGAGATTACCATTTGACAAAGCGTTACAACTTCCTGTAATCTTGTCTGGTTGATACTGGTTACCTGGTGATTTTCATTTTGCTCGTAGGCTTGATACAAACGCAATTTGGCAAGGTAGGCAGCAGCAGCATATTTATTGGCACGGCCTACTTCAGCTTGCGTTTCGGGCAAATTATCCAATGCAAACTGGAAATCTTCGGCAATTTTGTTCCAAAGTTCATCATTACTGTATTCCCGATTCGACGTTTGAAGAATTTCCTCATTGCTTTTCACTTCGTCGATGTACGGAATGTGCTTAAACAAAACTTTCAGCATAAAATGAGAATGAGCTCTCAGGAAACGTGCTTCGGCAATCCGTGTTGTTCGCAAGGCGAAATCATCATCCGTCAATTCATTCAAGGTACGCAAAGCTGAGTTGGCGCGCGAAATAGCACGATAATAATTTTCCCAGGTGTAAGGCAAACCAGCCAGCCAGCTTTGGAAAGGCTGGGTCAGGTTATATTGCTCATAAAAGTTAAAGGGTTCCACATCCGAAACTCCACCGCCTCCTTTGTAGGCATCGTCGGAGCGAACACTACCATACACCCACATGCTGGCAATCGGGCCAATCATATCATCGTTACCGATGCCTGCATAGGCGGCCGTAACCAAGCCTTCCGCTCCTTCGGCAGTTGGCGAGCCAGCAGAAATAAATCCCTGAGGTTCGGTTTCCAGGTAATCCTTACATGATACAGCCAGTAAACTGATCATGGCGATTAATGCGATATTTAGATATTTTATATTCATAATTCTTAAATTTTTAGCTGATTAGAAAGAAACATTAACACCAACTGAGAAAGTCTTTGGAATTGGAATCACATTCACATCCGTACGTTCCGGGTCGGGTCCCTGGAATTCTTTACTTTTGATCCAGAATAAATTCTCTGCCATGACGTAAAATCTCAGTTTTTCCATCCCTAATTTATTCATCGTTTGTGCTGGCAAACTGTACCCCAATTGCACGTTTCTTAATTTGAAATACGATGTGTTAACGTTGAAATAGTCAGAAGTCCGGGTTTCATTGTTACTGTCAGACAAGGTCAATGCCGGAACATCCGAATTCGGGTTTTGTGCTGTCCAGGCTCTGAACACGCCAGGCCCAACATTATCGCGTCCGCGGATGAAATCGTTATAAAAGGTATAAGGGTCGAAACCATATTTGCCGGCAACACCGGAACCAAATACCGACAGGTCGAAGTTTTTATAATTCAAATCAATTCGCAAGCTGTACTCCAGTTTTGGCAACAAGGTTCCGATGAATTTCTGATCCGATGAATTTATATCACCATCGTTATTCAAATCAGCATAACGAATACGGCCCGGAGCAGCGCCAACCTGAGTTGCATGTGCATCCACTTCAGCCTGGTTTTTAAAGATCCCCTCGGTTACATAACCAAAGATTGACAACTCGGAATGACCTAAGATTGTTTGTTCCGGATTACCGGGATAGGCTGTCCGTACTTCTTCGGGTAAGTCCGTAATTTTATCGGCGAAGTGGCTGGCGCTTCCGGCAACTTCGTACGAAAAATCATTGCTCACATCCTTGCGATAACTCAACGCAAATTCCCATCCGGTGTTTTTCTTTGTTGCGCCGTTCAGGAACTGCAATTGTCCTTCACCAAGGGCCGAAGCAACTGGTGGCTGAATCAAGATATCGGTGGTTTTACGTGTATACCAGTCGAACGAACCAACCAATTTGCTGTCGAAAAATCCAAAATCGATACCGAGGTTTAGTTCATCGGTTGTTTCCCATTTCAAAGCCGGGTTAGCAGCCTGCACCGATACGAAACCGGATGGTAAGTTACCGGTATCCTGACCACCTAAAGCATAGGCAGAACCAACGTTCCAGAAATCGTCGAAGAAGTCGTTGTGGAAAATAGCCTGAATCTGACTGGCAACAGCTCCGTAACGAGGTTCGAATAATCCGAGACTGGCAAAATCACCCACATCCTGATTACCAACGCGTCCAACACCTGCACGAAACTTCAAATTGGATAGCTTATCCATGCCATCCATAAACGACTCTTCGCTCAAACGCCATCCGAAGGTGGCTGCCGGGAACAAACCATAACGATTTTCCTGACCAAATCGTGAAGAACCATCGCGGCGCAACGTGAACGAAGCTAAAAACCGTTCGTCGAAATTATAATCAATTTTTCCGAACTGCGAGAAAAGGCGACTACCAGTGGCCGTTCCAAAACTGTTTCCGTTGCTGGTACCAGCGCTCAATACAAAAAAATCTTCTGTTTGCGTTGAGAAACCTTCTTTGTAACCTGTGAAATCCTTGAAGTTATCTTTCACGGCTTCAATACCTAATAAGAAACCAAATTTACTTTTACCAATCTCCAGACTATATTGTGCCGTATTTGACCAGGTGATACTGGTAAAATCGCTGTTATAGATGGTCATGTTATTGACCGACCGTGCGATAAACCCATTGGTAAAGCTAGGTTCAATGTCTTTATCTTTCACCATTGAATAGTCAATACCAACAGTTGTCCTCAATACCAAATTATCAATTGGTCTGGCTTCAGCATAAATACTGGAGAACAAATAACTGCGGTTGGTATTATCCCAACGGTTGATGTATTGCATCATCACCGGGTTATTCCGGTCGGAATAGCCAGCGCCGATTGGGCCGCCATATTCACCGGTTTTGGTATACAACGGAATTGTTGGTGCCAATGTGATTGCCAGGCCAGGAGTAGGCGCACTACCCAAGTCGGGAGTTTCAAGGGTTTCGTTCGATGAAACAACTTGCGCGTTAATTCCAAATTTCAGTTTATTGTCGAGCAGACTGGTTTGTCCGTTGATACGCGCTGTGATACGGTCGTAGTTGGTATATTTCAACATACCCGTATTTTTGATGTAGCCAATATTCATCAGTACCGATGATTTTTCGGTTCCACCGGAGACAGTCAGGTCGTTACTAATAACAAAGCCTGTTTCGTAACTTGCGTCCTGCCAGTCGGTGTCACCAACCGGTACATTCATATCTCCGCCAACAAAGGGTTGCGGAGTTACACTGTTCAATACCGGATTATTGAAATCCCCATTCCAGTCGAAGTTGTAGATTTCGCCATAACCACCTGCCGGATCAACACCATCGTTAACAGAAGCCTGCCACAAAGCACGACCACGATCAGCAGAATTCAGCATATCAAAACGTTGTGATTTTTCAGATTGAGTAGAAAAGTTAGAGTTGAACTCTACGCGAACTTTCCCTTTCTTCTCTGAGCCGTTTTTGGTGGTAACAATGACCACACCGTTTGATGCCCTGGCACCATAAATAGAAGAAGCAGAAGCATCTTTCAAAACCTGAACGGATACAATCGATCCGGCGCTCAGGCCCTGGAACACTTCAGGCCGTTTTGTTGGAACACCATCGATAATATAAAGCGGATTGTTGTCGCCAAGGGTGTTGACACCACGAATAAGAATCCGGCTGTTGGCTGCATTTGGCGAACCCGATTTTTCAATATACAACCCCGGAACACGCCCTTGCAATGCTTGCATCGGGTTTCCGGAACTCATACTCACGTTCTCAATTGATTGCAACTCGATGACTTCAATCGCACCTGTCAAGTCGGCTTTCCGTTGAACAGAATAACCAACGGCAACAACCTCAGCCAAGCCAATTGTTTCTTCCTCCAGTATGACGCTAATGACGGATTGTCCTGCCACCTCAACTTCTTTAGATTGCATGCCGACAAAGGAAAACACCAGCACATCGGTGCTGCTAACTTTTCCCAAGGTGTAGTTTCCGTCAAAGTCGGTAATCGTTCCGTTGGTTGTACCTTTTACCACGACCGTTACGCCTGGGAGCGGAGCACCTGAAGTATCGGTTACTTTTCCCGATATTTTTTCTTGCTGCATGATGTTTTGTACTTGTGTTGCACCCTCAGTCACCGCAATATACCGGTCAATAATTTTATACGAGTAGCCGGTATCTCTGAACAGACCTTCCAAAACCTGATCGATGTTCTCATTTTGGAAATCCACCGATACCACTTTGTCCAGAATAGCCTGGTCAAATTTTAAAACAAAATGATAGCCAGAAACCTCTTCGATTTGTTCGATGACGTCTTTCAATGCCGAATTCATGTTTAAGGAAATCTTACCGGACTGACCGAAAGATGACGCATAAATCTGCATACTAAACAGAAATACAAGGAAGGCCGTTAGTTTCATAATTCGCATAATTTGTTTGAGCCCCACATAAGCGGAGGCGTACTCAATTTTTTTCATAAATTTGAAATGTTTAAGTGACTACTTGCCTTTTTGCCGAAGGCTTGATTACTTGATGTATAATCGCGATGCTTCCAACATCTGATTATACCTTGCAGGCCGGTTATACTCTTCGTGTTTCCGGTCTGTTTCTTTTGATTAGTCTGTCATGATCAGTTTTTCGTTTTAGGTTATTCGTTAAGTTTTTCTTTTCCAAAATCCGTAGCTTATTCCCAGTAGATTAAAGTGGGCTCACCGGGGCGGGGTATGATCCGGTATTTGAGTGATGAAGTCATGCTGAACACCTCCAAAATCTGATCAATTGGCTTATTTTTCATGATTGTTCCGAAGTAGGTTTCATCAGCTAATTTTTGATTTTTAATCTGAATCTCTACATTATACCAGCGTTCCATTTTTTTTGCGATATCCTGCAGTTTTTCGTTGCGAAAAGAAATCAAACCATCTTTCCAAGAGGTATAAATGTCCAGTTTAACATTCTTAATTTGAAGCTCCTGTGAATTCTTTGCGTAGTTTGCATTTTCGCCCGGAACCAAGCGGGTAATCTCTTTACCGCTTTTCCCTATTACAGCAAGACTACCTTCAACCAAAGTGGTATTTACCTCTATGTCTAACTCATACGCCTGAATATTAAAAGATGTTCCATAAACTCTGAAGTCGAGCGAATTGGTTTTCACAATGAAGGGATGATCGGGGTCTTTGGCCACATCAAAAAATGCTTCGCCATCCAAATGAAGGACACGTTCACCAGCGCTGAAGTTGCCAGCGTAGCTCAGGCGGCTTCCTGAATTCAGCTGGACTGTCGTTCCATCGGGTAACTCTACATTCGACATTTGCCCAAGCGGCACATCAATAAACAGGGCTGCTTCATAAACAGGAATCGGTTGATCGTCTCTGGTCAGTTGATTTTGAATGATCATACCCAGGCTGAAAAACAAGACAATCACCGCAGCATAGCGGACAAAAGTATATAAATGGCGAATCTTGTCTTTACGGCGAATACGTCCAACCATAACCTCATTCCAAACTTTTTGAGTATTGTCATTCGATTTTGCGGTTAACGCCCAGGCTTTTTTAAGACGGATGAATTCGTCCCGGTTTTCAGGTGATGCATTGATCCAGTCATAAATAGCCGAAACTTCTTGTTCTGAAGCTTCACCTGCGAAGTATTTATAGATGATGGTGTAGTCCATTTTTGCGGTCTTGTAGTTTAAGTACACGCATCCGCAGATGAACCCTATATGGATTTGGTGAAAAAATTAAGTTTTTTTTAAGAATTGCGGAAAAATGGGAATTATATTCGATTAAGACATGTAGCTAAGTATGATTTCGACTAACACAGCCGGAAGGTATTCAGACAGTCGCTGGCTTAATGTTTTCAATGCGCGGGTAATATTGGCTTCGACCGATTTTGGGGAGATCTGAAGTTCTTCTGCTATTTCCTTATTTTTCTTCCCATCGAACCGGCTCATGATAAAAACCTGCCGGCACTTTTCGGGCAACTCGCGAATTGAACGATGAATCAACTCTTCCATCTCCGAAAACTCCAGCGCATCAAAGTCAAAGCTTTCCAAAACTTCATTATTGATTTGAGATTCCAGCTTGTGAAGTTGTTTGTCTTCGTACTTAGCCTCCACCTTTTTGTGCCGAATGTAATTCAAACAACTCGACTTGGCATAGGTGTACAAAAATGATTTGATACCGTTAGGCGATTGAATCTCTTCCCGGTTCAGCCAAAGGTTGATAAAGGCTTCCTGAGCCAGACTCGCAGCTTTGTCGTGGTCGAAAATAAACTGATTGCAAAAGCCAACTATGGGATTGTAGTGAGCTTTAAAAATTTGTTCAAAAGCAGATTCATTTCCATCCTTAAACTGAAGAAAAAGAAAATCGTTCAGGTCGCCAGGTTTCACTAACATCGTAGTTCAAGTACAGGTTTGGTTTTGTAAATATGTTGCTTTTTCCGGAATTGATCACATTTTATCCTCCAGAAATTCATGTGCAATCCCGGTTCAATGCAATAACACCCCAATATTTCCAACACAAAATAAGAAAAAAGAAGCGGAAGACATAAAGCCTTCCGCTAACCTTCTCATCTAACTAAAAAAATAGGGGGAAACGAACAACTTGGCCGGGCAAAATGCTATCCGCATTGAGTTTCCACCCTCCCTTAACTATCTAAAAACTAATATTCACTCATTTCCAACTGCAACAAACGCTGCTTGGTTGGGTCGAAAAACAGATTGTACAAGGTTCCAAAAAACAACACAGCGGCAAACACTGTCGCCAGCATAAAGCCATAGATCGCATTTTGTCCGAAAGCATCGCTAACAGCTCCCATTGCCAAAGGCCCCAGAGCCGCACCTGCTGCCGTAAAAAACAAAATAACTCCTGCAACCGACCCATGTTTTGCCTTCGGGAAACAGCTGATTCCCTTTGAATTGATTGTTGGATAGATGACCGACATAAATAGTCCGGACAGTGGAAGAAGCACAACTGCCGCTTCAATTCCGATAATCACACTAGCCAGAAAACATATTAAAATGAGGAAACTGAATATGCTTAGTACAGCAGACCAGTTGAAGTGCTGCATGAGCCATGCCCCCATGAAACGCCCCCCTGCCCGCAGAACAAAAAAGATTGTTAACGAGTAAGTAGCAATCAATACCAGGTTTCCTTCGTAATTGGCTATCAGGGTTGGCATCCAGACATAGATGGCGCATTCAACCGCTACATATAAAAAGGCACCAAATGAAAAACCTAGTGCATAGGGATCCTTAAGCATCAACATGGCACCTTTAAGGTTCACCGGTTCTTCTGAGGTTTTGATTGTTTTCGGGTATTTCACCACCAAGGCCATTAATATCAGCAACACACACATGGTTCCGGCTACAACATAGAGCCATTGCCAGGCAACACCTTGAGTAAGAAAAAAAGTGACAATGAAGGGCCCAATAATCGCACCAACTGCGAAGAAACCCTCAACAGCATTCATCATAGATGTGTGTTCTTTGGATGACTTGCTGATATCGCCGATCAAAGCCAAAGCTCCGGTCTTAAATACACCAATTGATAATCCACCAATAGCCATCAGCCCCAGAATCAAGCCAAAAGTATTTGCTGCAATATACATATAGGAGTTAACTGCAAAAATTGCAAGGCCTAACATGATGGTTACTTTTCGCCCCAGCCTGTCGGCCAGAAAGCCAAGTAACACCCCAGCCAGCGCAATAGCAATCATCGGTGTGTAATGCATCAAACCTGCAGCGGTCATGCTCACCTGGAATTGCTTCATCACTTCCGGAATGATGACACCGACTGCATCGGTTGTCATGGCAAACATCATGAACATTAAAAATGTCAGCCACTTGATTATTCGCAGATTTTGACCATCCTCTGCTTGTGCTTTTGTTGTCATAAGTATTCGTTCGTTAGTTATTGCTATTGTATATCTTCAGTATTATTGTGGGGTTGATTCCCTCAATCAAACTTATAAACAAGATCGCCTTTTTCATCTATTCCAGTAATCTTGTATGTAAATTCTTTCAGGTTGGCATGCAGAGTTGCAACACAATTGTTGTTCTCCCAGCGAAGGTATAAAGATTCCGTTCCTTGTTCTTCAATACTCAGCTTGGCATCGAAGCCAAAGGCTGGAAAACTCTTTCGAAACTTCAGCAATGAAATTTGCTTTTCAACCACGTTCTTCGCCAAATTCCCCAGAGCTTGTTCTAAGCCAAGGTTTGTCCGGTTAATCTCTTTATGACCTCCCGAACCTGCTTTTGCTACAGCCTCGTGGTCGTTTTTTCCGGCCAAAAGATCCAGGTACCAGACCTGTGGTTTGCCAGGCATAAAAATCTGAATAGCACGTGCTAAAAGGAGTTTTGCATCATCTTCGCCCAAAGCACTGTAATAGGTTGCATTTACCTGGTAGTACATATTCTTCTTTCCGTGCAGATCTTTTACATATCCACCACGTTTAACGACTGTATCAATCAGCATTTGAATTTGCTCGTCAGCCAACAAACCTTTAAGATCGAGCAGCGGGATACCATCGTGGCAACCAAGCATGTTGACAACCTTAATGTCTTTTTCCAGCATGTCATTGATCCATTTGATCAACACCTCGTTGGTATTTCTTTCGAATGCATCAATGATCAATCCGGGCAGGAAGAAATCGTAGGTTAAATAACCTTTTTCTGTGAGCTTCTCATGGATTTTCTCTTCGTATTTTGAATGAATTTCGGGCAAAAGTGTCAACCCATAATTATCGGCCAGATTTTTGATTTCCTCCAGGAAATCCCAAGTTCCGGGATCATTCAGAAAATTTTTGGCGCCCGGCTCCTTGGGAGCATAAGCAAAAGCATCAAGCCTGATAATTTCAGCACCATAGCTTGCCAGTTTTTTCAGTGTATCTTCGTAAAATTCCCAAACCAGCGGCGATTTAATGTTCAAATCCATTTGTCCAAGATATCTGCGTTTGGATTCAAGCAAATTGATCAACTCTTTGCTGTAACGCTCAAATCTTCCAAATTCAATATCGGAGGGTTTCTTGCCTTCAACTAAAGCTGTATTGGCTGTTTCTGCGAGCATTTGGGCCACACTGTACTGAATATCCATAGCTTCCATTAAATCCTGAGCATCAACTTTTCCATAGTTGACTTCCTGGTAAAAAGTATTCCAGTAAGGCACTTCTTTCCCGTCCGGCATACGTACCATCAAAATGGGTAACCCCGGCTTGCGAAAAAACATATCCTTGATATGCTCGGCCTCCGGTTGAATGTATCCTTCATCAGTCATTTTCCCAAATCCATCCCAGAACTTATTCCACTGAATAAAAAAATCCTTGAATATTGAATTTTCACCATTTTTCAGGATATCCCTGAACTGGGGCGAAAGTACCGATGAATGATTTAACACAAAATCGAATTTCAGGGCAATACCCATTTTTTTCAGCTCTTTCAAATCGTCAGGCGAAGCATAAAGTTGGTTCAATTCATAATCGATAACCGAAAATCCCCGATCCAAATCGGTGTTGAAAACGCTTGGCAAAATGTAGAAGGATTGAAAAACTCCTTGCACGTCAGGGTGCTGAACAAATTTAACTATATCGCCTAAAGTCCCTCCCATGCTATCCGGATATGCATTCAGCATGGGTCCGGAATTTATTACTGGCTTACGCCGTATTTTTGTGCTTTGTCCCATAAATTCTGTTTTCTGCAATTATACTTCTGCCATGAGTTTCCGGAAATCACCGTAGCTCAACAGTTCTCCGTTTTTTGATACAATTAATTTGGCTTTGTGTGCCTGCGATATGAGCAAGCCCTGCTCCAACTCCAACACCGTTGTAATAAAAGTGCTGTCGGTTCCACCGTCGCGGTTACGCGATTTACGGTGTTCCAATGTTTCAGCCGGGGTACTATTGAGCAAAATCGGGATATCAACCCCCTGAAGATTATCGTTGTTTCCATGGGTCCATTCAATGATGAGAACCTGTTTTTCGCTGAAGTCAACGGAGTCGTACCAAAGTGAACATTCATCTCGCCCCATTCGCTTAAGAAATATCCCGGATGCTCCGTTTTTGAATTGGGAGACAATCGAGGACAACTCGGTAAAGTTGATCTCTCTTTCAGTTCCGAGGTAATTTTTAAGACCGCAGCGTCCGGCATGCTGATACAGAGAAAGCCAGGGATAACGCGTGGCATATTCAGGATTTGAGTCCTGCCCGCTTTCCTGAATCTCTTTCAGGATGGTGTATCTTCCCTGGTTGTACTGCCCATTGGCAATTAAACCATCGATTCCGCTTTTTCTGAAAATTCGTAATCTCTCTGCATCATTATATTGAGGCAACCGGTGCGGATAATTATCACCAGACAACGTATAGCTGCCTACCCCTATTTGATTGAGGTAGTGTGCCAATAAGGAAGCTGTTTCTGATTTTCCGACGCCCGATCCTCCGCAAACAACAACGACTGCCCTCTGGGAAGGATTTTGCTCCATAACAGGTATTAGCTCCTCCAGTAAATGAGGGAAAATAACCTGTGCCTTCTCAATATGTTTCGGGCCAATCTCAATTTTATCCCCGGGCATATCTCCCTTGGGAATGCGCTCTGTATCCTTTATTTCGAAGGGCCTCCAAGGGATATTTTCTCTGATTTGGTCGATAATATTTTTCATAAAACTTGTGTGGATTAAACTAAAAACTACCAGCTTCTGAAAAGAAATCCGGAAGAAATGCCCTCCGGATTTCGATAGATGCTTTCACTTAAAAACTATAGGTAATTGTAACACTGGTGGCTGTTCCGGTAATCGGTCGTGCACGGAAGTAATTGGTACTATTGTCAACAAACGTATCGCCTTCCATCTCTGTGAAACCTAAAGTATTTGTCAGGTTATTCACGTTAACCCGGGCTGTAAGTCCATTAACAATTTTATAACTGGCAAAGGCATTTAAATAAGCATAGGCAGGCAGTTCAATTGTGTTGTCATCCTGTGCATATACTTTGGTTGTTCCCACCAGACTGCACCCCAGAATAAATTTACCATTCAACAGCGGATAAGACGGATTGATGTTGTAAAGCAGAGCAGGTACCCGCCGTGGAACATTTCCTTCTTCAGCTGAATTTATGCTTTTCAAAATTTCTGCATTGGTATAAGTCGCACCTGAGGTAATATTCAATTTGCCAAGCTGAGCAACAAGTTCCAATTCTACACCCATCGTACGAAATTCCTTGTTGATGGAACGACCAAACTCCTCGTTCTGCTCACTAATTTTAGTGTAAAATCCGGTCGCAATCAGTCCAATTTTAGGAGATTTATATTTGTAGCCTAGTTCCGCCTGAGAAATCTTATCGGCAGAAAGTCCGTCGATGGTATTCCCCTCATCCGTCAGGAAGGGCGTATAAAGCAACCTGTCGGCATTAGCGCGTCCACCTTTACTGTAGCGAGCATAAACGGCTTTGTCCTTATCGATCTTATAGTTAGCCCCTACTGAGTAGGATACATAGTCGTAGTCATAATCTACCAGGTTCGGATTGGCATTATCCAAGGTCGGAACGCTTGATTCCACCGGAGAAATATCACCATCTTTGTTCACATCCACTGCCGCTGTGTGATTGTTCAGGTAATAGCCATTGGCACTACCGAAATCATATCGAACACTGGCGTCAACATTGAGTTTGTCTGATACTTCAAGCTCCATATTGGCATAAGGGGCATCGATCGAATAGCCCACATCATACCCTCGAGTGATATTGCCCCAATAAGGTGTTCCATGAGAAATCAATCCATTCTCACTGTAAAAAGAGCCGTCTGCACTTTCGATATTCATCAGCCTTGGGCCGCCATGTGAGCTGACATCTGTAAGGAAGGTTTGCCACAACCATGTCATCGCAATTTTCTGATAAGCTTTGTAATAACCAAGTGTTACCTTCAACTTATCAATCGATTTGGTAAGGTAAATGTCATTGGTAAAGTTATTCAGGTTATTCATCTCTGTGTCAAACAAATGGATGCGCATCAACAAGCCATTGCCATTTAGGTTTTGAATTTCACTTCCGGATAAGGCTACACCGGCATTGGCACCGTTTGCGTAACTCAACATATATCCGGCTCCGGCAATATCCTGAGCAATTCCATCAGCAGCACCAACCTGGGCCGGAAACGGAGAGTTAAATGTTCCCTTGGTGAACGACATACGAAACTTTTCTTTCAGGTTCCACCCCTCGCCAATATCAAAGGAGAATTCTCCCCCAACTGAGCTCGACACCGGATGCATTCCGTCTGAAATATTACTGGTGCGTGAATTTCCCTGACCGTCAACTCCGTTCACCAACAAGAATCCGGCACTTTGCATAGCACCATGCTTGAGATCGAAGCCCGGAATAGAACTGTAACTTGGATTGTCGGCTGTTCCGGTAATCATTACCGGCATCGGCATGTAGCTAATCGCTTTATCATTCAAATACTTGAAATATAGACGGGCATACCCCTTCTCAAATGTTTTAGTGATGTTGGCCTTTATCTGGCCTCCAAAGTTAGCGGTGTAGCCCGGATCACGAGGGCCTGTTCCCTGGCGAAAGAATCCGCCAACGTGAAACTTCAGGTCTTCACCAACCGGAGAACCGTATTCAAAATCAGTTCGAAATGAATTGTAATCAACTCCGAAGGTTGTTCCAATACTTCCACCCGCGAAATCACCGGTTTTGCTGATAAAGTTAATAATCCCTGCAGGCGAATTACTGGCGAATGTAGAGGCACTACCACCTTTTATAGCTTCGACACGACCAACCGTTTGGTCGGCACGCAGGAAGATATCGGCATTACCAAAAGAGATGTCACCGAACTGAAGGATTGGCAAACCGTCTTCTTGCAGCAACAAAAACTTGGAACCACCTGAGGCAACAGGAACACCCCGAACTGCAATATTTGCATTACCTTCGCCACCGGAAGATTCGGAACGTATCCCGGGGATCGCTTTAAACATTTCGGCTGTAGTAACAGCACCAAACTCTTTCATAAATTTCGGCTTGATGGTTGTCATCGCCACACTTGACTCGAGGGCTGATTTCTGATTTACCACACCGGTAACAACAACCTCATCCAAACCAATTAAATCCTGCGACAACTGGACATCATAGGTAACCACTTGGTCGGCAATGATCTCTATTTTTTGTTCAACCGGAGAATACCCAATGAAAGAAGCCTGAAAAACATAAACACCCGGCTCCAGCTTATCTATTGTATATTGTCCGTCAAAATTAGTGATCGTCCCGGTAGTACTGCCTTTTATCATCATGGTAGCACCAATCAATGGATCATTGTTGGCTTTGTCGGTAAACATCCCAGTTAAGGTCCCCTTTTGAGCCATCGCCCCAAAGACACCGAAACACAGCAGAAGAAAAATTGTAACTACTCTTTTCATAAGACTAAATTTTACAGTTTAATAATTCGATAGGTTTTAAATCTTTAACACCCTACAAAATTACCTCGACAAAAGCTTAAAAACAACACCCATTCGACTGCTGTACTGCCACTTACACGCCGCAACCGGTTGCACAACCGGTTGCACTAAGCACATCTTAACTATTTCTTAACATACAATTCTCAAACTTGACCACCCTCCCCCGATTTATTCAAAACACGCTAAATACCCTAAACTAAACCCGGCAGGCAGAGAATTCGTGGCTAACCATGGCTATTCCAGCGATTTTATTTTTATATTTTGAAACCATTTCAAATCCTGACCTATGATTAATAATCCGGCAACAATACTGGACATTGCCAAAAAATTAAACCTTTCAAAATCGACTGTAAGTCGAGCTTTACGCGACCATCCGGACATTAGCCAGAAGACCAAAGATGCTGTTCGCAGGGTGGCAAAGGAACTAAACTACATGCCAAACGCCATTGCGGCTTCATTCCGGTATAAGCGAAGCAAAATCATTGGCTTAATTGTTCCTCAAATTTCCTATTTCTTCTTTCCTTCTGTCATACGGGGCGTTGAAGAAATTGCACACAAAAATGGTTACAAGTTGCTTATTTTACAGTCGAACGAGTCCTATGAGCGAGAAATTGCCAATCTGGATATCCTGGTCGCGAACAACGTGGAGGGAATTCTGGCTTCTGTTTCGAGAACAACCAAAAAATTCGACCATTTTGAAAGGATCATCAACATGGGTATGCCGATTGTATTCTTCGACCGCGTTGTGAAAGGCCTGAAAGCCTCAACAGTTTTGGTTGATGATATTACTGCCTCATTCAACGCGGTGAATCATCTGCTTGAAAGAGGTCGCCAAAGAATAGCCATCTGCACCGGCAACCTTAACCTGCTAATTAGCAACAACCGATTGCAAGGTTACAAAATGGCTTTACTCGAACATGGCCTTCCGGTTAACGAGGAACTTGTCATTTCCTGCGAAAGCCCAGAGGAAGCAGAAGAGGAAACCATCAGACTACTAAGTTCACCAAAGCCGCCAGACAGTATATTCGCAATCAGCGACTTAACCATGACAGGAGTGATGCGAGGCATTCACCGAAAGAAAATGCGCGTGCCGGAGGAAATAGCCGTAATTGGCTTTTGCGAGGATCCTTTCCGCAGCATGTACGAACCACCACTTTCGGTCATTCAGCCAATGGGATTCGAAATAGGCCAAAAATCAGCGGAGATCTTGTTGGAACAAATTAAGAATGAACCGTATTCTCATAACGAGCCGAAAGTTGTATATCTCGAGGGGAATTTGGTAATCGGTGGATCAACTTAGATCTTTACAAAAAATGGTCAGAAAAGAATCAAAAACGTTCTATTCTATTTAAGCTGAATTATTCAACCAATGCTACAATTAAAAAACCGGGTAAAGCAATCTCCTCAGAGATGCCTCACCCGGTTGTGGGAACAGAGCTGGCTAGCATCGGTACAAAGCAGATGGGTGGCCGCGACACCATTGATACAACCTAAAGACAGGGTGGCGCTTGAACGAATCCCGAAAATTGCCAAAGCATGCAGAAAAGTTCGCGATAATCTGAAAAAACATGAAGCTGGCTTTTCAACCGGTGATGAAGTAGTCGGTCTATTCAGATCTTCTTTGGTCAAACGGCTTAATGCAACGGTCCGCGCGTTCCATAAACTCTTTCTGAAAGTCGTTTTTCCATTTCGAAATAGTTGATCCGCCAAGCCCGTCAACATAATGTTTCGTACCTTTTTTGTGAACATACTGCCCACCCCAGCTTGGTTGAGTTGGATCTTCAGGATCATTGATTCCCCTCAAGGCGCTAACCAGATAAAGAAAAGCTGGCGAATCTCCTTCAATCACTCCGGGCCCACCCATTGCCTTAGGAGGATATATCGCACAAAGGGGGCCATGGTTGTTGATGATATTTTTTTCGACCCACTCCTGACTATCGCTCCGAAAAATGCCCTGATAAGTTTTTTTCGATTCGATGATAAACAAGTCGGGAAACTCATTCATCAACCATTCGTGTGAAGCGTCCTGACAGGCAATCAGAAAAATTCGAAGTTTGCTGATAAAAGCTTTGGTTTCCTTCTCGCTCCGGGTATTTCTAACATCCCAGATGGCCTGTGCAACTTCTCTCGGACCTCCCCAAACACTTACCCAAACCGGGCGCGGATCTGGTTTATCAACCGAAGCGATTATGGCATTTGAAGCTTCGCTGTCGAGGCCTTTTCCGATAATTTCACTCACTGGTTGCTTGCCACAACCCCATTTGATTTTAATCCCATTATTATTGCCTTTTCCTTCGTAGGTAACAGCACGCAAGGCATCGGCAGTTGGGTATTTTGGATCGTGTTCTCTAAGGATTTCATCTACTTTATCGTATTCGTCGAGTGCCGCAAGCATTGTTTTCTTATCGGCAACCATATCAAAAGTTCCGGCTGAAACAACCAGACCTTCCACATCAAATTCATTGGAGTAAAGCAAAAAACGCACAATCGACTGAACATCGTCGGGATCGCTGTTGGTTACCGGAAACGACGGAAAGTCGGAAGTTACTATGATTCGGAATTGCGAAAATCCAATTTTACAGGTAAGCAGCAATATTGAAATTAAAAGTATTTGTTTCAATTTTTTCATCTTAATATAAAATTATCGCATGAGTAACATACTATTAGTCACGCATAAATTAAAAGGAATCTTAGGTTACACACTTTTAGGACAGCATCTGGCTCTCCGTTCTATTTTACTATCGGCTCAGCAACTACATTTGAGTCTGACAAAAGCCAAACCAAAATGGCTGGTCATCCGACATTTTCGAATCCAACCAGCCATTCAAGTTCTACCTACTACGATCTAATTATGAATTAATGCCTTCAATCGTCTTTATCGTTCCATCGTTGCTGTATTCCAGTTCTACCACTTTCATACTTCTCAACCAGGTTTTACCACCTGACGGCACGCTGTCGTGATGAAACAGATACCACTTGCCCTTGAACTCCACAATCGAATGATGGGTAGTCCAACCAACTACGGGTGTTAAAATCACCCCCTTATATGTGAACGGCCCGTATGGATTATCGCCCACCGCATAACACAATTTGTGTGTATTTCCGGTAGAGTACGAAAAGTAGTATTTCCCCTGATATTTGTGTATCCACGAAGCTTCGAAGAAGCGGCGATCGTGATCTCCGGCGGTAATTACAGCACCGTTTTCATCCAGGATAAGCAACTCTCTGGGTTCCTCACCAAATTCCAGCATATCATCGCTAAGTTTCACAACCCGCGAAGGCAATGCCGGTTCATGATCTTTGGGCTCGTGACCACACTCGACGGCCTTGTTGTTCCGGTAGCGTTGCAATTGGCCACCCCACAACCCGCCAAAGTACATGTAATGCGCTCCATCCTCATCTTCAAACACACATGGGTCGATGGAATAGCTACCCTTCATTGGGGCATCTTGCGGAATGAAAGGCCCTTGAGGCTTATCGCTGATGGCTACTCCAATGCGGAAAATATCAGTTTGATCTTTCAACGGAAAATATAGATAGTATTTGCCGTCTTTATGCGCACAGTCGCAATCCCACAACTGGCGGCCTGCCCAGGCAATATCTTTCACATCCAACCCCACGCCATGATCGGTAACTTCACCATCGATGTCATCCATCGAAAAGATGTGGTAATCACGCATGTCAAAATGGTCGCCATTGTCATTTTCAGGAATACCCGACTCTACGTCGTGCGAGGGGTAAATGTACAGTTTGCCGTTGAACACATGCACGGCCGGATCGGCGGTGTAGAGGTCTGGAACCAGGTATCTTGCTTTCTTCATGATATAATTTTTAAGTCTGTTATTCTTCTGTCATTCTGAACATGTTTCAGGATCTTCAATTAATAATGGAAGATTCCGAAATGAATTCGGGATGGCACTACTCCTCTTTCGTTAATTGTATAATCTTCGCCACCACCGACTTGGGTTGAAAATTGCGATCGAACAAAAGCGGATAATCCGTACGTCCATGAATCGGAAAATCATTTTTCCAGGAGTCACGATCCGAAACGCCCCAAAGTGTAACCCGGCTCACATCGTCAGCATGTTTCAAAAATAAGTTGAAGAAATCCACCATTCGTGCATCCCATTCATCTTGTTTTTCCTGTGGAATCACTCCGTCTGTATACGGATTCAGTTCTTTCTCGTATTCGATTTTCGTTGAAATATCGGCACCAACATCCTGGCGACGGTTTGGTAGAATCGACATATCGAGCTCGGTTACCATCACTTTCATACCTTCGCCGGCGTAAGCAACCATGGCTTCTTCATAACTTTCCAGCGAAGGGCTGTTCAGACCGATGTGTCCTTGCATGCCAATGCCGTCGATGCGGATTCCTTCAGACTTCAAACTACGGATTAGTTGCACGATGGCATCACGTTTTCCCGGGAACCATTCGTTGTAATCATTGTAATACAATTCGGCTTCCGGGTCGGCTTCGTGGGCAAACTGAAATGCCAGTTTAATAAAGTCTTCTCCCACGATCTGGTAAAACTTGCTGTTCCGATAAGAGCCGTCTTCCATAATAGCTTCGTTTACCACATCCCAGCCTTTAATGCGACCTTTGTAACGGCCAACCACTGTATGAATGTGTGTTTTCATGCGCTCAATCATCAGCTCTCGCGATGCGTCGTTACCCAAACTATCGGTAAAAAACCATTCGGGAGCTTGCGAATGCCAAATCAAACAGTGTCCAGTAATAAACATATTGTTTTGCTCTCCAAAATCAACAAATTGATCGGCCAGCGTGAAATCAAATTCTCCCTCTGCAGGGTGAATTTCGACACTTTTCATGCAGTTTTCAGGAACAATTGCATTGAATTGCTCTTTAACGACTTCAAGCGAGGCCGAATCCTGCCCGGTGATCTGCCATTCATTTAACGCTGTACCAATATAAAATCTACCGGCAAAAGCATCTTTCAGTGTTTGAGTTTTTTCCGATTGAGTCCCGCCTGTGCAGGAAGCAAACAATACGACCCCAAGCACAAACAAAATTTGGTTTGAATTAAACTTCTTCATTTCTATCCTACTTTGTTAAAAATTATTTCTATTATTGAACACACCCATATTTAGAGTTTATTTCTATTATCATCCTTCGAGGAACTACTTCCTTCTGTCCAGCAACTCTTCCTGAATCTGAATTTCTTTCTTCTTGTTAATTTCGTAAAAGAACAGGCAAACCACACTCACACAGAAAGTTAGGGTCGGATAAACGCTAAGCGACAGTTTGATGCCGTTTATTGTCTCCGGAGTTTGAACCACCAACTGTTCATCGTATCCGTAAAACGCCAAGATTCCGGCAACCAGCGCACCACCAACGGCGAGCCCAGCTTTTAGCCCAAATATCATTGCAGAGAAGATGATTGCTGTCGCCCGACGGTTATTTTTCCATTCCGAATAATCAGCCACATCGGCAATCATAGCCCATAACAACGGTGTGCCAATGCCATAGAAAAACCCGTGTGCCAGCTGCGTCAAAAACACCAGTGCGATTGATTGAGGAGCATAAAAATAAAACAACAGCAAACACATTGCCGAGATAAATAAACTTATGCCAAACACATCGCGTTTGCCATATTTATCGGCGAGCTTTTTTGATACTGTAATTCCGACTATCATCATAATGATCCCTCCGGCGTTAAATAGGCTGAACCCGGAAGTCGGGGCATCTTCAGGCCAGGTAAATCCATGCAGCCCCATGCTGGTCAGCATACTGTTCAAGCCCGCAATAAAGCCGTTAAAACCTATATCTTCCAAAAAACTGGCCAGATGCTGTTCACTCAGAAAATTCTCGAAATAGTACACATACATCCCACCTTTCAACGAAAGGGTAACAAAAATGAAAATCGTAATTATCAGCATCATAACCCAAGGCTTGTTTTTCACCAAGTCGCCCAGGTCCTCTCTCACGCTCGACTTTTGTCCCGCCTTTGGGATAATTCGCTCTTTGGTCGTCAAAAAAGTGATGATAAAGAAAATGACACCGATAATTGCAAACAGGGTCATGGTGTTTTCGAATCCTTTGGTTTTATCGCCATCGCCAAAAATGAGTACCAGAGGCAAAAGCAAAGCCTGCACGATAAACTGGGCAATCATAACTGCTACAAAACGGAACGATGAAATGCTGTTCCGTTCTCCCATGTCACCGGTTAAAACCCCGCTGAGCGAAGCATACGGAAGGTTGTTGGCCGAGTACACAATGACCAGTAACATATAAGTTACCAGTGCATAAACAATTTTACCACCCGGACTAAAGTCAGGCGTACTGAATGCCAGCATGGCCATCACGCCAAAAGGCACAGCAGTCCATAAAATCCATGGTCGGAATTTACCCCAACGGGTCACCGTGCGGTCGGCAATGATCCCCATCACCGGATTGAAAAAGGCGCCAATCATCCCACCTGCAAAAATAATGGCCGACGCCGTGCCCGGCGGAATTTTATACACGTCGGTATAAAAGAAGGCCAAAAAGGTCATTAGTGTCTGGAAAATCAGATTCGCAGCCAGGTCGCCCAGACTGTATCCGATTTTCTCGATAACAGAAACTTTCTGTGAAGTTGAATTCATTGTTTTTTTTTATTGGTTTTTATTCTATAAGTTTTTATTCTTCTGTGGTAAAAGGCGATGCAGGCAGGCCTCTCTTGTTCTTTAGATTGGCACCGGCAGGATTGTCATCCCAGGCATAACGCACCACTTTGGGGTCGGATACAGTTCGACTCCAAACCTTGACTGTGTTTCTGCTCAGAACAACAGCATTCGCCCATACAAAGACACCATCGTCTCCGGCAATTTGGAAGCCCTGCAACAGGCTGTTGGCAAACAAGCCTGAACCAACCGAATTAAAGCGAAGAACGATGCTGCCATCCTCAACCTTCATCGACTCATACAATGGTCCGGAGCTAACAACCGAGCTGTCGCCATAGGCAACCCGCCGCGCTTCGAGGAACAAGCGACGGGCAACTTCTTTTTTCTTCAGCGGGTGAATATCATTCCATTCGCCCAGGTCAAAAGCTACGGCCATCCCGGTATTTGGCAATTCAAGCGTCCGTCGCTGCGCATCGCGCAAGGTGGCCCAGCCACTTTCAACCGGTTGTTTGTTGGGAATACCCAGATTGGCCAGTTGTACGAATACGAACGGTAGTTCGGGTTGGGCCATTTGAGTGCGCCAGTCTGTAATCATGTCCTTGAAAAGCTGCCGGTATTCCTTGCCACGTCCGGCATTGGATTCGCCCTGGTACCAAATCACTCCTTTTAATCCATAGCCGACAGCCGGACTGATCAGGCTATTAAATAACCCCCCAGGCACGAAACCACCACCTCCCAATCCTTGTGGAGGGTTTAACACTGCACCAATATGGTAGTTCCAATCACCAGTCAAATCAATGGTTTGCGATCCAACGCGGACTTCGTAAGGTTTCTCTTCAACAAATCCGCCTCGTCCGCCTTGACTAAATACCCGAACCATCAGTTTGTTTTTGCCTGGTTTCAATACACCTTCAGGCACCTTGTAAATACGTGGTGGGTATTGGTATGAAATGGTTCCGACGAAGGTACCATTGACAAAAGCCGAATCACTGTCGATGATTCGCCCCAGACGCAAGACAGCCTCCCTGGCCGCCAATGAATCGGCCACCTCGAATTCTTTATAAAACCAGATGGATCCGTTACGCAGCTCAACGCCTTTGTCGGACCAATAACCGGGCAGAGAGATCTGAGGCCAGTCGGAAACATCCACATCCGCTTTCGACCAACGACCGGCACCCGGATCGTTTTTATTCACTTCAAGCCCCCAGTTAAACGGAACTTGCTCGCCTTCTTCGGCTTGTCGTTTGGCACGAATGGAGTCGATACGGGCCTCGTTTGCTTTCCATTGGTCCAAATACCCGGCAACCTTGTCTTTGCTTAACCACGATTCGGCAGGAGATCCGCCAATCGCTGTGCTGATAATTCCGACCGGAACATGGTACTGTTGATACACATCATCAGCAAAGAAATACGCAACTGCCGAAAACTCCATGATGTTTTCAGGAGTCGCGGTCAACCAATTTCCATCGGGATAATCAGGCTGCGCATGTTCAGGCTCTTTTCGCGTTGATGAGCGGAACAACCGGATATTGGTATTGTCAATCTGCTTAATCTCGTCAGCATACAAATCCATTACCCGGCGAAGCTGCAGCTCCATATTCGACTGTCCCGAAGCCAACCAAACATCGCCCACCAGGATATCCGAAATTTCGATGCTGTTCACTTGCATCTTATAGGGACCTCCGGCAGTCAATGCCGGAAGTTCCAACTCCCAATTCCCTTTTTTGTCAGCTTTGGTCTGATAGCTCTTCCCCAAAAAATCGACCTTTACCTTTTCTGAAGGATCAGCCCAGCCCCAGATTTTGACCGGAACATCCCGCTGAAGCACCATGCCGTTACTGACCAGGCGGGGCAATTTAACGGAAGCTCCGGCACCTAAAGGTGCCATCGCTGCCATCAAGAAAACAAATATGCTTATGAAAAAAAACTCTCTTCTCATCGTCGGGTATTTATCAATTTACTTTGAGGAGCCCCCAGGTAACTCGGCTTCAAATTGCCGGTATCTATCAGAATCTTTTGCAAGACAATTCCCGGCTCCAACACTCTTACGCGCAAACGATGCAGACCTTCTTTGCCAATTTCGTGCTTTGTTTTGGTTGAAATGATCCGATCTGCTTGCCATTGCCCCAACTCACCTCGATATGCCCCATTTGTGTTAACGATCTGTTCTTCGCCTCCATCAACGGAAACAGCATAACGTAGTCCTTTATTGGCATTGAAGTTTAGTGTCGTTGAAATCAAGACATGCACATCGAATTTGCCGGTTGATTTGAAATTGACATCATATTCCAGGTAAACCGAATCGCTTTTTGTGGGATAAACATTTTGCGGGAAGGTTGTTACTCCCGAGCAGGTTTTACCCAAATCCGGTATAATTTCCCAGTGAATTTTGTCGGTATCTTTGGCTCTTTGATAGTTGCCGGCTTCAATCGATACATAACCATCTGCCTCATCAAAGGCCAGTTCTGAGTTTGGCACTTCCGGTTCTTTAACACGAGTCACATCAGGCATTTTAGCTTTTCGGGGCTCCTGCCAGGAGGTGTAACCAATCCGGATCTGATCCATCGTGTGGTTCCATTTTCCGTGAGCAATTTGCTGATTGTAATGCACTGTGAACAGCGAATCCCGCTCAAAGCATTCCGCTACCTCATCCGCCCAATGGTTTGCTTCGGGATCGTTCGCTGCGGCCAGTTGCTGGTTTTTTGCCACGGCATAATACATCTCGTACAGGTTCGCACAGGCATTGGTTGGGAAAAGAACCAGTTGGTCAAATGCATCTTTATACTCATTCGGGATGAAATTATAGAGACGCAGCGCATCCAATGCCAGATCCCGGTATTCGTTGCGAACCCGTTCAAACTCGTTGTAGTTTTCCAGACTGTATGTTTTTGAATTCAACAATTCCGGGGTCACCCGGTGGTTGTATTTTGTATAGAGGTTGATGATACGGGCAGCCTCTTTGGCATATTTTTCACCAAACTGTTCGGCACACCATTCTTCGGTATGCTGAAGTAAGTTCTGAGCATTGAATTTTGTAGGATCCCAGGCCATATCTAAAAAGAAGCTGATGGGGTATTCCATGGGTTTCAAATCACCCACGTTCACAATCCAAATGCGGTCGACACCGTGACTGTAAGTCAGGTTCATTTGCTCCCACACCCGCTGAATCTGACTAACATTCAGCCATTTATAATTACGCGGACCACCCACATAGTCGAAATGATAGTACATCCCAAAACCTCCTTTGTGCGCCGGAGCATTCAAATTGGGTAACTTACGCACGTTGCCCCAGTTATCGTCGCAAAGCAACAAAGTGACATCATCGGGCACCCGCATGCCATTGTCGTAATAATCTTGTACTTCCTTATAAAGCGCCCACACTTGAGGTGTTTCTTCGGGTTTTGTGCCAGTAACTTTACTGATAATTTTGCGTTGATCGCGAACAATTTTTTCCAGCAAGGCAATGTTGGTTCCCTCGCTCATTGCCTCATCACCATCACCACGCATACCAAGTGTTACCACGGTTTCATAGTCTTTCATGCGCTGCATACCTTTGGTCCAAAAGTCGGTAAGTACTTTTGGATTCTTGCTGTAGTCCCAGGCACCAGAGCCATAGCGATTCCATTCCACATGGGCCTTCCCCAGTGGTTCGTGGTGCGAAGTACTGATCACGATACCTAGTTTATCAGCCAACGAACCGTTTTCCGGATCATCGTCGTAAAAAGCCTTTCCCCACATGGCCGGCCAAAGGAAATTACCACGCAGGCGAAGAATGAGTTCAAATACATGGACATAGAACTTGTGGTTCACACCACCGAATTTTTCGTTGGCCCAGCCGGTTAAAGCAGGTGCTTCGTCGTTCAGAAAAATACCCCGATACTTCACTTTCGGGCTTTCAGTTACAAAACGCCCTGGCTTCACAAAAACTGCTTCGCGCTTTACTACCGGAACATCGGCCCACCAGTACCAGGGCGAAACACCCATCTCTTTTGATAAATTGAGCATGGCATAAATAGTTCCGCGCTTATCGCTGCCGGCCAGCACCAACGCCTGCTCCACGCCAGGGAACGGATAGTCGACCACCTGCGTCAGGCTTTGCTCCCACTGCCCCTGAATGCCTTTTACATCTAACTTACCTTCCGCAATCAACTGGTCGATCCATTGGTTTTTTCCAATGGTACCAACCAAAATCAATTGCTTGGCTTGGGGTAATTCATTTTGAAAAATACTTGCCGTTAGTCCGGTTACCATCTTCAGGTCGTTGACAAACCAGCCACCGACCTCAGTAATACCCGGATAGTCGTTCGCATCAATCACAACTGGAGAGACGTGATTGTCAGCGGCTAGCGTAAAACTTCCCGGTTCTTGCCTTAAGCTGATATAACTATCCGGGACACCAGCCATTGCTTTCCCTAATGAAAGAGTAATGCTCAACACCAGAAAAAACCGCATAAGATTAATTCTCAATAATTTCAGTTCCATAGTTCTACCTTTCCAATTTTTAGTATTCTGTTTTTTGTGATGTGAAAAATCAGGCTATTCCCATCCAATGATATAACCGAGGGACTTCCCCCCAATGATCGTTCACCCTTCTCTCTATTTTTGTCCAATATTTCAAGTTTGCCTCTCTATTCTCAAATATGCTTTCAGGGCAACATCCAATCTGCATGTTTGGCGAAATCGTCCTGTACCTGGGAACGCCATTTGAAGACGGTTTGACGTCCCGACGGGTCGTCAAACCCTGAGCTAAGTCGCACGAACCGCCCCACACGCAAAACCAAACCAGTCTGGAATCGGGTTTTTCCAACAATGCGATTATCTTTTCCGAAGCTTCGCTATCCTTGCCTGCTCCGATAATTTCCATGGCGGGACGGCTATAGGTTTTCGATGTTCCCTGCCAGGTAACCGAACGCAGGTAATCTGCAGTTGGATAACGACTGTCATGCTTGCGAAGGTTTTCGTCAACACAGTCATACAGATATAGCATGTCCAGTATGTTTTGTTTGTTGGCAAAGTTTGCGAAGGTGCCGGAAGTTGCCACCAAACCTTCCACATCCAAATCATTGGTATAAAGAAGAAAACGAACCATGGATTGCACATCGTCGGAATCGCTTCGTTTTTCGGCAGGTCCGTATCCTGCTCCCCCGGGAATAACATCCACAGGAGGAAAGTCGGTTAAAATTACGACCCGGGGTTGGGCATATAAAACCCCGCTTACCAGGAAGAATGCGAGAAAAAACAGATATGATTTGATTGTATTCAATTCAGACTAATTTCAATTTTCTATTTCGGTGAGATAGTTACAATAACTCGCCTATATCTCGACAGTTGCGGTTCTCCTTTATCGGTGACTTTCAATATAAAATGAGCCGTAACCTCTTTCTCAACCACAGGAGCCACGATATAAACACTATGTACATTCTCTGCGCCCCCAATTTTTATCTCTTTCTTATAGGTACCAGCCTCAGGATAGTTGAACCATAAGAAACTGAGATTATCACCATCCGGATCGAATGAATCGAAGGCGTCCAAGCCAAATCCTTCTCCTGATTTTACCCTAATCTGCCCGGGATGACTCAATATAGGAACCGGAGGGTGATTGGCGCCCTCATAGCTTTTAGTACACCAATCCATGCGAGCCGCAAAGTCGTTCTGAAAATCATCGCGCCAACGCCACAAGCTTACTTTGTTGCCTGTAAATGTTGTGGTATCCGTTTTTACAGCCCGCCCATGTTCGCTGGGAATATAGGGCTTATAACTTTCAACGGCGTCGGTCCATATTTCACGCGTTTCAGGCTCAAATGGAACACCCGAATTACCTTGTTGCAGAGTAGAAAAATCGGGTTTCGAAAGTTCGTAGCGGCCACCCCAGCCGCCCCACTCCGGATGCTCCGGAACATTCAGTCCGTTTGGAATTAGTGATAAAAAGGATGGTGTATCGCCTTCAACACCCCAGGCGACATCAGGATATGCTGCGCCTAATGGCCCGTGGCTCTGCTGGATGTTTCGCGCGATCCAGCTATTGCTGATTGACTCGTTATTAATACCTTCTACATAAGTATTGATGCCTGTCCAGGTCGCATTGGCGTAGTAATCGCCCGGACTTACAATGAAAAACAGATCTGGAAAATTATTCCTAATCCAAATTCCGCTGTCATCCTGGTCCGAAATAGTATAGACCCTGAGTTTGGCTATCAACTTCTGCGCTTCTTCTTTTGATTTGGTGCGCTCAATGGTGTACAGCGCTTGGGCCAAGGTATTTGCACCACCCCAAACCGAAATCCACAACGGACGTTCGTCCTCTTCTTCCAATGTTTTGATAATCCAGTCTGAACCGTCTGAATCTTTTCCATCGCCAACACCCTGCATACCATATACCGGCAAGCCTTTTTTGACAAGCTTCAAAAGCGCTTCTGCAGTTGGGAAACCGGCCTCATGTTTCGAAAGGTTAGGTTGAACTTTCCCGTAAGCCTCAATCACTTTTTTGATTGATTCAGGATTCACCTGCGATTTATGCCAGCAAGAAGTCGTCGCCACTAATCCTTTCAGGTCAATTTGATTGGAATATAAAAACAGCCGCACAAACGACTGCGTATCGTCGGGATCGGCTTCGATGTCGGATAGTATAATGACCCTATTTTTATGTTGAATTTCCGCCAAAACCGTTTGTGAACATAATATTCCCCAAAATGCCAGTAGCAAAACAATGACTCTCCCGGTTGAATCCGTCAAAGTAGTACCTCCAATTTGTTCCAAACTATTTGTCTTCATTTTAACCTGCTTTTTATATGTTTCGCTTCTGCTTTTTATGACTCGTTTCTGGTCGGGAATCACCCCGGATTCAGTTATTTGTCTCGCTTTTCGCGGGAAGAACAGGATCTCCTGTACCCCACCAAGCTGTCCATCGCGAAAAATCAACATCAGGAAACGGATGGATTTCGACATTGGTATCCGCAGCAGTATCGCCAAGCAGAAACTTGTCCACAAAAGCTTCAACCTCAGGATACTGAATATCCGGCAATCTGCAGTGACCATGCCCGGCAACAATAGAATAACCAAAGCGATCGGATATTCCGAAGGTATCCCAGACGCGTTTTGCTGCTTTGCAGGACACATAGCCCGACTCATCGGCCAGCCATTCGTAATCAGGATTTCCAAGAATCAACAAAGCACGAGGGGCCACCATGGCCATCAGCTCATGGTGGTCGAAGGGTAGTTTTGCAACGTCTTTTGAAAACTGAAACATGGATTCCATAAACCAGACATGACTTGTACGACCGAGGGTTTCCACATTGCCCAAGGTTTCCGAGACTCTCCAGGCTGCTGCACCGCCGCCACCTGATTCCTGTGCAATTGTGAGGGCAATGCGTTCATCAAATGCGGCTGCGTACAAGGCCATTTTACCGGCGAACGAGCAACCGGTTATCGCCAAATGCTTTAGATCGATGGGCAATTCGTCAGATACAAGTTCAAGTCCGTCGATTAAACAGCTAACGCCCCAAGACCAGGCGCTGTAGGCCCCCATGTATGTCAGATCGGGGTAAAGTTTGTTGATCGGTTCACTACCGCGGGTTTGCTGGTGGGCCATCACTTGTGTGAAATTGAAGGCAATTTGCGCAATGTTCCGGCTGGAAAAAATATCGGACGGAAGACTACCTGAACTTCTTCCCACACCGATCACTGCGGGGAATGGTCCGTCGCCTGCTGGCAGGGCAACTTTCGAAGTCAACCTGAGTGTGTCGTCATTCTCAACGATAATCACGGTGAGCATGCTATCCGTATTGGAAAAGCTTGCAGTAATATTATCCGGACGATCCGGTTTGGGACCTATTTCGTAATGTTGAATCTCTGCGCCAATCTCTGCTCGCCGACGGTTCCAATCTTTAAAATCGGTGGAACGGCCACGTCCATCGGACCAGGCAAACGGATCGGTCAATGGCGCGACAACCGACAGCCCGGCAATATCCGGCAGAACAGTTTGTACATTATAAGCACTGGTATTCTCGACGTCGTAGACAAGCGGAATTGTTTGAGCAGATAAACGAACAATGCTCATTGTAATCAATAAAATGAATGCCAAATACATAGTTGATCTCATTTTTGTCTTCATTTATTTTTTATTTATCAGTTTAAGTTTGTCAATTAGCCCCGATCAACCGGATCATTTTGTAGCTGGACAATTTAAAATTGAATCTCATCCGATTTTTCATCTGCTTTTGGTTTTAGTTACTGATTACGACTGTTGTAATACTTTTTGCAGGTATCGTAAAGTTGACCGTAGCATTGTCCGTCATCAGCGATTCCATTTCCCGGTTGACAAACTCTGATGTCGTATAGGCTACCGCAGTAAATGAAGCGCCCTGCATATTAATTGTCACGCCGGAGATGTCGGAGTCAGAAGGATTAATGGCAACAACCACCAGTTTATTGTCGCCTTGATAAGCTGTCACATTCAACGCAGTTGATGGATTGTCGAGCTCTGCTTTAATCCGTACATATCCGGGACGTATAAATTTAGAAAACTGAGACATGGCGTAACCGCGCTTCAGAATCTGACCGCGGGTGGTTCCTTTCTCGCCGTCGCCCAGAAATGAATAGTAACGACGGATGTACCACCAGATGTAGGCATTCCAATTGTAGCTCATACAGGATTGGATTTCCGTCACCATCTCCATCGTTTCATTCCAAATCGTAGCGGCAGGTGTGTTTGTGGTCCAATTATCAGGATTGTTGCCACTGTTCAGGTTCAGGAGATGTTCGGTCATCCAGATTTCTTTTCCTTTCTGTTCGGCCAATGTGTACAGCGCTATACCTGAACCATACAGGTGTCCTCCAACGATATCCAGCTTTTCTGCGGCCTGAGCGTCGTTCAAAATATTATCCGTGTAAGAATGCTTTGAATTCAGCGATTCGGCCGCAAGCACCTTGGCTCCTGTGATAGTTCCGGCATAATTCTTCACAAAGTTGTACATCCCGGACGTCGTGTATTCGCATCCTTCGTAGCCAGCCACCCAGTCCGGTTCATTTTGGATTGAAACCACATCTACCTTGGCGCCTTGTCCATCCATATATTGAACAAACTCATTGATATAATTGGCAAAATCAGCGTAGTGCTCCTCCAACAAATATCCACCTCCGTTGACGCTGTTGTTGCTTTTCCACTCGGCCGGTGGAGACCAGGGGCTTGCCAACACCTCTACATTACGTTCGTTGGCTCCTTTGATTGAGCTTACCAACCCGCCCCAGTCATTCTTATTGGATGACAAACGCACCCTGTAAATCGAAAGTCCCAGTCCATTTTCGCCCGTACCAAAGGCCAAATCCATTTCGCTTTCAGTCAGGTAATCCGTTCCCCAAATCATATTCGCCCCGCCAAAACCTGAAATAGTCTGGTAGCTTGTATTCGGATCGAATGTTACGTTTATTTTCTTTACTGCCTTTGCAGCCTGAAAAACGAGAATAGTATCACTCAAATCTCCGGCTGGCGAACTTAATACGATCTTTTGCTGATTATCCGTGGCTGTCAGGTTGGCATCAAAAACGACAGTAACCGTCGTCTGAGAAGTGCCGTGATCCGCTGAACCACCTGCTCCCGGGCTAATTGTGTTTATAAATGCTTTACCGCGCACAACATCTCCCGCTCTTGCAGTCCATCTCGTGAAAGCCCAATTTACATCGAAAGTCAACGTTCCGCCATCACTTGAAACTTCGCCAGCGGCGATCGGGCTATCCGAAAAGGAAAGCGAAGCCGGCGGGGCCAGGTCCTCCTCACTATTATCACAGGCGACAAGAAAAAGAACCAATACAAGTAAAATCCACCTAGAAATATTTTTACATTCAGTCATTCAGTAAGACTTAAATTTCTTCTGTTCTTTCAAACCATTGTTTTTGGTCGGGAAAACAGCTGGGACACGTCCCGGTTTCCAAAATTAATTTCACTCCCATCAAAGGGACTTTAATATTGGATATTTGTTTTACAAACAGGGACACAATACCCGACATTACACCTCTCCAGCCCAAATTCACAGTGAAAAAATTCATTGTTCCGAAACCTCATCCTTTATTTTGACAAAAGCTTGTTCAAATAATTAAAACTTCTCGTGATGCTGGTCAACGGGTCTGTATTCTGAATTTCATCCTGTTCGACAAACACTTGTTCCATTCCCGCTGGTATTGAATATTGAAAAATTCCGGCCCAGTCAATAATCCCGCCACCCACTTCTGTAAAAGACTGTTTCGGTGTGTCGTCCATATCTTTAATATGCCACACAGGGAATCTCTGGGGATATGCATTAATCAGTTCATCCGGGTTTATCCCGGCCTTTTTAATCCAGTAGAAGTCAATTTCCATTTTCACCAATTCAAGGTCAGTATTCGCAAGAAGCAATTTATAAGGGACCTGGTTTTCCATTTCTATGAACTCAAAATCATGGTTATGGTAAAGCAGTTGAATACCTGCTCGTTTGGCCATTTCCCCGCATCGATTCAGGAGGTCGGCCAAGGTTTTGTACTGATCTAAATTCTCCCGTTCTTCCGGGAAGATGTAGATACAGCTAATGTATTCTGCCCCAAGGGATATAGCATCTGCGATGACCTTCTCCCAGCGATTTATCAGTGTTGCGCTGAGTTTCGGATTGTGCCGGCCTGTAAACGTACACAAGCTCCGTGGAGCCAATTGATGACGCCCCAAAACTGCCCGTACTTCCGATATTGGCCGGTTGAAGATTTTTCCGTCTTCATAATTCATCAGCTCCAAACAGCTATAGCCGATATGTGCAATCGCTTCGATTGTTTTTTCAAAATCCCGAAACAACAGGTCCCGAACGGTATAACTTTGCAAGCCAATATTCTTCATAATAATGTTCTTAACGTTGAATAACTGCCGCCAAATACCCTTTTTTTTCGTATCTAAAACTTGATGCTAATATCCAGACAAACAGAAACGCCGGCTATCTGGCAGGGTACAATAGCCTCATTCCGGTTCATCGGCGATTGATCCCGATTTCAGGTTGATATCAACGGCCTTGCATTCTGATAAAACAGGAAACAACTGGCCAGTAAAAAAACGAAGCAGCCGACAACAGCTATTTCAGTAATTTAACAGCATTAACTGATGTTACCACGCTTTTCGAAGCCCCGAGCGTTTCGCTTCTGCTTACGGGAAGTGATCCTCCGACCCACAGTTTGTAATCACCTTTTCGAAGCACGCGTTCGCCTGAGTCGTCAATCTGCACAAATGTTTTTTCGTCCAATTCGAACCGTACGGTTTGGGACTGACCGGCCGGGATCGCCAAACGTTGAAAGCCAACCAACGAATACAACGGATCTCCAGCCCCTGCCATTGGCGAGCTGATGTACAGCTGGGCTACTTCTTCCGCATCAGATTCTCCTGTATTTTCAATCGTCACGCTGGCAATCACATTCCCTTTTGAAGCAGGCTCAATTGTCAGTTTGCTATACTCGAACTGCGTATAAGATAACCCGAAACCAAACGGGAACAGCGGCTCTTTTTCCATATATTTATAGGTTCGGCCCTTCATGGAATAATCTTCGTAAGGAGGAATGTCGTCGACCGATTTTGGCACAGTAAAGGGCAGGCGACCCGATGGAATAACATCGCCAAAAAGCACATCGCCTACGGCTGTTCCGCCTTCCTGACCAGGGTACCACACATACATTACCGCATCGGCTATTTCATAGATTTCAGGAATCGCGATTGGCGATCCACCAGTTATGATCACGACAAGCGGATTGCCCTTACTCTGTTCTTTGATCCGTTTTAAAAAGTTGATTTGAGGCTCCGGCAGACGAATGTCCTTCCTGTCCCCCTTATAATCTGAAGCAATGGCTGCACCTTCTTCTCCTTCAACCAAGCCACTGAGTCCCATTACCGCGATGCAAACATCAGCCGACACGGCAGCGGGAATCACGTAATCAATCGGGTTGACATTCTCCTGATACGGAAGCTGGCCATACCGGTAATTCACGGTAGTACCCAGGCTTAACTTACTGACGATACCATCGAGAATATTCACCGTATTATCCGTCATTCCGTAATAATTCCCCAGAAGAACTTCCTCGTTGGCAGCCTGAGGTCCAGTTACAAATACGTTCTTCAGATCTTTCCTGAGTGGAAGAACGTGGTTTTTGTTCTTCACCAAAACAATCGATTTTTGGGCTTCTTCGAGCGCGAGTTTCCGATGTTTTTCCGATCCGATTACATCCGGGGAAATCCGGGCATACGGATTATTTTCGTCGCCATCAAAAAATCCTAGCTTGAACTTAGTCCTTAGTAAGTCATACAAAGCTTTGTCGATATCCTCTTCCGTCAACAGGTTTTTATCCAGTGCCTTTTGCAGGCTCTCAAAGGCATTGCCGCAATTCAAATCCAGCCCTGCCTTAATAGCCATGGCCGACGCTTCCTCGGGTGTAGCAACCATTTTGTGGTATTTCCAGATATCCTCAATCCCTCCGCAATCCGAAACGATGTGCCCTTTGAATCCCCATTGTTTTGTTAGTACTTCCTGTAAAAGAAAAGGACTGGCGCAGGCCGCTTCGCCATTGGTGCGGTTATACGCCCCCATAATGGCTTCGACCTTAGCCTCTTTCACCAGGGCTTCGAAAGCCGGGAGATAGGTTTCCCACAGATCCTTGGGCGAAGCAACGGCATTGAACTCGTGCCGAAGTTCTTCAGGCCCGGAATGCACGGCAAAATGCTTGGCACAGGCTGCAGCCTTCAGATACTTGGGGTCGTCACCCTGCAATCCTTTTACAAAAGCCACCCCGATGCGCGAAGTCAAAAAAGGATCTTCCCCATAGGTTTCCTGGCCCCGTCCCCAGCGCGGATCGCGAAAAATATTGATATTGGGCGTCCAGAAAGTAAGACCGGCATATTTGCTGTAATTACCCATTTTCTGGGCAATGTTGAATTTTGCACGGGCTTCGTCGGATATGGCAGTGGCCACTTCCAAAGCCAGTTTTTCGTCGAAAGTTGCCCCAAGCGCGATGGCCTGCGGAAAGACAGTGGCGCGCCCGTTGCGGGCAACCCCGTGCAGGCATTCGTTCCACCAGTCGTATTCCTTCACACCCAATCGCGGAATAGCAGCATTCGAATTCACTAATTGGCTGATCTTTTCATCAACCGTCATGGTCGAGATCAATTCGTCAATGCGGACATCCATCGGCAGGGACGTATCGAACCATTGAAACCCACTTTCATTTTCGTTCTTTTCCTGTGCCATCAATCCTGTGCCTAAAAACTGCAACAGGATAAACAAGGCGGTTAATTTCATTTTCATAAGTGTTAGTGTTTTATATCGTCGCTTGAATGCATGTTTATTGTGTGGTACCGTTAAAAATTCAGGTCCAAAGCCGGGATTCGTTTTTCACAACTCTTCAAATCGAAACCCCAAAATCGTTCCAAAACTATTCGTCAGTTTTAAGGTAAATTCGCTCTTAAACTTCAAATATTATTGGCCAGCTCTATTGCTGCCTGTACCAGCAAAATATAGCTGGAACCCACATTGACCACATACTCGTTTTCGCCCCACAGGAATGGCCAGTCTTCCTTGTTTTCAGGGAAATCGGGAGGCAGGATCAATACACCGGGAACAACGCCGCCCGCGATAAATGAATAATCGGCCCGATTGTTTCCATAGGCCACTTTTTTGGAGACAGTTCCTACCGCTGATACGAACGAAATGTCGGAGCCCGGGTGACAGCCGTGAATGTATTCAAGCGCTTTGAAGGTGAGGTCGGGAGTAACCAAATCAGGAAAAGCCTTGTGCAGAAAATAGTTCTCAATGCCTATTTCGATGATCCCACCGTTACCTGCCCAGCCACCCCTGGAAACAGGCAGGCCAAACGGAGTTTGTTCGTTCATCTGATCAGCGCTGTTTTGCATATCTGCGACTTTGACACGCACCTGAGCTTTAAAATCAGCATTCATCAATGGCATGGCACGCAAAAAGTGAACAGCATACCGCCTGAAACTAGTTGACAATTCATTCCATAATTCCAGAATCCGCTGGGCATATTTTTGATCTTTGGTGCTTATAAGCAGTTCGACCGCGGCTTTCAGTTCTTCATCCTGTAACTGGCCACCGGTTGTATTCCCGAAGTGAAAAAGGTCGGGTTCGTGGCTGTGTTCCTCATCCCAGACCTTGCGGGCAACACCCAGGCACTCCTCCGCCAGCTGGTCATTGTAACCACGCAGAGCCCGGCTGGCTGCAGTCAAAGCTGCAATAGAACCGTAATTCAGCGGTGTAGATTTACTTGTAAAGGCCCATCGGTCGTCAAACTTTCCGCTTTCGAAACCGGTGGTTTCCTGTTCACCCAGATTTTTATTGTAAATCAGGTTGTCGGTCATCGTCAATGCATCGCCCAGGTGAGTGTATTGCGAGATATCGGGGACAATAATTCCGGGAATTGCATGTCCGCAGTATTTATGCTGGGCCAGCAATCCCAGCACTCCATGTTCGATTTGTTGCAGGACATCTGGTTTTCCGTCCGGCTGGTGTATGTCCACATAGCGCTTTTCCTGACTGATGGTGGTTTCATCGCGCATGGGTTTGAAAAGCTCCCAGGTTTTAACCAGGTTGCTTACAACATGGTACTGGGTTTGAGTTCGAATGTCGAAGTCACCGGCATCAAACCAGCCACCAACGTTCAACCCCGGAATATGTTCTCCCGGCTTGTAAGGTGTATCGGTTGTCGGGCCTTGTGCGTACAGATCGAAGTGCTCATGCCCGACCGGGGCCTGAAGGGCATCATCCAAATGTGCGGCGCCATGCCACACGCGGTAAGCCTCATTGACTAACATGTGGTCCATCTGGACGGGGAAAAAGATATCAAGCGTGGGTTGCCAGGTCGTTTCGTAAACATCTGCGGAGATCCGAAAAGGTTTGGTTTGAACATCGGCGTATTCCAACAAGTATAAACCCGGTTCTTTCACCTGGGAAAAATCGAATTTCCCATATTCGTAGCGAAGGTAATTTTCGCGTTTGGCAATTTTTGATGAAAAAATTTCGAGTCTTGTTCCATCCGATTGAATTTTAACCAGTTTCACCGGCAAATCCGACTGATCGTTCCGGTCAAATTCAATGACTGCCACTTTCTGTTGACCGGGAGTGTATCCAACCTGCGAATGAGCAATCACCGGCTTGCGGGTCCATCCATCGATGGTATTGGCTGAAACAAACCATTCGATCACCTTCCCGCTTTTATTGGCCGGAATTAATTCCCGCACAACATACCATCCGTTTTGTGCTTTATTCCGTCCGTCGTAGATGTGTAATTTCCCGGTTTTTGAGTTGACAGTCACCCGCCGTTCTGGATCTTCAGGGGCCAGCACGATCTCACTCCCTTCGGCCAGGGACATTGGATTCCAAACGCCCTCAATAACCGTTGTAGGGCCGGAAGGATAGAGCGGGAACAGGTGACTTTGTCCATCTGCCAGGTAGGCCTTTTCAAAATAGGCAGCTGGTAAAAACTCGAAATTAAACCCGGCTTTTCCCTCCAATACTTTGGGAAGCGGTGTGTCCAGATTGATGGATATCACCATGCCATCATCGTATGGAACAGCCTTAATACGATAATTAAAATTGTAGTCGGGGTATTTCAGAGACGCCTCGATGGTTCCTGATTCTTTGTACACCTTCCGCTCCACAAACACAGGGATCGGGTCCCATTGCTCGGGTGTCGGGCTCAGACGAATATCTCCATTGGTAGCTGTTCGAACTTCGTGATGGATCAGCTCGACACCGCTCATTTTCGAATCGCCAAAATTTCCATTGTACCAGTTACTGAAAACCAGCACATTTAGTCCGCGGGTTTCAAAGTAGTCTTTTTCATTTAATTTCAGTTCCTGTGCTCTCAAGGGAGCTTTGGCCGACAGAACGAGGCCGACAACCAACAGGACAGCCAATAAGCATCTGTCTTGTTTCAATTTAGTCATAGCAGGTGGTTGATTAATATTGATTTCAGGTTTTCAAGGTTTATATCCTTGAACCCGGAAAACAAGACAAACTCATCTCCCGGGTGCAAGCATGCTACAAATTTCCTTCGTTTTAGGAGAAGGAATTTCTCAGGATCTTTTCTGCATCCTGATCAGACAAGGGAACCGGATCAACCTGGTAGAGTCCTCCCATTGTTCTGCGGGCATTCAGCGCCAGTTCCGGAAGTTCGCTTTCCAAAATGCCATAATCCGACAGCTTCAGGTCGTGAACACCACATTTTTTCTGAAGCTCAGTCAACGCTTCAATGAAATCGTCCTTACCCATTGCTCTGGCCATATCTTTAAGGCGCCCGGGAATTTTGTCCGAAAAGTGCGAGAAATACGCTTCCGACAAAATAATCAAGCCAGCGCCATGGGCCAAATCAGAATTTCTGGCGCTTAAAGCATGCTCCAGAGAGTGTTCTGAGGTACAACTTGAAGTTGATTCAACCAAACCGGACAAGGTGTTGGCCCAGGCCACTTTCCCCCTTGCCTCAATGTCAGAGCCGTCAGCTACAACTATTGGCAGATACCTGGCAATCAGGCGAATACTTTCGAGCGCGTAAAGGTCACTAATCGGATTTGCCACATTGGCAATGTAACCTTCGGCAGCATGGAAGAAAGCATCAAAACCCTGGTAGGCAGTCAACAATGGCGGCACAGAAACCATTAATTCAGGGTCAACCACCGACAATACGGGGAAAGTGCATGATACATCGCCGTAACCGATCTTTTCGTTGCCGTTGGAAATCACCGTCCACGGATCAGCTTCCGTTCCGGTTCCGGCTGTAGTGGTAATTGCCACAATTGGTAACGCTCCGTTCTTAATAGGTTGTCCTTTACCGGTTCCTCCGTGGACATAATCCCAGTAATCGCCGGGATTAACAGTCATTATGGCAATCGATTTGGCACTGTCGATTGAAGACCCTCCGCCCAAGCCAATAATAAAATCGCAAGCGTTGTCGCGGGCTATTTGGGCGCCTTCCATTACATGGTCCTTAATCGGGTTAGGCAAGATCTTGTCAAAAACAACCGATTGAATATTCTGCTGATCCAGTAAAGTCTGAACCCTTTTTAAATAACCAAACCGATGCATCGACTGCCCTGCAGAAATAACGATCAATGCTTTTTTTCCAGGTAGTTTTTCAGTTGCCAGCTGGTTCAGTTTTCCAGCTCCGAATAAAATTTTTGTCGGAATATGAAAATCAAAAGTTATCATGGTTTTTCTTCTTTAAATCAAATCAATAAAAAGGCCAATCTTTGTTTATCAGTTTTATTTTTCAAGAGTGAAACGATCAGCCAGTGTGCTTACTCCACAATTGCGTCGCCCATCGGGTTCCGACGCTAAAAATTAATTTTTCATTTCCAGCATCGGATTCTACGCTCATTTAATTATGATGCGTCATGTCGAATTTGAGCTTTTTCAGCTCATCGAGCTCATGCGCCGGACGGTCCAACTCATGAGGAATTTCCATGCCGGAGAACGTCTGGAAGTAGAGCAAACAGGCATCACGCCACCAAATGGCTTCCTTTACCTGAATGGCCAGCTTCGCCTGTACCTCTTCAAATCGCTGCGCATCAACTTTACCCTTCATCGAATCCCAGTTGTTCTGAAATACTTTCACCCGATCAACTCCGTTGGAATACCGGTAGCACAGCTCCTGCCACAGGGTGTTGCCGTTGTGCAATACATAATCCCAGGGTAAGTGGTGAAACCACAGCAAATACATTTCGGGACAGGTTGCCGGGTTGTCGTAGATTGACCGCAACGGCTCAGCATACTGCAAAACTGCCTGACTACCGGTTGAAGATCGATCGAAGCCAATACCAAAGGTGTCGGCTTTGTGGTAATAGGTTGGTAACCAGTCGGGCCGTGCCCCGGGCACCTCGCACCAGGGTTCCGGGCCGTAGTGATGCCCCCACCCCATCAGGTGATGTAATCCAATGGGTGTCATATAGTTGACAACAGCTTCGCGCGACTGCATCATCGTGGTTGTCATCGAAGCCAGAAAATCCTCATCATGGGAAAACGTCTGTTTCAGCCATTCATTGGCGATCGTTTTAGCGGACAAGTCACAATTCCATGCCAAACGGCCAAAGGCATACCAGCTTGATTGCGCGAAATGATGCCCGCACCAGTTGGCATCATCTCCGATATTGGCAACGCCGGCAATAGCTGTAATGGAGTCATTGAACATTTCGCCGTTGGTAATACTTGCTACGGTTGAGTTCCGCCCGTCGACGTAGGTGTCGGCATCGAGCGATTCCTCGAACAGTGTTCCCAGGTATACCAGATGATCCGAAAACCCAAGGTATTCCTGGGTGATCTGCAATTCGGGCATCAGCGTAGTGTGCTTCATAGCACCAAATAGCGGGCTGAAAGGCTCACGAGGCTGAAAATCGATCGGCCCGTTTTTGACCTGGATAATCACATTTTTATGGAACTGACCATCTAACGGAACAAACTCTTTGTAAGCCTGCTTGGCCCGGTCGTCGCCATCGGGATTATACACGAAGGCGCGCCACATCACAATTCCGTTATGTGGAGCTAAGGCATCGGCCAGCATGTTGGCACCATCAGCATGCGTACGACCATAATCCTGTGGCCCCGGCAAACCTTCAGAATTGGCTTTCACCAGGAAACCACCAAAATCGGGAATCAGGGCGTAAATTTCATCTGCCTTATCATTCCACCAGACTTTTACCTGATCATTCAGAGGGTCGGAATTTTCCAAACCACCCAGCTCTTTCGGTGACGAAAAATTAACCGACAAATACACCTTGATACCGTACGGGCGGAAGATATCAGCCAATACTTTTACTTTCTCCAGGTATTCTTTAGTAAGGATGTCGGGATTTGCATTCACATTGTTTAACACAGTTCCATTTATGCCAATAGACGCGTTTGCTCTGGCATATTGCTCGTAACGAGGGCTGATAACCGAGGGTAGCTCGTCCCATTTCCAGATCGAATAACCGGCATAGCCACGTTCCACAGTCCGGTCAAGGTTGTCCCAGTGGTTAAGAATTCGACGCTGGTAAGAGGGTTTCTCTGTGATGTTTATGGATTGGAGCGAAGAATCGGATGTTTGCAACAAGCGCATATAATGCCAGCATCCGTAGAGCACGGCTTTGTCGGTGTTGCCCGCAATCAGCAAAATCCCGGATGTTGAATCCGCACGAATAATAAATCCGTCATCGCCGAGCGCCTGTAATTCGGTCGAATCAATTTTTTCACGGATAATTTCCTGGTCGGCCGTGCCCACAACAACGGTTCGTTCCTCCACTTCGGAGGAAAACAAAATTGTAGTGTTAAAAAGGGTATTTAAACCGTTCTCCAATTCCTTCCTGATAATATCGAAGGTGACTGATTGCTCCGGAACATAAATGGATTTCGGATGATTTACGGGAACTTCACCGGCAGCCTTCATCTGGCTGAACCAAAGTTCTGCGCCATTCTGCCCAGCCTCTCGTTGAATACACCCTGGCTGCAGGCTAATGAACAGAATTCCGATTAAAACGAATAGGTTAGATATTTTCATCGTTATTGGATATTATTTTTTGTTACTCATGATTATACTGTTCGCCTTTAAACGATGATGCCAGCGAAACATAAATACCGGACTTCCCAAAGGCTTTCCGTAGCTGGATAATGAAACTGCTATTTGGAAAAAAAGGAGTTGTTGGGAACAACTCCTTTTTATATATCGACTATTAACAGAATCAGTTACTAATTATAGCCCGGGTTTTGATAGGCCGCTTTTTCGGCATCGCTCATCTGCATACCATCAATTTGTCCTTGCGGAATTGGACGCAAATAGTGGTAGGATTGAATATCGCGTGTTACAGTTTGTGGTGTGTGATCGCCGTAGCTCGAACCGCAAATTTCATACGAACCTGCAATTTCAGACCACTTTTGCGTGCGAACAAGATCTAACCAACGATAACCTTCACCAAAATATTCACGAGAACGCTCGGCCAAAATGAAATTGATGTCAATAGTGGCCGGAGTTGCAGCAATCATTGATGCGCTATTGTCCTGTACTTTGGCTGTATTGCCATTGTTGTCCCAGCGCCATTTTCCGGCACGTGCCCGAAGAACATTAATCAATTCCTTAGCACTTTTCCCAGCTTTTGTGGTTGCACCTTTCACAGCTGCTTCGGCGGCTACAAAGTAAAGCTCTGAGAATTTTGCAATAACAAACGGACGCGTAGAGGCAGCATTTGGTTGTCCCAACCCATTTCCGTTGTCGGTGCGGTAAACACCGAGCTTCCATAGCCCAGGATAGACAATCCGGCTTATTCCGCTTGGAGATACGACATAGTCAGCTCTTCCTGGTAATACACCTGCACCGATGTTACTCTTAAAAGTCGAATTGGAGTAATCAATGGCAGTAGCTGGTTCTTCGTCAAGGAAAGTAAGAATCGGATCGCCCGGGTTAACCGGCAAGTAGTTTGCATTATACACCGGATCGCTGATACCGGCTTTATCCCAGTTACCACGGTAAACGGTCGTAAATGTCCCATCGTAACGGGAATCATTCGTTTTGTCTGCAAAAGTGTTTTCGATAGCACCAATAGTCGGACACATCCGCGTCCATGGACGTCCCAAATGTTGTTCAGCTTCACGCTGAACCGAACTCATGGCAGTCCATCCTGAATTTGAGAAACTACTTCTAATGTTTGTGTAGTTCCAGGTCATCATCCATACAGCAAAATTATCGGGAGCACCTCCACTACCATAGGTAAGACTGCCACCATTGTAAAATTCACTTGTCTCGGTGTGATCAGCGTACAATAAGGTTTCCTTGTTGCGGTCGTTTGGCGCCCAGTTAACGTCATAATAAGTTTCTTCCAATCCAAAATCTCCCGGATTTTCAATACCTGATGTTGCCACATCGTAGGCTTGCTGGAAATACCATTGTGCATCGTGTCCGTCCAGGTCTGTCCGGTCGGTTTCGGGATAGGTTGGAATGTTGTTTGGGTTTTGCAACCACCAACCGTATGTTAAGTAAGCTTTTGCAAGGAAAAGGCGTGCCAATGTTTTCGTAGCACCGCCGGTTACACGACCTGATTCAGGTAAATCCGCTACTGCTTTCAACAAATCCGGAAAAATGGCTTTGGTATAGACTTCAGGCACGGTATTACGTACAGAGGTCCTTGCCGGGGCGGTATTAAACTTCAGTTCCCCTGCACCTAAATCCAAAGCTACTCCACCAAAGGTTTGCACGAGCATAAAGTAATCGAAAGCACGGAAAAACCGGGCTTCGGCGATCAGGGCGTCCGAAATTGTCCCCACAGCAGCAGCATTCTCAATAATACCGCTGGCGGTGTTGATGTTAGAAAATGCGGCTCCCCATAGTACATCGGCACGGCTACTTGTCGGGGTAATTGAACCTGCACCAGAAAGGTCCATATCCTTAAAATTTGCATCGGCACTCTGTGCGTAAGTTACTTCGTCGGTACCTGTAAGACAGGTGTTATAGTAGTAAGCTTGTCCGTAAACATAGCGCAGGTGGGCATACATTGAGGTTAGCCCTCCATAAACCCCTTTTTCGGTTTTGAAAAACCCAGGTTCATAAATACTGCGCGGCTGTTCTTCCAAAATATCCGAGCACGACACCAGGAATAATGTTAGTACTACGGTTCCTATCAACGTTTTTATCTGTATACGTTTCATTATTGTCCTTTTTAGAAATTCAAATTAATACCAATCATGTAGTTTCGCGTTGCAGGCGAGTTCGTCCCCAGAGTCAGCAAACGGCGCTGATAACCAGTAGTTACCGCTGAATTTTCATCGCCATATGAGTTGGTCTCGGGATCCAAACCCGACTCTTTGTGGAAAGGAGAGAACATCACAAATGGATTTTGGACGGTAAAATAGACACGAAGTCTGCTAATACCTGCATCTTTCATCCAACTGGAATTTTCGAAATTATACCCCAGCGACACCGTTCGTATTTTCAGATACGAGCTATTGAAATACCCGAGAGTACTTCCATATTTTGGATTGTCACCTGCGGTTATACCACCGGGTTTTGGGTATTTAGCGTCTGTATTCTCCGGAGTCCAATAATCGACCTTCACGTTACCACGACGTCCGCTCAACATATTAAGATATCCATAGGATGAGTGAAGTGTGCTAATCAGCATTCCACCACTTTTAAACGTTCCGACAGCACTCAGGTCGAATCCTTTATAAGCCACACGGGTATTGAAACCACCCTGGAAATCCGGATCTATGCTCATGATTTGCCGGTCATCTGGCCCGATTTGTCTTGTCGGTGTGCCATCTTCATTATAATCGCCGGCATATTTCACTTTAATCATACCAACATTTCCGCCTGGTTCCAGAATATCACGGTGGAGATCATTCTCCTGCCAAAGTCCGACTTTTTCATAGTCGTAAATCACGTTAATTGGCTGACCAACAAACCACCAGTTTGATCGATCCTCGTCTGAACCTGAGGCAAGTGCCTTAATTTTGTTTTTGTTGGCATACAGGTTGATTCCTGCCTCCCATGTCCACCCGTTCTTGTTGTCGATAATGGTTCCATTAAAAGAGAGTTCCACACCATTGTTTTGGGTCGCACCGATATTAGCCGTATAGCTGTTCACGCCCGATGTAGGAGGCAAACCAACGCTCAGCAAAATGTCTTCGGTATTGGTCACATAGTACTCTATTGTACCAGACAAGCGATTTTTCAGCATGGTAAAATCCAAACCATAATTCCATGTTTTAGAATACTCCCATCCTAAGTTGTCGTTAGGAAGCTCTGACACGTAGTAACCTGTTGAGTAGGTTTCGTTTCCAAAGTTGTATGGTCGGGTATTCAGTCGTCCAAGTGTTGCATAGGGGCTGATAGCCTGATTGGAAGTTTCTCCGTAACCAACACGCAGCTTTAACCTGTCAAGCACCCGGACATCGTCCATAAACGACTCGTTTTTAATATTCCAGCCAGCTGACACGGCAGGATAACTATGCCATTTATGGCCTTTGGCCAACCTTGATGAGGCATCAGAACGGAATGTTGCTGTCAACATATATCGATCGTCGTACGTGTACATCGCCCGTCCCATCCACGACATCAACCCGCTAACCTGATAGTCCTGGTTGTTTGGATTAACCGTAATTTCACCTGCGGCCTGGCCCAGGTTGTAAAATTGGAAGTCGTCCGAGGGAATATCCTTTGCGGACATGGAAGAACGGTTGTATTTCGTTTCCTCAGCAGAGTACAAGGCGACGACATTCACGTGGTGTACATCGTTAAAAGTACGCTCATAGGTCAGTAAATTCTCTATAGCCCAATTGGTTGTGAGCGAATTACTAACTGACGCAGTTGAAGGGGTTGTTGGATTGGTACTGGTTATTCCCTCGCCGGTGTAACTACCGCCATTGCTCATGCGAAAGTTCAAACCCAGATTCGCACGATACTTTAATCCTTCAACTCCCGGAATTTTCACCTCGCCATACAAGGTGTTGTACGACCCGAATGCCTTGGTCTGGCTCAACCATTTGTCACCAATATTTTTAATTATATCTCTCGAATAAACCCACTGTTCATCCAGAGGCATCTTAATGGTTCTTTTCCATGTTCCGTCCTCGTTATAGGGATCCGCTATTGGCGATGCAGCTAATGCGCCGTACAGTCCAACGTTGCTACCTTCGGTGACGTTAAAGTTATTGTTTGTTGTAAAGCCAAAGTGGAATAACTCGCCTACTCCCTGGTCAATACTACCACGCATTGAGAAACGGTCGTATTGTTGTGTTGGTACCACAGCTTCATCGTGGTAGTAGCCAGCGCCGAAGTTGTATGTACCTTGCTCTGTACCTCCTGAAATGGTTACGTCATGGCTTGTCACCACACCGGTCCGATATAACAAGTCTTGCCAATCGGTATTTACGTCGTCCGATTCATCCAACGCATTTGTGAACATATCGGCAGCTTTTCGGAGTGCCACAAATTCTTCCCCGTTCATCATGGGGTATTTGGCAAAAACGTTTTTCACACCATAGTAGCCGCTGTAGTTGATTTGCGCTTTCTGACCTCTCTGCCCTTTGTTTGTAGTTACCAAAATAACACCGTTAGCACCACGCGAGCCGTAAATAGCAGTTGCTGACGCATCCTTCAGGATATCGACGCTTTTGATGTCATTCGGGTTGATATCGCCAATCGAACCGGCGAAGGGGATACCGTCAAGTACAACCAACGGATTATTGCTGGCATTCAACGAGCGTGTACCGCGAATACGAATCTGCATTTCGGCGCCCGGCTGAGACGATGTTTGCGACATTTCCACCCCAGGCATACGTCCTTGTAAAGCCTGCGTGATGTTCGACGATGGAGTTTCGCGCAATTCATCACCTTTCATTGATGCCACTGAGCCCGTTACTGCTTCTTTTCGCTGAACGCCATAACCAATTGCAACAACCTCCTCAATACCAATTGTTTGCTCTTGCATCACCACATTAACCAGACTTCTTCCTTGTAATGGAATCTCCTGTAGTTCCATCCCAACAAACGAGAACACCAATATCGCGTCTCCCGGAACGTCTGACAGCGCATAGTTCCCGTCAAAATCAGTAATGGTTCCGTTTGTGGTTCCTTTCACCACAATCGCCACACCGGGCAACGGTAGCTTTCCGCTGTCAGTCACTTGTCCTGATATTTTTCGCGGTTGCTGCGACTGAGCAGTAACAAGTGCCGTTTCACCTTCAGACTTGGAGATCACAATGTAACGGTTCATAATTTTGTATGAAAGACCGGTGTCTTCCAATACCTTGTCCAAAATATCTTCCACCGATTGCTGCGTCGCCGAAATATCGACCTTCCGCTGAATATCGATCGAAGAAATATCATATGCAATTTGCATATTCGATTGCTGTTCAATTTGTGAAAACACCTCCAGTAAGTTGGCATTTTTCAGCTGGATGGTATAGGCTTTGCCTTGAGAATAACTTCCCGAAGCAAAGGAAACCATTGTAGCCGTTAGTAAAAGAATAAGTACTTTCATAGTTCGACTAATTTTTTCCCATGGGACAATATCGACCCATGAAAAAATCTTCTTGTTTTTTTTCATAAATTTGGAATGAATTAATTAAACGTTTTAAATAATGTTTTCGATTCTAAGGGGAAGTGGTGGGACACTTCCCTTTTCATTTTAGACTGGTCTACTTAGAGCATAGGCAAAATTTTATTTCTTTGTGATATATATTTTACTGCCGTTCACCGTGCATTGCGCACCTACAGCTGATTCAATTATTTGCAGCAATTTATTGAGTTGCTCTCCTTCCAATAATTTTACCGTGAGTTTGTTTCGTTGGAAATCCCGGGGATTGTATACAACTTCCATGTTGTACCATCGCTCAATCTTTCGGGCAAGCTTAAAAAAATCATCATTAATAAAGATCAGCCTGTCATCTTTCCACCCTATTGCAGCCTCCCGATCCAATGTTGATGTCGAAATTTCATTGGACTTGCCAGAATAAGCAATTACGTTCCCCGCTTTCAACTCATATTTTTTGTTTTCTTTATCTTTTAAATACAAATTGACATGCCCTTCGATCAAGGACGTTTCCGTAACCGCTTCGTCGTTGTAGGCATTCAAATTAAATTTTGTGCCTGTTACTTCAATATCAACATTTGCAGTACGCACAAAGAACGGTTTGCCGGCATCTTTGGCCACATCAAAATAGGCTTCTCCTGTCAGGTTTATATCTCTGGTTTTCCGGTTATAATCAGACGAATAGGTGATTTGCGAACCTGAATTCAACCAAACGGAACTTCCATCTGGCAATTCCACTTTGGCTTTCTGCCCCATAGGAGCTGCTGCTGTAAAAATGTTTGTTTCAGGCTTCTGAGCAAATAGCCCATACAAAACACCTAACACTAAGGGGATAAGCAACACTGCAGCAACCTGCTGATAGTAGCGCACAAAGAGCTTTAGATATTTTCCTCCCGAATGTTTGCTCGTATTTTTTTGTTCGTATTGCTGAATCCTGTTTTTTAGGCGATCGTAGTTAAGGGGCAAATCGTCAGAACTGGCTGCGATCCATTGATCGGACAACCATTGTTCAAGTTCTTTTGCCTTAGTGTGGTCATTCATTAAAATTTTTAGTTCCGCAATTTCGGAACCAGCTAGTGGCTGGCCGGAAACCAGTTTATCGATGAGGGATGAGAGTATTTTGTCCATACGAATTCGGTTCGTTTTATTATGAATACGAAAACCTGATGGACCTCCGTGACAGCAAAGGTGTTTTTTTCAGAAAAAAAAGAATAAAAATGATTTCAGTGCTTTCAACTCAGTCCTGAAAAACTGTAAAGCTCTTCGGATCTGGGTGTCTACGGTATTTTCAGAAATATTTAATTTGGAGGCAATTTCACGATAGGACAATCCTTCGAACCGATTCATCGTGAAAATCTGGCGGCGTTGATCGGGAATTTTTTGGAGCATCGCTTCAAGCCAGCTCTGCAACTCCTTTTCCTCTATTTTTGTGTCTATATTATTTACACCAAAATCAGCAACTAAAGCTCCATCCTGGATATAGACCGTTTGTCCGAGCTTCTTCCTCAATTGGTCAACTACAATATTTCGGGCTGAGCGGAACAGGTAAGATTCAAACGGGCGTTCCGAATCGAGTTTCTCCCGATTCATCCAAATGCGCAGAAAGACATCGGAAACGAGTTCTTCCCAGTCGGAGCCAACAGGGATGGCTCCCTTCAGGAAATTGCCCACCTTGCCGCGATAACGGTAAAAAATGAGCTCGAACGCCATTTCATCACCCTTATTCAGACGTTCAATCAGCTTTTTTTCTTCTATTTTGTTTCGAATACTCAAAATTGAAATTGATAGTTGGTAAAAGATACTATTTTCCCTGAAATTAACTGCACTTCCGTAAAATGTAAAGATAGATGGCAATTAAATTTTCACCAAATACCCCGACAGCACAGCTTATATTTTCCGGAATAACCAAAATCAATATTACTGCATTGCCTTCATATTCTCAAGCCTTTATGTAACCCTTTTATGGTCGACGTCACTGAAGCGTATCAGAATGAAGCCAAAAACGAAACAATCAATAGGACAAGGTGCACCAATCCACCTTGCACATCATCAAACATTAGATTAAGCAAGCGAATCGTCAGTTCAAAGCATCCGTTCAATTCCCATCTCCAGGCCCGACAATTCGGCTAAGCCTTTCAATCGACCGATCAACGGATAACCCGGATTAGCCGATTTGCCATAGTCGTCGAGCATTTTGATGCCATGATCCGGACGAACCGGAATTCGGACATCCGGACGACCTTCAGCCTTCCTTCTTTTT
>NZ_JBFHIT010000032.1:0-55644 GCF_041596335.1 Mangrovibacterium sp. | reverse complement strand
GCAGTATTGAAAGATTGCCCTACTTCACCCCGCAAAATGCGCTTAGTTGCCGACATGGTGCGTGGAATGGAAGTAAACCGGGCTCTTGATGTACTGAAGTTTTCGTCAAAAGAAGCTTCCAGAAAAGTTGAAAAACTGTTGATGTCAGCCATTGCAAACTGGCAGGCTAAAAACGAAGGAACTCGTTTGGAGGAAAGTAAATTATTCGTGAAAACAATTGCTGTTGATTCAGGACGCCAACTAAAGCGTCTTCGCCCGGCTCCACAAGGTCGTGCACACCGAATCCGCAAGCGTTCAAACCACGTAACACTTTGCCTCGATAGTAAAAACATAGAAATCGAAAACGCATAATTAGTAATACATGGGACAAAAAGTTAATCCAATCGCAAATCGCTTGGGAATTATCCGTGGATGGGATTCCAATTGGTTCGGTGGAAACGATTATGGTGACAAGCTGGTTGAAGACACAAAGATCCGCGAATACCTGAACGCCCGTTTGGCTAAAGCAAGTATTTCAAAGATCATTATTGAGCGTACCTTAAAGCTGATTACCATCACTGTTCACACCTCTCGCCCCGGTATTATTATTGGAAAAGGTGGTCAGGAAGTTGACAAGCTGAAAGAAGAGCTTAAAAAGATCACCAGCAAAGAAGTTCAGATCAATATCTTCGAGATAAAACGTCCTGAACTCGATGCCCGTATCGTTGCGAACAATGTTGCACGTCAAATCGAAGGTAAAATTGCTTACCGTCGTGCTGTGAAAATGGCTATTGCCTCTACAATGAGAATGGGAGCACAGGGAATCAAAATTATGGTTTCAGGTCGTTTAAACGGTGCTGAAATGGCACGCTCTGAAATGTATAAAGACGGTCGTACTCCATTGCACACATTGCGTGCCGATATCGACTACGCTTTAGCAGAAGCTTTAACTAAAACAGGTTTGTTGGGTGTTAAAGTTTGGATTTGTAAAGGCGAAGTTTACGGAAAACGCGACCTGTCTCCAAACGTTGGACAAAAGTCTAACCAACCAGGTGGAAATCCACGTGGAGGAAACAGAGGCGGCGGTTTCAAAAAGAAAAGAAAATAATTCGAAAACCTTTTAATTAAAAAAGGATGTTACAGCCGAAAAGAACAAAATTTAGAAGAGTCCAAAAAGGCCGGATGAAAGGTAACGCTCAACGCGGAAACCAATTGGCATTCGGTTCTTTCGGAATAAAAACGTTGGAAGAAGCGTGGATTACCGGTCGCCAAATTGAAGCGGCGAGGGTTGCGGTAACACGCTACATGCAGCGTCAGGGTCAGATTTGGATCCGTATTTTCCCCGATAAACCAATTACCAAAAAGCCCGCTGAAGTACGTATGGGTAAAGGTAAAGGTGCTCCTGAAGCATTCGTTGCTCCGGTTAGCCCAGGTCGTATTTTGATCGAAGCTGATGGTGTTCCATTTGAAATGGCAAAAGAAGCCCTTCGTTTGGCCGCACAAAAACTGCCGGTAACTACGAAGTTCATTGTAAGACGTGATTTTGTTGAAACTGAAAAAGAAGACTAATTATGAAGACTTCAGAAATTAAAGAATTAACTGACAAGGAAATCCTGGAAAAAATCCAGCTTGAAACTGAAACCTTGGTACGTCTGAATATGAACCATGCTGTGTCACCTCTGGATAACCCAATGAAAATTCAAGTTGCCCGGAGAAATATTGCACGCCTTAAGACCGTACTGCGTCAGAGGGAGTTGAATCAAAATTAATTTGTGTAATTGATGGAAACAAGAAATCTGAGAAAAGAGCGTATCGGGGTTGTTGTTAGCGATAAAATGGAAAAAACCATTGTTGTAGCCGTTAAGATGAAAGAAAAACATCCGATCTACGGTAAATTCGTTAACAAAACGACCAAATTCTACGCTCATGATGAAAAACAAGACAGCAACGTTGGCGATACGGTCAAAATTATGGAAACACGTCCTTTGAGCAAAAGCAAACGTTGGAGATTAGTTGAAATTTTAGAAAGAGCTAAGTAATCATGATACAACAGGAATCAAGATGTTCAGTAGCCGATAATAGCGGTGCCAAAGAGGTGCTTTGTATTCGCGTTTTAGGCGGTACAAGAAAGCGCTATGCATCGCTGGGCGATATCGTGGTAGTAACTGTTAAAAGTGCTATCCCGAGTAGTGATATGAAAAAGGGAACTGTTTCAAAAGCCATTGTTGTTCGCACGAAAAAAGAAAACCGCCGTCAGGATGGTTCTTACATTCGTTTCGATGACAACGCTGTTGTTTTATTAAACAACGCCGGCGAAATGCGCGGTACCCGTATTTTCGGACCTGTGGCAAGAGAGCTTCGTGATAAAAACATGAAATTCATCTCACTTGCACCAGAAGTACTTTAATGCCTAAAAGAAAAGAAATGCAGAAGAAATTACATATCAAAAAAGGAGACACAGTTGTCGTAACTGCCGGTAATGATAATGGCCGCCAAGGAAAAGTCCTGGAAGTTATCCGCGACAAAGACAGAGCAATTGTGGAGGGCGTTAATATGGTAAAAAAACATACCAAACCCAATGCGGAAAACCCACAGGGTGGTATCGTTGAAAAGGAAGCGCCAATCCACATTTCTAACCTGATGTTGTTAGACCCTAAATCAGGATCACGCACACGCATCGGTCGGAAACTCGACGACAACGGTAAATTAGTACGTTATTCAAAAAAATCTGGAGAGGAGATTAAGTAATGGCTTATACACCGACACTTAAGACAAAATATTCGGAAGAAGTAATTCCTTCTTTAATGAAGGAATTCGATTACAAATCTGTAATGCAGGTTCCGAAATTGACGAAAATTGTCCTGAACCAAGGAGTTGGAGCTGCAATTGCCGACAAGAAAATCATTGAAGTTGCTACAGAAGAAATGACAATGATCGCCGGACAAAAGGCAGTCCAAACCAAATCGAAAAAGGACATTTCGAACTTTAAATTGCGGAAAAAGATGCCAATCGGGGTGCGTGTTACACTCCGTAAAGAGCGCATGTATGAATTCCTGGATCGTTTAATCAATGTATCTTTGCCACGTACTCGTGACTTCAAAGGTATTGAGAGTAAAATGGACGGACAAGGAAACTATACTCTGGGTATCCCGGAACAAATCATTTTCCCTGAAATCAACATTGACAAGGTTAACCGTATTAACGGTATGAACATTACTTTTGTAACTTCTGCTGAGACAGATGAAGAAGGCTTCGCCTTGTTGAAATCATTAGGTTTACCTTTTAAAAACGTAAAAAAGAACTAAGCTATGGCTAAAGAATCCATGAAAGCCCGTGAAGTAAAAAGGGCAGCACTTGTTGAAAAATACGCAGAAAAAAGGGCACAACTTAAAGCAGAAGGTGACTATATCGGCTTGCAAAAATTACCTAAGAACTCTTCAAAGGTACGTATGCACAACCGTTGCAAATTAACCGGACGTCCGAAAGGATATATTCGCCAGTTTGGAATTTCAAGGATTAACTTCCGGGAAATGGCCTCATCTGGATTGATTCCGGGTGTTAAAAAAGCTAGTTGGTAATCAATAATCAAAAAGTAATGAGCAAAATTACAGACCCAATAGCAGATTTTCTAACACGCATCCGTAACGCTCAAAAAGCGAAACACCGCGTTGTTGATATTCCTGCTTCAAACATAAAAAAGGAAATGACCAAAATCCTGAAGGAAAAAGGTTATATCCTGAATTACAAATTTGAAGATGATGTAAACTATCAAGGCAATATCAAAATTGCGTTGAAATATCATCCAGAGACTAAAACTCCGGCTATTAAATCAATCAAAAGAATTAGTAAGCCAGGTTTGAGACAATACTGCCACAACGAGAACATTCCTCGTGTACTAAATGGTTTAGGAATTGCGATTATATCTACCTCAAAAGGTGTTATGACTGATAAAGAAGCTCAAGACCAAGGAGTAGGTGGTGAAGTTTTATGTTACGTTTATTAATAAGGAGGAAAAAGAATGTCAAGGATAGGTAAATTACCAGTCGAAATTCCAGCCGGCGTAACAATTAGCGTTTCTCCAGAAAACCTGGTAACTGTAAAAGGTAAATTAGGTGAGCTCACTCAGCAGGTGGATACGGATATCGAAGTAGCCGTTGAAGGAACCCAAGTGTTGGTTAAACGTCCAACCGATCAAAAACGTCACCGTGCCATGCACGGACTGTATCGTTCATTGATCAGCAACATGGTTAAAGGTGTTTCTGAAGGTTACGAAATTAAATTAGAATTGGTCGGTGTAGGTTACCGTGCAGAAAACCAAGGTCAATTGCTTGACCTGGTATTGGGATACTCTCACCACACTTTCCTGGAACTTCCGGCAGAGGTGAAAGTTGAAGCATTGACCGACAAACGTAGTAATCCTACAGTAACTCTGAAAAGCTGTGATAAACAGCTTATTGGTCAGGTAGCGGCAAAAATCCGTTCACTGCGTGCTCCGGAACCATACAAAGGTAAAGGTGTGAAATTCGCAGGCGAAGTGTTACGTCGCAAAGCCGGTAAATCTGCAGGTGCTAAATAGTAAAATTTGAAACCATGGCTTTAACGAAACAAGAAAGAAGATTTAGAATAAAAATGAGAATCCGGAAAATCGTTTCCGGAACTGCCGAAAGACCACGTTTGAATGTCTTCCGAAGCAACAAACAAATTTATGCCCAATTGGTGAACGACCTGCAAGGCACAACTTTGTTGGCAGTCTCTTCATTGGATAAAGAAATCATTGCTGCTGCCGGAAACAAAACAGAAAAAGCTGCTTTAGTTGGTAAAGCTCTAGCTGAAAAAGCTGTTGCTGCCGGTGTTGCAAACGTCGTATTCGACCGTAATGGTTATTTGTATCACGGTAGAGTAAAACAATTAGCTGATGCTGCCCGTGAAGGTGGCCTTAAATTTTAAGAATTATGTCAGGAAATATCAAAAAAGTCAAAACGACAGACATAGAATTGAAAGACCGGTTAGTTGCTATTAACCGTGTTACAAAAGTAACCAAAGGGGGGCGCACATTCAGCTTTTCAGCAATTGTAGTTGTTGGTAACGAAGATGGCATCGTAGGATGGGGTCTTGGAAAAGCCAGCGAAGTGACTGCAGCCATTGCAAAAGGCGTTGACGCGGCAAAGAAAAATTTGGTGAAAATTCCAATCAATAAAGGAACTATTCCTCATGAGCAAGTTGCTAAGTTCGGGGGCGCGAATGTGTTCTTGAAACCAGCTTCTCACGGTACCGGAGTAAAAGCCGGGGGTGCGATGCGTGCCGTACTGGAGAGTGTTGGTGTACACGATATCCTTGCGAAATCAAAAGGATCATCGAACCCACACAACCTGGTAAAAGCAACTTTCAATGCATTGCTCGAAATGCGTGATGCATATACCGTTGCACAACACAGAGGTGTCTCATTGGAAAAAGTATTTAAAGGATAGGAACTATGGCTAAGATTAAAGTTACTTTAGTAAAGAGCGTAATTGGTTCCGAGAAGAGCCAAAAGGCGACAGTCGAAGCTCTTGGAATTAAAAAATTGAATCATTCAGTGGAACACGAGGTTACTCCCGCATTAATGGGTATGGTAAACAAAGTGAGACACTTATTGAAAGTCGAAGAAATTTAAAATATTTTAAGATTGAAATTATGGAATTAAATAATCTTAAACCTGCAGCAGGATCCGTTAAAAAGGTGAAGCGTATTGGTCGTGGTCAAGGTTCCGGACGTGGCGGTACTTCTACAAGAGGTCACAAAGGTGCTCAGTCACGCTCTGGATACAGCCGTACCCGTGGTTTTGAAGGTGGTCAAATGCCTTTGCAACGTGTGGTACCAAAATTCGGATTCAAAAATGTTAACAGGGTAGAATATAAAGCCATCAATCTCGACACATTGCAAACATTGGCTGAAAGCAAATCGCTTTCAGTCATTGATGTGCAAACGTTGGTTGATGCAGGTTTGGCTTCAAAAAATGACCGTGTAAAAATTTTGGGAAATGGTGCGTTAACTGCTAAATTGGAAGTTAAAGCTCATGCGTTCTCAAAATCAGCAAAAGAAGCCATCGAAAAATTAGAAGGAACCACTGAAATACTCTAAACCTAATGAAAAAATTTATCGAAACCCTAAAGAATATCTATAAAATCGAAGATCTGAGAGCCCGTTTGGGGTTAACCTTATTTCTTTTGTTAATTTATCGATTAGGATCGTATGTAGCATTACCGGGAATCGACCCTGCACAACTGGGTCAATTGAAACAACAGACTTCAGATGGGTTGCTGGGGTTATTGGATATGTTCTCGGGAGGTGCCTTTTCAAATGCATCCGTATTCGCTTTAGGGATTATGCCTTACATTTCTGCTTCTATCGTAATTCAGTTGATGGGGATAGCCGTCCCATATTTCCAACGTTTACAAAAAGAAGGGGAATCAGGAAGAAGAAAAATCAACCAGATAACTCGTTATCTGACCGTGTTGATTCTTTTATTCCAGGCACCTGCGTATTTGGCCAACTTAACATTTCAATTACCGGCTGAAGCCTTTGCAGTTAGCGGCTGGATGTTCAAAGTAACATCAACAATCATTTTAACTGCTGGGTCGATGTTTATTATGTGGTTGGGTGAACGCATCACCGATAAAGGAATAGGTAACGGTATTTCGTTAATAATCATGATCGGTATTATTGCCCGTCTGCCATTCTCTGTCTTTGCGGAATTCATTTCGCGTTTGGAACAGCAAGGTGGTGGAATGGTGATGTTCCTTGTTGAGTTTGTTTTCTTATTCGTGATCTTCATGGGAAGTATTCTGCTGGTACAAGGTACCCGCCGTATCCCAGTTCAGTATGCAAAACGAATAGTCGGAAACAAGCAATACGGGGGAGTACGTCAGTACATACCGTTGAAAGTGAATGCTGCTGGGGTAATGCCGATTATCTTTGCCCAAGCTATCATGTTTGTTCCAATAAGTCTTGCAGGATTTGCTAATTCCGAAAGCGTGAGTGGATTTGCGTCCGCCATGTCAAATCATACCGGATTTTGGTATAATTTCTCGCAGTTTGCATTGGTCGTTTTGTTTACGTACTTTTACACCGCCATTACCGTAAATCCCGTGCAAATGGCCGAAGACATGAAGAAAAACGGTGGTTTTATTCCTGGTGTCAAACCAGGAAAGAAAACAGTCGAATTCCTCGATACCGTCATGTCTCGGATAACACTTCCAGGATCTATCTTCCTGGGAATTGTAACTATTCTGCCCGCGTTCGCCATGATGGCCGGAATTAATACGCAGTTCGCCTATTTCTACGGAGGAACATCGTTGTTAATTTTGGTTGGTGTTGTGCTTGATACATTACAACAAATCGAAAGTCACCTATTGATGCGTCATTATGATGGTCTGATGAAATCAGGTCGGATTAAAGGTCGTACCGGAGGTGGTGCAGCAATGTATTAATAGTCTTAATGCCTTTATTTGACAAATAATTCAACCGATATAGTTTGCGCTATATCGGTTAAAAAATAAAGAGATAAGTAAACTATGGCAAAACAGGCCTCAATAGAACAAGACGGAACAATTATCGAAGCATTATCTAATGCCATGTTCAGGGTCGAACTTGAAAATGGACATGTGATAACAGCACATATCTCTGGTAAAATGCGGATGCATTATATCAAAATTCTTCCTGGAGACAAGGTGAAGGTTGAAATGTCACCCTACGATCTGACTAAAGGACGAATTACTTTTAGATATAAAAATTAAATAAGGAATCATGAAAGTAAGAGTATCCATTAAGAAACGCAGTGCCGACTGCAAAATAGTACGCAGAAAAGGCCGTTTGTACGTGATCAACAAAAAGAATCCTAAGTTCAAACAGCGTCAAGGATAATTAATTAACTTTGTAAAAATTTGTTTTATGGCTCGTATTGTTGGAGTTGATATTCCTGATAATAAAAGAGGTGAGATAGCCTTGACCTATGTTTTCGGCATTGGCCGGAGCCGGTCTCGCTACATCCTCGAACAAGCTGGCGTTGATGTAAATATGCATGTGAAAGACTGGGATGATGACCAGTTTGCTGCTATTCGTAAAGTAATCAGCGAAAGTTTCAAAGTAGAAGGTGAACTTCGCTCTGAAAACCAGTTGAACATTAAACGTCTGATGGACATCGGTTGCTACCGTGGAATCCGTCATCGTATTGGCCTTCCGGTACGTGGACAAGGCACTAAAAATAATGCTCGTACACGTAAAGGAAAGAAGAAAACTGTAGCTAATAAGAAAAAAGCCACTAAATAATCGATAGGTAAATTATGGCAAAAAAAACTGGAACTACTAGGAAAAGAGTCGTTAACGTTGAAGCGACTGGCCAGGCGCATATTCATTCCTCATTCAATAACATTATCATTTCGTTGACAAATAATAGCGGAGAAGTTATTTCTTGGTCATCGGCTGGTAAAAAAGGATTTAGAGGATCAAAGAAAAACACGCCTTATGCTGCTCAGGTAGCCTCTGAAGAATGTGCAAAAACTGCATATGACCTAGGACTCAGAAAAGTAAAAGTCTTTGTAAAAGGCCCCGGAAATGGTCGCGAATCTGCTATCCGTGCTATTAATAGCGTGGGTATTCAGGTAAACGAGATTGTTGATGTGACTCCGCTTCCACATAATGGTTGCCGTCCTGCTAAAAGAAGACGTGTTTAATTTTTAATTTAGTAGAATAATGGCTAGATATATCGGACCAAAATCAAAAATCGCGCGGAAATTTGGTGAACCAATTTTCGGACCTGATAAAGTACTTGAAAAGAAAAATTACCCTCCTGGTTTTCACGGGTTGGCAAGTCGCCGTCGTAAAAAATCAGAATACGGGTTGCAATTGAAAGAAAAGCAAAAAGCGAAATACACATATGGTATTCTTGAAAAGCAATTTGCTAATCTGTTTAAAAAAGCATCAGCTTCTAAAGGTATTACCGGTGAAGTATTGTTGCAACTGTTGGAGTCACGCTTAGATAACGTTGTTTATCGTTTAGGTTTAGCACGTACAAGAGCAGGAGCCCGTCAGTTAGTTTCACACAAACACGTGATGGTGAATGGCGATATCGTGAATATTCCTTCTTACCAACTACGTCCGGGTGATGTAGTAAGCGTACGCGAAAAATCAAAATCGTTGGAAGTTGTTTCTGACTCTTTGACTACACATCGCTATAACAAATACGCTTGGTTAGAATGGGACGGCTCAGCAATGGCCGGAAAATTCCTTAATCGTCCTGAACGGGAAGAAATTCCTGAAAACATCAAAGAACAACTAATCGTCGAGTTGTATTCTAAATAATAAAATTACTCAGTATTATTATGGCAATATTAGCGTTCCAAAAACCTGACAAAGTAATAATGGTAGAATCTGATGAGCGGTTCGGAAAATTCGAATTCCGCCCATTGGAACCGGGTTATGGTATTACAATCGGTAATGCCTTACGTAGAATTCTGTTATCATCTTTGGAGGGCTACGCGATTACAACTGTTAAAATTGAAAGCGTAGACCACGAATTTGCTACCATTAAGGGTGTGATGGAAGATGTAACTGAAATCATCCTTAATCTAAAACAAATTCGATTTAAAAAAGAAGTTGAAGATCTGGACAGTGAGAAGGTTTCTATCACCATTACAGGTCAGGAAAATTTCACAGCCGGCGACATCAACAAATTTATGACCGGTTTTCGGGTGTTAAATCCCGAGTTGGTTATTTGCCGCATGGAAGCTGATGTTAAAGTGCAAATGGAAATCACGATCAACAAAGGTCGCGGTTATGTTCCTAGTGCTGAAAATAAGCCGGTTGATGCTGAGTTTGGTTTAATTCCGATTGATTCAATCTTCACACCAATAAGAAATGTGAAGTATGCGGTTGAAAACTATCGTGTTGAGCAAAAAACCGACTATGAAAAGTTAGTTTTGGAAATCAACACCGACGGTTCAATTCATCCAAAAGATGCCTTGAAAGAAGCTGCTAAGATCCTGATTTATCACTTCATGCTGTTCTCTGATGAGAAGATTACTCTGGATTCTGATGAGAAATTTGCCAATGAAGAGTTTGATGAAGAAGTGCTGCATATGCGTCAACTTCTGAAAACCAAACTAGTAGACATGGATCTTTCAGTTCGCGCACTAAACTGTTTGAAAGCTGCTGATGTGGAAACATTAGGCGAATTGGTTACCTATAATCGTAACGACTTGCTTAAGTTCAGAAACTTCGGTAAGAAATCATTGACAGAGTTGGATGACTTGCTCAACGTAATGAATCTGACATTCGGAATGGATATTAGTAAGTATAAATTAGACAAGGAATAAGCACAAATGAGACACAATAAGAAATTCAACCATCTGGGAAGAAAAAGTGCTCATCGTAAAGCTTTGTTGTCAAACATGGCTAATTCATTAATCTTCCACAAGAGAATTAGCACGACAACAGCTAAAGCGAAAGCATTGCAGATGTATGTTGAGCCGCTTATTACAAAAGCAAAAAATGACACGACACATTCTCGTCGTACTGTTTTCAGCTATTTAAAAAGCAAAACAGCAACAGCTGAGTTGTTCCGCGATGTAGCGGAGAAAGTTGGTGATCGTCCGGGTGGTTATACCCGTATTCTGAAAACCGGTAACCGTTTAGGTGACGACGCAGAAATGTGTATCATCGAATTGGTTGACTTCAACGAAAACATGCTGGAAGCAAAAGAAAGCAAAAGCAAAGCCCGTCGTTCTCGTCGTGGTGGAGCTAAAAAAGCAGAATCTGCCCCTGTTGCAGAAGCTCCTGCTGCTGACGAAGCTAAAAGCGAAGATTCAAAAGCGGAATAAGGTTTTCCAAACCTTACCATATAGAAAAGCTGACCAATTAGGTCAGCTTTTTTTGTTTTATGACTACGGGGAACAAAAAATTCGTGGAACAGGTTCTGTTTCCATACAAAATGGATGAAGTTCATTCGCCTTGAAACGATCGTTTGAGAGGGGTGTTGCAAAGCAGGTGGTTTTTTATTTTCATTTTGTTGGTGTCATGTAACCTAAAATGAGCTATATATGGCTTTAGCATCTCGGCCAAAAGAAAACTGCCTGTAGCAGATACGACGAATTGATTAACTTTGTTAAGCGATATACTACAAAAAGAAAACTAATACGTTGAATTATGAAAATAGAGGTATCGAACGGTGAAATCGCCGATAAGTTGACTATTATTGAAATTAAGCTGGAGAATATCAAGGATGAAAAGAAATTGATTAATCTGAAGGCAGAATATCAGGTGCTTGATGAAGCAGTAAGTAAAATCATAGCGAAAGATCACTTATTGTATCAGCAATTGTTAAGTATAAATAAGCAGTTGTGGGATATTGAAGACCGGATTCGCGAATTGGAAAAAGCAAAGGACTTTGGAACGGAATTCGTGGAAGTGGCTCGGTCGGTTTATTTTACCAACGATAAGCGTTCTGAGGTGAAACGGCAGATAAATGAACTAACAGGATCTTTACTCATTGAGGAGAAATCATACGAAGACTACGCCTGATATGAGAAGGATTTTGGTGTATCGATTTTCGGCTATGGGGGATGTTGTAATGCTTCTCCCTGTATTGAAAGGCTTATTGCAATCGAATAGCGACCTGGAGATTTACCTTTTGACACAAAAGTTTCTTTTTCCGGTCTTCGAGGGTATTGATCGTTTGCATTTACTTTCAGCCGATTTAAAAGGGAAACACAAAGGGGTAAATGGGCTTTTTCAGCTTTTTAGAATGCTGAAAAAAGAAATCGATCCCGTTCAGGTATTCGACCTGCACCAAGTACTTAGAACGCATATTCTTAATCTTTTTTTTAGGACATCAGGCTACGAAGTTCATTCGCTGAATAAAGGGCGAAACGAGAAGAAGAAGGCACTAAAAACAAAACTACACCAGACATTGCCGAGCAGCATCGATCGGTACGCTGCGGTGTTTTCCAGTGCCGGATATCGTTTTATTGTTCCAAAACCACCCCTGTTCCCGGCAAGTGTAAAAGAAGAATCCCTTGATTTGTTGAAAATTGATCCACGAAAAATAAAGGTTTTAATCGGCATCGCTCCGTTTGCAAAGCACGCACAAAAGATCTGGGGAGTAGGGAAGATTAGAGATTTGTTGGATAAATTGAAACAAATACCTGATAGTAAAGTGATTTTGTTTGGTGGGGGAAAGAAAGAATTGAGTATTCTGGATCAACTGGCAGCAGACTTTCCTGGTTCTGTTGTTGCCGCTCACCATCTTAAATTTGCTGATGAGATAAAGCTGTTGCCTCATTTGAGTGTAATGCTCTCAATGGATTCGGCCAATATGCATCTGGCTGCAATGGCGGGCATTCCTGTGGTTTCGGTTTGGGGAGCCACACATCCTTCGCTCGGATTTGGTCCTTTTCATCAACCCGCTGAAAACCTGGTACAGTATAAAGGGAGTGCAATTGATTGTCGTCCATGCTCGGTGTTTGGCAATAAAAAGTGTATCTACGGCGATGTGCGCTGTATGAAGTATATTTCGGTAAACGATGTTGCTGAACGCATTGGGTTTATTCTCGGTTATCCGTTACATTAATAGACTGCCTTGTAGTCGTAGTGTGGGACAGGGGCTCAATTCAAAGGCCATCTCAAAGTTACTTTGAGATGGCCTTTGTAGTACTTTAATTAGTGAAAACGAACTTTACTTTCAGTAGAAACTAGTTTCGTTTAGAATAAACCTCGGTGTAAGAGGCACTGTGTAAAACGGTGAACTTAGTGAATTCATCCTGAAATACGATCGTTAAATTTTCATTCGTGTCACTCCCATTGGGAGTAAGCTCATACTCGCTTTCTGTCGTGTTACTCCAAGTGCCGTTAATAATCATGGCAACCACACATTTCGAAGTGCCTTCTCCTGCATAAGTCGTTTTAGTGTAGTTCGAATTCTTCAAAAACACGTAGGTTACTTTTTCATCACAGGGAATTTCTTCCACTAACTGACCATTGTCAATATAGTAGTCCAGATCCCAGGTGCCATATAAACCTGCTGTCCCTGTTGGTTCATCGTCATCGCTCTTCGAACAATTGATAATTAGTAAGCTTACTGCGATAAGGCTTAGGGTTAATAATAGTCGTTTCATATTCTTCTTTATTATTAGTTACTTTTTATTCATAATTCATCGCCGTGAATCAAACTCAGTTTTGCTTGGTGCTTAGGGGGATGAGCTTTTGTATTAAAAAGAAAATTTATATCCAACGGCGATTTGGTTGTATTCGAAACTGTTTCTCATCGTGTAGTCCACGTACAAATTGGGATACAATACTGGAAGCTGTGCTCCGATTATGACATTGTAGTTGCCATGAAAATCAGAGTCAATACTGGCAACACCAAGTCCTAATCCCAAGTAAGGCTGAACATTTGGATGGCTTTTCATAAACTGGTAGATGACATTTCCTGACATACCATATGAAGTTGCTTCGCCAAATCCAACATAACCTTCAGGCATGAACTCGAACGGTGTGTTATTCAGGTCATAGTGTAATCTCACCCCAATATTAGCAGTTGAAGCACCACCATAGTTGAAGCCTAAGATAGCCGAGCTATTCTTATACATCAGGAGCGAATTTGTACTCTTTATTTTCTTAACATCAACCACTTTTCCTTGTTTATTAACGCGGGTGATGGTTGCCTTCTCTTCTGTAGGTGGTGTTACAATAACAGTTTGTCCGTCAAGATTTTTGGTGTTGATCCGAGAGTTGGTCTCGTCTATTTTTCGATTCAATTCGTCCAATCGCTCCATAATAATTACAGAAACGTCAGTTGAGCTTTCTTCCACTTCTACTTCTACTTCAGGTTGCTCTGATGAAGGAATAGGAGCCGGAACATCAATCCCTTTAGCTGGCTGCATTTCCATCAAAAGATTCTCAAGATAATCAATCCGCTTTTTAAGCGAATTTATTTCTTCCTGTTGATGCAGTGGAGATTGTTGTTTTTGAATAGGTGCAACAAGGCTAGGAGCAGGACTGGTCGCTGGAGTTGCGTCCAAGCTTTGTAGGATACGTTGTATCAGCAGCTCAAACTCAACGGGAGACATCTGAATTAGTTTAGCGGGTTCAGGTGCCAATGCTGCGGGTTTTTCTGCTGCCATGACTGGTTTTGCTGGCTCAACTACTAATGCCTGTTCTGGTTGAACAACTGTCACTTTTTCGGGTGCAGGAGGAGTTTCAACTTTTTCAGCAACAGGTGGAGTTACAGATTTATTTTGAACCTCCAGTACTTCTATTTGATCTAGAGCCTCTTCTGCTTCTTTCTTTTCTTCCAACAATTCAACTGCTTTGTTGACGTCTTTTTGCTCATAAGCTATCTTTAACTCTGCTTCCAGGTCCGCAATTGTTTTTTGATGATCTTCTTTTAGTTTCTGAATCTTTTGAGCATTGATTGCTTTTTGAACTTCGATTTCCCGATCAACATTTCGCTGATAGATCGCCTGAGGCGATTTTGAGTTTTTGCCCAAAGTAAATGTCAATCCGGCATTGTACATTAGATGAGTCTGGATATCGTTTGAAACGGATATGTCTTCAGCACTCTCGTTTGAAGAGAACATGGCACGAACGCCACCGATAATTGCCAGGTTTCTGCTTAGAGGAATGTCCATGCCAAGCCCACCGGTAGCAAAGCCGGTTCCTTTCAATGAAGTATCGTCTTTTCCAAGATAACTGGATTCAGGATCCAGATATCCTCCACCTAAGGTGAGAAAAGGTGTAACCCCGGTGCCGTCATTCAAGCGAGCCCTGAATTCCAGTCCATACATTGCCAGCTTGTCAAAATCGAACGATAATTCGTCGTCATTAGTGGCCTGAAAGTAGAATCCCCGGATTCCAATGAATTCATTAAAATCAAGGCCTGCGTAAGCACCGAGTAAATAAGTGTCTCGGAAGGTCGAATTGCTGTCAAAGTCGATATAATGTCCACTGGGCTCTACAACGATTTTTAACCCTTTGAATCCCCCTCTAAATTGATCGAGGTAAGCTTGATCCAACTCGGATAAGGTGCCTGGTTCCCTTCCTCCAAGATAAAACTGCAAGCCACCTTGTACAGACCAGTTGCTTAATCTTTTGCGGGAAAAGTCAGCTTCAGTCAGACCAAATAAAGCCCGCTCCGAGTCTGTCAGGAATTCTTGACCTGCATTAAAATTGTATGTGGTGTTCTTCCCTTCCAACATGAAAGTTGTTCTGTTTCCCAGCTTAAATGTAAGGCCAAGTCCCAAATTGGCATAAATCTGGTCGGTACTTTCCTGTTCATCCATCTCGATGGTCTGAACTCCTGTGCCCAATGTGATGTAAGGGTTGAATCTTTTTGTGCCGATATTGGCCTTAAATTCACCACCCCATCGACTCACTGTTACATCCTTGGCAACAAGAAAGTCCTTGTTGTAATTGGGGATGCCAAAATCATCAAAATAGGTGTTTAGATCTATCGATTGAAGATAGATGCCTCGTAACTCGACGTATTCACCGAATCCGAAACCTATTTTACCACCAATCATCGTCCCGTCGTTTATTCCGGCTTTATCGTCCCAAAAGGTATATTCTCCGACAGGAGAAAGTGTAAAGCTGATATCCTTCACCTGAGCCCAAGCTCCTTGTCCAATGAGAAAAAAGAGCAGTGATATTGCAATTTTCTTTATCATGATATTTCTGTTTAGAGAGTTCGGTTAAGTAATGTTAATTTTATAAAACATGATCTTTTGATATGCATAGTATACTAGTAAGACCCACTATTCGGTACAAAGTCACTACTTCTCACGGAAAATAATTATATATTATTGTGACCCGTGCTGTTTGTTGGTGTCTTAATAATGAAAGAAAGTACTAAATGATGATCAATATGAAAATAGCAGCTCTTATCGTACTTATTGTTATGTGGTTTCCAGAAATGTTGAGTGGGCAAAATCCGGCTGTGGACTCCCTCTCGCAAGAGAGCAAAGTGATATTAGCAGAGGAAGATATTCATTCCCTAATTAAAACATTAGTTGACTATAAACGGGGGAAAAGCACTGTCGTTCAGACGCATGTCGCAGATAGCTCTTTGGTGGTTGAAGAAGTAGCTCCCAAAACAAAAGTAGTTTCAAAAACAGAAATAACACCTAACGCAAACGTTAGCTCCAAAGCAAAGTTGAATCAAGAAGAGGATTTGATGCTTGAAAACAAGATTCTGAAAATTCAACTTTCAATGCTTCAGGAACAGTTAGCAAAGTTGCAGAATGTTCCAAAGGCCAGCACTGCTGCACCTGTGCAGATGGAGGATAAATCTCAGGACCTTCGCGATATGCAATATGAGCTTACACGGATGCAAAATCAGATATCGGAATTGGCTAGTCAATTAAATTCACGCCAGACTACGGTGGCTTATCCGGTAGAGCGATCTGTATCACGGGAGACTTTTATAGCTCCACCCACAATCTTTCCAGATACAATCTATAGTGCTCCACAGGTAAGTTTGAGCGATGAGATGGCAATTGCCAATCTGCAAAACCAAATCGATTCGTTACATAAAGCCAGTGCGCTAAGTAGTGACAAGCAGACACCTGCCTATAGTCAAGAAATGGACTCTTTAAGACAGCAAATAGTTGCATTACGAAAGGATATGGCCACTAAAAGTGTTTCTGCAAACAATTTTGATGCGATGAGATCAAAATATGCAGGCTTTGCAAAGGTGGTTTATTTTGAGAATAACTCTTCAACCATTGGTCTGGATGGAGAATCGATGCTGACAGAGTTAGGTGAGCTTCTTGAAACAAACGACAAGCTCGATCTTATGCTTACCGGGTTTGCCAGCAAGATGGGAGGCCCTGCCTATAACGAGAAATTGTCGATGTTAAGAACAGAGGCTGTAAAGAGAGCTATCATATTAAAGGGGATCCCAGCCACTCGTATATTATCTCAGTACAAAGGAATTGATTACACTGCGTCTTCGGATTCACAAGCCAGAAGAGTGGAGATTTCGATAATCGTGAGAAGGTAGTTTAACGGTTATCTTCAGTGTTATTGAGGGCCAAGACTAATTTATCTTTGGCTCTTTTTAATCTCATTTTCACAGCACTGTTTTTTATATTCAGAATGTGTTCTAGTTTTTCGATGGGGATATTGTTTTGGTACTTCATGATCAGTAGTGCTTTATCCTCTTCCGGGATCATGTCTAAGGCTTTGTTTAATTTAACGATGCTTGATTCAAGCATTTCCTTGTCATAATTTTCTTCATCATCGGGGATCGAAGACAATAGGGCGAATTCGTACTTGCCAACTGAGCTGAGTCGATCCATGTGCGATTTTCGCAAGTCTCTCTGTACATAATTGACACAAGAATTGTGGACAAGGGCATAAAGCCAGGTCGAAAATTTTGAATGCCCATTAAATGTGTGGGCTTTTATGAAAATCTTCAGGAAAATATCCTGTGTGAGATCTTTCGCTTCATCACGGTTTTTAACGAAAAGAAGACATTTCTTAAATACCTGCCTTTTATATCGCTCATAGATAGCTGTAAACGCTTGATTGTTGTTTGAGCTGTCTGTTAAATTGGGCAGGTTTCCTTCTTTCGGCGTTTTAGGAAACGGTGTTTTTCCATTGTTTGTAATCGGGAATGTGGTATATTTTGTTAAGTGCATAGCGATCAGTTTAGTGTCATAAGATAAAAGATATACAATTAAACTGAGAAAGTCAATTAAATCCTGTTCGAAACAGGAGTCTCCGGAATGAAATGATAGGGCTGAACATCATCTCTTTTTAATTATTTTATGCTCTCAATTGATTAGCTGGTTCGTCGAATCTGTCAGTTCGGCAGCTCAGCTTTTAACGCCTTTGCATTGGTGTTCCGTCGGGGAAAAAACTTGCATGTTGATTCGTGTGTCTTCTGAAACTGAGAAAACGACCTGTTTTCGAGTATCAAGCCCCCAATGATTGTCCTGCAAAAAAGGCTTCCCTTTTGGGAAACCTTTCAGTAGTAGCAGGGCATTTGTTTTTATTTTGGATCGAAGCTCAGGTTGAACTTTTGAGCCAACGATTTAAGGTCTTCAATTACAGCTTGCTGAACGGGAATACCATTCGCTAAACGTTCGGCAGTCATTTCACGTTCCGGATCACCGGGAACAAGCACGCGACTTTGTCCGTCGGAAACTTCAGCGTTGCGGAAGGTTGAAATCCAGTTGTCCATATGGGCTTTAAACTCATCGGCCGGGCGGAATGCATCAACCCGGAAAGCACCAAGGAAGTGCCCTATTCCGTCGCCAACCGGGTTTGCCGGCGGATCGAGGAAAGCCACAAAAGGCGGCACCCAGGGGCCATAATTTGCACCTGACAGAACTGCCGAGAAAATATCGACCATCGCGCCAAGGCAATATCCTTTGTGTCCACCATGCAAGCGGTCGCCACCCAAAGGCAACATCGATCCCCCTTTTTTCAGAACCGTTGGGTCGGTGGTGGCTTGTCCATCCTTGTCCTGTGCCCAGCCCACTGGCATTTCTTCGCCCTTGCGCTGCAACACTTCCAGTTTGCCGTTGGCCACCGTTGTTGTTGCCATGTCAATTACCAGGGGAGTTTCCTTCCCGGCAGGAATCGCAACAGCAATGGGGTTGGTTCCCAGAAAGCGACTTTTTGAAAAGGTTGGCGATACAAGCGGACTTGCGTTCGTAAGCGAAATGCCAATCATGTCGTGCTCCAAAGCCATCATGGCGTGGAACCCGGCAATGCCGTAGTGGTTCGAGTTTTTCACAGCTACCCATCCACTTCCCACATTGCGGGCTTTTTCCATGGCAATTCGCATGGCATGCGGAGCAACGGCTAATCCTAAACCCAGATCACCATCGAGTACAGCTGTTGAAGGTGTTTCGTGTACAATGCGCATGTTTGGAGTGGCATTTAGCCGCTTTTGTTCCCAAAGGCGAATGTAGCCGCTTAAACGGGCAACTCCATGGGAATCAACTCCCCTGAGATCAGCCTGGTTCAAACATTCAGCCGCTTCGTTGGCTTGCTCTGCAGGGCAACCCATTTTTTCAAAAACTTGTTGGGTAAATTCTTTTAAGTATGATGCTGATATGGTCATTATTCTTGTTTTGATTTTAGACGTTAGTATTGAGTTATTAGTCTCTGCACTGCCAGCTTTCGGGTTTCAGCTTCTTTCGCCTACTTCCGGAACACATCCCGAGCCGACGCTTGTGCCGTGGGCATCACCAAAATGTCGTCGATATTGACATGTGGCGGCCGTGAAACCACAAAGTAAATTGTTTCCGCAATATCTATGGCATCCAGAGGGGTGAACCCATCGTAAACTTTTGATGCTTTTTCTTTGTCGCCTTTGAAGCGAACCAGTGAGAACTCGGTTTCTACTGCTCCCGGGCAAATGGTACTTACTTTAATGTTGTGTGGAGCCAGCTCAATTCTCATCGCTTTGCTGATGGCCGAGACGGCATGTTTGGTTCCGCAGTATACCGACCCGCTCGGATACGATTCTTTTCCGGCAATAGACGAAATATTGACTATGTGTCCCTTTTGCTGTTCAATCATCCAGCCAGAAACGGTTCGGGTAATATAAAGTAAACCTTTAACATTGGTGTCGATCATTTGCTCCCAATCGTCAACATCAGCCTGGTCGATGGTGGCCAATCCGGCAGCTAATCCCGCGTTATTAATTAAAACATCGATTTGTCGCCAATTTTCCGGGATTGACATCAAGGCCGAATCGACTTCTTTTTTCAATCGAACATCAAATTGAAGGATTAGCACTTCGGTGCCGTATTTTTTTAGCTGCACTTTTATATTCTCCAGGCGTTCAATTCTTCTTCCTGTTAATATCAGGTTGTATCCGTTTTGAGCCAGTATACGCGCCGATTCGAGTCCGATTCCAGCTGTTGCTCCGGTTATTAAGGCAATTTTTGAGGTCATATTTTCCTTGTTTGAATTGGTCGTTCTCAAATTTAAATTCCCATTTTGTATGGAAAAATCAACTACTTGACTATTTTTGTTTCCTTTATAATAAGCGTTAAAACAAAATCATTATGGCTGAAGTGACTGAAAACAAACAAGTATTCTCAATCGATCAGATTGAAGAGCCCAAAGATATTCATGAAATTGTTTTTAACCTAATGGTGAATCCGAATTTGGCACCGGTTAATTATTTCAACGATTTTAGTGACGAAGGAGTTCAGCTTGAGAACTTGGCTAGTGATGATACTGATGATGCCGGAATTTTCACCACCGATAATGGTGAGGTAATGTCAATGACAACTCATGCATTCCATCATCACCTGGAAGATGATCCTAAAGGGGCAACCGAAATTTTAATTAGTCGCGCGGCCCGTAGAATGATCTGTTTTGGCGCGAAGCCACAAGCCGTTAGTGCTTTCTTGTATCACATTTATATTGGCGATCCTAATGGGCAGTTTATTGCCTCGGGTGCCAAGCAGGGCTTGGAGAATGCCGCTGCAAAATTCGGGCTGAAAATTTCTGATCGCAAAATTCGTTTCGACCACTTCTCGGCTCATGGCCCCGTTTCGCCAACCATTATTATTAGTATGATGGGAAGCGTGAAGGACAAAGGCAAAGTGCTGACTCATCAGTTTAAATCGAAAGGAAATAACATCTTTATGATCGGTAATTCCTACGATGACATTAACTCTTCAGAGTACCTGGAGTACTATCACGAAATAGGCGAATCGCCACTTCCTGTATACGATATTGACTTTGAAGCACGCTTGCACAAGGTGACAAGTGAGCTGATTGAGAAAGAGTTGATTTCGTCAGCTAGCCCGGTTGGGAAAGGTGGATTGTTCTTTTCGCTCTTACGTGCCGGTATGCCCACCGGCTTGGGATTCGATATTACAACGGATGCCGAAATCCGGCAGGATGCTTTCTTGTTCGGAGAATCGATGGGGCGTTTGATTGTTGGTGTACCTCAAGACAAAGCCGATGATTTTGTCGATTTCATGAGTACAACTAAACTGCCTTTCTTCACGCTCGGACATATCACTAAAGGTGAAATCCGAATCGATGATGAGTCTTTTGGTTTTATTGATAAAATGAATCCGCTAGTTTAATGACTGTCTCTCCGTATCAGGATTCCGATAAAAACAAGAAGCAGCAGGTTGAACAGATGTTCGACAATATCGCGCCCAAATATGATTTCCTGAATCATTTTCTGAGTTTGGGTATCGATAAGCTGTGGCGAAAGAAGGCCGTTCGTATATTGAAAGGCTATGCACCATCGACGGTTTTGGATGTAGCAACCGGAACCGGAGATTTTGCGATTGCAACCTCGAGGATCTCTCCCGACAAGATTGTCGGATTTGATCTGTCGGAGCAAATGATAAAAGTCGGAGCAGAGAAAGTTAAACGACTAAAATTGGATCAACTGATCAGCTTTCAGAAAGGCGATTCGGAGAATATGCCTTTTGAACCAGCTTCATTTGATGCAATTACAGTGGCCTTCGGTGTTCGGAATTTTGAAAATCTGGGGAAAGGTTTGCACGAGTTTTACCGGGTGTTGAAACCAGGTGGAGTGGCAATTATCCTCGAGTTTTCAAAGCCGAAGTATTTTCCGTTTAAACAGTTTTATAAGTTCTATTTTTTCCATATCCTGCCTCGTTTGGGAGGACTAATTTCAAAAGATGCTTCGGCGTACAGTTATTTACCCGAATCGGTGATGGCTTTCCCTGATGATCAGGAATTTCTCCGGATACTTGGGCAAGCAGGTTTTTCTGAAAGCCGCCAATGGCGTTTGACCTTTGGAATTGCGACCATCTATTTGGGACGGAAATAAAAATCTGTTTTCAGAGTCCGTTGAACAATATTTTATTGAAATTGCTGTTTTGAATAAGAATGCAAACGTGTTTCCCTTGAAAAAGCATATCTACATCGTCCTGTTTCTATTGATTGGCCTAACGAGTTTTGGCCAACGAGCTCATGTATTGCACCTTACCAATTTCGACAATAAGAAAATTCATTTCGGTTTTAGCCTGGGGCTAAATATGCAGGACTATCGCCTGAACCATTGGTCGCCAATTGGTAACAATAGCGAATTTGTTGAAGATAATACATTGATTAACGTCGACGGAAAGCAGATCTCCGGGCAGGATACGGTGCGTGCGGACATTGAAACCTTGGTTCCGGGCCTCACGGTCTCTATTGTAACTAATTTCCGTTTGGGCGAATATTTCGATCTGCGCTTTTTGCCCGGACTATCGTTTGGTGAGCGGCGTATGGCTTATTCCATACAGGATGGTACAACTCCGAATGCCCGACACCTACCGATTTATGATATTTATGCCGGTAATAACGATTTGCAGTATATCTCAGTTAAATCAACCTACCTGGATTTCCCTTTGCTGGTTAAATATAAATCCAGCCGGTTGAATAATCAAAGCCCTTACATTATAAGCGGATTGGCCTATCGGATTGATATTTCGAAGTCGGGAGAGGAAGATCTGGTTCAGCTAAAACGCGGCGGTTTGTACTTCGAAGCCGGTGTTGGACTAGATAGCTACCTTCGTTTTTTCCGTTTCTCGACAGAATTGAAGGTCAGTCTGGGACTAAATAACCTGATTGGCGATGCTCCGGCTGATCAGCGTAAATATTACTCGCAAGCGATCCAGAGTGTCAATTCCAATATCTTCACCCTTAGTTTTCATTTCGAATAGTTTAAGCTGATTTTATTGCGCGATTATGCCTAATTTTGCGCATTCGCAATGTAAGAGAGCTATTTAACAGCGACTTGTCGCATTCCCATCGTCGCAATAAAACAGCATTGAAACGGAAGTGAGATAGATCGAGACCTTATTTGATTTTGAATGAAGAAAGATTTTAACCTGTCGCTGACGCCCAAACAGGCGTCAGATGAATTATATTATCGTCCTATAGTTGCCTCGAAGTTAGGGGTCGATCCGGAAGAAATAACAGCCATTGTTGTACGTCGCCGCTCGATTGATGCCCGGCAGCGCCAAATCAAAATAAATTTGGGAGTGATGGTTTATTTGGGTGAAGAACCAGAGACCAAGCGCCGGATCTACGACTATGGAAATGTGGCTGGTAAAACAGCTGTTGGCATTGTTGGTAGTGGCCCCGCCGGATTGTTTGCGGCACTTCGTTTGATTGAACTGGGTTACAAACCGGTGATTTTTGAACGTGGAAAAAATGTTAGCGATCGAAAACGGGATATCGCGAAAATCCATCGCGAGCATTTGGTTGACCCGGATTCGAACTACGGATACGGTGAAGGTGGCGCCGGCACTTTTTCGGATGGAAAGCTATACACGCGCTCGAAAAAGCGTGGCAGTGTTGAGAAGATTCTCGAAGTTTTGGTGCAATTCGGAGCCGACCCGCAAATTCTGATTGATGCGCATCCGCATATTGGAACTGATAAGTTGCCCGGCGTAATCTCCCGAATTCGGGAGCAGATTCTGTCGTGTGGTGGTGAAATTCATTTCAACAGTCGGGTTAGCGATTTAATTTTGAATGGCGATGAATGTACCGGCTTGGTACTTACCGACGGACAGCGGTTTGAATGTGCTTCAGTTATTCTGGCAACAGGGCATTCAGCACGTGATATTTACGAAATGCTAAACCGCAACGGGGTTAATCTCGAAGCCAAACCATTTGCTATGGGAGTGCGTATTGAACATCCCCAGGCATTGATCGATACCATTCAATATCATCAGGACAATCGCGGGCCTTATTTGCCGGCAGCGACCTATTCCTTTGTCGAGCAGGTGAATGACCGTGGCGTGTATTCGTTCTGTATGTGTCCGGGGGGCTTTATTGTTCCGGCAGCTACTGCTCCGGGAGAATTGGTGGTCAATGGAATGTCGGCCTCGAAACGAAATTCACCTTTTGCCAACTCTGGTTTGGTCGTTGAAGTTCAACCGGAAGATCTGCGCGAATTTCAGCGATTTGGAGTTTTCGCGGGTGTGGAGTTCCAAAAGTCGATCGAAAAGCTTTGTTTTGAGCTGAACGGGCATACGCAATTCGCTCCGGCTCAGCGCATCAGCGACTTTGTATCTGGTCGTCGGTCGGCCGATTTGCCGGAGTCGTCCTATAAACCAGGAATTATTTCGTCTGCTTTGCATGATAAACTGCCCAAGCGAATTAGTGCCCGGCTTCGCGAAGGAATTGTTTTGATGGACAAGAAAGCCCGTGGTTTCAACACCGAACTTGGAGTTGTGATTGGAGTTGAGTCTCGCACCTCGTCACCGATGCGTATCCCCCGCAATGAGAGCGATCTTCAACATATTCGGATTAAAAATCTCTATCCTTGTGGCGAGGGAGCCGGTTATGCCGGAGGTATCGCTTCGTCGGCAATTGATGGAGAGCGTTGTGCCGAGGCTTTGGCCGCACGACTGACCTAGGAAAATAGCAATTGATGTATTCGGTTTCGGAATGGCCATACTGAAGCCCATTCAGTATCTTTCGAATTTGAAGGCGCGATTTATCGTGCTGATCCTAAAGCTGTCTTCGTCTGAATTCTGATAAACAGATCGCTGTCGCCATCGACACATTCAACGACTCACTGCCTTCGGCTGCAAATGAGGGGATGTGAACTTTATCCGAAACCAGTGCTCCGACCTCAGTGCTAATTCCATTTCCCTCGTTTCCCATCACCAGGATACCTGAACTGCTTAGGGGCTGTTTGTAAATGTTTTCACCCTCCAGAAATGCGCCGAAGATGGGAATTCCGGATTGAGAAGCTTCGCCTAGAACTGCTGGCAGATTGATGTAATGCATCTGAACCCGAAATATAGCGCCCATGCTGGCCTGAATCACTTTTGGGTTGAAACAGTCGACTGTGTTTTCGGAACAAATCACATGCTTAATTCCAAACCAGTCGGCCAGTCGGATTATCGTTCCCAGATTCCCCGGATCCTGAATAAAATCGAGCGCCAGACTTAGCTTGTCATTCAGTACCCCAAGGTCGAAGCCTATTTCGGGCATGGACACAATGGCCAGTGCGTTTTGCGGCGACTGCAACAGGCTTGCTTTGCGAATTTCGTCGGCAGTGGCTTCGATCACTTCAGTATCGCCGGAAACGATTCGACGATTGGCCCTTAAGAAGTCAGTTGTCGCGCAGAGTGTTTCTACCGTCAGCGATGATTCAAGCGCTTCGGTAACCATTTTGTCGCCTTCAACTAAAAAGGCCTTTTCGGTATCTCTGATTTTTTTTCGTGAAAGCGATTGAATGTATTTGATCTTATTTTTGCTAAGCATGCCTGAGATTTGAATACGAAGGTAAAAAATAAAGTGAAATGCTCTTGCTCAATCTTCGACCGGATGACTCGAATGAACCCTGTCGGTAAAAAGGGGAGGTCTCCTTCCTTGATTGACTTGACCTCATCGGGAAACCTATTGCAGCCCTTGTGTCTTAGAAGATAAATTACATCTTGCGATTTTGGATTCAATTTAAATTGACCTACCGGCAGGCAGTCTGTTTTCGATGATCGGTTGAAGGCAACTGGAAACGATTCAGCTTATTCGGCGATCTGCTTATACAGAATTGGTGCAAATTAGCCTCAGAATTCAAAAAACTTTCAATCTTTGCAGAAATAGTTTTTGCTCGGGTTATTACAGCAAAAAAAACGGTGAACGAATGATGATTTTTAGAAATTGGAAATATTTAAACCTCTTTTGTGCGATTGTGGCAGCGGTTGCTATTTCGGCTTGTTCATCAACGAAATTTGTTCCCGAGAATAGCTATTTACTTAGCGATTTGGTGATGAAAGTAGACAATAACCAGGTTAGCAAAGAGGAGCTGAAGAAGCAAGTTGGGCAGCGCGAGAATTTAAAAATTCTTGGGTTTATAAAATTTCATTTAGGCATGTACAACCTGTCTTCGAAAAAGAAGACGAATGATTGGTTTAAACGGATTGGTGAAGCCCCGGTAATATATCAGGAATTCCTAACCCAGCGGTCGATGGAGAATCTCCGGATTTATTTGAAGAATAAAGGCTACTATGAGGTAAATATTCAACGAACGCCGGTTTATCATCCCAAGCGTAAAAAAGTAAAACTAATTTATACCATTGAAACCGGCTCGCCCTACCGCATTCGCAATTATAGCTATGAAATAGAGGACGCAAAACTGAGACCGATTCTTTTTTCGGATACTGTTCGGCAGGTTGTAAAAACGGGAGATATTTTCGATGTCGATCAACTGAATTCGGAGCGAATTCGTTTGGCGACGCAGCTTAAAAACAGAGGCTATTATAATTTTTCAACCGATTTTATTCAGTATTTGGCTGATACGGCATTGGATAACAGAGAAGTAGACCTGGTAATTCAGATCGGTGATGCTGATTTGCAGGATAAGTCGGATAGTGTGTTGCACCACAAGAAATTTGTTGTTCGGAACTACCGGGTGAATACCAACTTTACGCCACCGCAACTTACGGATGATGAAGCGGTGGAAGCGACTGACACAATTTTTGAGCCGCCTTACACATTTATTTATAAGGAAAGGATGCGTTACAATCCCGAGTTGCTGGAAAGTGTCAATCGGATGAAAGACAGCACGTATTATTCGCTGGCTACCGTAGAAAAAACGTTTCGCTCATTCAATCAGCTTCAGCAGTTTAAGGCTGTCAATCTGAGTTTCGATCCGGTTCCGGGCTTGGGGAATGATTCCATTGGGGTGATCGATTGTAGTGTGCAACTTTCACCGCTTGCCCGGCAGGGGTTTTCGGTCGAACTGGAAGGAACCAACTCATCGGGGAATCTAGGTGTTGCCGGAAATTTAAATTACCAACATCTAAACCTGTTTCGCGGAGCCGAAATTCTGGATGTAACTCTGAAAGCGGCATTGGAACGTCAGGAAGCACTGATCTCTGATAACGCGCTTAATTTTAATACCCGAGAGCTTGGTTTGGAAGCTTCGATAACCATCCCTAAATTTTTGAGTCCGTTTAACGGGCAACGGTTCTTTAAGTATCAAGTGCCTAAAACAGTATTTACAGCCGGATATAACTACCAGCGTCGTCCGGATTATACGCGAACAATTGCCAACTTTAAGTTCGGCTATTCCTGGAAAAGTAAGGCGTTTCGCACTAACTATCTCAATATTGTTGACTGGAACCTTGTTAATTTGTCTGAGTTTAACGAAGAATTTATCAGTTCGATTGAAGATCTTTACATCAAGAGTAGTTTTACCGACCACTTGATAATGGCAACAAACTACACCTTGCTTGATAATACCCAGAAAACAGAAATCGATAACACCTACCACTATTTTAAATGGTCGATCGAATCGGCAGGCAATCTGTTGGCAGCAGCAGCGCAGTTGAGCGGGCGATCAAAATATGAGACTGTAGATTCAGACACCGAGGAGACTTTAAGCTATTACCGCGTTTTTAGTACACGGTTTGCACAATACATGAAAACCGATTTTGAATACCGGTACGGATATCGGTTAGACGAATACAACTCAATTGTAAGTCGGGCATTTTTGGGGGTCGCAATGCCTTATGGGAATTTTGATGTTATGCCTTTTGAAAAGAAGTATTTTGGAGGAGGCGCTAACGGTATTCGGGCCTGGCAGGTTCGGACGTTGGGGCCCGGAACCTACGAAGCTGCTGAAGATGAGTATCCGAATCAGTCGGCTGACATTAAATTGGAAGGAAACATTGAGTACCGCTATCCTTTACTGGGGATTGTTGAAGGGGCTTTCTTCCTGGATGCCGGTAATATTTGGGCGATCAATTCATCTGATAACCGCGATGGAGCACTGTTTAAATTTGATGAGTTCTACAAGCAGATCGCTATTGGAACAGGAACCGGTTTGCGTTTCGATTTTAATTATTTTGTTTTTCGGCTCGATCTCGGCTTCAAGCTGCGCGACCCGTCATTGCCAGAAGGACGCAGGTTTATTATCGGTAATTACCCAATTACATCAGAGCATTTTAACCTCAGCTTCGCCATTGGGTATCCATTCTAATGTTGTTTTTTTGTTTTTCGGTAAGCTTTCCACCAGATCAGAAATCCGCTGATAAGTACCATCAGCAGGCAGATGCCGGATAGCGGAACATACAAAATATAAAATGGGCCGAGCAGGTGTTCGAAGATTCGGCCGGTGTGAATTTCTAAAGCGGTGTTCCAGAGCGATAATGGTGATTGACGAACGATCTCGTCGGGCATCTCCGGATTTTCCGAATGCTCGAAAATCTGCATCCCTTTATTGTAGTCAAACAGAATATTAAGGCCGCTTGCCGTTTTGGCATAGCCACTAATCATGTGATCCGAAACAGGACGTCCGCCGGTGTTTTGAGGAGCCATACCCGTAAAGGCATCCACAACCAATTGTTGCTGAATGTCCCAGATAAATAGTCCGCTGAAAGATCCGACCATATATTGAGCCGAACCTGTTTCCTGTAAAACATTGCATCCCATCACACTCACCGGCACTTGTATGCGAGCCGCTTGTGGTGGAGCGTTCAAATGTTCGTTCAGAAAATAAAACCCATCTGAAGTTGAAATCAGATATTGCTGAAGTGTTTCATCCCACACGCCTGCCCGTAGTTTGTCGAACCAAGGATTTGGATTGTCAAGGTGTGTGCCCGGAATGAGGCCAACAGTGCTATTGGCAATTGGAATGAGCAGGGGAGGTCGCAGAAACATTCCGGCCGTTGTGTTGATGATTAAAAACAGGATGAAAATGTAGCCGATCACATTGTGCCACCGCAGGTTTATTCGACGGGTGGAGGTGAGGTGTTTTGTGTTTTTTTGCTTTGCTTTTCGACGTTTGGCAAGCTTAGGTAGAAAAAAGTGGAGCAAGCCTGATATTGACAGGAAGATGGTGACCAGACCCAGCAAGTCGACAAACAGTTTTCCGGGAAGGCCAAAAAGCTCGCCGCTGTGTAGTTGCCATAGGGTCGTGAATAGACTTGCTCTGGCTCGGTATCCTGCCGGAGCAGGTAGTTGGATGCATTCGAAATCGGTTCCATTGGCCGATTTTAGCAGAAAGCTTCGGCTTAGAACAATCAAACTGTCTTGTTTCAGAAATAAGCCGGTCAATCGTTCTTCCCGAACCGGAAGCTCTATTTTTTTCCAACTACTATCCTGTGGCAGTCGGCTGTATAGCCCGAACAAGGTTGCCGCGTACAAATTACCGTTTGGCATTTCAGCCATTTGAGCGATCTTTCGGTGGTCAATTCCGTTCGGAAATCCTTGATTAAAATTGACGAACTGTGTGCCTTTCTTTTGCCAAATCCCAATGTTTCCGTAAAAATATTCCGAATGATCCTCAGTAACAAGCGCTCCCCGTACAGCAGCCATGTTCCAGTTTTTGTATTGGTATCCGGGAGGAAGCATGTCGCGGTCAACATCAACCGACGAAAACAACTGGCGATGGTTCATAACAAGTCCGGATAGCGCAAAGATAATGGCCAGAAGGGCGATGACAAGTCCAGGCCATTTATGGAGTTTCCTGAAAAGCTTCAGCGATTTATTTTTCATTCCTTCAATTTCTTCTTCAACAATAGAGTTTGGCGGTATTTGCCGGATTTGTGCTAGTTGCTGTAGGTGTGCACACTGGTTTGGGCCGTGGGTAAATAGTTCACCCCAAACCAACAGACCAGCAGCAACGCGAACGAAATTACCAAAATCCACATGGCTTGTTTGTGTCGGTTCTGATGGCGATATCGGTAGTGGATATAAATCAGGTAAGCCGTCCAGGAAATGAACGCCCAGGTTTCTTTTGGGTCCCAGGTCCAGTAGTGTCCCCAGGCTTCTTTGGCCCACAGCGCACCAAAAAGCAAACCCATAGTGAGGAAAGCGAAGCCGAGATAAACAAAGTTGTCGGCAAGTTCGGGAACTTCAGACCATTTTTTGCCTCTATAATCCATATAAATGGCTTTTAGTCCGGCAAGGCTCGACGCAGCCAGAAGCGCGTAGGCAAACATATAAACAATCACGTGCGGAACAAACCAAATGCTTTGCAGAGCAGGCATCAGACTTTTGTCGTGGGTTTCCGGTTTCAGTAAGTTGATAAAAATGAACAGAGCTCCCATTGTCAGGCTGTAAATGAGCAGCCAGTTGTATTTCCAGCGTTGAAAACTAACGATTCCGATGGCGGGGAGCAGCAACGAATACCAAAGTCGTGTTTCGCCCAACGTTCGCATTGGAGGTCGTTCAATGTGAACCCATAGCAGGACGATGAAAACGGCAAGTGCGAGCGTTCCGGCTGTGGCAGAAATGATGGAGCCGGTTCGGGCTTTTCTGCTTTTGGGCTTGAAAACCAACAGCACGAATGCCGTCATCCAGCAAAGCAAGCTTATTGCGGCAAATTCTTCAAAGTTAATCCATCCCATTTTGCACTCCTTTCTTTTTTGCCGCTCCATCGCGAAGTAAAAACAAGGTTCCTGCCAGTAGCATAAAAACACCGAAATATACTGCCGGCAACCAAGGGTCTCGAACCAGCTCGATCACGCTAAGATCCGACCAACGGGCTTTTTCCGAATCGTAACTTAGTTGATAGAGTTTCCATCCGTTGATGGAGAAAGGTTTGTTAACTTCCAGTGTTGTTTCGGCTTGTGTACCGTCGGGGAATAAAACCTGTATGTCGGACTGGAATTTCCGCGGTTCGGGAGGCAACATCACCAACGAGTATTGGTCGGAGAGTCGGAACGCGAAGGGTTGCTGTCGGAAACTTCCGGAGCTGATCCATCCGGTTGTGATTTCACCGGTTTCACTGTTTCTTACTTTTAGCTGAGCTGCCGGTGGTGCACCGACTTCATTAACCCGCTCAAAATGATCGCCTGTAAAACCAGATTCGGGCAAATAGGTTTCAACTTCAATACGGTAGTTCTCGAGTGTTCCGGGAGCATCAGCAAGCGAAAAGTATTGGCTCTTTTGGCGGTTCACCGCAATTTTTCCGGTTTGGTGATCAATCAAAGTTATTTTGGGTAAATATTCGTCGAGCTTAAAGTCTATTAAACTAACGGCCAGCGGCATTTCAACCAGTTGGCCTGTTTCCGTTTTTGCCCGCCATTCAATTTTTCCTTCATAGCAATCCATGCTCAGACGTTGTAAGTCGCTGCTGCCCAGACTGGCTGCTGTCAGTGTAATCCAAAGTCCCAAATGGTTTAAAATATACCCTCCGTTTTTTAGTTTGAAGGGGATGAGGCGTTTGAGTGTCGCCATGCCCAAACAGGCGAGGAAATAAACATTGGCCAGCAAATAAAACCATGTATTTGTGATCTTGTTGAGTCCCAACAGGCTGATTGCACTTGGCTGCGATGCCGGTAACTGGGGAATAATTCCCATAAGAATTGCCAGACCGCAAAACAGGCCGGCAGAAGTTACGGCTGCCGGAATTGACTGCAGCCATTTAACGAAAGCCGACTTCGGTATCAGAAGATGAAAGACTATCAGCGAGGCAGCAAATGCCAATGCCAGGTATAAATTGCCGGGCCAGCTTGGAATTTGAATGCCTGAACTACCCAGCATGATTTGCCAAATAGTACCCAGAGCCACCAGTCCTCCCACTATAATAATTCCTTCCCGATATGACCAGGGGGCCTGCCAGGTTTTTCTGTTCATCGTTTTTGGTGTTTGAATTGGACGTTGTTCTTCCTTCAGGAAGAACATCCGTAAAAATTAAAGGTGCCGCACATTTTGCCTGGCGACACCTGTCCCGGTAATGATTTACTTGTCTATTTAATGAAATTCGGGGTTACCGTTAGCATGGCATAACCCCAGTAGTTTGTTGTCGATTTGTCGCCGCCTTTTAGCTGTTCCATACTGTCGGTTCCGAAAAGCATGGAGTAGCCAAAACTGAAATTTACTTCCGGACTAATTTTGTAGCTGGCCTGCAAATCAATTTCAGTGCCCAGTCCTTTTGAGTCCTCGTCGCTGATGTCGGCTGCCGCTGCGAAATAGTGCAGGTGCGCATCCCAATTCCATTTATCTTTTTTGAAGCTGTACTTTAGATAAAAATCATCAAGCCCCACGTTGTTGATGTGGCTTCCAACGTAAAAATAATCCATAAACCCGTTGAATTTGTGGTTGGTACCATACAGTGGAGTGAAGGATTTATTTTTTGTGTCGTCGTGTGACGTTCCCGAAAGACGCTCAAATCCCAGGGTGAATCCTTGTTTCACCGATGCCTCCAAGAGCAGGTTGTAAGCGCTAATGTCAATATCGGATGTTGATTTACCGGTTTGCAAATAGGCATTGGTCGCGAAGTTCACCGAACCAATCGCAAAGGTTCCATATCCGCCCAGAGTCTGGCTGTATTTCACCTCCTGACTGTCGTCCACCGTCACCGGAACCCCGTTGTTTAATGCCAGTAAACTCAGACTTGCCTTGTCCCATTTTTTATTGAACCAAAGAAATTGAAGGTTTTTGTAGGCATCGTTTCCGTCGTAAAGATTGTCGTCCGGGTTGCTGTTTTCGTTGTGTGCCAAACCAAAATGAAGGTTGATGGCATCCTGATATTTGAAAATAATCATATCGTGCGAGCGAGCCTGTTGTGCCCAGCCGACATTCCCAAAAATCCGGTGATTGTCATACGCTACTTCCTGTCGACCTGCTTTGATTGAGAATTCAGAACTTAGCAAAACCTCTGCCCATGCCTGATGAACAGATATCGCGTAGTCTTCGTTCCCAACCAGTTGCGCCTGACTGCCCCATACCCTAACATCCTGCAAACTCAGCATTGTAACAAGTTTGTCGGCTGTGTAAAAGGCATTCAGCCGGCTGCGTTGCGAGGTAAACCATGAAGCATCCTGATCAGGAGCTGCCAGGCTTTTGTAACCGTGGCTAACTTCGCTGCGGGGGCGGAACTCGCCATTGAGGCTAAATTGGGCGTAACTTTGGCTAGTCGCGACTACAATAAGGGCGATAGCGAGTATTAATATGTTCTTCTTCATTTTTTAGATTTAAGAGTTAGTTCATCGATACGCCCCATTTCGATTCGCGCTCCTGGGCTGTTTTTATCCACTGCGGAACAATGGTCTGTTTGAACACTTTTTTCTCAGCGTTTAGTTGATCCATATCCAATCCGATTAACTCTTGTGCCTTGGCTTTAGTTGTGATATCCGGATACGGTAATTCTTCGTTGAATCCTTTGGCTGCCAGAAGGCGAGCGAGTTTAATGCGCGTTTCCTGGGCAATTGTCAGGCCGGTTGATATGATTCTTCCTGTTTCAATAGGAGCGTGGAATGAGCCACCATGGCTGGCTGCTACATAGTCCCAACGCCATTGCGCATGCCTGATTCCCATCAAAATGTCTTGCATTTCGGTATCGTTAGCTCCCAAATCCCATGCTTTTTTTGCTTCCAGATGAGCACGAACAATCAACTCTTCCAGTTTGTCCCGGTTTTCAATGATTTTATCCTGACGTTCGAAAACATTTTGAATCAATTTTTCGGTTTCCTCACGGTGGCAAACCTGACAGGAGTTGGCAACATTGTTTAGTGGGGATTGAATGTGATGATCTGTGAATTTCTGTCCACCTTCCGATTTGTATGGCATATGGCAGTCGGCACATGATACACCACGCTGAGCATGGATTCCTTGCATGTATATTTCGTAACCCGGATGTTGCGCCTTAAGCATCGGTGCTTTACTCAACGAATGTGTCCAGTCGCTAAAGTTCATTTCATCATAGTACTCTTCGGCTGCTTCTACCGTCATTCCTTTTTCCCATGGGAAGGTGAGGTAGTTAGCGCCTTCAACGGTGTATTTGTCGAAGTAATATTCAACATGGCATTGGGCGCAAACCAAGCTGCGCATTTCTTGATGACTGGCTTTGTTTACGTCTTTGCCCATTTTCTGAAATGCTTCCACCAATGCCGGACGGGTAACACGAAGATTCATGCTTTTGGGGTCGTGGCAGTCGGCGCATCCAATTGGATTAACAATTTCAGATCCTAAACGAGCCCATTTCCCTTTGTAAAATTCGGCAACTCCTTCTTCCTGCATCACGCGCGGAACATCGGGGCTTTTGCAAGTCCAGCAGGTCGATGGCATCGGACCTTCGTCGTCGTTTGTTGGGCCTCCTGTACGCAAGGTATTTCGTACATCTTCCACAGCATAGTAGTGGCCGCGGCCCTGATTGTAATCTTTCGAAAAGCCGTATCCTGCCCATAATACGACCATGCGCGGGTCAACTTCCAGCATGTCAATCATTTCGTTGCCATTGTATTTGCTGCGGAAAGTGGTGTCAGCTGTTCTGTAATACGATTGGAATTCGCGTGGGAAGTTTTCACCCCAGACTTCGTTACGGGGTTCGAACTCCGTAAGCTTGACTTTCGGAACATTTACGAAGCTCGCTTCGGCGCGACGTTCCATTATAGATGAAGCCAAAAGGCCTAATAAGAAAACGACAATGAGGGTGGCAAAAAAGAGGAGCCATCCAATAATCGGTTTTTCTTCAATTTTTGTTTTTAGCGATTTCATATGATGCAGATTTAGTTGTTATTCAAGTTTTTAATCCAATTGGGGACAGGGCTTTCGGGTAACGGTACACGTGCGCTCGGGGTGCTCGACAGGCTGTTCACCCGCCCGTGTGGAACTTCCCGGTGGCATTCCCAACATTTGCGGGAGGTGCGGTTCTCTTCGTAATTGCCGATGCATGCGCTTTGCCTGGCATCCATCAGTTGATTGGAGTGACAACGAATACAGTTGTTATGAACGACCTCGGCTCCTTCTTCGTGAATGAAGATTACCTGTGGTTCTTGGCGTAGGGTGAAGATGGTCGCATGGCGAAGTCCATCTTTAGCCTTGAAAAAGTATTTGTTGAAAACATTGTTATGTGGTACATGACAATCGTTGCAATTCGTCCATTGCCGGTGCGAACTGTGATTCCAGGTAGCGTACTGTGGTGCCATAATGTGGCAGTTTACGCAAGTCTGCGGATCATCTGACAGATAGGAGTGGGCCTTGGATAAGTATAACAACAGGCACACCAGACCTGAAAATACCCCAAGTATAACTATTACCGGAAACCTCCATCTTTTTGGCGGATAGAATCTTTGGATCATTTTAGTTTAGTTTTTCACATTAAAGATACGTGGTCTGGAGTAGGTGTTTTGTAACCGATGTTACAAAACAGCATTTTTGTTTGAATAAAATGTGAAATTAACCGGAAAGTGAAAAGCGGATTTTCGCAATCCGTTTTATGCCTCTACCTTTGTGGCCGATTTGCAGGTGAACATTCAATTTAATTTATTGAAATTGAAGGACCAAGTATTGTTTGGGGATGTGCATCAGCAAAAAAATAATTAACCAAAATTATCTCATGCTAAAACGATTTGCGGGAGCCCTTGTCGCATCCCTTTTATTTATTGGCGCCAGCGCGCAACAACCCAGCCTGAATGACTTCAAGCTAGATTTTTATGGTTTTGTTCGTACCGACTATTATTTGGATACCTACAAAGGAAACGACGTAGCGTATGAAAATTTTTATCTGGTTCCATTGTACTCCGGGCAGGATGCCAATGGGGACGATTTAAACGAACAAACCAGCGCCAATCTGACAGCCTTAGCGTCGCGGATGGGATTGAAAATCCAAGGTCCTGAGTTGTTGGGTGCAAAAACCAGTGCCGTATTGGAGTTCGATTTTGGTGGAATCACAAAGTCGGAGCCGACGCTTTTTCGCATTCGGCACGCCAATGTGGTGTTTAACTGGGAAAAGTCGAAGTTATTGGTTGGGCAGAGCTGGCATCCGTTCTTTGGCGGAGGTGTTTACCCTCAGGTTGGTGCCTTCAATACCGGAGCTCCTTTCCAGTCGTTCAACAGGTCGCCACAAATTAGATACGATTACCAGATTGGGAAATTAGATGTGGGAGTTGCTGCTGTTTACGAAAGCCAATTCACATCGCGTTCGTTTGATACCGGCGACTACAGTACCGCCAATCAGGCTCAACGAAACGGAATAGTGCCGGAACTGGCATTGGTAGCCGAATATAAATCTGCCGACTGGACGTTGGGAGCCGGAGTAGAAATGAAACGCATTAAACCTCGCATGACAACCGACGGAGATGCCGGAACATTCAATGCTGATGAGTTTTTAATTAGCAAAGGAAGCATGGCATACGTAAAGTATTCCCACGAAAAGCTGATGGTGACCATTAAGTCTTTCTACGGGCAAAACATGACACACCTAACATTGCTTGGTGGTTACGCTGTCGCATCGAAGGATGAGCAAACCGGAGCTGAAACCTATACAAATTACACAAACTGCACCGGTTTGGTGAATATTGTTTATGGACAGAAATGGCAAGTTGGGCTTTTTGCAGGCTACGGAAAAAACCTTGGAACTGCCGATGAGGTGTACAACTCCAATGGTTCGGCTCTGGTAGCGGGCTTGCTGCCGGGAATTCAGAACCTTGGCCGGGTTGCGCCGCATATTGCCTACAACATTGCGAAGCTTCGCTTTGTTGCTGAATGTGAGATTACTTCGGCCAGTTATGGAACAAGTGGCTTCGATTTTAGCGACGGAACTTATGCTGATACGCATCGCGCAACCAATAAGCGCGTAAGCCTGTCAATGGTATACGCTTTTTAATTGCGAACAGAAAACTCCTAATTTGGAGAGATCGTCATATTGAAGGGGAAAATTAACGAAGGAGGCTACTTTTTGTTAATTTTCCCCTTCGGTTATTTCACCGGGTACCTTTTTCGCAGCTTTTTTGTGTAAATTGGGCCGGTCAAATCCATACAGGATTTTCAAATCAACGGTATAAATTATGAAGAAAGTTGCCATACAGGGAATCGCGGGTTCCTTTCACGAAGATGCTGCACGCAAGTATTTCGGTGATGAAGAAATTGAAATTGTGGAGTGCCGTTCTTTTCAACGTGTTTGCGAACTGGTTGATACTGACAAGGTGGACATTGCGGTAATGGCCATCGAAAATTCCATTGCCGGAAGTATTCTGCAGAATTATTCATTGATTCGCGATTATCACTTACATGTAACCGGTGAAACCTACATTCACATCCAAATGAACCTAATGATGTTGCCGGGGGCCAAAAAGGAAGATGTGAAAAACATCTATTCTCACCCGATCGCTATTCGCCAGTGTGTTGAATATATCGAGAAGTACTTTCCGCAGGCTCGAATTATCGAAAATCAGGACACCGCGATGTCGGGAAAAATTTTGGTCACCGATAAATTGACCGATTCGGCTGCCATTGGCAATTTGCGTACGGCCGAAATTTACGGACTCAATGTTTTGGATAGTGGTATTGAAACCAACAAGAAAAACTATACGCGCTTTTGGGTGCTCAGCAAGCATGCCAATCAAAACGGAGGAAGCAATAAGGCTTCGTTGGCTTTCGAGGTTGGTCACTATTACGGAGCGTTGGCCCGGGTGTTGAATATATTCGCTGAAAATCAGATTAACCTCAATAAGATTCAGTCGATACCAATTGTTGGAAAGCCAAACGAATACACCATTCATGTGGATCTCGAGTACAATTCGGAAGAGAATTATGAAAAAGCGATTCACCGAGTCTTGAAAAATGTTTCCAGTTTGTCTATTTTAGGCGAATATGTACGTGCTGAATTAGAAATCACTAACCAGTAAAAAATATAATGATGAGTCAAATAGGATTATTTTTTGGTCCGGAAAAGGGATCAGTTCACCGGGTGGCTAAAAAAGTTCAAGCCGCCATTGGCGAAAGCTTGGTTGAATTAGTGTCGGTAAACGATGCCTCAGCTGAGGACCTGAAAAAATACGATAAGCTGATTTTTGGAATCTCAACAGTTGGTAAAGAGACTTGGGATTCGGAATACTCCAATACCGATTGGGCGAAGTTTTTCCCCGAGGTTTCCAAAGTTGATTATACCGGTAAAAAGGTGGCCATCTTTGGGTTGGGAGATCATATTACCTATCCCAGTCATTTCGTTAATGCCATGGGGCGTCTTTATAAAGAAATCAAAAAAGCCAGCCCTGACGCCGAGGTTGTAGCATCCGTTGATCCTTCGGTTTACGAATTCGAGGAGTCGGAAGCAGTGATTGAAGGTGTGTTTGTCGGGCTGCCGGTTGATGAGGATTTTGAACCTGAATTGACTGAAGAACGTGTTGCCGCATGGGCTGAAGAAGTTAAAACCGCTTTCGGTTTATAAACAATAGCCACAAGAAGTCAATTGTTGCCTATTGTTGCGAAACTCCAAGCGACAATAGGGTGCGATTGACTTTCGTGTTTTTCAAAATAAATTGACATTAACGATCGCCGGTAATCATTCAAAACCATCATGAAAAATACTCCGATAGACGGTAATTTGGTCGATAAGTGCCTGGGGCGCTTGCGAATTGACGAAGTTGGCAATGCCACAATTCGAGAGATTGTAGGCCTGGTGAATGCCATTGAGGAAGAAAGTACTGAAAAGTACATTCGGATGGAGATGGGAGTTCCCGGATTGCCACCGGCAAAAGTTGGGGTTGAAGCAGAAATTGAGGCGCTGAAATCCGGTGTCGCTTCGGCTTACCCGATGATTGACGGTATTAAACCATTAAAGGAGGAGGCATCGCGTTTTGTCAAGTTATTCATGAATGTGGACGTGAAGCCACAGGGCTGTGTCCCGTCAGTTGGCTCCATGCAGGGAACTTACGCTGCATTTATGGTTGCCAGTCAGGTGGATGTGTCAAAGAACACGGTGCTGTTTATCGACCCGGGTTTTCCGGTTCAAAAGCAGCAAATGACGGTGATGGGCTATCCATACGAAAGCTTCGACGTGTTTAATTACCGGGGCGAAAAGCTGAGGGAAAAGCTCGAAAGTATCCTCGTCAAAGGACACATTAACTCAATTGTGTATTCAAATCCAAACAACCCAAGCTGGATTTGTTTTACTGAAAGCGAATTACAGATTATTGGAGAGCTGGCTACAAAGTACGATGTTATTGTCATGGAAGATCTGGCTTATTTTGCGATGGATTTCCGACAAAACTTTTACAGCCCGGGAGAACCGCCATTCCAACCCACTGTTGCTCACTACACCAACAATTATGTGCTGTTTATTTCAAGCTCAAAAATATTTTCATATGCCGGGCAGCGAATCGGGATCATGGTCATCTCCGATGCCTTGTACAACCGCGACTACGAAAGCCTGAAGACCCGCTTTCACAGCAATTCTTTTGGCAATACAATTACCCAGCGCGTGCTGTACGCCATTTCGTCCGGAACCAGCCATTCGGCGCAATATGCGCTGGCTGCCATGCTAAAAGCCGCCAACGAAGGCCGTTTCAATTTTGTTGACGAAGTGAAAGAATACGGTGCCAAGGCTAAAGTTATGAAGGAGCTTTTCTTGAAAAACGGATTTCAAATTGTATACGAGAAAGACGGAGACGAACCAATAGCCGATGGATTTTACTTTACCATTTCGTATCCTGGAATGACAGGCGGAGAGTTGTTGCATAATCTGCTCTATTACGGAATTAGCGCGATCACATTAAAAAATACCGGAAGCGAAAAAGAAGGGCTTCGGGCTTGTGTGTCGCATGTTAAACGAAGCCAGTTTGGTGAGTTGGAGCAGCGCTTAATTCAATTCCACAAGGATTTCCCTTTCAACTAAATTAAGGTAGAAAGATGAGCTGCATTGGACCCGGGTACCAGCAAACCTTCGAGCAATTGAAGGAATTCTTTAAAAACCGTCAACCCATTCAACTTAAAAAAGGGGAGACATTTTTGAATTATGGCGACCCCAACCGCAAGCTTGGAATCCTCTTGAGTGGTCTTCTGTATGCTTCCTATACGTCAGAATCGGGCCACGAATGGATTTCCCGTTTTTTTTATATTCCCGACAATGGTATAGTCAGTAGCCACGAAACGTTTATGACCGGAGGGGAATCAAATGAAGTTATTCGTGCCTATGAAGATTCGGAGCTGATTTGCATTGAACGAAATGAGTACGAGGAGCTACTCGAAACCAACCCCGAACTGCACCGCCTGGTGCGGATCATGGCCGAAGAAAGCTATGTGCAGGCTCTGCAGAGAGTGCATACCTTGCAGTCGCTTTCAGCCTCGCAGCGTGTTAAGTTATTTGTCAAGGAGCATAGCCAAATTGTTTCCCGTGTCCAACGACAACATGTGGCGTCCTACCTTGGTATCCACCGCAATATTTTCACTCGTATCCTCAATAAAATATAGGTATTATGCAACAATTGTTGCGATTAAAACTCCCCTTTTCGGATAGTTTTGTAGGAAACTGAACAAAAGTTGACAAAAAACCTATTGGGTATGTTGTTCAGCAATCCTTTGCTTTGTCATGGTTTTCCTCCGGGAAATTTGACAAATTGTTATCGCTGAATAGTTCAGTCAATGATAAAACTATCTAATTATGGCAAAAGTAGTAGGCGCTGTTGTGGTTGACACGGAAGAATGTAAAGGCTGCGGCCTTTGTGTGGTTGCCTGTCCGCAACAAGTTCTGGCGCAAAACAAGCAAGTTAACAGTCGAGGATATCACTATTCATTTATGGACAAGCCGGAAGAATGCATCGGCTGCTCTAATTGTGCCGTTATCTGTCCGGATACCTGTATTACTGTTTACAGGGTGAAAGTAAGTGCCTAAACCTCAAAAAAAACGAAAAAGTAATGGGAGAATTAAGATTGATGAAAGGGAACGAAGTAATTGCCGAAGCAGCGATCCGCTGTGGGTGTGATGCTTATTTCGGATACCCGATCACACCACAATCGGAAGTGATGGAAACCCTCATGGCCAGAGAACCCTGGAATGAAACCGGTATGGTGGTTTTACAAGCCGAAAGTGAAGTGGCCTCTATCAATATGGTTTACGGCGCTGCCGGAACCGGGAAAAAAGTATTGACTTCCTCATCGAGCCCGGGAATTAGCCTGATGGCTGAAGGAATATCCTATATTGCAGGAGCCGAATTGCCCTGTGTTATTGTCAATGTTCAACGTGGCGGACCCGGGTTGGGAACAATTCAACCGTCTCAGGCCGACTATTTTCAGTCGACAAAAGGTGGCGGACATGGCGACTATCGCTTGATTGTGATTGCCCCGTCATCGGTTCAGGAAATGAACGACTCGGTGGAGTTGGCTTTTCAGCTGGCTTTTAAATACCGCAATCCGGCCATGATTTTAGCCGATGGAGCGATTGGCCAAATGATGGAAAAAGTAGAGTTGAGTGATTATATCCCCCGGAAAACAACCGAGGAAATTGAAGCCGAATTTGGTAGCTGGGTTACTACCGGTAAAAAGGCCAATCGTTCAAAAAATGTGATCACTTCGTTGGAGTTGGATTCCGCATTAATGGAACATAATAACATCCGTTTTCAGGAGAAATACCGGCAAATGCAGGAAGAGGATGTTCGGTACGAATTGTTTAATTGCGATGATGCCGACTATATATTAGTGGCTTTTGGTTCGTCGGCCCGTATTTGCCAAAAGTCGGTCGACATTGCCCGGGCTAAAGGCCTTAAAGTTGGGCTTCTTCGTCCGATTACTCTTTTCCCTTTCCCCACACAGCCAATCGCGGATCTGGCGAAACGGGTAAAGGGTTTTCTCACCGTTGAAATGAATGCCGGACAAATGGTTGAAGATGTTCGTCTGGCAGTGGGTTGCACAGGCGATTCGAAACCGGTTGTGTACTTCGGTCGGATGGGGGGGATTATTCCAACTCCCGGTGAAGTGGTTGAGGCATTGGAACAAAAACTGATTGGAGGATAAACAATGGAACTAAAAGATATTATCAAAGCGGAAAACCTGGTTTATTCGAAACCAAAATTGCTGAACGATAACACGATGCACTATTGCCCGGGCTGTAGTCATGGGGTGGTGCATAAATTGCTGGCCGAAGTAATCGAGGAATTGGGTCTTCAGGACAAAACCATTGGCGTGTCGCCGGTTGGATGCGCCGTGTTCGCCTACAATTATATCGACATCGATTGGCAAGAAGCCGCTCATGGCCGTGCTCCGGCAGTCGCCACAGGTATCTCCCGTGTCAACCCCGACAAAGTGGTATTTACCTACCAGGGCGACGGCGACCTCGCTTCAATTGGTACAGCCGAAATTATGCACGCTTGTAACCGGGGCGAGAATATGGTTGTGGTTTTTGTAAATAACGCCATCTACGGAATGACCGGAGGACAAATGGCTCCGACCACTTTATTGGGGCAAGTCACTGCCACAACGCCTTGCGGGCGTGATGTTGAACGGAACGGCTATCCGCTGAAAATTACGGAATTGATCGGGCAGCTGCCCGGAACAGCCTTTGTAACGCGCCAGTCGGTTCACACACCGGCAGCATCGCGCAAATGCCGAAAGGCGCTGAAAAAAGCGTTTGAAAATACCCTGGCAAAAAAAGGAACATCGTTTATTGAGGTGGTTTCAACTTGTAGCTCCGGATGGCGACTGACACCTGTTGAGGCGAATCAATGGATGGAAGATAACATGTTCCCATTTTATCCGATAGGCGATATCAAAGACGGCGAAAAAGCCTCACCTGAAGCTTATTTTCAACAGAAATCTAAAACCGAACTTGCATGACAGAAGAAATAATCATTGCCGGATTTGGAGGGCAAGGAGTCCTCTCGATGGGGAAAATATTAGCCTATTCAGCCGTAATGCAGGGACAGGAAGTAACCTGGTTCCCATCCTACGGACCTGAAATGCGCGGAGGTACAGCAAACGTTACCGTTATTCTGAGCGACAACCGCATTAGTTCGCCCATTTTGCACGAGTTCGACACGGCGATCATACTCAACCAGCAATCGCTCGATAAGTTTGAGCATGAGGTTAAACCGGGTGGCACTTTGTTGTACGATCCAAACGGAATCGTTCATCCACCCACACGCAAAGACATCAACATTTATAAAATTGAAGGAACTTTAATTGCAGCCGATATGGGGAATGTGAAAACCTTCAACATGGTTGTTTTGGGTGCTTATTTAAAAGCAAGGCCGGTGGTAGGGCTCGAAAGCATTCGAAAAGGCCTTGAAAAATCGCTGCCCGAACGCCATCACAAACTCATTCCGATGAACCTGCAGGCTATTGAAGCCGGACAAAAACATCTGCAAACAGTACAGGAAGTTTAATTTTGAATGATTACATAATTAAAAAACCTGCTTCGGAAACGGAGCAGGTTTTTTCTGTTTAAAGCGCAGGCAACCATTGGCTGTCTGCGCTTTAAATCGATCGGTGCAATTGCCGCCCGACTATTGATACATGGTTATGTCGTGCAGAAATTTGGCATCTTCAATTAACTTTTTCTCCGGTTTCACAATTCCCAGATTTACCCACGGATCAATCCGGTATTGCGCATCCTTGATCATCATGTGATTCGCTTTTTCATCTTCTATTAGCTGATCCGTCGTTTGATTCTGAATGTCCTTGTAGTTGCGCTGACTCATTCCAACAACCGACAGTTGATTCTCGAACTGCAAATAGGTTTGGTCGTTCACCAAAATCTGAATTTGCGACTTGCTTCCCAATAAGCGAAGTTTTCCGTTTACGAGGCTGTAGTTCACTTCGTTTAAATCGTCGGTAACCTGCACATCGTACTCCATTGGATTGGACTGAAGGTAGCTGATGTAACTCAGATATTTCCGTTTGTCGGGCGATGTTGTCCACGAAGCATAGCGCAGAGCTTCGGTTTCGGTGCCAATATAAAGTACGCCACTTTGCAGTGCCACCACCAAGTCGCTCTTTTGGCGAAACTGGATTTTGTAACACAATTCGCCATCGTATTCAATCTGGCCAATTAGATCGTAATCGAACTGATAGCTTGTTTCCTGCCTCCAGAATTCGGGAGTAGCGGCCAGTACATCAGCTTTCAACGGATAAAACGAACTTCGGTGGTTCGGTTTCAGCAACATCAAACGGTGGCCACTTTTGTCTTCCATATTCTTAAACTTCACGGTTTCAAAACGCATCGCGCCGGTAGATCCGGGATATCCGGCGTTCGAATAGTTGAACGCCATTTCATAGATGCCGAACACATCCTGATCAATCGCTACGGTTTCGCGGTTGTAGCCCTGGTAGCTTTCGTCTGAGGCATATAATTTCCGCGATTCCTGAATGGCATTGCGAACGATGGTTACCGCTCTTCCGGCATTCGGGTCAGTCAGAACCGGCGTTTTCTCAAGCTTAATCTGAAGAATAGAGTCAGCCTGAGCCGGAAGGGTTAATTGGCGACTTTGGTAGCCCGGCCCGGAAACGAGCACAACAGCGTTCTTCTGAAGCCGATCGGACGAAAGGAAGAACTCACCATCGTTGTTCGTCCGCTCATGGTAGAACGGAGCTTGCTGGATCAAATCGGCCGAAGGGATCGGTTTGCCACTTTCCGCATCGGTAATAATGCCCGAATACAAACGGAGTGATTGATACGGATTGAGCGATTCGGTGCTCGGCTTTTGTTTGTTTTCAGCAAGTTGAGGCTGAATAGGTTCTTCTTTTAAATGGTTATTAAGTGCAACGGAAAAGGTATTCGAACCACTTTCACCGCTTGCGGTAATCCCTTGTACCTGAATGTTTAGCTTGTCGATTCCCGCCCCGGTTGGAAAGGCAATTTGTGCGCTTCCGGTGCTGTCGGTCACAATTTGTGGTTGCCAGAAAATGGTTTTTCGGGCTTGATTGCTTGAGCTGCTGTTTTGATATCGGGGCACGTAGAATTCACGTTGAGGGCTAAGGCCGGTCAGGAACAAGGTTTGCAGCCCTTTTGTGCGTTGGTAAAATATTCCGGCTTTCGACTTTGTGGTGATAAACAGGTACGATGGCGGTGCACTGCTTCGCTTCAGACTTTCCATGAGTGCCTCCTGGTCGGTAGAAGTGGTTTCCATAATATCACTGTTTTCTTCTTCATCTGGTTGCAGAAGGTTGCTGTTTATAAGCTCCATGCTCTCTTCGGCCGAGAAATAGTCGAGTGGCATATCAATGCCGTACTTTTGGGGTTTGGCGATAAAATTGATCGTTTCAATTTCGCTGGGATCCATGTAGCTCAGAAAATCGTACAGTGGAAATGAGTTGTTGTTCAGAAAGTCCTTGTCGACAAAAATGTACAGGTAGCCATCCGGATTTCCGGCGACATTAAAATAGACTGCCGGAGTGCCCGAAAAGGTTGATTCTCCATCAGAACTGCTGCTGCTGTTGTCGGACTGGTTGGTGATGACCAGGTTGCTGTTTTTAGCGATGCGCGGATCGTAAAATCCTTTTTCAATTTTCAACCCCGGTACCTGATCCGCCAGTAAATCCCAAAGATCGGAATACCAGGCTGTTTCTTCAGTCAGTTTTTTCAATTGTGCCGATTCAATCACCACATCGGGCTGGCCACTTTGGGCAATCAACGAATCGCGCCGGTTCAGGAAATTTGAACGGGCGACCACTTCTTCAATCATAAAGGTATCCTTGCCCGGAAAATAATAGTTGTCAATTCGTGGTTTGCGTATGTTTGGGGAACCGGGTTTTGCAACAGTGGCGTCTTTTGTCGTGTGCTCTTGTTCGGTGTAGTTTGTTGGCGGAAGATTAAGTACCAGGGGAGACAATCCGCGTTTCGAAATTTTTTCGAAGCTCATTGAGTTGAGTCTCAGATGCTCCAGATTTGTGGTTAGGTCGATGATGTAGTCCTTTTGGTTGTCCCAGCGGTTTTTGGTTTGTATGGTCAGGCTGGCCGAATCGGTAAACGCGGGAAGGGTGAAGCTGAACTGTCCATTTTCGTTGGTGTAGGCTTTGTCGATGTGAGTTGATTTTCCATGAATCAGAATAATCGACACTTCAAAGTTTTTAGGAACCGGTTTGGTCGAGGCTTTACGGTAGATTCTGCCGTTCATAAAAATCCCGGGCTCCGGTTCATGGGTGGGTGTTTCGTTCGTAAAACCGGCCACATCAGCCCAGGTAAATCTGCGCCAGCCGTAGGTTAACAGCATTAGGTCGCGTTTTCGGCTCCGCGCCGGATCGGTCGGATTAAAAACTGCCGTGTTGGCCAAAACCTCGCCTTGAAGATCGGAGGAAAACAAAACGTAATTGCGAATGTTTTCCAGCGAATCCAGCGAACTTTCAAGCAATGGATTCCATGCCAGAAACGAAAAGTTTCCTTGCGCCGGGCGTCCGTCAGCGTGGTTGGCCTGTAGCATAAAGCGAAGCGGCGAACCGGGCTTTTCTCCCGCTGTTTCGTTGATCAGTTTAAATTGAATGTCGTTGTTTTTGTCATGATAGACCAGTCGCTCAGCACGTGGAATGCGGTTCACAAAGAGCGTGAAGGTTATTATTCCTTCCGGAAAATCGTCGGTAGGGATCGCAAACTCAAAATAGTTGTCGTTGAGAATACCGGTGCTCATAAACTTTGTATTGCCCCGGCAGTGGCCAACCAGAAGGTAGTTCGCCGTTACTGTGGAGTTTTTCAGAATCGCAAAACGAAGACTGTCCGTACTTTGTTCCAACAGGCGCAAGCAGTATGCTTTTTCTTTTATTTGCGGCAGCTCGTAAGTGAAAACCGAATCGCGGAAGTTGATACGTGCCTGATAATTTTGTCCGAACCGGGGAGTTATTTTGATACTGCCCAGGCCTTGATATTCGCTGCTGAATCGGGCGATGCTGCTTCCGTCGTTGTTGCGCAATTCGCCTGACACGGGCATCGGGTTTCCATCCGAATCAATACAGCGAAAGGCCAGCACATTCTCCTGATCGGCCACCAACTCACCTCCCTCGGGCAAAAACTGCAAGTCGGGCTTCTGTACCGAGAGTTTTATCCGGTGCTTTTCGCCGCCATTGGCTTTCCCGTTCTGATTGACCGATATAAGGGCCACCGGCAATTTCAGCGAGTCGGGCACCGCGAAACTAAAACGTCCTTCGTTGTTGCGAACCATGCAAGTAGCTCCGAGCATTGTTCCCCGGGCCAACTGAACCCGGATGGCCACTTCTTCGTTGATCTCTCGTTCCGGGCTTTGGGCATGGATTTTCACAAAAACCGAATCGCCCGAAACGAAAGGAACAACCCGCGAGCTAAACTCCCATTGCGTTCGGTCTGAGCCTTTGGGTAGAAGAACAATTGGCTTTTGAAAAAGAAAATCGCTGGCGTAGTTACACATATAATTGGTGTAGGCAAGCAGCTTGTATTTCCCGGCCGGAAGCTTGTGATTCAGGGCAACAAATCCGTCGGTAAAGCCTCTGTCGATCGGAAACATTTCGTGGCTAACCATTTTATTTTCAGGCGAAATCAGATCGATGTAAATAAGGTTTTCACTGCCAAGTGGCACATGGTTGATCGCATTCACGAGGGTGGCTTTCAGCCAGATTGAGTCGCCCGGATAGTACTGCCCGGAGTTGGTTTGTACGTAGAGCTTTTCCTGTATATTGCCCAGAATGTACCGATTGAGTTGGTTGTTGACCTGTAGCGGGAAACTATCCTGGGGGTAAACTTTCCCGATGGAAACCATTAGGACAAGCAGAATTAACTTCAGTTTTCGGAGCATGATTAGGTTTTTGTTTTAGTTGGTGTAAATGGTTGTTTAGACCTTGGAAGATGCAAAATGTTTAACGATGTTTTGTTAAACTTCGGAAGTTTTTAAGAAATAAATAAGAACGTTTTCAGATTTGGCAGATAGAACCTGAAAGCCGATCGATTATCGGATTCGTTTTGGCTTGCTTTTCCCGCTATGGAAGAACCAGTTATCCCCTGCAGTGGAAATAATTCAATTCATTTTCTGGTGATCTGCATTCCCTGTTGGAAGGTAAATCCCCAATAATCAAACTGTCGTATTTCTCTTCAGCGGAGCTCCGGCAAGTAGAATAACGGAGGCTTGCCGTTGCTGCCCGGCAAGCCAATGTTCCTTTTCGGAGGCTTGCCGTTGGCGCGTGGCAGGTGCTTGTTATTTTGCGGGAACACACCGGTAGCTCAGGGCAAGGCTTTGTTGCCTTGCAAAAGCCTGCCGCCGGTGCGTGGCAGGTTGCCGACTTACAACTTTAGCCTGCCACGATAGCGCGGCATACCTCTGTTGCTTATCGAAAGCCCGCGCCCCACAATGCCCTCCGGCCAAGAACCTAGAAAGAGCACCATTCTCCGGCATTTCCTCAATCGTTAAGTTCACCGGGTGCAGAACGATGCCATCCAGGATCACCAATTCCACCAAATTTAAAATCAGTCTAAAAAATATTTATCGTAAATTGGATGGGAGGAACAACAGTTATCCATAAATCTGAAAATCTTTTGTCATTGGATAACTTTAGGGGACAGATAACAGAGTTACCAAACATGATAAAAAAGACACGATGGACACAAGTTAACATGGAGCACAATTAATTTAGAATTGAATTAGAAGTAAGTTCTAAATTACGGAAACGGGTAAAAAGCAAAAGAAGCCCCAACCCTTGAAAGCCGAAATATTCTAAACCAGAAAGTTCAAACAATATTTAACTATCAAAGTTTAAATAAATAATATGATTGACTTTGAAAAAAAAATTTAAAATGGATTTAAATAAAAATTACTTAAAAAATTTGAAATATTTATTTGTTATTGCTGCAATTAGTTCATTTACAGCAATTTACACCTCATGTAGTGATGATTTTGAAGACCCAATGAATTCAATTCAATATCAGAAGAATGATTTATTAACAATGGACTATTCCGATTTAAGAGATATTAAAAGTGATGGATTTTATTGGGATTCCGAAGAAGCTAATATGATAGCAGTTCGATTTCTTGAATTGGATGCTGTAGAGGGTAAATATGTACTTAACATGTCTCATGAAGAATCAAAAGAACTACATATTCTTGATTCAGATTTTGAAAGAATGATTCGTGAAATAGAGGCAACCAATGATTCTATTAAAAAATGGTCAAGAAATAAAAATATGGTATTAGAATTGTCAAATCCAGAGGACTACATAAAGAATACACTTCAGATAGATAGTAAGTTTAAGGTAAGACTTAAATCTGGTCAAGAGCAACCTGGTGAAAGAACTGTTAATGTTAGCACCGGTGGGCTTGACTGGGGAAGTTCAACAATATGGCTACCAATGGATGCTCAAATCCCAATCAATGTAACTTGTTATTCTCCATTTACATTAACACCCCTGTTTAATATAAAGGCTGGGACGTGCGGAACCGAAGCGATAAAAGGTGGAGTTGGGGTAAATGGCACATGGACAACTACAATTACTCCACATTGCAGTAATACTACTTGTAAATTCTCATTTAAGACTTCAAGCACCAATGGAGGTACAGGAACATTTAAATATTAAGCTGATGAAAATCTATTTATATTTATTTTGTTTTGTCTTCTTTATTGCTTGTAATAGCAAAAAAAGTTTGAAAACCAACGTTGACGAATTATATGCAGCGATTCCAAAGGATACACTAACAGAGTTATTATCCATTTCAGGATTTCCCGATAGCACTCTTACAGAAAGCCAATTAGAAACTAAAAAGAAGATAAATAAGTTATTGGAGGAACACTTAACAGTTGAGGACAATCAATTTGTACTTCTTGCTGAACCTAAAGACTTTGAAAAAGCAGGTTTATCAAAGTACTACTACATAATTTACAAAAAGAGTTTTAATGATACAAATAGGGCGATAGATTCTCTCGGGATTCAGAATTTGGATGAAAAATTTAAAAAAGGCTCTATTGAAAAGGGTTATACGTTATTTTCCACCGAAGAGGAAAAATAAAGTAAAAGCAACAAAGGTTGTTTGGGACTTAACTTAATGTCCAGACAAATGTACCTATTCCAAATACCTATAGATAATGTTAAAGAAATCACAAACTCTTATTGTCTTATTAATATTTCTTGGAAGTACATTTTGTACTTCCGAGAAATTTGTAGACACGACAAGTACTCCAAAGCACTACTTTGCTGTCATAATGATATTAGTTATTCTGTTATTTATTGCAATGATGAAGAAACGAATGTGTATTGGTATGTTCTCAATTAAAAAAATGCTATGGGGTATAAATATTATTTGTTTTATTCAAGCTTGTTATGGTATTTCTCAATTCATTGGTTGGCTTCAACCAATGAATTCCAATTTTGAGGTTACTGGTAGTTTTGGCAATCCTGCGGGGTTTGCAGCGGTTTTGGCAATGGGATTTCCAACAGGCTTGTATTTGTTTATAAAGGCGAAGAAGATTGAACGATATGCAGTTGTTATTGGTTTGGTCGTAATTGCAATGGCTGTATTCCTTTCCGGTTCAAGGACAGGAGTATTGGCAATTTTAATTTCGACACTTCTATTCCTCCTGTTTCAAACAAGCATTACAGGCAAATTTCAAAAGTTGAAGCATTACAAACTATTAATAGCTTTGAGCTTAACTTTAATTTCAATAGGAAGCTTTGCTCTTTACTATCAGAAAAAGGATTCAGCAAACGGTCGGTTTTTAATTTGGAAGGTTTCATCCGAAATGATAAAAGACAAGCCTGTTCTTGGTCAAGGATATGGGGCATTTCAGGCTAAGTATATGGATTACCAGGCTGAATACTTCAAAAATAACTCCGATTCAAAATATGCACAACTTGCAGACAATGCTAAACATCCTTTTAATGAATTTATAAAAGTTGCCGTTGAGTTTGGGATAGTAGTTTTAATTGTTGTGCTCACACTTTTTTTGTTCGTTTTATGGAAAGTTATAAAATCCGAGAATGAAAATAGAGGGCTTGTTTTTAGTGGTTTAGTTTCTTTCCTTGTGTTTGCTTGTTTTTCGTACCCGTTGCTATACATTCCAGTTTGGTTAATACTTGCATTCTATCTTCTTGCATTATTGCCATCTAAAGAAATCAGGATAGAAAATACTACGGTTTCAATTATTGCGAGAATCATAGTTGTTGGTGCATGTATTTTTTTCCTTTCCCATTTCACCAAGCAAATTCAGGCAGAAATAAAGTGGAAAACAATTGCAATGCGTTCATTACGGGGAAATACCGAAAAAATGTTACCAGAATACGAAAAACTATACTTAACATCATTAAAAAGAAATTCGTTTTTCCTATACAACTATGGTGCTGAACTAAATGTTGCAAACCAGTATGATAAAAGCATAGAAATTCTAACCGAATGCAAAAATCAGTTCAATGATTATGATTTACAAATGCTTTTGGCTGATAATTACCATAAAAAAGGTGAAACAGAAAAAGCAATTAAAATATATGAACATGCCTCAAATATGGTTCCGTGCCGGTTTTTGCCACTGTATAACCTTTTTGAAATATATAAAGAAACAAGCCAAAAGGATATGGCAGAGATGTTTGCGATTGAAATTATTAACAAGAAAGTAAAAATACCATCAAACTCTGTATTTTATATTCAAAATGAAGCAAAGACATTTTTAAATGATAGTAAACTATGAAGATAAAAATTTTAATATTATGCCTTTTACTTATCTCATGCAGCCGATATCCGGACAAACTCGCAGATTCGTTAGAGTTAGCAGAAGATAATCGGCAACAACTTGAAGAAGTTATTGAACACTACAAAGGAAAGGGTGAAAAAGATAAGTTACATGCAGCTTATTATCTAATTTCCAACATGAAAGACAAAGGGACATATATCAACGAGTTAGTTAACAGTAATGGCAACCCTGTTGGGTTCAATATTTCTAACTTTAAAAATGAAAAAGAACAAAATGCATGGTTGGATTCAATTCAAGCAGTCCATGGTGATTTGCATGTAAAAGAAGAGTTTTTACCTGACTTGGAGCATATTACTTCCGATTTTCTAATAAACAACATTGACAAGGCATTTGAAGTCAAATATAATAGCCCATTTTGTCAAAACATATCTGATTCAATATTTTATGAGAATATTTTGCCCTACCGTGTCAGTTATGAGAAATTAGAGAATTGGAGAGATTCTGTGTTAACTGAATTCTCTGGTCTGAAAGATTCTATTTACGGTTTCTCCACCGTCCTGGCCGCAACAAATTTCATTGACAATATATATCAAAAGAAGTTTAAATATGGAGGTTCACGCTATTTTAAACAGAAAGAGGTACGATGTTATTCTGAATTGCTCCACGATAAAGCAGGAAAATGTGATGATATGTGCAATCTTGTTGTAATGGGACTTAGAACATTAGGCATACCCTCTGGTTTTGATGGTATTCAATATAAAAGGGCTAACGATGAAGTAGGACATGGCTGGTGTTTTGTCTATGATATTAAAACCGGAAAAAACTATCCTTTCGATGCCCTTTCAAATAATGGTCCGGGGTTGTTTAACCTGAGGTACAAAAATTCACCTAAAGTATTTCGAAAGCAATTTTCAAGCATTAACGACAATTCCATAAAAAACAACCATTCCATAATCCATCCAGTTTTTTTTGAAGACAATTCTTTAGATGTCACCTCCGAATACTTTGAAACAGTAAGTATCTCAATAACTTTAGACAGTTTATATGCAGAACCCGTTTACCTGAACATATGGCACCGGGGAGAATGGAAACCTGTGGATTATTCTTATAAACCAAGTTCTTTAGTTGCTAATTTTTCTCAGGTTTCAAAAGAAAACATATATTGCCTTTCTTCATTTAACCGACCTGAAAACAAAGTGATTAGTGAGCCATTTATTATTAATAGATATGGTGAAATAAAATATGGTTCATCGCTTGGAGTTCATAAGAAAACTGACATGAAAAATTACAATAACAGGCAGTTGAATAACGCTAAGAATAATGCTATGATTTTTGAATTTGGAAAAAACAAGAATTACAAAAAGGTTTGCATAAAAATTGTACAAGAAGATTTGAAAAAGAATGAGTGGTCGCTTTTATCAAACAGCTTGGAAACTAACCGGTTTTATTTTCTATCAGATTCGCTATGTTCAAATGGGCGAATTTTTGTGTTTGGTGAAGATAAAAAAAGTATAAACTGGTATTGAAATTAAAATCACGTTTGGTAACACGCACTCATAAATAATTGCCGGGAAAGTAGAAAATTGAAAGTTCACAGCCCGCAGTAGCTGCAATGTAACTTGACAAGATTGCACTCCGCAACCGGCAACTATTCATAGCGCCACCGTTAGGCAATATTTAAGATGAACCGAACTTTATGAGAGAAACTTATATCCAATATGGAGTTGCAAGTGATTTAGCAGAAAAGCTATCTCATTTAGGATTGCCAAAGTCTACTTTTGATAAGACATCTACAAAGAATTTATGTGAACGTTATGGATTAGATTCTGAGGAGGTTAAACTTGTTAAGGAATTAATAAAAAGACATCCAATTGATGAAAATACTATAGAACACTTACTTGAAAGTGCAAACTACGTATGTTGTGTCTGTAAAGGGACGAAAGGAAGTTCATATATAATTCATCATATGGAAGAGTATTCTATTAGTCAGAATAATGAATATTATAATCTAGCCGTTTTATGTCCTACTTGTCATGATACTGCTCATAAAAATGGTAAAAGTTTATCTCTAAAATTGACCGAAGACCAAATATATAAGTCAAAAGAGAAATGGGAAAAAGAAGTCGAACGACTAAACGTTGAGAAAGCATCAAAGAATGGAAATATTTTTGAGGTTGATTTTCTAAATGTACCAAGGATACTAGAATTGAGTAGAGAGTTGTTTTCAGAAATACCAACAACCTCTTATACAGAAGACCTAATCAAGCAAAACCTCATAGATATAGATAGTAATCTTAATTCTCAAAAAATTGCAGATTTAGCCAGAAACCCTAATACACCTCTCATTTTCTTTGCTGCATGGGGGTCTTCAATGTTGAAGTTTCATTACTTTGATATTTTTAAAAGAATACTTTCTCACTTAGAATTCAAGGATTTAGATTTACTATTAACCAAAACATCAATTAAATCTGGAATTGTCGGTGAATACTGTTACTATGTAGGAGGATTATATAGTTCCACTTTGCCTGGTGACATTAATGGAGAAACGGTATTTATGAAATTCCACATTAGAAAGAAACAGTTTATTGTAGAATGGTTGGTTGACCCTAAATATTTTGGTTCAAGCTCTGCAAAATGGCGAACTGCTCAAAGAAATGTTTATATGATTTATGGAAAAGTACGTAACGTAAACATTGAGGTTGTGGACGATAAAAAGAAGATAATTGTTGACATCAGACCATATTGTTTTGGACTTCCTGAGAAAAGAATAGATAGGAAACCAATTATTGCTTATCTCAAAGAAGTTGATGAAGTATTTGAAGATGATGAAACAGATGAAGAATAAAAACATTGCCTAACATTTTGTATAAGTAATGGCAGGCGATTTGGTAAATATCAAGGTTTGTAGTCCGCTCAAACAGCGTAACGGTTTGACAGGAAATTACCACGCAATCTGCCACTACTCATAGAATTTTCCGTTAGCATTCAATGTATAAAAGACAGACACAAAATATGGAAATAAGTGAAAAAATATTTGAAACGGCATTTTTAGAATTTAGCAAAATTGGAAATGGAATTTCTAATGAAAGAGTTTCAATTTTTAAAAATCATCCGTTGCTTGTTAAACATGAAAATTACAAATATGATATCAAGGATGATGCAAAAAATCAGTTGTTGACAAACACATGGAAAGATGCTGACCTCGGAACAGGAAGAATTTTAGAATGTGTGAAAAACGCAATTAATTTAAACAGCAATAATCTAATCGACTGGCGAAAAAAAGACGATTTCAAAAAATTAAAAGCAAATAGGGAAAATGAAAAATTACTTTTTGACTTCTTTAAAACCAAAATTGAAGATGAAAATGCTTTTAATCAATTCCATGAAATAGGGTTTTCTTATCAACTTATTGCCTACCTATTTTTTATAAAAAACTTTCAGAAATACATGCCAATTTCTCAAGAGCAATTTGATAAAATATTTAATTCTCTCGGCATTGATTTCAAAACAAGCCATAATTGCTCTTGGCGAAATTATTTAGAATACAATGAAATAATAAAACAATTTAAAAAACAGCTTTCACAAAGGTTCCAGAATGTATCATTACTTGATGCTCATTCTTTCCTTTGGATTTATGGGTTTCAACTCGGAAGTATTGACGAAAAGCCAAAATCAAAAAAAGAATCGAAATTAAAAGAACGAGAAGAAACGGAAATTTTGATAGACAAGGCAAAACCAGAACTAGAGATTTATAAACCGGAAAAAGTTGTTGATTTAGAAAGTTTGCCAGATTTAGAAAATGAAATTGATTACATCGAAAATCATCGAAGATTAATGGAAATTGGTGATTTAGCTGAGAAAATTGTGTTAGAAGATGAAATTGAATTTTTAAAAAATGACTTTCCTGATTTAGCGGAGAAAGTTCGATTAGTTTCAAATAATCCAAAACTTGGATTTGACATATTATCGTTTGAAACTGACGGAAGTCAAAAACAAATAGAAGTAAAAGCAGTCTCTGAAAACAAAAACAGTAAAAGTTTCATCATTTCACGAAATGAGTTTTCTAAATCAAAGATCTACTCAAATTACTATGTTTATTGCGTGTCTGGAATTAATTCAGAAACGCCTAAAATACTAAGGATAAAAAATCCTGATTTTGAAAATAACGAAGAATTTATAATTGAGCCTTTGACATACAAAATAACTTTTGAATAAAACAACGAAATGCTAACACAGTGCATATTGGCTATTCTGGTTCGTTTTGTGCCACCGATTTCGGAGTGGTTTGTGCCAGTGATTTCGGTTCAAACTGTGCCACTGGGTAGCTAAAAAGCGGATATTTTTCGGTTTGTTTTGTGCCATTCCGGTTCAGGCTGGTTACTC
>NZ_JBFHIT010000031.1:0-58992 GCF_041596335.1 Mangrovibacterium sp. | reverse complement strand
ATGGAGTGTAAATCACGCTAACAAGAAGGTACTGAAGATAGCCTTAAACGCAAAAAGAAGGCCATGGCTCGATGGTATTTTTGCTAAAGTCGAAAACCTTGCCCCTCCTTTTCAATATCTTAATGCATAATGCGGGTTAAATGAGAACAAAACGGTGAACCCAAAAAATCATATCAATATAAATCACTGATATATAGTCAAATTAGGGAAATGGTTCAAATCTTGTCATTATTGTAATAATTCTATCGACATTTTTATCCAAATTAGTTATCTTTGTTTTAGACAATTCATGTTGAAATAGAGGAGAGACTTTATCGAGAACAAATTTTTCTGACTTTTGTAATAACCTGATTTTAAACGCTTAATAAATACCAGAATCGTCTTGTTCTGGGTACAAAAAGGAGTTGATTTTCAACTCCTTTTTTTTGTCCCTACCAGATCGCGGATCAAGCGGGAAAATCTGGATCAAGCGGAAAATCTGGGGGATTTTGGTTTTATGCATCAATTTTAGCGACACCATGAAGATAGCGTTTGCCTGCGGGAGCTATTCGCCCAATTAAAACGATGGTAATAAAACAGGCTAAATTTCAACACGAAAAAAAAAAAATAAACAGTCAAGGATTAAGGCTTCTTTCAACTGTCTATTCTGCTATTGTCAGTTCAAAACAAATCTGGCTAAAAGAGCAAATGATTAAATTATCCTCTTCTACCCAGCGATATTCCTGTCATTATTATGTCGTATTATAAATTTGCTTTGCCTTCGAAAAAAATGCCCATTGCCCCAAAAAATGCTTTTGTTCCCGGATTCAAGAACTTCAAACGAATCCTCCATAAAATACCCCAAATACAACAGATCTGCAGCACCAAAATCTGATACTCTAAAACTAAACACTCCAAACCCCTATATTCAATTGGACTTGTTCGTCTAAACACATTCTGTCGCAAATAAAGTCCAATCTATCGAAGCAACTCATTGTGATCAAAAATTACCGATGATTCATGAGTTCATTTTAGAATAGCCGAAAAATCATACTAGAATAAAAATTGAGCTAATTTTATGAATAAAGTTCAATTTATGTTCTATTCAAACAAGGTTAAACACAAAATATCACTATATTTCATGAACCTTTTTGTCAACCCACAATAAGAAACAATAATGATAACTAAGTTGGAACCAATAAAGCTATTGGAAGTCCGTTTTGGCACTCCAATAAGGTATGAGCAATTATCTAAATTTAGAGGTGCAATAATTCATACAACTAAACAAATCAACGATCTATTCCATAATCACAATGGTGAGAATGTAATCTATCGCTATCCTCAAATACAGTATAAGCGGATCAACGGGAAAGCAGCGATACTTTGCCTTGGCGAGGGAGTGGAAGCCATCCACGATTTCTTTTCTAATTACAATGGCGAAATAATGCTGGGGCAAGAATCAATTGAATTAAAGGTTGAAAAAATAAAAGCACACCGCCACACGCTGAATGTATGGGATCGTGTGTTTTCTTATCGCCTGGCCAATTGGCTGCCTTTAAATCAGGAAAATTATCTGGCCTACAGAAATGCCGCGAACTACTCGACGAAAATGCAAATCCTCGAAAACGTACTTATAGGTAATCTATTGACCTTTTGTCAATCTGTTGATGATTCGTTTTCAATGCAAATACGAGTAGAAATCGTTCGTGTTGTATCAGATAAAGTAATCCGCTACAAGGGGCAACTGATGCAGGCTTTCGATTTAGACATCCAAACAAACCTGTCACTACCGGATCAGATAGGCATCGGCAAGGGAACCAGCCTCGGTTTTGGAGTGATCACCAGAAAATGGGAATAGATTTGCGAAAGAGCAACATCCAAATGACAATTCAAATCAGACTACCACATAAAACACACAACAATATTCTTAAAACACTATGAACCAAAGCATAAACACAGAACGTGACAAGATTTATTTAGCTGCGTTGTTGCATGACATTGGCAAGTTCTATCAACGAGCTGATGACGGAGGTGCAGCAAAGTCGTCAAAATTATTGGAGCATGTTAAGAATCTGGAGCAGATCCTTTGTCCTTCAAATCAAGATGGAATTCGGACACACAAGCACGTTTTGTGGACCGCTCAGTTTTTCGAAGACCACCACAGCGTTTTTAGTCAATTGATCGACAAAGCCGGATGGGATGGGATGACAGACAGGGAAAGTTTAATGCATTTAGCATCTGGGCACCATCTTCACAAATCACAGCTCAATAAACTGGGTCAAATAATTCAAGAAGCAGACCATCTTTCATCAGGAATGGATCGAACATCCATTGAAGCCTATAAGGATGACCAGGACACAAATCGTTGGGATGCTTTCAAAAAGAAGAGAATGACAAGTTTAATGGAAAACTTATTGTTATCCGACAAAACGAATGCTTACCACCTACCGGTTCAAGCAATGTCAATTAATAAAAACTATTTCCCTTCATCTAATTTTGAATATGATCCTCAATATAAGGTACTCTGGAAGGAGTTTGAGAATGAATTCAAGTTTATTCAGTCCAAGAATGGGTATGCTTTTAGTGAGACCTTTTTCAATTTGCTTCAAAAATATACGAGCACAATTCCTGCTAGTACGATACATTTCCCTGATGTTTCGTTGTTCGATCATCTAAAAACTACCGCAGCCATTGCCGTTTGTTTGTACGATTGGCAGCAAGGGGAAAGTGCCGATGATGAACCTTTCCTGATGATTGGTGGGGACTTCAGCGGAATTCAATCATATATTTATAATATTATTTCAGAAAATGCTGCTAAAAACCTGAAAGGCAGATCATTTTATTTAAAATTATTGGCGGACAGCGTAGTTGCCACGATATTGAAGGCACTGAATCTGTTTCAAGCGAACGTCATTTACAATTCTGGTGGTAGTTTTTATATCCTAGCCCCAAACACCAGTGAAGTCCGCCAGACCTTACGACATGTCATGGACGATTTGGAAGCGAATATTTTTAATACACACGGCAATTCAATCTATGTATCAATTGCCTATCAAATCATAAGTAAAGACGCACTAATGGGGCGCAATGGTCAATCGCTTCAAAAATGCTGGGGGGAATTATTTGAATCACGCGATAAACAAAAAAGTAAACGATATGCAAGAAAACTCGTTAATGACTATGGCCACTTTTTTCTACCTGGAGAATCAGGTGGTTTAAGTCCTCGTGATGCAATTACAGGTGAGGAGATTGACACGTTTTCTAAAGGGAAAATCTATTCACTGATCAAAAGCGAGGTTCAAGTATCTGAATTAACGTGGAAGCAAATTCAACTTGGGAAAAAATTAAAAGAAGCTGACTATTGGGTTGTGTCAAATGAACCTCTAGCGTATTGGACCGAAAAAAATGCAATTAATCCTGCAAACCTGGGCATTTATTACTACTTCTTATCCGAGCGCGAAGTTGTCGAAAAGAAGGCCTTACTGAAGGCTTCAGCAGATAAAGTTCGGATTATCTCTATAAATGGGAACGACAAAGGAATTTGTGATTTCTTGAACACAACTATCATGGGCACTGATAATATCTATGGTTTTGATTTCTTTGGAGGAAACAATTTCCCAGCCGATGATGAAGGCCTCCCCAAGTCATTCGACCAACTGTGCGATTCTGAAGGCTACAAACGCTTGGGTGTATTGAGGATGGATGTTGATAATTTAGGCCATGTATTCAAGAACGGCATCCCAAAACAATTGGGGACACTTTCTCGCTATGCGGCATTAAGCCGGAACCTCGATTGGTTTTTCAAAGCTTACCTGAACTCTATATGGAAAGCAAAATACAGTCAATCATCTTACATTGTTTATAGCGGTGGTGATGATTTATTTTTGGTAGGAAAATGGGACGAAATGATAGAGTTCGCGGAACAAATCAGACAAGATTTTGTCGAGTTTACATGTTACAACCCAAACTTATCTATTTCCGGAGGGGTTGCAATTGTAGCCCCCAAATACCCAATCAAACGTGCTGCGGAAGAGAGTGCAGAAGCTGAACGGTTAGCCAAAAATTACGAATTGGGCAACAGCGAGAAAAATGCGATTTCATTTATGGGGTTAGCCCTTGGCTGGGATCAGGAGTTTCCTATTGTAAAAAAGCTAAAAAGCGAACTAGTTAGACTTATTGAAGCTGAAAAGCTACCTAAGTCTTTTATATCCAAAATTTACCAGCACTACAGGCAGGCCCAGTTTGAAGACGAAAAATTAGTAAGTCCCAGAACCTACTGGTTGATGGCCTACGATTTTGGTCGGATGCTCGAACGTGAAAAGGATCCGGCTGCAAGGCAGCTAATTGAAAATTGCAAACTCGATGTAGTTTCTAATCACAACAGGTTGAACAATGAAGTTATTACATCAGCATACCACAATCTGAAACTTTGGAACTTTGCTGCTCGCTGGGCCGAGCTAGAATATAGAACGAACCATAATAGATTTGACAATTAAAAATACAACTTATGACATTCAAACAACATGGAAATTATTCCACGAACAATGGCCAAAGAGAGCGCCAGAGCTTTACTGAGCCGTTTAAACCGGAGTGGATTAAAAAAGGGATCAGCCAGGAAACTGTAAAATTTGCTGACAGCTTGGGAAAGTACGTAAAGGATAATGGATTAACAGCATCTCAAATCCGGAACGTTTTTGGTGAAATAAAACGGATACAGATGAAAGGTTTTGACAAGGAAACATCCAGTTTTTATCTTCTTCGCCCTAAAATGGCTTACGCTGCGAGCCGACATAACAAAGCTGGAATTAACACATTGAAGCGTTATTTCGACGAAGCCCATGAGGCGGTCACAGACAAACTTTCCTACCAAAATTTTGTCGACTTCTTTGAGTCGATTCTAGCCTATCATAAAGCTTACGGAGGTAAGGACTAGTAAAATTCGTTTAACTGTTAAATTGAGAAAATCATGACAAGCTTAGTAAAGAAAATAAAAATCAGTTCAGTAATAATACTGAAAACCGGGTTACACATTGGCGGAACCAACTCATCGCTAAATATAGGAGGGCCCGATAAATTTGTTGTAAGAAACCCTCTTACCAATATCCCTTATATTCCGGGCAGTTCGTTAAAAGGAAAAATGCGTTCATTGCTCGAATTAAACGAAGGTACAATACATATGGACAAAGGTAATTTTGGGCCTACAAAAGACACAACAACAAAAGCGGGAGCCCTTTTCGGAACTATCGGAGATCAGCAACAACCTTCCAGAATAATTGTCAGAGATGCCGAGTTGATCTCAGATTTGGAAGAATTCAATAATACCGACTTGCCATACACCGAAAGTAAAACGGAAGTCGCTATCGATCGGATTACGGCAAGATCCAACCCCCGCACTTTTGAGCGAGTTCCAGCCGGTGCTCGTTTTCGAATGGAAATGATTCTAAATGTTTTTGACACCGACGATGAAGCGAAACTCGTGAGTTCTCTGAAGCAGGCACTAAAACTGTTGGAAGATGACTATCTAGGGGGCCATGGCTCCAGAGGCTATGGGCAGATTGGAATTGAAAAATTATCCTTTGAAGAACGGGATCGAACTTACTATGCAAAAAACTAACCTATGGCAGAACACAAAATTGTAAAACTGAAGTTCGTCAGTCCACTACATTTGGGACACGGACAAGGGGACGCCTACGATACAGGACAAAAATTGCTACATTCTGATACCATTTCCGGGGCAATCGCATCTGTTTATTGTTCGATGTTTTCCCCCCGCGAGTTGTTACCATTCATGAAAAAGTACCGGCTGAGCAGCGCTTTTCCGTATGCAGGGGGCAGTGTTTTTCTTCCCCGCCCTCTAGCGAAAATTCCATTGCGATTTTCTGATCTGGACGATTATCGCCAACTGAAAAAGCTTAAGAAAATTGAATATATTGATTATAACCTGTGGCAGAGAATAGTTAGCGGCGAACCAGTAATAAGTTCAAAATACTGCTTGTCCGCTGACGGTCGCTTCCTTTTTTCATCGCCCGATCTTGTTCAAAAGGTTTATCGCGACGAATTACAACAACGTGTTTTCGTTCCACGTACAGGTGAAGATGCAATGCCATATTATTTCGAACGACGCTTTTTTGCCGCCAACTGTGGGCTGTATTTTTTTCTGGATACCGAGTCACCGGAAGTGGAAGCAAAAGTTCTATATCTGCTTCAAGTATTGGGTATGCAAGGATTTGGCACAGACAAAAGTATTGGAAATGGACAATTTGAGGCGACTCTGTCTTCTGTAAATCTTAATATTGAAAAGCAGTCTCACGCGCATATGTTAATCTCGTTGGCTTGCCCGGAGCAGAACGAAATCTCTGCTGATTTACTGGAAAAAAGCTCCTACCAACTTGCAAAAAGGGGTGGCTTCGTTGCAGGAACCGGCGACAATCGATTTCGACATTTACGGAAAAGATCGATCTATATGTTTACCGAGGGATCCGTCTTTATCGGAAAAACACCTTCAGGAAAAATTGAAAATCTTCGCCCTGAATGGAATGATGTTGATTTGCACCCTGTATATCGTGATGGCCGGTCATTTAGTTTACCTCTAAAGTTTACCTTATGAGTATTTTTGAAGTGCAAACAATCGGCCCGGTACATGTTGGAAGCGGACGTTTTCTCCAAAATAAACTGGAATATGTTTTCGGGGGCCAAAGGATTGGAATTATAGATGATAAAAAAGCGTTTGACCTAATCGGCTCTGACAGAATTGGCGCATGGGTCAGCTCGATTGACCGAGGCGAATCACTTGTCTCCTTTTTGAAGAATTATGGGATCAAGCCCAAGTTGGGACAATTGTGTTCAAGGCAGATAAAAATTCAATGCGATATTGACAAAGCAAAAAGCATGCAGAATTTGAAGGAGCTGATACACAATGGACAAGGTTTACCATACATTCCTGGCTCAACTATCAAAGGTGCAATACGGTCGGCTGTGCTCAATCATGTAGTCCGGGAAAAAAATCGGTTGTTTGACCAAGTAATAACCGGAGGTGGACGCCCTTCTGCCAAACTTCTGGAAAAGGAGCTTTTTGGTTCGGACCCCAACACCGACCTATTTCGTTTTTTACGAATTGGAGATGCTTACTTTGAGCAAGGCTCGGAGACTGCGGCTATTTTTACATCGCTAAACCAAAAGGGAAACCCTGAACGTCCAAAAGTCGCAATAGATCAAACAAAAAACCAGTTGGTTGAAACGATTGGAGCAGGACATAATACCAAATTTAAGCTCTGGTTCGATATGGTTGGGATGCAGAAAAATATTCATCACCGTAAAATCAACGTATTACAAGAATTCTGGGGCAATCCGCTGGCATTGGTTAAACTGCTAAATCAGAATACAACGCTCATTCTAAACGAAGAAATAAATAGTTGGTCTGAGTTTGATTCAGATGATGCTATGGTCTACAAGCAGAATATTAAAAATCTGCAAGAAGAACTGCAACAATGTCTGCCTAATGAATGTATCATTCGCCTAGCTCATGGAGCCGGATGGACATTTATTAATGGTAATTGGATAAAACAGGAAAAGTTGGTTGGGGATGAGGTTTATGAGCAGGTGCTTAACGCTGCTCGCCCCCAAAACGAAGCTCGCTACAGCGAATATAGTTTTCCTAAATCGAGAAGAGTCTCCAACAATGGGGCACTACCGGGATTTGTAAGATTGAGATTGATCGCTGATTAATTCTGAGATTAATGATCGAATCGCTTCTGTTCATTGACATGTTGAAAAAGATAGCTAGACAATAGAAAAAAAAGGTTAATTTTGCAGGCCTTAAAAAGGTACCCTTTTTTTGGCCTGCAAAGCCCTTTTCGACCGAAAAACACACGTTAAAACACTAATAAAAAGACAGTTACCACCAGGTACTGTCCGAGAGTATGTTCCAGCTAAAGAAGGATTAAGACTTTTCTTTATTGCTTCTTAAAATCTGAGTAATCAGGGTCCGAGAGTATGTTCCAGCTAAAGAAGGATTAAGACTTCAGCTACAATTGCCCAATGTTTAAACGAGCCCTCGTCCGAGAGTATGTTCCAGCTAAAGAAGGATTAAGACCGATGGATGTCGTATCGAGTCTTATCATTTTGCACTTGTCCGAGAGTATGTTCCAGCTAAAGAAGGATTAAGACAGTTAACTGCTTCTGTTGTGATCTTCTTTATCGTCACAAGTCCGAGAGTATGTTCCAGCTAAAGAAGGATTAAGACTAGCACTGCCAAACTCGAACCTACTTTTCTCTGATGTCCGAGAGTATGTTCCAGCTAAAGAAGGATTAAGACTAGCACCTAACGTACTTCACACCGCCCAGTGTCCTAGTCCGAGAGTATTTTCCAGCTAAAGAAGGATTAAGACTATTTCCCCGCTTTGGGTTTCGGCTGTCAAAAGTGTGTCCGAGAGTATGTTCCAGCTAAAGAAGGATTAAGACCCAAAGTGGTCAAGCGGTTACCACAGAAATAAACTTCGTCCGAGAGTATGTTCCAGCTAAAGAAGGATTAAGACCGGTTAGATTATTTACAAAGTTCAGCGATACAGATTGTCCGAGAGTATGTTCCAGCTAAAGAAGGATTAAGACAATTTTATGGACGTGTTAGAGGCGGATTCATGGAGCCGTCCGAGAGTATGTTCCAGCTAAAGAAGGATTAAGACCTACAATTCGGTCGATGTGAATTGTTACTGCCCCACCTGTCCGAGAGTATGTTCCAGCTAAAGAAGGATTAAGACCGATCTCGCGAATAGCCATCCAGGAAGTCCAATCAGGTGTCCGAGAGTATGTTCCAGCTAAAGAAGGATTAAGACGGATGTAAGATGTCGAGATTGCCTTTTTCTGATTTAGTCCGGGAGTATGTTCCAATACTTCGAAAGGTATCGGATCCTAGCTCGATTAACAGATTCTTTCAGTCTATCTTTTCAACTACACAAGTGACTATTTGACTTTGCACTTTTGTTTAAACCCAGAACCTCATGGTGTGGAAAAGTTGTCCACACCTCTAAAATATTATGCAAATACAAATGAGAAAAATACTATTAAGTTTCCTGGGAACAGGTTCCTATGTCGAAACGGGAAAAACCAGGCAGTACAAAACAGCCAACTACAAAATTGACAATAAGCAGTACGACACTTCGTTTGTATCAGCTGCACTGGCGGAACATTTAAACATAGATCAACGAGTAGTGATCGGAACAGTAAAATCTATGTGGGAAGAGTACTATCGCTACTTTGCCGAACAGGAAAACAACCTCGACGAGGATTTCTACCTCAATTTGAGCGAATTTGTAACCAATGCACAATACACCGTTCCCGACTTTCCGATGGCCAAGCAACTTGAAACCAGACTGGGTAAAACGAATATTGTACTCCTCAAGTACGGATTAAACCAGCTAGAGCTACGATACAATCTTGAGAAAATTCTAATGATTGACGATTTACTAATGGATAACGACGAATTGTATGTCGATGTCACGCATGGCTTTCGTTCGTTTCCTTTATTTGCCCAGCAAATTATTATGTACTTGAAACAGGTTAGCTCCAAGCGCATTCACATAAAGAAGATTTACTACGGGATGCTGGATGCATCACGCGATTTGGAGTATACTCCAATTGTTGATTTATCGATCATTCAAGAAATGAATGATTGGATAAACGGAGCAGGCTTATTAATTCAAAAATCAGACGGCAGCCAGCTAGTACCTCTCATCCAGCAAGAAGACCCCGATTTGGCAAAACTGGTCGACAATTTCAGTAAAGCATTAAATATCAACTACTCACACGAGATAAAAAAACAATACCAAAAAATTTTGGCATACGATTTTACCCGATTAAACCCAATGGAGCAGTTAATCGCAAAAAAAGCGTTCTCCGAGTTTAAAAAGCATTTTAAACACATCGGTAGTAAACACTCCTTGTTTCAGCTAGACTTGGCTTTCTGGTATTTTAATAAAAGACTTTACGGTGTAGCATACCTCACCCTTACGGAGGCAATTATTACGTATGCTGCCGAATACGAATCTCAAGCGAACTCTCTGGACAAGGAACTGCGCGAGAATGCCAAGCGGAATATTTTCAAGATAAATAAAGACCTTGGAAATCTTTACAAAACGGTCAATAAGATTCGTCGGAATGTTGCACACATGCTCGATCAACGACACGACTCGTACCTAAACGATGTTACCAATTTGGAGAAGCAATTACAAAAAGCTAAACGACTAATGAATTATTAATAAATAGCATGTTTATAAATTTAAGTAATCATCCGTCAAATGAATGGACGAAAGAGCAACTGCGAGCCGCCTCTGTTTGGGGTGAAATACTGGACATACCATTTCCTTCGATAGACCCCCTGCTAAATGAACAGGAAGTTGAAATCCTGGTAACTGCTTATCTGTCGAAAATAAGAGCAATTCGCCCCGTAGACAACTCAATATTTGTTATCCACTTGATGGGAGAATTGACTTTTTGCTTCGCCCTGGTAGCTCGTTTGCAGCAAGACGGAATTCGCTGTGTGGCTTCTACCACTAAACGTGAAACAAAATCCGGGATCGATGGAATAAAGCAGACATGCTTCCGTTTTATAAGATTCAGAGATTATTTGCAATTAACTAAATCGACCGATTGGGTTCGCTAGAAAAAGGACACGACAAAATTAATCAATCAAAAAATCTTACGTGCAGGGCAATTGCTTTAACACACATTAAATCAACTAATAAAAAAACCATGACGAAAAGACGTGTTTTCATGTCGGTGCTCGGATCCACCGCATACAGGGAATGTACTTACGTTTCATCTCGAAGTGGAGCTAAAACCTACTATCGAACTAAATTTATTCAGGTTGCAACTCTTAGCCTGATCGCTCGTGATTGGCAATCCAATGATTGTGTGTATATTTTTTTAACACGTGGAGAATACGGCTCAGAGCAACGCAATTGGATTGACAATGGACATAAAGACAAAGAAACCCAAAAGCCGGTTATGGCTGAAGGATTAAAATCGGAACTCGAAAATCTACAGCTCTCCTGTCAGATCAAGTCGATTTATCTCGAAAATGGAGACACCGAAGAACAAATATGGACAAATTTCCAACGACTATATAATTGTCTGCAAGAAGGAGATGAAGTATATTTTGATATAACGCACGGATTTAGGTCGCTACCAATGCTTGTCTTAGCTCTCAATAATTATTCTAAGTTTTTGAAAAACACACAGGTTCTTTCAATTACCTATGGTAACTATGAAGCGCGGAATCAGAACGACGAGGCACCAATAGTTGATTTAACTTCGGTGTCAGAGTTACAAACCTGGACCGTGGCAGCAAGTATGTTTATCACATCTGGGAATACAGAAATGATTTCACAACTCCTCGGTACAGGCAACCTAAACTCATTAAACAACTTTGTCGATGAAATTGCAACCTGTCGAGGTCTAAGTATCATTGATGGTGAAACTGCCCAAAATGCCTACAAAGAATTAGATAATTTAAATTACCAAAACCGCATCTTCTCTGAACTTATTGACAGAGTCAAGCAAAAAGTAGCCTGCTATACGAATAACGAAGTGTTAAACGGATTTCGAGCTGTTCAGTTTTGCATCGATCACCGACTTTTCCAACAAGGATACACCCTACTGCAAGAATTTATCACAACTTACATCCTACTGGATTGTGGCTATGACGATTGGAAAGATGAAACCTTACGCAATGCTGTTTCGGGTGCGATGAATATTAATAAGCGAGAAAATTTTAGGTTAACGAGGATTCCTGAATATAAAAGTGAAAACGAGGACGATGAAGATTTTGATAAGCGCATGAAGGACGTTTTAAAGAAACGTGAGATAGAGTCTAAACTAGCCGATAAACTGTTTAGTAGGCCCTATAAAAAGAAACTTTCCGACAAGGTGTTTAAAAATCTTTCTCAAGGAGCCAGAAACGATATTAACCACGCCGGCATTAGAAACTCACCGAAATCAACGAGCTATTTAAAGGATCGCCTGACAGGTTATTTCAACGCAACCCGTACTATTTTTAATCTTTCGATTTAAAAAATGACCCCATGCCAATTGAATCGTACATTCCTTATCAGCCAACAACCGGGCAATGGTTAGCATTGAAAAAATTACAGCAGTTTTTCGATGGCGGCGACGATGTTTTTATCCTTCGTGGTTTTGCCGGAACCGGAAAAACGACCTTGGTAAAAGGCGTGCTCGACTACCTGGATTCGCGCCACCGCCCCTACCAGCTAATGGCATCAACCGGCCGTGCAGCCCGGGTGTTGGCAAACAAAACCCAACGGCATGTGAACACGATTCACAGTTCGATCTACGAGTTAGATTACCGAAAAACCAAAGTGAACGAGAAAGTTAAGCAGCTGGCTTTCCGCATCCGTCCGAATTCTGATGGAGCCGAAACAATCTATTTTATTGACGAGTCGTCGATGATTGCCGATAAAACGGAAGTAAACCAGAACCTGCTGTTTGACGATGGCCGATTTTTGGAGCATATTTTTCGTTTTGCCGGAAAACGAAAGATTGTATTTATTGGCGATACAGCCCAATTGCCTCCGGTAAACTGCAATTTTTCGGCTGCCCTCGACCTGCCGTACCTAACCGATCGTTACCGAAAAAAGGTGATTGACACCGATTTGACTGAAGTAAAGCGACAAGACGAATTTTGTGGCATCCTTCAAAACGCCACCCGCCTGCGCGAAACACTTTCCACTGGCCGGATTCCACCAATGAGCCTCAACGCTTCAGGCTGGCCCGATGTGATTATTAAACCCAATGTGTGGTCTTCCATCAGTCATTTTGTGCGTTTCGGACATCCGGCAGGTCCCGACAAAGCGGTTTTCACAGCACTTTCAAACGGCTCAACTCACTTTTTAAACAACCAAATCCGGAAAAATATTTTTAAAGAGGCAACACCACCACTCATGCCCGACGATTGGCTGATGGTGGTTCAAAATAATTCGGCTACCGGCTACAACAATGGGCAACATCTGATACTGAAATCCTATTCCGATAATGGCGAACAAGTTGGCGATGTGGAGCTAATTGATGCAGTAGTGCAAGATCAGGATGGCGAACTGAAAAAAGTAAAATTGATAAAGAATTTACTCTTCGACGTTAAAACAAATCTCAGCCAGGAACAAGACCTCGCCCTCACGGTTGACTTTTCCATCCGAATGAAAAAAGCTGGCATTATTGCCGGCACCGAAGAGTTCGTACAACGACTCATATTCGATAAACGACTAAACGCGTTGCGTGTAAAATTCGGCTATGCCATTACCTGCCATAAAGCGCAGGGTGGCGAATGGGAGCAGCTGTATCTGCATCTGGAGCCAGCCTTCGAAAAGCTACCACGCGATGCTCAGTACCGTTGGATGTATACAGCAATCACCCGTGCTTCGAAATATCTTCTTGTACCCGAGCACCCAATGATCTACTAACCTATGGACCTAATTCTAAACAGCTACGGCACAGCACTCTCCCGCGACAACGAGTGCTTCGTTGTAATTCACACCGACGGGAAACAGCGGATTCATCCGCAAGGACTAAAAAGCATTTGCATTAGCAAAGGAGCGCAAATTACCAGCGACGCAGCCTTGCTGGCTATTGAACACGAGATTGAAGTCTTGTTTGTCGATCAAAGCGGAAATCCTCAGGGGCGTCTTTGGAGCCACCGATACGGATCGGTATCTACCATCCGAAAAGGGCAACTCGAATTTAGCTTTTCCAAAGAAGCCGTGCAGTGGATTTGCAAGCTAATCGCGTCGAAAATAGAAAACCAACAGGCGCTTCTGCTATCTCTGGCAAGCTCCGGTTCCGATGAAAAAAATCCGGTGAATAAATCCATCAACAAACTGGAGGACTATCGTGGAAAAATTCTTCAGCTCGAAGGCGAAGTTATACCCGACATTGCGTCCACACTGCGCGGATGGGAAGGAGCCGCTTCTCGTGTTTACTTCGAATGTGTCAACATCTATTTGCCAACCCCCTACCGACTAACTGGCCGAAAGCAACATCCTGCAACCGACCTCAGTAATTGCCTGCTCAATTATGCCTATGGCGTGTTGTATGGTAAAATTGAAGGTGCCCTGATCAAGGCCGGAATCGATCCCTATGTGGGCATCTTCCACCGCGACGACTACAACCGTCCCGTATTAGTTTTCGATGTCATTGAGCTTTATCGGGTATGGGCCGACTATGTGGTTTTCAATTTAGCGATGCAGGAAGCTATTAACGAAGACTGCTATAGTATTCGCGACGATGGCTCCTACTGGCTCGAATCTCTCGGCAAACGAATCTTGATTCAGTCGCTGAACGACTACCTCGACGAGGTTATCAACATTGGCGGGTTGCAACGCAGTCGGGCCAATCAGCTTCTTGCATATGCCCGGGATTTGGCTCAGAAATTCAAAAACTTTGCCTAAAACCAAACGCTATGCTACAAGCCGGAAAATCAATCACTCAAGCCAACGACCCCATGGTTAAAGTGCAGCCCGATTACCTGTACCATGCGGTATGCCATCCGAAGCCAGCAATCGAAGCAGCTATTCGCCAACTGAGGAATGTTCGACATCTGGATCAAAACAGCTATCGCTCGTTAAAAAAACAGCTGCCTTATGTTACCTGCGGAGTTTTTAACCCTCCATACCGTAAAACTGAAAACTTTGCCTGGATTAATCACTTCATTCTCGACATCGATCATCTGTCGGACAAAGAACGAAGTATCGAATCAATGCGTGAAACCCTTTCTGCCGACTCACGCGTTAAACTTCTTTTTACCTCACCGGGCGAAGATGGACTAAAAATTCTGTTTCAACTGTCCGAAAAATGTTTCGACGCCAATAAATATTCGATCTTCTACAAAGTGTTTGCCCAAAAGTTCTCGGCCCGATACGGCCTGGAGCAACTACTCGACAAACGAACCTCTGATGTTACGCGAGCCTGTTTTGTAAGTGTTGACCCCGAAGCCTTCTACCGGGCCGACTGTGAAATGGTGCGGATGGAGGACTATGTTGATTTTAATAACCCGTTTGAAGTTCAACAAATAGACTATGAGTTGAAATCGCAGGAAAAAGCCAAGGCGCCCGCGAAAACCGAACCTGCCGACAAAGAGCCCGCCGACGACTCGTTAGCCGAGATAAAAGCACGCCTTAATCCCCGATATAAACTTAAAGCCGAAAAACAAATTTTTGTTCCCGACGAAATAGAATCGGTCATCGAACAAATTATCAATCAGATGCATGAACTCGGAATAGAAACAACCGAGCAGCAAAACATCCATTACGGGAAGAAGTTTCGATTTCGATTGGGCAACAAAGAAGCCGAAATCAATCTGTTTTATGGCAAACGCGGATTTTCGGTGGTGCAGTCACCCCGACGCGGAACTCATTCCGAGTTCAACGGACTGTGTGCTCAGGCCATCGCCCAGTTGGTATCGCCTGAATAAACGTGGCAGGTGTGCCAACTAATTGCGCCGAAAAATTAACACGTATGCGAGAACGCCCCAAAAAACAGCCCGTGAAAAAGAAAAAAACGCCGCTTGGCTTTGTTGAAAAAATGAAACGAATGAAGGCGGCCGGGCTTGAAAATGCCGATCTAAAGACCAGAAAAACTGATCGGGACGATGGTATGCTGCCCCTACCCGAGCGGATTAGTAAACTCATGGGAATTGTAAAACCGAACGAACTAAAAGCCGGCCAAATGATCTATTTTGTAATGTACGATATTGAAAGCAACAAGGTAAGAACACAGGTGGTTAAGTACCTCCAGCGAAAAGGGCTGACACGGGTTCAGAAATCGATCTTTGTTGGGAAAACGGAGCGTATAATCTACGACCAAATTCGCGAAGATCTGAAAGCCGTTCAAGAGTGCTACGACAACACCGACAGCATTATTATGATACCGATATCGACTGACGAAATTCGGGCGATGAAATTAATTGGCAAAAACATTGATTTTGACCTGGCTCTGAACAACAGGAATACCTTATTTTTTTAACTTTGAAAAGGTTACCAAATCTGGGTTTTAACCCGCTTCTTTGACATGCTGAAAAACACCCAGCTAAATTATAAAAGAATGAGTATTTTTGCGCGCTCTAAAAACAGCCGCTTTTTTAGGCGTTTTGTTGTTATTTTGTTTGTTTTTAGGAGTTATACAACTCCTAATCAGCACCTTAACCATGGGTGCTGTCCGAGAGTATGTTCCAGCTAAAGAAGGATTAAGACCGTTTCACCCGATACTATATTCTTCGTAACTTTCTCAGTCCGAGAGTATGTTCCAGCTAAAGAAGGATTAAGACCCCTATCTTTTTTCTTATTTGTTGAATGTTACAAATAAGGTCCGAGAGTATGTTCCAGCTAAAGAAGGATTAAGACTTTTTGATTCTACAGCTTCATTTATTTTATTAATAGTCCGAGAGTATGTTCCAGCTAAAGAAGGATTAAGACAACCCTTCACGTCCGGTTTTCTTCACTTCTGATATGATGTCCGAGAGTATGTTCCAGCTAAAGAAGGATTAAGACACCTTTTTACTAATTAAATCTCTCTTTCCGGTAATGGTCCGAGAGTATGTTCCAGCTAAAGAAGGATTAAGACAGTAGTCAAGGTGTTTCACCTCTTCAAGTATCGAGCCCGTCCGAGAGTATGTTCCAGCTAAAGAAGGATTAAGACGTTATCCAACTCTGTGTAGGGTGACTCTTTCTTGCGTCCGAGAGTATGTTCCAGCTAAAGAAGGATTAAGACAGCCCTCGTTCTGCACGAGGCCAGGTGCTTCCACCAGGTCCGAGAGTATGTTCCAGCTAAAGAAGGATTAAGACTCGCGTACAAATTTCGCAGGACTTACCAGGTCGTGTCCGAGAGTATGTTCCAGCTAAAGAAGGATTAAGACTCCTCCAACTCGAAGTAAGGCTCCTCGCCCTTACCATCCGAGAGTATGTTCCAGCTAAAGAAGGATTAAGACACTCCTGAAACACTACCATTAAATTACCCTTGTAGGATATCCGAGAGTATGTTCCAGCTAAAGAAGGATTAAGACCATTATAGAAATTACGTCCTCCAGCTTCATGTTAAATCCGAGAGTATGTTCCAGCTAAAGAAGGATTAAGACAAATAATTAATTAATCAAATGTTGATGGTTTTATGTCCGAGAGTATGTTCCAGCTAAAGAAGGATTAAGACTCCAAAGTTGTCGTCATTAACAACGATACTGCGTAGAAGTCCGAGAGTATGTTCCAGCTAAAGAAGGATTAAGACAGGTTTGATTTTAACTTGGCTAATAATGATTTTAGAGTCCGAGAGTATGTTCCAGCTAAAGAAGGATTAAGACCATAGCGGGCTCTCACCTCGGTGGCGTAATTGCCGCCGGTCCGAGAGTATGTTCCAGCTAAAGAAGGATTAAGACAAGGTTGTTTTTTATTAAAGGAAAATATAAAATAACAGTCCGAGAGTATGTTCCAGCTAAAGAAGGATTAAGACCGGTTACCACAGAAGTAATATTCGTTTTTCATTTTAAATGTCCGAGAGTATGTTCCAGCTAAAGAAGGATTAAGACACCTTAATTTTAAGATCAAAGCCTTTTGAGCTGGTCCGAGAGTATGTTCCAGCTAAAGAAGGATTAAGACTATCTACAATTCGGTCGATGTGAATTGTTACTGCCCGTCCGAGAGTATGTTCCAGCTAAAGAAGGATTAAGACAATTGGCATAATTGCCGGCTCCTTCTTTAACTGGGTCGGTCCGAGAGTATGTTCCAGCTAAAGAAGGATTAAGACTGAATTTAACTACTCCGTTTGGCAGAAAACTGCCAGTGTCCGAGAGTATGTTCCAGCTAAAGAAGGATTAAGACTGCGGCTAGAGTTGTCAAGTTTGAAGATAGTCCGTGTCCGAGAGTATGTTCCAGCTAAAGAAGGATTAAGACCTAGCATACAGACCGCGTTTTGACGCGTTTTTTACCAGTCCGAGAGTATGTTCCAGCTAAAGAAGGATTAAGACTACACCATCCTCGATGGCTTGTTTGGTGGTGTAAGAGGTACGAGAGTATGTTCCAGCTAAAGAAGGATTAAGACTTGCCCTCTACCAGACCATTGAAGGCTGGAACACTAGAGTCCGAGAGTATGTTCCAGCTAAAGAAGGATTAAGACGATGTCGTATCGAGTCTTATCATTTTGCACTTGCTATGTCCGAGAGTATGTTCCAGCTAAAGAAGGATTAAGACCGGCGCGTTCCTTATTCTTATTGAACACTCCGATAGGTCCGAGAGTATGTTCCAGCTAAAGAAGGATTAAGACTCAACGAACACACATCGAACGCACTCCGAACACACTCCGAACACACTCCGAACAAATGTCGGCCAGCATGTTCCAGATTCGGAAGGATTATGATCTCATTTATGTTTCAACCAATAGATTTACTATAGTGTGTCTGAGATTCCGGATTACGACATTATAGGATGAACTCATCCCAGCCCAATGCTGTCGGCTTATAATCAGGTCGACTGATTCCGCCTTCCTTTTGAACTTTTAACAACAATTATGAGCTCTTTGCGACCCGTGCGAAATTTTATGCAGTATAATTTTAATTTATCGATAAAGACCGATAGCATACTAAACTATAATTTTATAAATTTGGTTTCTACAGCACAGTGCGTAATATAAGAGTTCATTGAATCTGAGGGATGCCGAATTCGGCGCGGGAAACATGTCGAACCGGGGCTATAAATTTGAAAAGGTGATGACCAGGTTAGGTTTCTCGATCAAATTCAAGCGATCGTCTATCCCCTCGCAAACGATCTAAAGACAAAGAGCTGATAATTAATCCGGAATCCGGAAAGAGCCGGGAAATATTTGGAATGCCTGATGTTGAAGAGAATCAAGCGATACCGATATTGGATCCAGCACCACTATTGCAAAAAACTGGTTAAAAATCAACACACCTAAACAGCACAAAATGGCCTATATAGACTTAACTATTGACAAATTATTACCCAATAAACTTTCTGAAAACGTGTTTTCGGGCGCCTATACTTTTGTGGGGATCGACTTTGGCACATCAACAACCGTAATATCAGTCGCCTCCATGTCGGCCGATAGCCGCAAGATAGGCAGTAAAACACTTTGGATTCCTCAAAAGTCGGCTGATGGTACCGAAATAAAAAGTGGCATTTGCCCTTCGGTTATCGCAGCGGTTAACAACACCATTTTGGTGGGCCAGGGTGCCGCCGATCTGAAGTTTGACTTAAAACGCAACCGCGATGTGTGGTATTCCTTTAAAATGGATTTGGGCGAAGACCGCGGTTCGTCTTTCTCCGAAAGCATTTTAAATACCGATAACGAATGGCGAATTCTGAACGGAAAGGATGCAGCCAGGGTGTTTTTTAAATACCTGAAGCTAAAAATCGATGATTTGATTTTATCCGAAGGGTGGTCAACCAATATTCAGTACGCCGTGAGTATCCCGGCGTCGTTCGAGGCCAACCAACGGAAGGATTTGATCGAATGTCTCGATGCTAATGGCATGCACGTGAACAGCCAGGCTTTGATTGATGAGCCCAACGCGGCCTTTATTAGTTATGTGTGGGAGTCAACTCAAAATAACAAACCGGTTAAAATACCCGATTACAACTCGAACATACTCGTGTTCGACTTTGGTGCCGGTACCTGCGATATTTCGATCCTCGAATTGGGCGCGGTGAAAAATGAAGTTTATTCAAAAAACCTCAGCATCTCCAAATTCGAAAAACTGGGCGGCGACGATGTCGACCGCATGATTGCCTTTGAAGTGTTGATGCCGCAGTTGTTTGAGCAAAATAAGGTTACTGCTCAAAACTTTAGAACGAAAGTCATCAGCAACACGATCTTGCCCAAATTATTAAAAACCGCCGAAAGCCTGAAAGTTCAGGTTTGTAAAGGTGTATCCATCCTCTCATACGGCTTCGAGCTTCCGGAAGAAGCAGAGAGTGATTTAATCATTGATCTGGACATCACGATAGACATACCGGTTGGCGACAAGGTGTTAACGCTGAAAAGGCCTAAAATGACCTATGCCCAGTTTAACAGGCTCATGCAAAAATTCACCTCCACCAGAGGATTCCGATTTAACTCAGGCGTCTATCATCAGGATGGCTCCACCAGCATCTTCTTGCCAATCGAATCTGCCCTAAAAAAGGCAAATCTCCTAAAAGACGATATTGACAATGTGCTGCTCATTGGGGGAAGTTCCAAAAATCCATATATACAGAAAGCACTCAAGGACTACTTTGGCCAGGCAGATATTTTGATTCCTTCCGACACGCAATTGCAGGTTTCGCGTGGGGCTGCCATCCATTCGCTGGTGCTCAATGGCTTAGGCAAAAATATCATTAAGCCAATCACAAGCGAGCCCATCTTGGTCATTACCAGAGACGAGATACCGAAAATCCTGATCGATCCGTCGACTGAAATTCCGACAGAACTAGCTCATTTTGAAGATTTGTACATCGATAGAGACAACCAAACCCTATTGGAGCTCCCCATTTGCATTGGGAATAGCAATAAACTGCTTTTCAATGTGAAAATTTCCCCGGAGTCGGGTTCGTTCAATCGGGGCGATAAGGTAAGCCTGTCGGTCGAGATTAGTGCAGATAAAATACTTTACATCAGAGCTTCAGTAGGCGGACAACAAATAATGGTTACCCCAATGAATCCCTTTTCAAATAAAGAGCTGTCTACCGTGGAACGCATGATTTTGGAAGCAGAAAAGGAATACAACAACGAAATTGCCCGCTTAAAAGGCGCAGATTCTGAAAACGCCCTGCGCAAACTATACCGCGTTTACCGGGACAAGGATGAAGAACTAAAGTCGGCAGAAACCCTTGAAGAGATCAATGAGAAATTTCCGGGCAACCACGATTATAATCAAATCGGCTTGCATTATAGCTCGGCAGGCAATACGAATAAGGCCATAGAGTATTATGAGAAAGCATTCCAATACTCACCTTCAGGGACAACGGCGTTTAACTCGGGCTATTTATTGGCATATCGCGATCCTGAAAAATTCGTGAAATATATGGAAGAAGCCATCAAACTGGAAAACGACCATGCGCACGCCCTGTTCGAATTGGGAAAGTACAAAATAGCCCACGATGAAAATGAAGAAGGGGAAAAGATGGTAAACCAGGCTTTTGAAATATGGAAACAACGCTATGAAACCCAGTCGCTGAATGATGGTGAATACGGATGGCTAAGCTCCTGCGCACACTACCTGGGTGAACACGATTTGGCAAGGGAAGTTTCCAACGCGAAACCTAAACGCCAAATTGAAAAGGGTTACAATGCGCAGAATTTGGCTGCAAATAAGGATTAACAAGCTTAAACAGGAGGTTAATATGGGTACTGAATGGATGATTCGCGAGGATCAATTGGATCCCGACCAACAAGAGTTCGTCAATACGAAAGTAAAAAGCAAAGGAAATATATGGATTCAGGGATTCGCCGGGAGCGGTAAATCAGTTTTGTTGATTCACAGCTTATTGGATACTATTCGAAAGGAACCGGGAGCAACTATTTGCATCGTTGTTTACACACATTCCCTGATCGATATGTTCCAAACGGGCATGAAAGAACTGAAATTTCCTAAAAAAATTCCGGTAGTGACTTACCATGAATTTCAGCGAAAAGGACTGTCCTTCGACTATATTTTTTGTGATGAAGTGCAGGATCTTCCCGAAGATGTTGTCACAGAGATGAATCGCAGAAGCAAAAAAGTAATTGTCGCGGGTGATACAAACCAGTCAATTTACGAGGATAGAGTCGTTCCGGCTCAAATCGAACGAATCCTTTCGGCTGAACCCTATGTTTTAACCATCATCCACCGCCTAAGTCGATCCATTATTTCGTTGGTTCAGTCCCTGATTCCCCGAATGGATATCTGGCGTGCTAAACGCGACCAAACCAAGGTCGATGTGGAAGTACGGTACTGCGTGGCATCTTCCAGAAGAAAAGAGATTGAGTATGTCTGGAAGGAAGCAACAAACGCGGTAAGGTATAATAGCACCGCTGTAGTATTACTGCCAAGTCATAAGAAAATTCTGGAGTTTATAAATCAACTCTGCGACAACAATAACACCTCGTATTGGGTGGTTGCAAAAAACAGCTACGGGAAACCGGATTACAATGATTTAAACCGTTTCATGAGATCAAAGGGGCTTAATCTAGAATATGTAGGGAATAGCTACGGATCTTTTCAAAATGCGATACAGCAAAAAAATGTTATCCTCATGACCTACCATAGTTCCAAAGGCATGGATTTCGAAAATGTATTCATGCCTTTATGTGAAACTCCAATGGGGCTTATGGGTGACGCGCAGGAAACAGTTTTCATGGTTGCGCTAACTCGCAGCCGAAAGAATCTTTATGTATCGTACTCTTCAACTCCGTATCACTTACTCGAGAAAATTAAATCCGTATGTCGATACATCGATATTGACAGAGAGCTGGCCCCCCAACAGGCATCTTCAAGTTCACAATTTGGTTTCTAAAAAAAACAGCAATGAATAATATATATACTTTTTTATCACGTTTCCAGTTCAATGCGTTGTATAAATCGGGAGAAATAAACATCGACCTGAAAAACTGTATTGATGCAGATATGCCGGAATCGGTACTCATAAAAAAAATGGCTGATGCACTGCTGCTATTGCCATTCTTTGAATACGACGAAGAATACCTGATTATAGGAGCGAAAATCAATTCGAATGATACATCCTTCCCTCGTATTGAAATTCCGAATATCGATGAGGTGCTGGTACTGAGCAATGAGGCAAAGCTCTCGCTTTCTACCAAATTGGATAACCGGATTCAGTTGAGCTACTACCCTTGGTGCAAACAAGTTCTTTCTGAAGTTCAGCAGCTATGGCAGCTCAAAATTCAAGAAAAAGGAGTCGACGCCTTATGGAAAATTAGTGGTTTTCAAGAGGATTGGAAAACGCTGGATTTTCTTCCACCCAACCTGACAGACGATATTTTTCAGGGACTAAAAGCACGAGAGTCATACAAATCAAAGGATAAACAATTTAATAATTTGATCATTCAATCGATCGTTTACGACCGAACTGAATTCTTCCCGGAAGGTTATGACGGTTACTTGTTTGATCTGTTTGAGATCATGTGTAATCATCTTCAGGAAGGTTATCAATTTAAATCGACCCAGCTTTTTCCGGTTTTGGAGGAGCTACACTACCACAAGCCCGGAAGATGTTGGGAGTTCTTTAAGTTGGACAGAGAAAATAAAAATCTTGAAGCAATTAAAACGAAGTTTAGAGAGCTGACTTCTGATAACCTAAGATGGGAATATGTTTTTGCCTGGTTTTTAAGTCAAAAAGAATACATCCAGAAAAAAGGCGAATTCAACCTGGAGCATTACCGGGTTGAACTGGAGAGAACTTTCGATGAATATAAAAATGAACGCAAAGTAGCTGTAATCATGTTAGGGGCCTTTTTTGGGTACAAATACTTCTACGATGCTTTATATGACTCGGTAACGCTCAAATTCTTTAAGCCAAAGAAAACGTCAAAAGGCAATGGTTCATCCCGGCTAGCAGAAAGTTCATTAAAAAGCCAAACAAGTAATTCAGGCAGCAGAGCGAATAAAAAGCAAATTGGTCTGAAAAATGAACCAGGTACTTTGTTATTCAAAGATGATGAAGGCAATGAAACAATTGTCACCTCGACGATCGAAGATAATATCGAATTCGTGACTGTTCAGAAAAAGCAGGCACCTCTGAAGGATGAAAAAAAACAAAGCGCGTCACTAGCCCCCGAAAAAACAGCGTTACCAAGGGGAAACAATTCTTTCGCTACAAGAAAGACAATAAAGAAACGGAAACCTTATAACAGAAAGATAAAAGGCCATCTAGAGGAAAAATCCGGCGTTTTCATCCGATCAAAACGGTATAGCAGCGATTCCCATTGGAAGAAGATCAGGAATAAAAAGTACCCTGGTCGGATTTGAAAACAGAGGGATCCGGACTGTAAACACCTACAAAATGCAAGAGGTAAGACAAGAGAGGTTACCAGACAGGTATTGCAATACTAAATGCCGGAAAGGATAACGAATTATAATGGAACTGCTACATTTGACTGGACGGTAGGTTAAGTACAATTTATTTACCTACATTATGAGTCCTATGAGAAAGAAGTTTGACAAAGAATTTAAGAGAAAGGCAGTCGAATTATCGTATGCAAGAGGGAACGCGAGTGAGATTGCAGATGAACTTGGGATCGACCGAGCATTACTTTACCGATGGCGCAAGGAATTTAGTCAGTACAAAGACAATAGTTTCCCCGATTACGGGAACCCGAAGATGTCGGATTTGGAGCGGGAAAATGCTCGTTTGCAAAAAGAGCTTCGAGAAGCCAGGATGGAGCGCGATATCCTAAAAAAGGCAATCAGCATCTTCTCCGTGAGCGATGGGAAATCTACCAATTTATAAGTGATCACCGCAATCGATTTTCTATTGAGATGATGTGTAAAGCATTCAAAATAAGCAAAAGCGGTTATTACCACTGGCTTCAGAACGGAGAGTCAAACCGATGGAATGAAATTCAAAAGTTATTGGTGGAAATTAAACGGATCTCTCAGGATAGTGGTCAAAGCTATGGAAGCCCACGGATGACCGAGGAACTCCGTTCTTTAGGGTACACAGTTTCACGTCCGCGCACGGCTCGAATTATGACCGCAGCAGGGCTACAAGCCAAGCGGAAACGAAAGTTCAAAGCGACAACCGACTCTAGACACAAATACCCAATTGCTCCCAACCTGTTAAATCAGGATTTTTCGGTTACGGCTCCAGCAAAAGTTTGGGGTTCCGATATCACCTATATCAGAACAAATAAAGGTTGGATGTACCTGACTGTCATTATTGATTTATTTGATCGTTAGGTGATTGGCTGGGCCATGAGCAAAGGCTTAAGTGCGGAAGAAACGAGTATTCCAGCATGGAGGATGGCCGTAAAGAATGGTCCGATTACGGATGAACTAATTTTTCACTCAGACCTTGGTGTCCAGTATGCCTGCAATGCTTTTACCAATCTTCTGGAACGTGAGAAGTTGGTTAGCCGAAGTATGAGCAGAAAGGGCAACTGCCGGGACAATGCTGTGGCCGAAAGCTTCTTTAAAACGATAAAAGTTGAGTTGGTCTATCAACGGAGCTTCCTCGATCAGGAACAAGCCAAGTTAACCTTGTTTCGGTGGATCGAAACCTGGTACAACAAACGAAGAAGGCACTCGGCTTTAGGGTACAAAACAATAATCGAATTTGAACAACTAAATAATAATCAAACAATAGCAGCGTAGCGCTTAATTAGCCGTACAGTTTTTTGTTGCATATCCATAACAACAACATTGGGTTTTTCGAGTAAAACAGCGAGAGCTTTTGTCGACTGACTGCAGGCACCAACCAGCGCAACTGTAGTCAATGACATCATCCTAAAACAGTATTTTTCCTGAGTATTTTCATATCGATATATTTTTCGATTTTAAATGACATCAACAAATTATTTTTTTCGGACCGTCCAGGTCGCTTTTTCGCGAATGGCTATGTTGCCTACTCTGCAACTTTGAATTGACTGGCGGATGGCTGTAAACTTTCTGCTTTAGCGATAACCTTCACTTCGCCGGCTTTGGCTTTTATTCGCACCAAAGCCGTTGCAATTCCTGCCTCTGCTTTAATCGCCCCTTGGTTCATGATTTCAGCATTCTCGTTGATTTCGAGATTGATCTCTCCGTCGAAATTCGGATTGATGGTTCCGTTTTCATCCACGGCTGCGATATACAGAAACAACACATCATTACAACCGGCCTCTGCCCTACGGCCACTTTCATCCAACCATATTTTCAAGGCAGTTGGTTTCTTGGGTGTCCTTACGACTGACTCTGCAACTGCGTCCCCTTCGATATAACCAACCGCTTTCAGTTCTCCTGGCTCAAATGTTTCCATTTTAAATGTAAATGGCGGGTGACTCAGGTTTGCCGATATGGAGTCGCTGTCAGGATTTTGGCGGGCAATAAGCTCTCCGTTCAGGTAAAGTTCAACCTCATCACTGTTGGAGAAGACTTTCACATCAAGTGGCGATCGTTCATTCCAGTAGCTGGCAATTTCAAGCACCTTTCTGACTTCAGGACTTTCCTGACTTTGGTAGAAGTAGTATGCATATTTTGGCAACCGGAAGATGTCCATCAAACCTGAATACTCAATATCATCGTGGTATCCTCTGTTATAATCGTACATTACCCAGTAGCTGTCGGCAAATGCGGCTGTTGTCAGGTTATCGCTGTGCGCTTCCTGCACGTTGCGGCACTGGTTTAACAAACGCGCCTCGCCGTATCCCCGCTTTTGGCGGCTGCTGGTCTCGTAACGGGTGGTCTTGTCCATTTTATGTTGGTTCAAACCAGCATTGCTTGAGTAGTATTCCCAATCGCCGTATTCTGAAACAGAGTAGAATTTTGTTGTGTCGCGATTTTCATAATCTTCGCTGTGACCGATTTTGTGCTGACGGGCTTGCAGAAAAATGTCGTAAACGCCATCCATCCAGCCAGCGGTATAGGTGTATGTACTGGGATATTCAACATGGGCTATCCGGTGCAATTCTTCCTGAAAAAATATCGGCATCTGTGTTTCATTCAACGAAACCTCCCAGCCCAGTACGCAGGGATGATTTCGGTCCCGGCGAATCAGCTCTTTTGCCGATCGGTAGCAATAATTCCGGAAATGGTCGTTGTCGGCATAATACTGCCAGCCTAAAATTGCGTCCAGAACCACAATCCCAAGCTCATCGCAGGCGTCCATAAATGCAGGCGACTGCGGGTAATGCGACAAGCGAATGTAGTTGAATCCACCCTCCTTAATCTTTTTTGCATCGCGATATTGGGCATTATCCGACAAGGCATATCCTACAAACGGATATTCCTGGTGACGGTTTACTCCCCGCAGAAAAGTCTTTTCCCCGTTGATATAGAGTCCATCCTTTTCCAGTCTGAATTCGCGAATGCCGAAACGGGTTTCTTGTTTATCAACCGGGGTTCCGTCAACCAAAACAGTTGTTTCCAACGAATACATGTTTGGTGAACCAGGAGACCACAACATCGGATTTGAGACCGGAATATCAACTGTAGAAGAAATATTTCCATTCGGGCTTACAACCAACGTTTCAGATTTTTTCCCGGCCACAACAAGTCCGTTTTGAACAACTGATTGTACAACCTTAACTGATTTTGGCGTTTGGTCATCATTCTCGATGTGCGTCTTCACCCGCACAACAGACTCCTCTGCTGAGACCTTTGGGTAGGTAATAAAGATACCTCCTCCGGCAACAATACCGGCCTCATTGGAATGACTGACATGAACCTTGTCTTTTACAATCATCCAAGCATTGCGGTACAAGCCACCATACATGTTAAAATCCAGAATCTTTAGCGGCTTGGGCCCGGTAATTGGGTTATCCATATTATTCAGGCGAACTGCGATCATATTCCTTTCCCCGAAAAGAATATGATCAGTAATATCAATCACAACTGGCAAATACCCGCCATGGTGTTCAGATACCTCATTCCCGTTAATCCAAACTTGAGAATAGTTCATCGCTGCCTCAAGTTCAATAAGCAGCTTCTTTCCTTCCAAATCAGCCGACACAGGAAATGTTTTCCGATACCAACAGATTCCCTGCCATTGGTTATTAACAACCAGCGACTCCAGTCGGGCGGTGTGAGGCAGACTGACGGCCTCCCAATCGGCATCGTCCAAACCGGGACTCTCATACGAATCGCCCCAAAGTGTCTTATCGTTGAGCAGCTTGAACTTCCATCCTTGATTAAAATTCTGTCGCCCGATAATCTCGGCCTTCAAATTATGGCTGCCCGACAAAACGAATAACAGTATCAGCCCAAAAATTTTATTCTTCATCCTGGTTGTTTCAATTATTATCTTCAAAATTTAGTTACAGCCGTTTTTTCCCATTCCTCCAGTTCAGCATGAAGCAGTTTCGCTTTTTTCGGATTGACGAAAATCAGGTCACCGGCTTCGCCAATATCGTCGCGAATGTTGTACAATTGTGAGGGGCCCTGGTGATACTTGATCAGTTTCCAATCGCCGTTGATAATCGCAGCATACTGATTTTCGTACGAACGGAAAAAGTACAGATTACGCTCGGGGAATTCCTCACCATTGATCAGCGGCATCAGGCTTTTCCCCTGAATGGCGGTATCGCTGCATGGTTTACCGGATGCAATCTCCAGCAGGGTGGGAAAAACATCGAGCGTCTGAATTGGCACGTGACATACAGCTCCTGCCTCGGTTATTCCCGGGTAATACAAAATAAATGGCACCCTAGCCCCTCCTTCTCCCAGTGTATTTCCACCTGTTTTCGCTCCGCGCAAAGGATAGTTCGAGAAAAATCCACCTTGATCTGAGGTAAAAATGATAATGGTGTTGCCGGCAATTCCTTTTTCGGTCAGTGCTTTTCTTAAACGCCCCAGCGATTCGTCGAGTGCGGTTACCATGGCTCCATATTCAGCATAGCGATCCTCCCAGCCCAGATCTTTGTAATGCTGAATTAAGTCTTTCCGTCCGATTTGAGGACCATGCACGCCAAAATGAAAAAGCGAAAGCTCGAAAGGCGCATCCCGCTCGTAATTTCGGATGAAATCCACTGCTTTATCTGTCAACAGGTCGGTCAGGTATTCGCTATGAGTTTTCGGAAAGGGATTGTCCTCCTTCCAATAGGGCGGATAATAATTTTGAGGATGGCCATGGGGGCATTCGCCGATTGCTTCGTCAAATCCCTGTTTGGAAGGATAAAAAGCCTCTCCGCCCAGGTGCCATTTACCAATGAAAGCATTGTAGTAACCCTGTTCATTTAAGCACTCGGCATAAGTCGTCTCTTCCAGCGGTAGCCAGTTGCGAGAAGGCATCTGCACCGGATCATTCGGCCACAGGTTGAATTCATCTGTTGTATTCTTCGGATCTTCATTCGTAACATGGCGCGGCATTGCAAATCGAATGGGCTCTTTTCCCGTCAGAAGCGATGCACGGCTTGGGCTGCATGTTGGCGTGGCAACATAGGCCCGGGTGAACTCCAGACCATCCTTTTTCAACTGGTTAATGTTCGGTGTATTGAAATCTTTGTTTCGGTAGCCCAGGTCGGCCCACCCCAAATCATCGGCAAAGAAGATGACGATATTGGGTTTTTCAGAAGCTGCCACATGCTCTGGAAGGCCAGCAAACAACATTCCGGCCTGTATAAATATTTTCAATTTCATTTGCTCGGGTTTGTTTTTATGATTCATTTATGGTTGACTTTCGATTCAATTAAATCCAAATCAACATCGCTGTCATGAATCCACTGCGAAGGAACATTTTCGTCGTTCATCTTTCGGTTATAAAAATTTCGGGCCTGACCTGCATACTCATATTGTTCGAAGATTTCGCCATTCCCCAAAATTCGCGGATCCTCTTGTTCTGTCAATTTCTCAATTAATTTCGATTTAAGCTTTTCCTTTAACTCTGAGTGAGCTGCTACAGCGGCCAGGTTAGTCATGCAATACGGATCTTGCTGTACGTTGTAAAGTTCTTCGGCCACCCGCTTGCCAAAATTCCACTGCCAATACCTCCAGTCGGAATTGTGACGACGGGTATTGAGGATGTAACTTTTTGTCGGACTTGCATCGCAATTGGGATATCCAACTTCGGGATTGCCTACCGGCCAACGCTCCGCTTCAAAATTGATCAGGTAAAGAAAGCCGTCTTCCACGATGCCCCGGATTGGGTAACCTTCATCGTCAGGCCGGCCAACATCGTGCCTCTCCTTTCCGATCAGCACATAGTCGCGTGAACTGGTTACGCGGCCATCATTTTCAGCATAAAGAATATCTGAGAGGCTTTTACCCTCAATGGACTGCATGCCTGCTGAGTGATCTGTCAATCCCGCCAGATCGAGAAAAGTCGGTGCAAAATCGATGAAGCTCACATAGTCGTCAACTACCCTTCCCGGATTTTTGATTCCGTCGGGCCACATGATTGCCAACGGCAGGTGGTTCGAATATTCATACTCCTGACCTTTGATACGGGGGAAAGGCATGCCGTTGTCGGCGCAAACCACCACAATGGTATTCCCGAGTTCTCCTGCCTTTTCGAGTGTTTCCAGCATCTTCATCAGCTGCATATCGAAATACTCAAGTTCGAAGGCATAATCCAATAGATCAGTTCGAACTGTATCCACGTCGGGCCAAAAGGGCGGCACTTCACGAATCTCTTGCATATATTTGCCACCTTTTCTGATTCCGGATCCATAGTCATAGGATCGGTGGGGTTCGTGTCCGCCATACCAAAAACAAAAGGGCTTGTCTTCAGGGCGCAACTTCAGGAACGTTTCAAAATTCGCTGCATAATCGATATCTGAAATACTGCTCGTAGGTGGTTCGGTTTTTATTTCATCGATCTTCGGACCGGCAAGTTCCCGTTTTTTCCCGTTTACTTTGCCGGGGTCGCCCGGAGACCAGCCTTTGGCTACACTTCCGACAAAATAGCCGTTTTCGCCCAGGGCTTCGGCATAGGTTTTAAACCGAGCCGGGAACCGGGGATTGTGGTTGCATGCCTCCGCCAGTTGCCAACTGTTTCGGCCGGTTAAAATACATGCCCGCGAAGGTGCGCATTTGGCATTTGGCGTGTAGGCATTGGTGAACAGGATGCCATCATTGGCTACTCTGTCGAAAGCAGGTGTTTTGATCCATTCACAGCCGTAGGCTCCAAAACTTTTCCAGGATGCATCATCAGCAATGGCAAATAAAATGTTGGGCTTCGGAGAAGCTGCTTCCGCCAGGCCGGCAAGAGTTAGCAACGCCAATGCAGCTCCGGCTATTTTCAACAATCTGTTTTTCATTTTCTTCATTTTCTAAACTATTTCGCAACGACAAAGGAGTACCTAAAAACCTGCATTAGATTCCATCATCAGCGATTGTCCGGATGTTTGATCCGACGCAATACTTGTTTTGCAGATCCCCTCGTAACTATTCCGGGTTAGGCTGACGTTTTTGCAATTTGACAACTCAATCAGCGGGGCATCAGGATAAAGCGGTTTGGCATCAAATGTCTGAATGATCGTGTTTCCTTTTACAACTAAACCATCAACCCTATCTGCCCATACGATGCGGTTATCAAAAGTCGTTATCTTATTGTTTTCAAACCGAATGTTGCGGTCGTACGTCAGGTGGGAGTTATAATTTGAACCCAGTTTTGGAGTAATGAAAAGCACCGCATGCTCGGTTCCGCTGTAGGCACAGTAATCGAATGTATTGTTACGAATGACAACATCTTCAACCGCCCCTGATTCAAACCAGAAAAAAGTTTCGCCCCTGAAAAGAATTGAGGACATCATAGATGAGAAGTAGTTATTCTCAACAACTGTTTTCAGCGGCGTTTTCAGAACGACATTCCGCGCCCGGTGGTCACGGATCGTACATCCGCGCATAGTAAAAGTCGGGTTCCAGGTTTTATTTTCCAGCACATCGCCAATTTTCAGATCTTTGGGCAAGGGTCTTTCAAATTGAAGATCGATAAAACGTTCGTTTACCGGCTTTGCTGCCAGGACAATATTAACTTCCCCTCTGCCCGGATCCGGGCTTTTTACAAACCAAACTTCATCCCCCGGAGCGGCAAACTCAAACCCATATTGCTCGAAATGTTTCAGTTCAACCTGCACCGCGTCTTCGTTGAGTATTTTACTGACTTCGACATAAGTACCATGAACATTGGTTCCATCGTCGAGCATATTTTCGAAACGGCAGTTTTCGATTAAAATATCGCCTTTACAATTCGCAAAGTGCGTTGCGTCAGCGGTGGATGATACGACGCGCGACGAACCTTCGCGCAGGTAGACTCCGCAATTTAAAATCGAAATATTTTCCGTCCGCTCAAACAAATACGCCATCCCCAACGCATGATGTACCACTGTATTTTCAAAAAGTACATTTTTAGATGCTTTCACTTGAAAAGCCGGAGCGTAGCGGTCGTGTTCCCGATCTCCTTTTGAGCACAAAACGTCCCCCTCTTCGGGATAGTGTTTCAGTGTCTCGTGAATGCGTAACATTCCACATGGCATTTCTTCCACCCATCTCGGCGAGCTGTGAAAATCCCAGGCTCCGTGCGCGACTCGACTTTCAACTTTATCGAAAGCCATCGTGCTGCCTAATTCCGGATAGATAAATCCGTCGATATTTGGGAATTGTATTTGTTCGTTTTTCAGTTGCCATGAAAAGCCATCCGTATAAGGCAAAACGTCAATCCATTGTTCCTCTTCATTGACGGCAAGAACCTCGCTTTGGAAAAGAAAAGGAATATCCCAATCAATTGTCAGGTTCCGTACTTGAATTTTATCACAGTCATCGAATAAAAACGGCATGACTTGTCCGTGAAAAATAAACTCAGAACCGTTGCCTTCGATCTCTACAGATTCATAACCTTCAAAATTGAAAATGATCTTCTTTAATCCGTTGCCATGATTGGTCACGACGCAGTATTTTGCCAAAGCGTAATCAGGTCGAAAGAAATAGGTTCCCTTTTCAAACACCAGTTTGATATTCTTATCCGTACAGCGTACCATTGCTGCGCGAACCACTTCTGTCATATCGTCGCCAGATGAAGAAAGACGAAGGATCTGTTGTGCCCCGGCCTTCAGTGTAAAAATCAATAGGAAAGTGATTATTTTTAACTTCATTTCAATAGAATTCTTTTGTACTCTTAAACTATACCCGGGTATTATTCTAAATCGTATTATTTCAATTGTTATTAGAAGTTACAATATCGGCAATACCGCTCTTTTTTGATTTATTCTTTTTACCCGGTATTGGCACAATTTTACCCCCTGATTAACCATAAAATGACTCAGATTGAGGAAAAATGACTTAACTTTTTACTGTGTCTTCGACATCTTAGCTACTAATTACGGGTTACTTTCAGACTTTTAATCAGATCGGCAGACAAGGTCTTAAAAATATTCGGCATTGGCCGTTCTATACTTCCGAAGTACAGCCTCCTGCTCAGCAGAGAGTTTCTGATTATTCAAAAACCAATACGCCCTGCGGCTGATTAGAATACTTCTGTCAAGAAGTAAAATTAATTTCTCATTTATGAGTTCACTTCCGGCATTTTTTTGCTCCATTAATCTCAGGAACAAATCCACAACTTGATACGAATCTAACCCGGGCAATAACTCGCCGATTTGGTCAAAATAACCCGCTGGTGCTAGCTTTTTGGTTTTCAGCAATGAATTTAGAGAAGCCACCTTTTGAAATTCATCATCTGTACTCACTAAAAGCCGCAACATTGAAAAGTAAACCGAATCAGGAGCTTGCTCCAAATAACGGATTTGATATCCACTCCATTCACGCATATCGGAACAGGAACTCCGAACGACTGAAGCAACAGTCTCAGGATCAAACAAGCGCCGCCTGGAGATTTGGTCAATGGCATACAGCTTCAAATTATCTTCGGCGTCAAGGTAACTTCTTAGGATAACCGGGCTCAATGCGTCTCCGGATATTCGTCTGATCGAGTCACAGACATCGCCATTGCCCCACCTCCACAGCGTGTAGCAAGTCAGTGTCGCTCCCCTGACTGTTGCATTATCGTCGAGCACGATTGTAGTAGCTCCTGAGATAGCGTCAACACCTTCAGAACTGCTGGTTTTCGTAATTTCACTCAGGGAGATCCCGCCGAAAGGAGAAGTTTTATCCTGAAGAATACGATCTAACTTTTGGCAATCTTTCTTTGAAAATGGCTTGCCTTTATTTTTCTCAAGTTTGTTGCGCTTCTCAAGTTCAAAGCGTTGATATTCTCCAATCGGATTCCAGAAAATCCGAACGGGAACTATTTTACATACACTGTCGTCACAATAGACGGAAGGGACATCCAAAAAAAATTCGCTTGGCAGCCCATTGGGGCTCTTTCGTTCCACCAGGTCGTACACTACCGGTTCTTCCAAAAAATGAGCCGGGTCAGAGAGGCCGACTCGATGAATCGTCCCTCCTGGATCCGTTCCGGGTGCAAGTACTCCATGCCGGTTAGCACTGCAAGCTAACACAACCAATATTAAAGCAGTATAGAAATAATACCTGGTCATTACGAGTAGCAGCGTACCTCAAACAATTTTGCGATTTTAGCGCCATAAGTTTCCTTTAAATTAATACGAACAGCTGTAGTCCTGACTGTATCAAAATTGAATTTCACCAAGCGGGTTTTATTCTTTTCAATTGAACCAATCTTCACCCATTGCCCATCTACTCTTGCTTCCAGATTGAGCGTTTTCATAAGTTCAACAGGAACATCATTCCAATGCGCATCATCCACGGTCGACTCTTTGAGCATCATCAGGTTACGTTTTACATTTGTATCACACTTCAGCTCTACTTTCGACAAATCAACCGGCTTTTCCCATTCCATTTGCACTGTTGACGGTAAGCCTGCAGAGGCCCAATGGTGGATTGTGCCCTCGAAATCGCGCGACACCCCATCGGTAAGCAATTTTGCATCGCCGCTCGATGTGGAAGAGGCAAAAACTGTGGCCGCTTTTGTCGCCAAATCAAGCGGATCGTTGGCCGGACGATTCGGTATAAAAGCATCGTCGCGCAGCAATTGCTCCTGCAATTCACTAACATGCTTAGAGGCAATATCACGCGGATTAACTCCCTTGGCTGCACAAAGAGCAGCAGCTGTTCCTGCGGCCTGTCCCATTAGCGAGCACGTGGCCATTACTCTCGACGACGACAAAGCGATATGTGTTTGGCTGATGTTACGCCCTGCGAACGAAAGGTTGGCTATGTTTCTGGAATATAAACTCCGGTAAGGAATTTCGTAAACACGATGGAAATAGTGGTGGAAATAACTTGGCGGGTCGGCGAGATTTTCGATCCCTGCCCAGCAGTGCTCGTCGAGCGACCAACCGCCATAAGCTACAGCATCGTCAAAATGGCGGTGTTCAGTAAGGTCCTTTTCCGAAAGGATGAAATCGCCGATAAAGCGACGCGATTCCCGCCGGCCAGGCAATGAGCCAACCCACTCCAGAGCCATATTTTCAGCCTCCGGAAACTTGCCCGAGTTTTTAATGTAATCCCATACTCCGTGCAGGTAGCCCATCAGCTTGTGCCGAATCTTTTCAGCATCAGCAATAATATCATCATTGCTTCCAACTTCGATCCACCAAATGCCGTTTTTGAAATTGATCAGCTTGCGTTTGGGGTTCGACTTATCTCCCTCATATTTAATCACGTAGTGCGGCGGCTCATAAGGCATGGGCTTTCCGTAGTCGCGGGCCGAAATGAGCAGTGTAGCACCCATCTGCCAACCATCGGGTTGGTCGGGAGCGTATTGTTCGTTGAATTCGGCTTTCCCTTCCCGGCCGGTACGGTACTCCGCTCCGGCAGTAGCTGCAAGCAAACCATCGCCCGAACAATCAATAAACTGCTTTGCCTCCAGGGTATATTCCATTTCGGTAGTTGCCTGCCAGCATATGGCCGCTTTAATTTTAGTACCGTCCATCACCGCTTCTACAGCCTGGGTGTTCAACATCAGCGTCAGGTTGGGCTCCCGGATAACGAAGTCATACAACACATGATCCCACACCGGGAAGGATTCCTGTTTGTTATTGAATCGGTTATGCAACAGAATTTCTTCAATGACCCCTGTTTCGCGCTCCGGTTTGTTGTCGGGACGAAGGTGCGACACACCATGAACATGCACACGCATCTCGCTGGAGCTGTTTCCGCCCAACACCGGCCGATCCTGCACCAACACGGTTTTTGCACCGTTACGGGCTGCCGACACAGCAGCACAAATACCCGTCAATCCGCCGCCTAATACCGCTACATCATACCGTTGCGTCTCTTTCCGATTGGGCATTTCTTTCTTCCCGCTTCCCAAATGGGTCCATTTATCCAATTCCCGGTCACCATAAGCCTGCTTGCTATTGGAAGCACTCCCTGCCAACGGGATCAAGCTGGTGGCCACAGCTGCAGTAGCCCCTTTTCTAAAAAAATCTCTTCTTCTCATATTGGTATTAGTAAGTTAGTTATTGCTATTTTCTTTCGGCAAATTACCTTTCCAACCTGCCTCCAGTTGCGCCATCAAACGGGCAACCAGCTCGGGATTCTCGGCGGCAATATTTTTTGTTTCGAGCGGATCATTAAGGTGGTCGTACAATTCAATAAACAAAGGATTTTCACCAGGTTTTCGGTCATCTTTCCAGGCAATCAGCCGATAGCGTTCGGTACGCATGGCATAGCCCATCAGGTAATTCTCGAACAATTCGCGATCCCACTTTCCCTTTTGCTGAAGCTGAATTCGTTCTTCCACCTCTTCGAGAAGCGGTCCAAAATAAGTTTCGCGCATGGCCGGCCTCAACGGGAAAGCCCCCCATTCTCTCAGCGCCGGAGTTGGAAACTGGCTGAATGCAGCGGATTTCCATGGACGATCGGGCTCACTCAACAACAGCTTAAAGCTACAGCCCTCCAACTCTCCGGGTTCCTCAATGCCAGCCAGATCGCATAAAGTAGGATACATATCCACCAACTCCACCAATGCATCACTACCTTTTCCACGGCTACCTTTCGGCATATCCGGAGTCCAGATCATAAACGGAACCCTGGTTGAAATTTCATAGTTGGTGGCTTTTCCCCAGATTCCCATATCACCCAGATGAAAACCATGATCGCTCCATACAATAATGATTGTATTATCACGAACGCCAGCCTCATCGAGCGCCTCAATCATTCTTCCAATCTGTGCATCGATGTAACTCACGCAGGCCAGGTAAGCATGCTTCAGGGTCCGTGCCAGTTCCGGATCAAGGTCGCCTTGCTTGGGAATTCCATCCCGCACACGAAGTTCGAACGATGGGTGAATTCCCATCTCTGCGCCTTCCTCCGGCGCTTCGGGTTGCACAGATAGCGGTATTTGGTCCCGGTCGTAGTAATCCCAGTATTTCTTGGGGGCAATCCAGTTCAGGTGCGGCTTATGCATACCCAGCGCCAAGAAAAAAGGCTTCTCCCCTTTTGCCAATTCCTTCAAGGCGGTGATGGCTAAATCCGTATTGTAACCGTCGACATACGCATTGTCGGGAACATCTGCACATTCGTAAGCCGGTCCGCTGGCCAAACCATATTTCGCCACTTCGCCATATTTGGCAAACATGGCTTTTTTCGTTTCGAGGGTAATGTCTTTGTTATCCTGAAGAGCAAAGCCGCTCCGTTGATTTGCCTTACGAGCCTCCTGCAGTTGCGGGTAATTCCACGATTGCTCATCCTCATCGCCATGATGAAAAATTTTGCCGTACGAAACAGCATCATACCCATTGGCGATAAATGTTTGCGGAATGGTAGCCATGTTGGGCAGATTTTTCCTGAACGGTATGTAATTGTGCGTGATGCCGCTGGAATGCGGACGGATTCCGGTCATGAGGCTTGCCCGGGAAGGGCCGCAGATCGCCTGCTGGCAATAAGCCCGGCGAAACAGCATGCCTTCGCTTGCCAACTTATCCAGGTTGGGCGAAACAGCAATATCAGATCCGTAGCACCCTAATTCTGTCCGCAGATCATCCACACCAATAAAAAGGATATTTGGCTTTTGCTGCTGAGCACCGGTCGGACTGCATCCCAAAACAAGAAGAACCGAAGTTCCAATAATTGATTTTTTCATAAGCAGGAAATTGGTTTGCTCGTGGTTTTTTGATTGTACTAAATTAGCCCGACAGGTCTTAAAAATCGAAAAATTCCCCCTAACAAAAACTTAATCCGACCAAATTTCAACTTAATTCCACCTTAATTTCCGACGGGAAAACTTATCTTCACATAAAAATACATCCCACTGAATATGTGCACGATAGCAAACCACTTCCAAATCAATCTCCGACAAATCTTCCTTTGGACGATTTTATTTTTCCTTTTTGAGAACTTACATGCACAACAATTCAAGGACTACACCTTTGAAGGTCTGATCTCCCCAGAAATCAGTTCTGATTCGGTGGCACCAATACTAAATTCGCGATATCATCAAGCCATCGCCGAACAGGATACTTCAGATGCGATCCGCTCCCTGCTGTCGATGAGCGCACTGGAACGCAAACAGCTCAACTATATGCTTGCCGTAAACCATTCGGGCGAAGCGCTCTTTCTGGCCGGGGAGTACAAAAATGCACGCCTACTCGCCCGTGCGCATGAAGAGTTCGGTGTGCTGAACTACCTCTTCAAGCAGGATGATGAGGCCGGTGCAAATTTCAAGAGGTCATACACCTTTTATCGCACAGCCCTTCATAAAGGACAGGTTACGCCTGCTGAGCTTTACGCACCCTACTACAATTTACTGCTGTATTACCAGCGAATTGAAAATGCCGCGCTGCTGACGGCTTATGCAGACAGTTGTCGGCAACTGACAGAGGCAGTCGGGATAGAAAACTCCCACACCCTGTTTTTAACTGAGAAAAGCGCTAGTCTGCTGATGAAACAAGGCCAGCACCATCAAGCCTTACCGCTTTTAGCAGCAGCAGCCCACGAGCTGGAAAACCTGGCAAAAAGTGGTGCTGTGCACGCCAGCACAAAAAGCTTCCTGATCATCCTGTATGCACAAATTGCCCAGTGCTACCAGGCAACCGGCCAAGCTGAACAGGCCAAATCATTCTTTCAAAAATCGCTCTTGGTTGAAGACACAAACGGCGAACACACCTTTTACCGGGCCTATGTTTACCGGCGATATGCGCAGTTGCTTTTTGAGGACGGTGACAGCCGCAAAGCCTTCGTCAACCTAATGCTTGCCAACGACATTAACGAGAGGTATCTCAATCCCAGAAATGAAAACACGCAGGGCTTTCTTTCGTTGAAAAATCCGTATTTAGAGGAATTGCAGAAAAAAAACAAGGAACTAAACGCCAACAAATTGGCCTTGGCCGAAAGCACCGGAGAAGCCTTGCGCTTCCGAATCTCTTTCTTTATCACCCTTTTTTTACTGATCAGTGCAGGCTTGATTATCCTGATTCGGGTACAGCGCTTAAAACACCTGCGCGAGAAAGCAAAAAATGAAGAAGAACAGCATCTAGGCCAAATGCTGCTGGAAGAAAAGAACAAAGAACTCACCACCAACACCCTTCAACTCATCGAAAAAGAAGAGCTTATAAAAACCTTGAGTGAATTGATTTCGAGGAATCCGACCGATGATACTTCCAAAAAAATACTATCGAATATTGAAAAACGCTCCGGTAACCTGTGGGAATCGTTCAATGCCCGGTTTGTGAGTCAGAACGAAAACTTCTATGAGCGTTTGCAGGCTAAAGTTCCCGACCTGAGCTCGACCGACCTGAAGATCTGTGCGTTGATCAAACTCAATTTTTCGGGAAAAGAAATGGCCTATTTACTGGGCATTTCACTGGGAAGTGTTCATGTAGCCCGTCATCGCATCCGTAAAAAGTTAAACCTCGAACGGGATGTCAATCTGACGAGCTACATCAACGCTATCTAAAACCGGATCAGGCTTCCGGTTTGAAGGTCTCTTTCAGCAGAACCGAGCACAGGATGGCTCCCACAAATGCCAAAGGCATAATCCAAATGGAGGTTTGCAGAGCAGCCTGAAGTTGTTCGGTGCTTGCATCTGCACCACCTCCAAACAACTCGATCAACACTCCGAACAAGGGCTGACCGATAGCTCCGATTCCCATTAAAACCACGGCAGACAAGCCATTGGCCGTACCCAGCACCCGGTCTTCGTTCGACTCGGCAATAACAGGATACCCAATACTTTGCGCGGCAGTAATCAACCCGAGCAGGAAGAACAGCACATAAAAAAAGCCTGCGCTTGTAACTGGCGGGAAGATAATCAGCAACATCACCAGCAGAGACAATATGCCGCCGCCGATCATGGCCTTTTTACGCGATTTCAAACGGTCGGAAATCAATCCACTCAGCGGAGACCCGATGATGGTACCGATAAATATCATGCCGATGATGCCGGTGAATGTAGCCTCCGAAAACTCCGGATTGACAAATTTCAGGTAAGTGGTTCCCCACATGGCACCAAGCAGCAGAACGGCCAGGTTGAGGAAGCCAATGTACATACCGGCCAACCAGTTTTGCAGGTTTTTGGCAGCCAGCTTCAATCCATCCAGCAAGGACAATTGAACGGTCGATTCGCCGGCAGCCTGATAACCAACCGGATAATCTTTCAGGAACACCAACGAAACCAACAAGATTACCACGCCAAGAATGCCGTTCATAATCATGGCCGTTTGACCGCCAAACGAATTGATAAGCGCCAGTAACGGAGCACCGGAAACCCATCCGCCCAAAACGGCGAAAGCCACCAGCAAGCCGGAAACCATGGCCAGATGCTTTGACGCAAACCAACGGGGTGCCAGCCTGAAGGGTGCCATAAATGCGATACAATGAGCAACCCCGGTAATAAACCGAAGTACCGAAGCTGTAAAAGCGTCGCGGGTAAAGGCCATGCCAAGTACGCAGAGCACATCGAGCAAAACCATCAGCAAAATGATTTTTCGTACCGAGAACCTATCGAGCATAATGCCTGCGGGTATCAAAAACAGCACTGTTCCGTACAAAAATGTGCCGGCAAAATTGCCAAAGGCAGCTGTGTTGACCAGCGAAAGCTGGCTCATAAAAAACAGTTTCATGGCCTCAGTACTGAACAAGGTCATTTGAATGAAACTGTAAAAGAAAAAGGCACCGGCCGTGAATACGACCAATGCGGATTGTTTTGAATTTGATTTTTCCATTCGTATAGTTAATTGGTCATAAGAATCAATTTACAATCAATTTATGAACTTTCATCCCCGCTTTCACAAAATACATCCCACGTGTAAAGCTTGAGATATCCACCTCGACTGCCTGGGAAGACTGAATTTGCCGAAGCAGCACCAACTCACCCATGTTGTTGTAAAAGTAAACGGGGACCTGTTCGTTACTCACCGATGCATACTCGATTTTTATGGAGTGGGAAGCCGGATTGGGATAGACCGACAAAACCGAATCGGATGTTTTTTTAAGCGGATTAGCTGATGAAGTTGACAAAGCGATTTCAATCGGGTAGTACTGCTCCTTCAACATCACATTCTCACCGCCACCTTTTGAAGTCCGGAATACGGGTTGCAGCACGTATTTATTCCCTTCGGGCAAAGTCGAGCTGGCTTGCCATCCATTCAGTGAAAAGCTGAAGGAGGCCGTACCCGAGACTTTTCCTACGGCGCTGGCATCAACCTGCTCCACTTCGCGGACAACGGTGCCGTCGGCCTGAATTTCCAGCAGTTTGCAGGAAACACCGCCCCAGCTATCAGCCAATACCGAATGGTCGTTTCCGGCAAAATACCGGCAATCGAAATTCAGCACACCACCCGACTGGAATTCGGCATTGTAATACTTTTCGCGGTCCGCATAAAGCTGTGCCGGTGTGTTCCAAACCCGGACATAGTCGCAATACATCTCTGTCGGGAATCCGGGCTCAGGGGTTGACTCCGGGTAGGGCATCACAGTTCGAACACCATCAATGTACTTTTCATAGGGCGTTCTCAAACCCATGGAAACAGTGAGGCGCATGGGCAAATGCCAGTAGTGGTTCTTTTTTGCTCCCCGTTGAATGCCATCAACATACCAGAAAATCGAGTCAAGTCGGTTCCACACGGCATAAGTGTGATATTTGTCGCGAGGATCCCAGGGTGCATCCCAGGAGTTATGTGTCAACTCCGAATCGCCCTGCCCGGGCCGTTTCCAAGTTAAAACACCGTTCTCAATAATCCGCGTGTGAAGGTTCATCTCCAAACGCTGTAATTCGTTCGCCACCTGGAAAATCTCGATGGCATCAATCTCGCTGTATTGAACACCGCCTTCCTCGGTTGGGGTAGGTTGCCCCACGCTGTACACCCAGAAGGCAGGACAGGTTCCCTGGCCCTTGTCACTGGCTTTTATCTTTGCTTCGAAATAGCCGTAGGTAAATTCCTCGCGCACCTGAGCAATGCCCGAGGTAAAATAATAGTCCGTTCCTCCCCGGCTGTGCTGTTGCTGTTTCATGCGCAAGGTCAGCACCGTGTCTGTAATGTACGCATTCTCGGGCTCCCATGACCAGGTTCCCCAGTCGCCGACATCGGTATTCCATTTGGCCTGGTCGATGACCGGATTGTTGAACTCATCGGAAAAGTCGGGATTGATCTCCCAATTGAAATCGGGATCCAGCAGCGGTGAGTATTTCACATCCGCACTGCCACTTCCGGTGTCTTCGAACAGCCCGATCTGGTCAACATATAAAGTGGAAGATCCGGTTAGTCCGTTGTAGTCAGTTCCGTATATGCGCAAACCGGTTTTCATTTCGGCAATATCGGCCGAAAATGTGACGACTTTCGAAACGGTCTGCCAGCTGCCGGTTGCCACTTCCGAGAGCGGGATGTTGAAACTGATATGGCCGGTTAGCGACGCCGACTTTTCGGCCATGAAAACAGTAATCCTCGACGGAGCGGTTCCTTCAATAAAAACCTTCGCCTGGAACAGATAAGTTCCGGCAGTTACAGCAATGTTCCCCACCGGAAAATCCGGGTTGATTCCTCCCAGAACAGCATTGGCATTTCCTGCAGTAGGGAGAGCAGCGTCGGGGCAATCGAACTTTACCGCCCGTGTGCCGTCAAAAACTTTATCGGTCACAATGGTGCAGGTGTATGAATTCGACGGTTGAGCAGTGCTGTTTACCCAAAAACCGACTTCGAACCCGGAAATATCCACGGGATAAAGATTGGTTTGAGCATGACCAACAAATAGGGTCGCAAAAAAGGCGACTCCGGTAAGAAAATATTTCAAGCAAGTTTTCATATTCTTGAGCTCTATTTTTAAGAAACAGTAAGGTCGTAAACCACCCTTATTCCGACACTGCCGAAGGCGGGGCCACTAATTTTTCAACTTCAAAAGTACCTTCGTACCCGGGAAGTACTCCGCTATTCCACAGTTCCAGATCTTTTTGGGAATACACCCACAGCGGACGGATATGCGTTTTGCTCCACTCTTCGGTCATTTCAACCATTTCCTTCAGTTTATCGGGATGGCGATAACTCATATCCTTTTTCTCGCCCAAATCATCCGAAATCTTGAACAAGTTCCAAGGTTCATTCCCCATACGGGTTATTTTCCAGTCGTCGATGCGCATACCGACATCAGCATAACCTTCACGATAGCGCAACAGATAAACCGGACGTCCTTTCAGGTTGGTCTCGCCATTAATCAAATCGCCCATCATATCTTTACCATCCATTTTTTTTGCTTCCGGTATTTTCGCCCCGGCAATCTTGGCGAAAGTCGGGTAAAAATCCAATGATGTTACCGGAGTATCAAACTTCATCCCGGCCTTCAGCTTGTTTGGGTAGTGGAAAAACATCGGGGTACGGTAACCACCTTCCCAGGCATCTCCTTTCATTCCTTTAAGCGGATCATTGCTCGCACCGTGATCAGTGTTCCCACCATTGTCGCTCAAAAATACGATCAGAGTATTTTCAAATTGACCGTTTTTCTTTAGTGACTCAACAATCTGTTCCACCCCACGATCGACGGCATAAACCATGGCTGCATAAGTCCTGCGGTCGACATCTGCAATATCCGCGAACTTTTCCAGGTCTTCTTTTTTGGCCTGAAGCGGAACATGAGGCGCGTTATAGGCCAGGTACATAAAAAATGGCTGCTTTCGCTCTGCTGCGTCGTTAACAATGCGAACCGCTTCGCGGGAGAGAGCATCAGTAACATATTCAGTCTCTTCCACTTCGTCCTGATTGTGAACCAGTGGCCGTATATACTCTCGAATGGGATGTCGCCCCTCGCTCAGCTGTTTTTCGTACGCCTGCTTAAATTGATCCGGGAAATAGTCGTGTCCTCCGGCAAGAAATCCATAAAACTCATCGAACCCGCGATTGTTGGGGTGATATTGCGGTGCAAAACCCAAATGCCATTTTCCAACCACGGACGTATAATAACCTGCTTCTTGCATCACATTACTGATGTAGGTTTCGCTTACAGGGACCCCCAGATTCGGACGAGTTCCATCGTCTCTCAGATTATAGGGAGTGCCAATAACATGCGGATAGCGGCCTGTCATAATTGAAGCGCGACTAGGCCCGCAAAAAGGATGTGACACATAGGCCGAAGTAAAGACAACCCCATTTTTCGCAAGTTGATCCAATGCCGGTGTTTTGATATCTGTTGAGCCATTGAAGCCGACATCATTGTACCCCAAATCGTCGGTTAAAATTAACAGGATATTGGGCTTGTCGCAGTTATCCTTTTCTTTGGCTTTCCCATTTGCGAAACTTGAAGTTCCAAGAAACGCAATTGTTAGGCCGCTCAGGTACCACTTTAGGTTATTTTGATTTTTCATAGCTTAATATTGTTCGTTTATTTTTTGTTACTGGTTGTTTATTCCTGGGGTTGAAATCCCCTATATATTTCACATGGTGTTCCGGTTTTTCTACTTGGAAAGAAGCCCCCACACACCAACAAGTTAGTATGCAGGTGCTTTCGATCAACGATAAACTAATCCCTATCGATTTACACAAACCGAACAACTAAATCTTCATACAACAAATTATCAGTCCCCCAAATCCGCAAGGTTACCCTGCCAACCTTTATTAAACTGCGAAAGCAGCTGTTCTACTAATTCGGGATGCTGACCAGCCACATTGACTGTTTCTTCGGGATCATTCCGATGGTCATACAACTCAATGAAAACCGGTTCGCTTTCAGGTTTCGTATAATCTTTCCAAACCACAAACCGGTAGTTCTCGGTTCGCATTCCGTAGCCCATCAAACGATTTTCAAACAGATCGCGGTCCCATTTTCCCCCCATTTGGTCAATGATCTTTTCTTCAACCTTTTCGATCAGTGGGCCAAAGTAAGTCTCGCGCATGCCTTGCGATAAGGGGTTGGCAGCCCATTCGCGCAATGCGGGGCTGGGGAACTGGCTGAAAACTGCCTTTTTCCATGGGCGATCCGGATTTTCAAGAACGGGCATAAAGCTTTGCCCCTCCAAATGTGCAGGAGCTTCAACGCCGCAATATTCCAGTATGGTTGGGTACATGTCAACCAATTCCACTAACGCATCAGTCGATTTCCCCCGAACATTTTCATTCATATCAGGCGTCCAAACGATCAGTGGTACGCGCGTCGAAATTTCGTAGTTGGTTGCTTTTCCCCAGATGCCCATGTCACCCAAATGCCAACCGTGATCGGTCCAGAGTATGACAATGGTATTATCCAGCTGGCCTGCTTCTTTCAGCGCATCCATCATCATCCCGATCTGGGCATCCACATAACTCACGCAAGCCAGATAGCCATGTTTCAGGGTGCGTGCCAGGCTATCCGGAATATCGCCTTCTTTGGGGATCCCATAGCGGGCCCGCAACTCAAAGGAAGGATGAAGGCCAACGGCTGCGCCTCCCTCGGGGCCTTCGGTTTGCGTGGCCAACGGAATTTCATTCCGCTGATAGAGATCCCAGTATTTTTTAGGTGCGATAAAATCGAGGTGCGGTTTTTTAAATCCAAGTCCCAGGAAGAATGGCTGATCGGGATTCTCGGCCAGCATCACTTTCATGGTCTCAATGGCCTGTAGGGTAGCGTAACCATCTTCATAGGTTGCATCAGGCACATCGGCACATTCATAGGCCGGGCCTTGGCCCAGGCCGTTTTTAGGCGCATCGGGACCGTATTTCTCGATGCTCTCCTGCCGGTTCTTCTGCCAGTTTTCTTGATTTTCGGCCAGTGCATAGCCGCCCTTTGTAGCCGGGCGCTCCACCTCAGGCTTTTCCGGTTGCCGGCTCCACGAATGATTCATATCCTGGTACGGCCCGTGAAAAATCTTACCTACACAAACTGCCTGATAGCCGTTGGCCATCAGATGCTGCGGAAGAGTCACAATATCGGGGTTTTCTTCCCTGAAATCGGTAAAGTTTTCGATGACATTGATTGTTTCGGGCCGGGCACCGGTCATGATGCTGGCGCGCGACGGGCTACATATAGCCTGCTGGCAATGTGCGTTATTAAACAGCAAACCTTGCTGCGCCAAAGCATCGATATTTGGCGATATGGCTATTGGCGAGCCATAGCACCCGAGTTCAGGCCGAAGATCGTCAACAGCGATGAACAAGATATTCGGCTTTTTCTGAACGGTTTCTTTCGGAGCAGAGCAGCCCATCAACAATCCGGCTGCGGCTACAGTTAATATTTGTTTATTCATTTTTGGTGAAACAATTTATATGGTTTGGTATTGATTCATAAAATTACAAGTCAACACCCAATCGATCACACTAACTTTTAACCAATACTTGCATTATTTTACCCTTTATACCATCTTCGTTCTGCCCATCGATTAACTAAACGACTGAATTTCCAACTATTACTCCAATGAACTATCGTTTAATATCCTCGTCACGCAATGGGATAAAAGAAAGCGTGTAGGGTTTGCTATGGGCCGTATTGACGAAGCCTTCTCCGGTCATTAAATCGAAGTTTGAAATGATGAGTTTGTCTTCCCAAATAGTCAAATCAACCGGTTGATCCAATTCTCCGTGACAACCGTCATTATCCGGATAGTCCGCGATAATCGAGGCTTTTCGGTTATTATCAATTTTCCACAGCTGATTCTGCGAGAAACCGGTCACATACAGGTTGCCGTCTTGGTCGAAGATCATACCATCGATTCCGGTTGAGTCAGGAAAAGTCGTGTATACTTCTTTTGATTCTATAGTTCCTGTCTCTGAAAGCTTGAGCTTATAGATGATTGCATCGCCAAAATCGCCCACATAAAGATCGCCGCTGTGATCAAAAGCAATTCCATCCAGGCCGAATTGCCGTTTTGGGTTTTGGGTTTGAGTGGTGAAGAGCAGGTTTGAATCCGTGCTGTCGCTTTTTACTTCGATATTTCGGTCGGTCAACTTAAAACGATAGACACCGCTTGTATTTTTCGCTGTATTGATTTTGGGCAGCTTTGGGACGGTGACAAACAAATTATCACCGTTAATTTTGAGCCCGTTGGGGCCGTTTATCCCTTCAGCTATCGTTTCTATTTGTGCCACAGAATCGTTTACAAAAGAATATCGCAGGATACGCGGGTTGGCACAAACATAGAGCGAACCATCCGGAGCAAAATCAATTCCCATTGGCCGGGCGCTCGTACCCAGGTCAATGCCCGGAACTTCCGCAATCCGGATAATCGTTCCATCCGAGTTGACCCGCACCAACAGCCCGGGCAACGAATTGTCGGCGTAATTGGGGCACGACAGAAAAAGACTCCCATCCGGAGAAATGGCAAACGCATCCGGTGTAGGACAGTCATCTGGCAGTTCGGCAAATCGTTTAGTCTCTACTCTTTGAAAAGCCTCCCGACAGTTGCGTTGTGCAAATAATCCAGTTGAAATGGACAAAATACAAGCAACAATGATAGTTTTCGCCATGTTTCGATATTCATATTTTAGTGCGACATCTTAGCATTAAAAGCTTTCAAAATTAAAATACCACTTCGCCTTATCTCATGCAAAGTGGTATTTTTTCTATACAAACTTTTATTTAGTGATATTGCTACCGATCTGTTATTCCCAGATAATCGGCACAAATACAGTCATTTCACCTTTACCGCGGTTACTCCATGCGAAATAAGGTACAAACTGAGCCTTCACTTTCTCAAATTCCGGCTTCTTCACCGCTTTGTACATTTTATCTTCGTTGTTGTCTTTACGAATGTATAGGTCTGTTTCGATTGCAGTTACACCATCTAACAGATCTTTCTTAAATACCGCTTTCATGTCTGCGCTGCTTTTCAGGTAAACGTCAAGAATACCTGCATCTTTGGGTAAATCCGCGCTTTCGAGACAATAGACCACAGGACCACGCTTAACAGCTACCTGATTGCGGGTTTCTTCAATTAAAGTGTTTCCTTCAACTAACGTGATTTCCATTGGCATGTCGACCGTAATCACATCGCCTTTACTCCACTTGCGGCTGATCGTCGCAAAATCACCAACTTTAACATCAACACCGGCATCTTCGCCGTTAACTTTTAAAGTAGTTCCTTTTGCCCAAGCCGGAATACGCAACATGACGTCGAAAGGCTCTTTCTTACACTTGTTGATTGTAATTTCTACTTTCCCTTCCCACGGGTATTCAGTTACTTGAGAAAGCTCTAGTTCAGAACCGTCCAATAAGGTTGTTTTAAGTTTGTTCCCTCCGTAAAGGTTTACTGAAATACCGTTCGCAGATTTGCTGTAGGCCCATCCTGAAAGTTTAGAAACAGTACGAACTAAGTTTGGCGGACAACAGAAACACTCCAGGTATGGCTGACGCTCCTCAAAATCGTTCACCAATTTCGTATAATCGCGTGCGCCATCAACTTTACGTAAGTTATTTGCATAGTAATAATGCTTTCCTTCGAGGCTAATGCCAGAAAGACCACTGTTGTGCATTACCAGCTCCATGATATCGCCATATTTACCTTCAGCGTGGATATCCAGCATACGTTTGCTAAACATGGAGTTACAAAGGTTAGCACACGTTTCGTTGTAGGAAGTTAAGTTAGGCATCATGTATTTATCGATAAAACCTTCTTCAATTTTATCTCTGTTTGTTGATGCTCCGTAGTGAGTTTGACCAACTGCACCAGTTACATACATTTTTTGTTCGGTGACGTTATACCATAAACGGTCCAGCGCTTCGATCAAAGCCTCTTCGCCTGTTTCAGCATAAACATCAGCAGCACCTGCGTAATAGTATAAAGCAAGAACGGCGTGGCCGACAGCTTCATCCGCTTCGCGCAAAGGAGTACGTTCCTGTACCATATCACCAATTGGGTACCCAATCGTAGTTATGTGATCTTCTACCGGGTATTTACCACGGTTGTTTATGAACTTCTCCGCCAATTGCAGGTAACGCTTGTCGCCAACGGTACGGTACAATTCAACAAGTCCCATAATTTGAGTTTGGTTGAATCCGAAACGTCCGTAATGGTCATTGTCGGGCATAAACACACTGTACAACAAATCGGCTTGTTTAATGGCAATGTCCAGGAAGTTACGCTTACCCGTTACACGGTAGTGGATACAGGCACTTGTTAGTAAGTGACCCTGGTTATACATTTCGTGGTATTTACGATTCGAATAACGGTTGAAGTTACCAACATTACGTGGAGCTGTTTGCTTAGCTTCGTCTTTGGTAAATGTATGCTTTTTGTTAACGGTAGTATGCGTTTGAAGATATCCGTCCGGTTCCTGTGCTTTGGCGATCGTTGCAATATAACCATCCAATTCTTCCAGTATTTTGGGGTCTTCGTTTTGAGCATACATGTACGTTTTCGCTTCCATAAATTTATAGAAGTCACCATCGTGCCAATACCAACCTGCGAAAGGTTTTTTATCCTTGCAATCATCATGGTCGCATGCGGCGCTCTTAAAGTTGTTTAGTCCGTGACCAACATCACCGGTAAAAACTTCTTGCATGTATGGTAACATGCTTTTCTCGGCTATCTGAAAACGCTCAGCCCAGAAGCCATCGGTCCAGATACAGTCGCCCATATCGATACTTTTCAATTTCACATAGGGGCTTTTCGAGTTGTTAATGATACCATGCTGCTGCGCTATCGATGTTTGTATGAAAAATGCGCAAATGGCAAAAAAGATTAATTTTTTCATTATCATGATTGTTTTATTGTTTTAATTTCGTTCAGTTAATGAATTTAAGCAAACTCAAGATTCTTTCTAATACAAATTAGCTATAAATCCCCATTTTTCCATTCTTGAAATTTATCCGTTTATAGCATTATTTTACCCTTAACTGTTAACGACCTTTAACGTTATATTGAAATAAAATCCGGAACAATAGGATCACGGGGAAGAAATCCACGAAATGACGATGTAACGGACAGCATCTTGAATTGGCGCAATTCCGCCGGAGACAGGACTCCGCAAACTTTCGCTCTATGGAATTCTTTAAAAAGAATTTGGTGATCCCCCCTGGATTGAACCTGATGGTTTTCGGGAAAAGCAATTAAAAACACACAATCTATCTACAAATCAACACTTTTTGAGTAGCCCCTCCATTCTCGCCAACAATGGATACAAAATATAGTCCCGGCAAGAGATCAGAAACACCAACCTGCTCGCTTGACGATTTTTTCTCGGTTGTTTTAATTACAATGCCAACACTATTTGAAATCCTGATCTGACCACTTTTAGTTGAATTAATTGTCAGAATGTTGCTTGCCGGGTTCGGGTAAACCGAGAAATCGATTGATTTTTGATTTTCAATCCCGGTGGCAATGCTGTTTTTAAATGAAATATCGTCGATATACAACAACACATCCGGACTTGCAATATCAGCTGATGCGATGGTAATCTGCAACCGGTCTCCGTTGGTCAGGCTTAGGTTGGATTCCGCATTTCTTGTAAAATTTTGTACTAGTTCAACCCACTGTCCTTTTTCAACACCTGACAAATCAAAGGTCAGTTTGATCCAGGGATTATTCAGAACAACATCCAGCTTGTTGACGACCGTCGCCGGATCAATCCAAACTTTAAAACGCATCTCATTATCGCCTGCCGCCAAGTTGGACGAGCCAAAGGGCGAATAAATCGTTTGGCTTCCGTTCAATGTACCACTATGCTGAAAGCGAAGGCTGAAATCACCGGTTGAAGACTTCTCGTCTTTGATCCGCCATGGTGTTGACGCGGCAGCCCACCATGGAACACTTCGTCCCTGAAAATAAAATGGTCCTTCAAATCCTAAGGCTTCAAAATCAGGCTCTGTTATTTCTTTCTGCCAAATTCGTACATAGTCAATTTTATATTCTGCCGGAGAAGCCAAATCGGCCTGTGCCGGCAGTCCGTACCAATAAAATACCTCTGAATCGATCCACAACTCTTGTGGATATTGATGTCGCCATTGGTCGTTAGCCTCCAACTCCTGCCGGGTAGCGTGCCGGATTAGTTTTCCGTTGAAATAGGTTTTGATATAATCTTTATCCCACTCAAAACCATATACAAAATAATCGCTGGCAACCCGCACATCCAGTACATCTTCCACTTTCCAGTTTTGATGATCAGCCGCTTGGTCGGGATCCCAGCTAATCATATTGGTTCGCATTTTTCGTTCGAGCGACTCCGGTTTATTTTCCGGATTTCCGATTGGCCTTTTTCCGTAATTTTCGGTCATATCAATTTCCGAATGGTAGCCTGTAGTCCAGAAAGATGAAGTTACCGGAGCATCGGCAGCTTTGCATCGAATCTCCATGTAGCCATATCTGAAAAATGTTTCGCTCATGACACAGGCCTGCGTGATGGGTTTGCTGTTATCGGCATTGGTCGAAGTACCGCCATAATACACTCCGTTATTCTTCTCCGGAGCGAAGTTAAAGCCGGGTTCCCATTGGCTCAGCAGAATCAGATCACCGTTTTCAACCCGCACATTATGTGCAGCAAATTGTCCGGGTGCGCGGCCTTTCCACTTATTCCGGTAATCACCGTTTTCGCCCAATATCCACCATTTGGTTTTGTCCAATTGTGTTCCCTCAAACTCATCACTTAGGTTTTGATTCAACATCCATCCGCCGCTATTGCCCGGATCCGACACCGGGTACACCTGAGCGTGAAGTTCACTAAATCCATTTAGCAAGAGGCTAAGGACAATTATTATCTGAACAAGGATTTTGTTTTGCATGATCTTAATTTTAAATAAAAACGGGGATGCCAATCATAGGTAAAGTTTCTACTCCCTACTTATTTGACATCCCCGGAATATTTACAGAAATTCGCTTAGTTTAACCTCTCTCTCAAAACGCATTAGAGAGGGGTTAATTTGATTCTGTATTATTACGGACGTGGGGCAACATCAACCTTTTTCAGTCCCATGTCATCGAGGTAGAAGGTTTGATCGCCTGTAACACCCACATTAAGGCTTGCTTGCACATAATAGGAATACCTGGTTTTATCAGAAATGTTATAAGCTACAGGGAAGTTCATGATTTGCTTAATGGTTACCCACGTTCCACGCTCCACGTTTTCAACGTCCCAGGTAGCTGCAACATCATCACCCCAACCAGTAGACTTTCTGGCAATAGCAGTTCGCAGCATTTTTAGGTCCGAACCTTCTGCAATATAAATCTTATGAGAAACTTCGTATGCTCCAGCCTGAATATCCAAATTATCCCCAAAGTTCATCCCGTATAGTGGTTTCACATCAAAACCGCCTGTATATTTCATACTCGCAGCTCCGGAGGCAAACAAATCTGTAGTGCGCTGCCATGGCAGAGCCGTACCCACCCAATAGCCAAAAGCGCCTGCCGAGTTTCCATCAGCGGTTCCTTCAAAACCAGCCCACGAATTACCTTCCAACAGGTTGGCACCGGCAACCGGAATAGATACCTGTTGAGCCGTAAATGAAAGCAATGCTTGCTCATCAGCCGATACAATCTCACTACCGCTGTTGTCAAATGCAATGGTAATCATATCATCAGCGTAAATCATCTCAGCCAATGTTACCATAATTCGGGCAGCATTTGTCGGATCAAGACTTAGGCTGCTAATTTCCACATCCTTATCAACAAATTTTGCAGTATTCGTAACATGAACGGTAAAACCTGCAGCAGGATTATTGCCCAAACTACCAACCGCACCCGAAACATTAAATGCAAATGACTGTTCGCCTGTATACATAGCACTGTTGGCTGAATACTTAATCGGCACAACATCCCGCACATTGATCATCACGGTTGCAGAAGTTGCCTGGTGAGTTGCCACTGATGGGGTAAAGTCAACTCTCAGTTCCTGATTTTCACCTAAAGGCAACACGGTACCCAGGGCCGGGGTATAAACAAAAGTACCCGGTACATTTGCTTTAGCGTTTAATTGTTCATCCGTTAATGCATCTCCTAAGGGAAGAACAGCGGGGGTTCCCCAGGTAATAACCGGCATGTATTTCTCGACAATGTTAATGTTCACCGTTTTGGAAAGACTCGGATATTTACTATCCATTGGCGTAAACTCAGCCTTCAGTTCCTGATTGTTACCCAAGGCTAAAACGGTTCCTAAAGCGGGTGTAAAAACGATCTTTCCCGGCACATTGGCGGTTGCATTTAGTTGCGTTTCCGTCAGTGGCAAACCTTCCACCAGTTCGGCCGGAGTCTCCCAGGTAATCACCACTTCCTTAATCGAGAAGAGCTCATCTTCTGTACAGCTATTAAGGACAACAATCCCCATTCCGACCATACATAAGCTTAGAAAAAATATGATTCTTTTTTTCATTTCATCAATTTTTAAGATTTCTTCAATTCATCTGAATTATTAATACCCGAAGTTTTGCACCAAAGCAGGTGCTTTTTCGACTTCAGAGGCTGGAATTGGCAAGTAATAATGTTTATCCCACCAAGGACGTGTAACCACCTTGTACTCTTCAAATGCCAGGCTTCCGTCGCCTTTCTTCGTCCATTTAAGGCCTTTGATGTCAAATCCTAAGTGGTCTTCTTCCATCCATCTTCTTTCGTCGAAGAAGCTGTGACCTTCGAAACAAAGCTCCACACGACGTTCGCGCTTAATGGCTTCCAGAAGCTCTTCGCCGGTTGCCGTAATGGCAGGCTGAAGTGCGCGGGTCGACACTTTACTTACAAACTCACGCGCATTGTTTTCGTGGGTCGCACCTCCAAGGTTGTACTCAGCCTCGGCATAGTTCAGGTAAATTTCAGCCAAACGATACAGTACATACGGGCGGTTGGGAGAAATATTGGTCAGCGTGTTGTAGGTTTTCTTTTCAGGATCCCAGGTACCGATACTCTCATCCTGAAACTTACGGATATTGTATCCGGTTTTCGAAGAGTGCTGAGCATTTCCCAGACCATTTGGTGAATCATACCCATGCGGATTAACCGTTGGATTTTCTGAAAGATAGTATTGTACGTCGCGGCCGCGGAACTGCGCACCGTTATAAAGCAAGTTGGCATAATACCTCATTTCGCGACCCGTGTTCGGGTTGGCAGCATCGAAGGTTGAACCGTCTCCGTTTGTCCCCGTACCATCAGCCATGTTAAACTGCAAGGTGAAGTTATGGGTAGGCGAAGACAAGGCCCAGCCACCGTAGCCGTTTGGCGACATACACTGGTCGGGAAGCGAGTTGGCATCAGTACCAAAGTCGTAGTATGAAGAACCATAAGATCTTGCAAAGAGAATATCCTGATTTGGGCTCAAAAACATTTTCTGATAAGCATCGGCGTTGGCAACAGCAATCAGATCGCGTGCATCAACCAAATCAATCACGGCTTTGGCAGCATCCGAGGCATCCTGCCATTTAGTTGATTTTGTGTACACATACAAGGGATCGTTACTGGGTGCAAAAGCGGGATCGTGCAATTTACTTGCAGCATAAAGTAGGGTACGTGACTTCACTGCCAAAGCAGACAGCTTGGTGGCGCGACCAAACTCACTGTCTGGACGAGTTAACGGCAATACTTCAGCGGCTTCGTCCAACTCGCGCACAATAAAATCAACGCATTCTTCGTAGCTGTTCCGGGGCAAATTAAACTCTTCGGTCAAGCCCAAGGCATGATCCATAATTGGCACACCACCGTAGAACTTAATCAATTTAGCGTAAAGATTTGCTCTCAGGAATTTCATTTCAGCTTTCAATACGGCCGTTTCATCCGGATCAGCCTGCATTGCTCCACTGGCATCGATACGATCCAGGAATTCATTGGTCAGACGTACATAATCCCAATAATTTCGCCACTTTTCAGTAAGTACACCAACATTACTCGGGGTCCATCCAGCACGATCTCTGTAGACATCCAGATCCTGAAAATTAAACTTTGCTTCAAAAGAAGCCCCTTCCAAATTAAATCGTCTACTCCACCATTGATAACGGTTGAGCGACCAAGCTTCAGTGCTGTTGTAAGCTGTAAAGACCAATTTCTCCACCTGGCTTGGGTCGCTGTAGATCAAGTCTTCAGCAAATGCATCTTTTGCTTCGGTATTCAGTACGTCCTCGCAGCCAAATGCTGTCAGCAGAACGAACACCCCAAATAGGATTTTATATTTTATATTTCTCATTTTGATTTGCATTTTATGTTTTTAAAATCTTGCCTTCACCGGCGTTAGTTGTAATCGTTAGAAACTAAGGTTAAAACCAAATGAATAAGATTTCAGCGATGGATATTGGGCAAGCCTGAAGTTATTGTAGCCACTTGCTTCCGGATCCAATCCCATATCATATACATCAGAGAACAGGGTCAGCAAGTTATTTCCTCTCACATATACTTTCAGACTTCCAAACTTGATCAGGTCTTTAGAGAAGGTATATCCCAGCTCAATTTCTTTGAGGCGGACAAAAGATGCGTTATGCAACCACAAGTCGGCACCCTGGAAGTTGTCAGCGTTATTGCTTTGGTTTGCACTATACGGATCATTCTGAACAAAAGCTCTCGGATATCTGGCATCGCGATTTTCCGGTGTCCATCGTTCGTTGAACAGAAAATCTGGTCTTGCACCTTCCTGCATATCAAAGAAAACCAACATTTTTGCTTGCGCCTGACCTTGGAACAGGAAGTTCAAATCGAAGCCTTTGTAGTTTAGGCCACCAAAAATACCATACTGAATTTCAGGCACGTTAGACGAATAAGATCTAACTGCATCATTCGAAGTAATTTCGCCATCACCGTCAGTATCAACATAAGCCGGTTCACCTTCAACGGTATTTTCATACTTGGCAGTCAAATTGTCAACCATGTCCTGATCTTTGAATAACCCAAATGTGGGGTAAACAATGTAGGAGTCCATCGGGTGCCCTTCGCGTTTTCTCCATTCCGGTACATCGGCTGCTTCGTCCATGTACACCACTTCGTTTTTCGCTTGGGTGAAATTTGCACCAATGTTATAGCTTAATTCACCAATCTTGTCGCTCCATGCCAGTTCCAGTTCCAATCCGTAGTTATCCACTTTGCCCAGGTTTTCAGCGGGTAAAGTTAAGCCAGTAAAATCGGGCACTGAAGCATTTCTGGTAATCAGGATGTCTTCGCGTTTTTGGTAGAAGTAGTTCACATCAGCAGACAGTTTACTATCGAACATCAGGAAGTTCACCCCAATATTCTTCATGTCAGCCGTTTCCCACGTAATATCCGGGTTTGGTACGTTTGCAGGAGTATAACCGTTGTATCTTGTACCACCAAATATATACCAGTTTGGCTGGGCAACATCTGTTAGCCCCCCATAGCTATAACGGGTCAGGAACTGGAAGGCACTAATTTGGTCATTCCCCATGATCGCCCATGATGATCTGATTTTCAACGCATTTAACCAACTATTGGTAAAATCCATGAATTTTTCGTCGCCAATTGACCAGGATACAGCTGCTCCCGGGAAGATACCAAATTGCTTTCCTTTGGCGAAGTTGCTTGAACCATCGCGACGCAAAGTCAGATCCACGAAATACTTTTTCGCGAAGTCATAAGACAGCGATCCAAAATAGTTCACCCTTCCCCACTCTGCTGAGGTTCCATAAGACAATTGTCCTTCATCACTACCGGCAAATAACTCGTAATGCTGTTTGGTAGGAAAGTCTTTTCGCTCGGCCCAGAAATTTCGTTGATCTGAAGTTGTTTGTTCGATACCGGCAAATCCTCTCACGGTGTGATCACCAAATGTACGATCGTAGTGAACAACGGCATTCAACATCAACTCATCGTATTTCCAGAAGCTTTCGCGCAGGATGGCTTTATCGCCCTGCTGTGATTTCCCCTGAGATTCCAGGTACGTACCGTCTGTCTGAAGCTGGTATACAGTCCAAGGTGTGTACCAGTTCTTAATGTCGTTGCTCATTTTGCGGATACCGGCAAAACTTTCAATGCGCAAGCCCTCAGTAACCAAGTTGCTCAAATCCCACTTCATTGAAAACTTAGCCCGCAAATCATTGTCAGTTTGCGTAATAAAACCAGCTTCTTTGCTGGACATGATGTAAGGGTTTGAACCGTTTTCGCCCCCCCAGGCAACCAGACCATTGGGATAAACACCTACCTGCGTTGGTGAGTTGGCATAAATGTGCTTATAAATGTAGCTCTCAGGAACACCAGGTTCGTTGCGAACACCAAATCTTCCGGATAAGTCAACGCCTAATTTAAGGTCTTCGTATATTTTGACGTCCAAATTGGAGCGCACCTGGTATTGTTTGAAGTTCAGGTCGCCCGACTCATACATCCCCACCTGATCCATGTAGTCGCCACTCACGAAATAGTTGACATCTTCATTTCCACCAGATACAGACAAGGAAGTCCGATACTCCGGCGAATAATCGGCGAAAGTCAAATCCAGCCAATCTGTGTTCGGATAATTTAACGGATCTTCGCCCGACGCATATTTAGCAATCGCTTCCTCTGAGTAAAGAGCAGCAAACCCGTTTCTTTCGCGAGCTTCATTTTGGTAAACAGCGTATTGCGCCGAGTTCATCAACTTTGGATTCACCGAAAATGAAGACATGGTATACGATGAAGACAGGTTAATCTTTGGTTTACCGGTTTTCCCGCGTTTGGTGGTAATCAAAATTACACCGTTCGCCGCACGGGCACCGTAAATTGCTGCTGCACCGTCCTTTAGAACAGTCAACGACTCAATATCCTGCGGAGACAGGTAGGAGAAATTACCTGCTACAATCCCGTCAATCAGGATCAGCGGCGAGTTGTTACCCAAGGTTGACTTACCACGAATCAGCAGCGTCATATCCCCTTCACCGGGATATCCACCGCGGTCGTTGACAATCAAACCTGGCACTTTACCCGAAAGCGATTTTGCAATATCCTTATTTCCTGAACGCTCAATTGATTCGGAGCTCACGGTACTGATAGAACCGGTCACCTCGCCCTTTTTGCGCACCGTATAACCAATAGCTACCACTTCTTCCAGGCCAATGGATTCATCTTCCAGTTTAATATTGATTGTTGATTTGCCGGCAACAGCAACTTCCTGCGCTTTCATCCCAACAAATGAAAAGAGAAGAACGGCTTCCTCCGGGACGTTCCCAATTGTATAATTTCCATCGAAATCAGTAATCGTCCCGGTTGTCGTACCTTTTACCAGGACTGTTACTCCGGGGAGAGGTAATCCTTGCATATCAGTAACTTTTCCTGATATTCCCCTTTGTTGGGAAACGGCTTCCAGATTACCATCTGCTAAACTTCCCCTTCCATCTGAAGCATTAACAGATGACAAGCTGATAAGAAAGCAAAAGAAAGTGAAGCTTAAGATTCTTGAGATCCTTGTTAAGGTTAGATAATCTAACTCCTTAAAATCAAATGATCTCTTTCTTTCTCTACATTTTTTCATAGATTTGATCGGTTTTAAGTGATTACAATTTACACGTTTTAGTCTCTTAAAATATAGCAGGAAAGTGGTCAGACTTTTCTGCTTTTCTTTTAAGTCTTTCTTAAGTCATATGACCTTCAAAAAACTATTCAGAGTTTGTAACAAAAATAATAGGGATCAAGGGGGATACCGTAACGGATTTTACCAAGTATTTGCACTATTTTACCCCTACTCAAAATAAAACGTTGCGAACTCTTTCCTTTTTACAAAGTCGTTATTTTTGTACGATCCCGACTCCGACACTATCGAAATTTATTTCAACAGTAACAAACAGCATGATGGCAAAATGGTGAGAATTGAAAAAATAAACGAACGTACACACTGAATTTCAATGCAATACAAAACAAGAGCTGAATTCCCCCAACAGGACGAATCAAGTTACTTAAATACAATTTAGTTGTTTCGCTTACGGGTAATCAGTGAATAATATCTACTAGTACACAAGTGTACCACTGCCATGAAGCTGTCTGAAATCCCGGGGAGTGTTGTTCAAAATTTGCTTGAACTGCCTGTTGAAATTCGTTATTGACGTGTAACCAACCATATCGGCAATTTCTGACACCGATAATTCCT